>JBBSBH010000053.1:0-32426 GCA_038251405.1 Chitinophagales bacterium
AGAACTTGAAATTAAAGGGTGGAAAAGCAGGAAGAAGATAGAAGAAATATTGAAATCAGGTGGCTGGAGCATCCCGATATAATCGGGAGGGTCATCGGTTCGACTCCGATATTCTCCACTGATAATCAAAGGGTTGTATGATGAACATCTGCGACCCTTTTTTATGTAGATGAGGTACCAGAAATTTCAAATTTGTAGAACTTTCCGAAACTTTAGAAGATACTGGATTGTAAAATTAAAGTATTGATTCATTTTGGTGAGTGTATCTAATCAGGAGTATAGAAATAGGTAAATACCTTTTAGCTTAAATACCAATTATGGTATGAGGTGAAAAATAACAATTAACTGCCACGGTATCCGTGATAAAAATAGTTTGCATTTAATCTTATCGTAAATCGATTAAATATATTTAAGAAAACTTAAATGGCAATAAATTGTTTGTTTAAGATTAATTAAAAATTATACCTTAATTTCTTCCACATCCTTTTTATGCAACTACTTTCACTTTTTTCTACCTTTGTAATTATATGAAGATGAGTGCAAAAGATTTGGCTGATTTTCTCAATGCAAGGATAGAAGGGGACCCAAACGTAGAGGTGAGTCACCCAAGTAATATCGAAGAGGCTCAGGCAGGAAGTGTAAGCTTTTTTGGGAATCCCAAATATGAGCCTTTTGTATATTCTACCAATGCATCTATTTTAGTGGTGGGTGAAGACTTCGTTCCGCAACAAAAGGTCAATGCCACTCTCCTCAGAGTAGGCAATGTATATCAAAGCCTCAGTACCTTACTTTCTCATTTTGAGGAAAATGGTAAGCCTTCGGGGATTTCTTCATTGGCAACCATCGATAAGAGCACTTTACTTGGAGAAGATGTAGCAGTTTCTTCATATGTAGTGATCGAACAAAATTCAAAGATCGGTGCAGGATCCATTATTTATGCACAAGTATTTATTGGTCACGATGTAGAAATCGGAAAAAACTGCATTATTTATCCAGGTGTTAAAATATACCCCGGATGTAAGATTGGCGATGAAGTAATCATGCATGCCAATACCGTAATCGGTGGGGAAGGATTTGGATTTGTAATGGAAAATGGGGCGTTTAAAAAAATACCTCAACTTGGAAATGTAATCTTAGAGGATAATGTGGAGATAGGGTCCAATTGCAGTATTGATCGGGCGACTATGGGGAGCACCATAATCAGAAAGGGATGTAAGCTCGATAATTTGATTCAAATAGGTCATAATGTGGAAATAGGAGAAAATACCGTAATTGCAGCTCAAGCTGGTATTGCAGGAAGTGCTAAAATAGGCGCAAGATGTATGATAGGCGGCCAGGTAGGCATAGCTGGACATATCCATATTCCGGATGGTACTCAAATTCAAGCTCAGAGCGGGGTAATGTCTGTCTCTGATGAGCAAAATCAAAGATTGTTTGGATATCCGGCCTTTGAATACAGAGATTATCTCAAGTCCTATGCCGTTTTTAAAAATTTACCAGAATTGGAATCTCGTCTAAGAGAATTAGAAAAAAAGAACATCTCTCCAGAATGAGATTTTAGTAATCACAATCCTTCCAAATCTTCTTTCACACAGTTCTTATTTTTAACTTAAATTTGCATTCTTATTAAGATTCGAATTGGGTAGGTCAATCGTTTAGTATCATTCGTACCCTTTTCAAATAGGAGGATTGTAAATGAAACAATGCACTTTAACTCAAGATTGTGTTTTTGAAGGCATAGGTCTTCACACAGGTAAGGCGGCTACTATGACCGTAAAGCCAGCTCCGGTAAATCATGGATATAGATTTCAGCGTACTGATCTCAAAGACAACCCTATACTTACTGCTGATGTAAACCGGGTGATTTCGACCAACAGGGGCACTACCATAAAATCCGGTGATGTACAAGTGAGTACGGTGGAACATATACTATCAGCGTTGGCTGGATTGGGTATCGACAATGCGTTAATAGAAATTGATGGCCCGGAAGTTCCGATAATGGATGGCAGTGCGCGTTATTTTACAGATGCTTTTCAAAAAGTGGGGTACAAGAGCCAGGAGTTTGACAAAGATTACCTGGAGCTTACGGAAGCAGTAGCATTTAAAGACGAATTAAGTGGAACAGAACTTATTGCCGTTCCCTCTGACAAGTTTGAAGTGACCGCTATGATCGATTTTAAATCGCCATTTCTTGGTCAGCAATTTGCCAGTTTGAATGACCTTTCTGATTACCAAACTGAAATTGCACCCTGTCGCACTTTCGTTTTTCTCCGGGAAATCGAGAAACTCGCCAGCGAAGATCTGATTAAAGGTGGAGACCTTAATAATGCCATAGTGATCGTAGATAGAATGATGAACCAAAATGAACTCGACGAGCTCGCCAAAAAACTAAACAAGCCATCAGTAAAAGTTGAAAAAGAAGGTATTCTGAATACCGTTGAGCTCCAATTTTCCAATGAAGCCGCACGCCATAAAATATTAGATATAGTGGGTGACCTTGCATTAATAGGCAAACCCATTAAAGCAAAAATAGTAGCCAATAAACCCGGTCATACAGCAAATGTAGAGTTCGCCAAGCTGTTAAAAAAAAAGTACAACGAGCTTAGAAAATTAAAAGGCAAACCAGTTTACAACCCTGACGAGACTCCCCTAATGGATGTTCAAAAAATCCAGACTGTATTACCTCATCGTCATCCCTTTTTATTGATTGATAAAATAATAGAGCTAACTGACCAGCATGTGGTAGGTGTAAAAAATATCACCTTTACTGAAGCTTGCTTTCAAGGACATTTTCCGGGTAATCCTATATTTCCAGGTGTCTTGCAAATCGAAGCATTGGCACAGACGGGAGGAATACTTGCAATTTCACAGCAACCCGATCCTGGAAACTGGGATACCTATTTTATTAAGATCGAAAACACTAAGTTTAAGGCGAAAGTCTTACCTGGTGATACGCTTATACTTAAAATGGAACTAATGTCACCTATCAGAAGAGGTATCGTGCAAATGCTCGGTACAGCTTATGTAGGCAATAAAATAGTTTCAGAGGGTGAACTGACAGCCCAAATAGTCAGAAGAGATTCAAACCCAAATTCTTAACCATGGAAGTATTGACACAATATCATCTCAGCCAAGTACATCCCGATGCCCGCATAGGTAAAAATGTACATATCTCCCCTTTCGTAACCATCGAAGGTGATGTAACTATTGGAGATAATACCTGGATAGGACCTAATGCATGCATTTTGAATGGATCCAGGTTGGGTAATAATTGCAAAATATTTCCTGGAGCAGTGGTAGGGGCGGTCCCCCAAGATCTTAAATTCAGTGGTGAAAATTCTATACTTGAGATAGGAAACAATGTAACGATCAGAGAATATTGTACTTTAAACAGAGGTACCAAAGCTAACTGGACCACGAGAATAAAAGATAATTGCTTATTAATGGCTTATGTACATGTAGCGCATGATTGCGTCCTGGAAGAAAATGTGATATTAGCAAATAATGTAAATCTTGCAGGTCATATCCACATTGCTAAATATGCTATTCTTGGCGGGCTTACTGCCGTACATCAATTTGTTCGTGTTGGAGAGCATGTAATGATAGGTGGAGGGTCCCTGGTAAGGAAAGATGTTCCTCCTTTCGTAAAAGCTGCCAGAGAGCCTATTTCCTATGCAGGAATCAACAGTATTGGCCTTAGCAGAAGAGGTTTCTCAGAAGATACTATAAAAGAAATTCAAGATGCATACAGATATCTTTTTGTGAAAGGGTACAATACATCACAAGCCCTGGAATTAATAGAAAATAATATCCCACCAAGTGCAGAAAAGAGCAAAATCCTTGAATTTATCAAGTCTTCTGAACGAGGTATCATGAAGGGTTATCGTCAGATAGGTTATAATGGAAATAAGGATTGAAAATCTTGGAAAAAGGTTTCAACATGGATGGGTATTTAAAAACCTTTCCAGGCAGTTCAATTCAAACAAAGTCTACGGAATAGCTGGTCGCAATGGAAGCGGTAAATCCACATTTTTAAGAATAGTTTCGGGTCTTTTATCGCCAACCAATGGCTCAGTTATTTATTATCAAGACTCAAAAAATATTTTAAGAGAAAATATTTATCAATATGTAAATGTGGCTGCACCTTATACTGATTTACTGGAAGAATTTACTCTTACAGAAATGATTCAGTTTCATACTAGTTTTAAGCCTTCGGATCAATTGAAAACTGTTTCTGATTGGCTTACTTTGATGGAATTAGAGCATGCTTTCAAAAGGCCCATTTTCCAGTTTTCCTCTGGCATGAAGCAAAGAGCACGACTTGCGTTGGCATTATATACACCTGGTGAAATCTTGTTTTTAGATGAGCCCACTTCCAATCTGGATGAAGAAGCCAAAGCATGGTTTTTCCACCACCTGGATACGCAACGGAAAAATAAAATTGTTTTCGTAGCCTCTAACGAAACAGAAGATTTTAGGTTTTGCGACGAAATGATCAGGTTGGCTTGAGAAAGTGAATAGTAGTACATACTATTCATGCGATATATCTTTTTCACCCTTTGAAATCTGATTTTTAGGGTTTACAACACTAATTAATTAAGATGTTAACTTAACAATGAATTTGCTTGAATTCCAATACACTTGAAATATCTAGTTCATTAAATTAACCCATTTATAAATAAACTTTTGACTGGCTGTCATAAAATTTAATAATATTCAGCTAAATTTTATTAGCATTAACTAATAGTATTTTATCATATTTAAAAAAATTATACCTATGCAGCGAATAATTTTATTAGGTTTACTATCATATAGTCTTAAAAACTTGACAATATCTTGAAATGAAGTTAAAAAAAATATAAAATTCACCATTTATAATTTCAATTAAAATGCAAAATGACAAATTGATTACTTGGTATTATTTTATCAAGCATCCAGTATTAGGAATTGCTACAATAAAAACGCTACAGGTGGTATTCGTTCTGTTACTGTTACCCTGCTTGGTAAATGCGTCAGGAAGTTATCATTATGATCACATGGCTCCTATTATAATCAAAGGAAAGATAGTGGATGATCAAGGACTGCCTCTTTTAGCCAATATACAAGAGAAAGGAACTACAAACGGCACTACCACGGATTTAGATGGGAATTTTAGTATCAAAGCGGATGAAAATGGCGTGCTTGTAGTAAGCTTTATTGGCTTTGCAACCAAGGAAGTAAATATAAACGGCATGTCATTAATTAACATTACGATGTTTCCCGATGCAGAAGTCTTGCAAGAAGTAGTCGTTATTGGCTATGGAACTTCCAAGAGAACCAATTTGACCTCAGCACAAGTCTCCGTTTCATCTAAAGAAATAGAACGTACAGTAAATACCACTGTAGAACAAGCTATCCAAGGAAGAGCGAGCGGAGTATATATCACACAAAACTCAGGTCAGCCCGGCGGAGGGATTTCTGTAAATATCCGAGGTGTCAATACATTAAATGGAAGTTCTGAACCACTATATGTCATTGATGGAGTACAGATCGCGGTGAATTCATTATCATTTGGATCCAACAGTTCCTCCAATGCATTGGCTGGTCTTAATCCCGCTGATATAGATGATATTCAAATCCTTCAAGGCCCATCCGCTACGGCAATTTACGGGGCAAGGGCTGCCAATGGAGTTATATTAATTACTACTAAAAGAGGTAAAAATGGTCAAACAAGGTTTACTTATGGGTACCAACACATAGAGCAGGCTCCCCCAAAAAGACTGAATGTAATGAACCTGAGACAATATGCTCAGATGGTTAAAGATTTTCATGAAGTAGCAGGAGGTACTACCCCAAATGAATTTTTGGATCCATCTATTTTAGGAGACGGTACTGACTGGCAGTCTGAATTATTTAAATGGGCTCCTATGGACAAACATTCACTCGGTATCACCGGTGGCACAGATAAGACAAAGTATTTTATATCTGGCGAATACCTTGATCAAAAAGGGATTGCTCTTGGATCAGGGTTTAAAAGATTTTCTACAAGAGTCAATCTGGATAATGAATTAAAAAATTGGATCAGCCTAGGCTTGAATCTTAGTTTTAATCAAACCAATGAGAAACTATCTACTAGCCAGGAAAACATTATATCTAATTCGATCAGTAATACACCTCAGATACCCGTGACCAATCTTGATGGAACTTGGGGTGGAGGTGATCCAGTAAATGGAGCCAACCAATTTGCCCCCGTCAATCCTATCGCCATAGCAAGTCTGATAGATAACAAACAAGTGAGAAGGCAGATTTTGGGTGGTGCCAATATGGTAATTAAAATTAATAAAGGATTGCGGTTTAGGAATTCAATAAATGGAAATATTGATTTTTCTAATTCAGAATATTATATACCTAGATATAAAATAGGATGGGCTGAGAATGCAAATGCCACTTTTACATACGGATCCAATAACAGTTACTATTGGAATCTTGGTCAATTTTTGGAATATTCGGGCAAATTTGGACAACATTCTATTGAAGGTATGGCAGGACATGAAGCCCAAGCTTCCATGTGGAGAAATTCATCTGCATCCAGATCCGGATATTTAACCAATGATATTCATGATTTAGCAGCGGGTGATGAATCGACAGCCGGCAACTCAGGTGGATCTGGTCCATGGGCTATGGAGTCATTTTTAGGCAGGTTGAGCTACAATTTTGGAGATAGGTATTATGCTGTCGGTACAATGAGACGGGATGGTTCCAGAAACTTTGGACCAAATAACCGATGGGGATGGTTTCCATCACTTTCAGCTGCCTGGCGAATATCTCAAGAAAAGTTTTATAAATCGAATATTGTCAATGAATTAAAGCTCAGACTGGAAGCAGGAACTACAGGAAACTCCGGGTGGTCTGCCGGAATATACTCTCCACTTTCAGCTTCAGCCACACCCTGGGGTTCAGGATTTTTGCCCAATTCATATTCAAACCCTGATCTGAAATGGGAATCAACTTTCACAAAAAATATCGGACTTAATATGGGCTTATTCAAAAGTAATCTGACTTTTGAATTTGATTATTACATAAAAACCACGGACAATCTTCTCATGTCTGCTCAATTGCCCTGGTATATGGGTTCAAATGGGCAAGGTCAGATATCTGCTCCTACTGTAAATGTTGGTTCGATGGAGAATAAAGGATGGGGAGTTACGGTCAATACAACTAATATGGAGCGCAAGTCATTTACATGGACGACAAGCCTGAATATATCTTCTGTAAAAACACAGGTCACCAAATTGACATCCGACTCCAGGTTTATAGATCGAACTTCTTGGTGGCTCAATGATTGGACTCAAAGGACTGCCGTGGGTCAGGCTCCATGGCTTTTTAGAGGATATATTGAAGAAGGAATATTTAAATCGCTGGACGAAATAGAAGAAAGCGCAGTACCAGTGGATAATAACGGCAATAGGATACCTACCAATGAAGCTCAAGGAATATGGGTAGGAGATGTAAAGTATAAAGACATCAGTGGGCCAAATGGTGTCCCTGATGGTAAAATTACAGAAGATGATATTACTTATATCGGCGATCCCTGGCCAAAGCTTTACGGAGGACTGACCAATCATTTATCCTATAAAAACCTCGATCTGAGTATACTTATCACAGGTACATATGGCAATGATATTTATAATTATATGTTTAGAAATATTACCAACCCTAATAATATTAACCTCAGTAAAAACTTACCAGTGACAGTAACAGACTACGCCAAACCCATCACCAAAGACGGAGTAGTACAATTGGCCAATCCGGAAACTAATATTGCCCGAATTTCTTATGGCCCAAATGGGAATTTCAATAGAATTACAAATAAATGGGTAGAAGATGGTTCGTTTTTAAGATTAAAGAATATATCTATTTCTTACAACTTTCCATCCTCATTTTTTGGAAACAAAAAAATAGTCCAGGGAATCAAAGCAACTCTGGGTGTGCAGAACCTCTATACATTGACCAAATACAAAGGATATGATCCTGAAGTAGGATCTTATGTAGGCAGAGATGCCAGCGCATCCAATCAGGCTATTGGATTGGATTTTGGAAGATATCCACTTACAACTTCATATACATTCAATCTAAATGTTAACTTTTAAAGAAACCTGAGCTATGTCAAAATATAAATTTTTTAATGCAACTCTACTGCTCCTCTTGTGTGTATTGACATTGGTCAATTGTAATAAAGATTTTCTAGAAAAGCCTCCTACAGACTCTATTACAGATGCAAGTTTTTATAAAACAAACGAGCAAGTTTTATCAGCTACTGCAGCACTTTACAATAAAGTGTGGTTTGACTACAATGATAAATCTTCCTATAATTTAGGTGATTTTAGAGCAGGAACTGCTTTTTCAGCGTATAACGATCGGGGAAATGTATTGTTCAATACTACAGGAGCAACTCCTGAAAACGGTACTTCCTGGAGATCCTTTTTCGTAGTAGTAGCTCAATCTAATTTATTCATTCAGAATGTAATACGATATGCCGGTGCTCAAGTCTCTCCGGAAATAAAGAAACACGCCATAGCAGAGGCGCGATTTATGCGTGCTTTGGCGTACCGATATTTGGTAATGAACTGGGGGGAAGTGCCCATTATAGAAAATAATCAGGTATTATTAAATGATACATCTATCGCAAGAAATACAGTAAAAAGTGTTTGGAAATTTATTTGCAGGGAAATGAGAGCATGTGAAGAGGATTTTCTGGAGACACCCACGCACCCAGGCCGATTAACTAAATGGTCTGCCAGAGCGATGTTAGCCAGAATTTACCTCAATAGAGCTGGGGTTGAAGCTTCGGGAGGTCAAAGAAATCAAAGTTTTCTAGATAGTGCAAAATATTATTCAAAGTTGGTGATTGATGGCGGACCATATGTATTACAAAAAAATTATGAAGATCTTTTTAAATATCCATATGACAATAATTTAGAATCCATATTTTCATTGCAATGGGTATACACTTCCCCTACAGCATGGGGCACTCAAAACTCCGCTCCGGCATACCTGGCATATAGTGGCGATATAGCCAATGGCGATGGATGGGGAGGTGACAAAAGTGCTACTTGGTGGATGATGAAAATGTATGAAGGTTTTGAGGATGTAAATAATCAGGATACGCTGATCAAAGGAAAAACATTAGACCAGAGATTACATGCCACTTTTATGATGCCAGGTTCTAGATATGCTGAAATCACACAGTCGTTGTACAATCCTGCTCGTGAGCAAAAGCTCATTTACACTCCATCTTCTGATGCGCAAAGAGTATTTCTCGCCATTAAAAAATATGTATGTGGTAAAGCAAAAGATATGAATGGAGAGGCAGCCTCTCAACGATACGGATACGATACCTACATGATGAGAATGTCAGAACTATATTTAATATATGCTGAAGCTGCATTGGGTAATAATCCATCGACTACTGATGCCACTACGCTCGCTTATTTCAATAAAGTGCATACCCGTGCCGGACTACCTCCGGTATTGACCACAGACCCGATCACTGGAGCCTCCACACCACTGACTTTTGATAAGATATTTAAAGAAAGAATGCTGGAATTTTCAATGGAAGGAATGGCTTGGTATGATTTTGTTGCGCTACACTATTGGAATCCGCAAAAGGCATACGATATTTTAAACGCTCAAGACAGAGAAGTTTTTGATTGCATTCCCAATAAATCTCCCGATCCTGATTTTTGGGAATTACGAAAGACTCCGTGGTTGACGGCCAACCGGAAAATAAATGCGAATTCAGGAAATTTCTTATTGCCTATACCTTCAGCAGAATTAGCTCAGGCTCCCAATTTACAAAAACCAGCAGTTGAATATCCATAATCATAAACTAATAATATTAATACGTTAATAAATTAATATGAAAACAATTAAATTGTTAATCTATTCTTTGAGTATGTTTTCCGTGTGTATATTCTTATGTTGCAAGACGGAAGATCTTCCTAACGATGGAATCCCCAGGATTCGATATGTAAGAGTCACTCAACCTTCTTCAAAAGATTCACTACTGATAGGTGCTTTTCAAGCCAATCAAATCGCTATCATTGGTGAAAATCTTCAAAATACCATTGCCGTTTGGTTTAACGACCAGCAAGCAAATCTTACACCTACCTATATCACTCCTACTTCGATTATTGTCACTACTCCAAGCAAAGTGCCCACTGTGGTAAACAACAAAATGAGGCTTTATTTTTCCACTGGAGATTCATTACTTTACGATTTTCAAATCTATATCAGCAAGCCCACACTATCTAACATGGATTGTGAATATGGCAATGCCGGAGATATCGTAGTTATAAACGGAAACTTTTTTTACCCTCCCTTGAAAGTAATTTTTAGTGAAAATGCCCTGGGTGAGGTGGTAGAAATCTCCGATCGAATATTGAAAGTAAGAGTTCCAGAATCTGCCAAACCCGGCCAGATCACGGTAACTACAAATTTTGGAACAGTCAAATCGGATTTTATATTTAGAGATGATAGACCCAAGTTTATAGACAGCGATCCATATGAAGGCTGGTGGAATTCCTCTTATGTGGTAACAGCACCCGGCCCGACTGATCCTCCAAAAATAAGTGGTAATTATATCAGATACAACAAATTTACTGGAGCATGGAGTTGGAATGAATTAGCCGGGGGCCCTGCATCAGCAATGCCAGAACATAGTAAAAACATTCCTGATGGAGCCATTCTTAAGCCAGAAGATTATTTTTTTAAGTTTGAAGTGAACACCGTAAAACCTTATACAGCAAGTATTATTCGATTCAATATGGCTTTGACCGCAGAATACAATGATCAGTTTCAATGGCAGCCACCGATAGATACTAAAGGAATTTGGAGAACTATTTCCATTCCTTTTGAAGAAGTCGTAGCAAAATTTCCCACCAAGCCCAGCATAAGTCCTGAAGGCTATTGGTGCAGATTATTAATGCAGGGCCCGGGTGATCTCGATGCCGACATTTGTTTTGATAATTTGAGAATTGTTCCTAAAGTGATTAAGTAAAAAAATAAAAAAGTCCAAAACATGGTAATTCATTATTTAAATAAAAGAATAGGACTTACAGCAGTAAGTTTGATCATTTTGGTGATTACATTATTGATGGCTTGTGATAAAAAAGATACTTCCATTTCAACCAAAACAGAATTGCTCAGCTTTGGCCCAACAGGGGCAAAACATGGAGACACCATCAGAATCATAGGAAATAATCTGTTGAAAGTAAGTGCGGTGGAGTTCACAGGAGGTGCCACAATAGACAAAAACTCATTTCTTGAGCATACAGATGAACTCATTTTAGCCATCATTCCCGATGCTGCTACCAGGGGAAGAATTAAACTAAAAACCAGTGAAGGTGATATCGAATCATTGGCATTGATTGACTTTAATGTGACTCCTGAAATAACATCATTTAATGCACTAGTTCGGCCTGGAGATAATGTGACAATTAATGGAAACTATCTTAATTGGGTTACCAAAGTCACCTTCACGCGGGACAAATCTGTAACTACATTTGTGAGTCAGGCGATTGATAAACTGGTAGTAAAAGTACCAGATGATGCGAAAACAGGAACATTATTTCTAAACTATGCAGGGACTGTTTCAGGTGTTTTCGAGTCAGACTCCTCCTTGAATGTGGTGTTGCCAAAAGGTGTAGGTTTCGCTCCCAATCCGGTAAAGCATCAAAATGATCTGGTAATCACAGGTACCAATATGGATTTGGTAAAGCAAATACTTTTTACAGGTGTCTCAGGCCCGGTCACCAGTTTTGTGAGCCAATCACTTACTCAAATAACGGTCAAAGTACCATCTTCTACGCGTAAGGGTTTAGTGACATTCGTTGCGGCTTCAGGAGTGTCAACTAGCACTTCTATTGATCTTGATGTAGCGCTGCCTACTACTACTGCACTATCGCCTAATCCTATTTCACCTGGTGAAGATCTTACTATCACTGGGGCCAATCTGGACTTAGTCACAGGCATTTCATTCGTGGGTGCTTCAGCAGTGGTCAATACATTTATAAGTAAATCTCCTACTCAGATTGTAGTCAAAGTACCAGCAGGCACTATATCGGGCAAACTGACATTTGCTGTATTAAACTCAACGGTAACATCACAATCTGCTCAGGAATTAACCTCCACTGTGGTCACAGAGGGACTTAATTTTCCAATTTATGAAGATGGTATGAATGCAAACTGGAATGGCTGGGTTGGTGGCGGTTGGGGAGGTACTAAAGATATTGACAATACTTTTCCTGTAAAAAGAGGTACTAAATCAGTTCAAATAAATTATGTAGGAAATTGGGGTGTGCCATTTCAACTCGGTGGTGCAAATATCAGCCTGAGCGGATATTCCAAATTAAAAGTATCAATTTATGGCGGAACCGGGTCAGGTGGAAGAAAAGTGAACATTGGTATAAATGAGGCCGACGGAGTCACAGTGGAAGTGGTGGAAGGTAAATGGACAGATTTTACGGTAAAGATCTCTGATCTTGGGAATCCAGCTAACCTAACTGCGATATATATCAAAGAATATAGTAATGCTCCTGGCGATTATACTATTTACCTGGATGATATAGGATTGAACTTTTAATAGCTCTCAAGTTGAATAAAAAGTATAGGTTTTATTCTAGCTGTACCGTGATAAGATATTTTGCCAATCAATGTAAATCTTCAATTAAGATATTGCTTTGATAATTGAAATTTTATTGAACAATGCATAATGCATTTTATTAAGTGAGACTTTTTTTCTTCCCTTACTTTACATTTCTATTATATTAGCTGGAATAAAACTTTACAAAATGTCTCACCGAAGAAAATTTTTAAAAAATACGGGGCTTTTAGCCCTGGGCACAACACTTGTCAATGCAACAAATGCTACTCCATTTGTAATATTCAAATCTAACTATGTGCCATCCGATACCCTTCGGTTTGGAGCAATAGGAATCAATGGAATGGGATGGGCTGATGCAAAAGCAGCTATCAATATGCCTAATAGTCAACTAGTGGCTTTATGCGATATAGATCAAAATGTACTGGACAAAAGAATGTCGGAACTGAAAGACCTCAACGTAGATGCCAGTAAAGTCACTACATATAAAGATTATAGAAAAATGCTCGATAGAAAAGACATTGACTTTGTAATCGTAGGTACTCCTGATCATTGGCATCCACTAATTACTATCCATGCCTGCCAGGCTGGTAAAGATGTATACTGTGAAAAGCCTATCGCCAATAGTATAGGTGAGGTGCAGATGATGGAAAAAGCTCAGAAAAAATACAACCGGGCTATCCAGGTAGGGCAGTGGCAACGCAGTCAAAAACATTTTAGGGAAGCCATTGAATATGTGCATTCAGGAAAATTGGGCAATGTGCGCATGGTAAAAACCTGGGCATTCCAGGGTTGGATGAAGCCAGCTCCTAAAGGTCCGGTAATGCCTGTACCAGAAGGTGTCGACTATGATATGTGGCAAGGCCCAGCAGCCCACCGGCCATTTAAACCGGAGCACTTTCATTTTAATTTTCGATGGTTCTGGCCTTATGCCGGGGGATTAATGTGCGATTGGGGTGTTCATATCATTGACTATGCACTTTTTGGGATGAAAGCTACTATGCCCAAGACCGTATCAGCCTTAGGTGGCAAATTTGCTTACCCTGATCTAAGTCACGAGACGCCTGATACGCAAACCACCATTTATGAATTCGACAATTTTTTAATGACCTGGGAGCACGCCTTAGCTATTGACAACGGACCTTATATGCGTACACATGGCATTGGCTTTGTTGGCAATAATGGCACTTTAGTATTAGATAGAGGTGGATGGGAAGTCCTGGAAGAGGCAGCTGTACCTACCAAAGTAGCGGAGCCTTATCATAAAAGAGAAGATAACGGAGTGCAATTGCACATGCAAAATTTTGCTGATGTCGTTCGGAATAGAAAATTTGAAGACCTTAATTGTCCCATGGAAACAGCAGCTCTGGTAGCCAAAGTTTGCCAAATGGGAAATATAGCCTATCGCTCTGGTAAAAAATTAACTTGGGATAAGGCAAAGCAACGTTTTACAGATGAAGCGGTTAATAACCAATATTTGATGAATGAGTATAAGAATGGGTATAAATTGACTATTTAATTCAATTTAAATAAAATTAATAATATGTCATTATATGTAATTGATCAAATGCGATAAAGGAAATACTAACTTCTTAGGTACTTTTCTTTATTTATAAAATTTATTATTCATAAGATTGGCAATTATTTACTTAATATTATTTTCTTTACCACAATGTTATCCATTGAATACAATTTGATAAAATAGGTACCCGCCGCCCAATCATCTGTACTGATTACCAGGGTTTTATTAGATGGGAAATTGGATTTTATTCGTTGAACTTTATGCCCAAGGAGATCAAATACTTCTATATAAATTTCTTTAGCTGTAATTTCTTTCAAACCTATAAAAATATTGTTTTGTGCAGGATTTGGGTAAACTGATATATCGAATTTTTTATTTTCATTAATGGTCGATACACCTGAACAATTCCATTGATTAAACAGCACTTCACCGCCGACATAAAGATTACAAGCCGAATTTTTATTTGGGCTATAAAGTTCTATTGCTCTTACAATTCCAGTTCCCGGGTGTCCGATACCTGACCAGGTCGTTCCATTCCATTTGGCTAATAGATTGATGCTTTGATTATTCGTCTGAGTAAACTGCCCACCAACATACAATTCGTTATTAATTACTTTTAAAGCGTAAACTCCATTGCCAGTATTCACACTGCTTCCTGGAGGATTAGGTCCAATTCCTAATGTGGTCCAATAAGCTCCATTCCACTGTGCAAGATGATGCGTATTGTTTCCATTCTGTACCGTAGTCGAAACAGCGTTTGGAAATTGCCCGCCTACGATCAAGGTACCATTGTAAGTAGCAATAGCATGGATTCCATCTCCAGAAGTAGGTAAAGTTGAATTTACATTTACTGCACCTCCTCCACCGACTTTAGTCCAATACCCTACCCAGATAGCAAGATTGTTAAACCCTCCAGGTGAATTATCAAAGTTTCCACCGGCAATAACATTTCCATTAAAATGTGATAAGGCAAATACGGGACCATTAAATCCATTCCCGAAGGTAGCCCATCCGGGTCCGGGATTCCATCGGGCAATATTGTTGGCAGTAACGGGACTAGTACCCACTGAATTAAATCTGCCACCAACGACCAGGCCCCAGGGACTTGAAAGTAAAGCATCTACATTCGTAATAGATCCGTTAATTCCTCCTTGTGGAATATCAGACCAGGTACTTCCATTCCACGAGGCAATTTTATTTACCGGTGTATTGCCCGCCAGAGTAAACTCCCCTCCAGCATACAATATACCATTATGGACTTCTATATCATTCACTATATTATTCAGACCTCCTCCTGTCAAAGCCGACCAGGAAGTTCCATCCCAGGATGCGATATTATTAGCAGGGACAGGTGGATTGCCAATGGTATTAAATGAACCGGCTGCAATTAATTTCCCTTGATAAACTACCATATCCTGAATCCATGAAGTATTGAGCTGAGTCCAGGAAGTACCATTGCAAAATGATAAACAGGTATCGCTTGTTGAACAAGAGCGTTGGATCAAAGTAATTTTGCAAGTACATTTTTGCATACCGCAAAAAGTTTGAAGGTTTAAGGTATAAGTTCCTCCTGGGAGTGGTGCAGGAAGATTAATTAAAATATTTCCTGCTGATGTATTGCCATTAAGATTTATTCCTCCTCCGGAGAATGACCAGGTGATCGAAGGTGTACTGCAAGAATCACCGGCACAATAAAAACTACCGTTTAAATTTATATAACCTGCAGAAGGGCAACCAAGAACAATCGAATCATTGCAATGTACAGGAACTGTCAAGCCATTTTGCGCCAGGTTTAATGCATAATTCCCACATTCACATTGACAATGAATATCAATCGGAATTCTCAACAGGGTGTCAAAACACGATTTTCCATTGCTATCAAATGCAGAAACAGGAATAGTAATCGTATAACTGCCACTTTGATTATAGTTATGCATATACATTCCGTTGGAAAAAGGTCCGTGATCTATTTGATTATCGCCCCAACTGATCTGTAGAATAGAATCACAGGGAGGTAATCCTCTGATCATGATTTTAGCCTTGCAAAGTGAATCCTTTTGACTGATAGAAATAGCATTTATTACTGCCAGTATAAAAGCTTTTTTGTCTTTACAACAGCTATCGATTTCCGGAGGACAATTTCCAAAATTAACCTGGGTTACCTGATTAGCACCAAGGAAAAACGATGAACTGCCGGTAGAGGGGAGAGATGGGACCCAACCTGTTTGGTTGATTTCTTTCACCGTATACACACCAGGCAATAATGGGCCGAAGCTGTAAGATCCGCTCTGATCTGTTATTGCTGTATCAAGAGCTAAGCCTGTAATGCTATTGCAGAGTACAATCTGCCAGCCTTGTAACGTTTGTTGTGATCCATTATATGGAATCGCAGTACAAGCAGTATCTACATATTTTACTCCTGTTATAGACGAAGGCTCACAACAAATTTCTTTTACCAATCCATCTCCTTTGATACTTCCACATATATTGAGTCCCATAGGAGATCCAGAAAAATTAGATACACTTGCTTTGA
This sequence comes from Chitinophagales bacterium, assembly GCA_038251405.1. Classification (GTDB taxonomy): domain Bacteria; phylum Bacteroidota; class Bacteroidia; order Chitinophagales; family Saprospiraceae; genus JADJLQ01. The sequence goes on from JBBSBH010000053.1 coordinate 16,696, forward strand.
TACAATATTTGCCTTTGTTTAAAATCAAATTTATAACGGTATCATGTGCCGGCAAATAAAATGGATTCGCCGAAGACGGTATAGATAACAAACCGACTAAATTAGTCCCTGAGCTATCACATAATGTGAAATTTACTGCATTGTCGGCAAGGACACTCAAATGTATTTGAGTCATGGCTCCATCTTTGCAAATACAAAAACATCGTGTAAATACAAAATTACCACCGCCATGATAATAGCTGTTGGAATATAAAGTAATCCATTTAGAGCAGGGTTGAAAAGAAGAGGGCTGATCATTCCAATACCACGGAGTAGCAACTACTGTCGGTGGTCTTGGCACGGTTACATTGGTGTAGGGCGTTTGTATAAGAGACCAGTATGCATCAGGGCTTCCATTATTATAGAATTGACCTGTGGAATGATTCATTCCTGTATTTAATATAATACTATCTGCTTTGCAAAAAATGCCACAAGTAGTATCTGGTTGAGGAGGACAGAAGAATACGAAACTCGTATCACAGGATACTTTTGTATGTCCAATCAAATAGGAAGGCTTTACAATAGCTGTATCAGGGTTAGATCCAGACAGTATGCACCAGCTGATAGGTGTAAAATTGCCAACAGGAATAAAGCCAGAGGCATGTTTTAAAATGATACTACCCGGACCGGATTGACTCATAATCCAACCATTTATATTATCGACAGAAATATTACTGAAAGTTGCAGTCTTTAAATCGATTGGTATTTCTATGAATTTATTTATTGCCTGATTATTGATGTGTAACCGATAACAACAAGCTGGAGGTATAGTCTTTAATGATTCCATCCAGGTAGAAATGCTATCGCAATACGATGCTGAGCAATCTACTTTTACGGTTGTACACATTTGCTTTGATTGGCAAGCATCAAATACCGTTACACAAATCTGGTGAGTACCACTTTGCGTAAAATTAAATGTCCATGATCCATTGGGGTTAGTGATGATCTGAGATGCAAACCCTCCATCTACTACAGGAGGCGTACTAAAAAAGTAGCAACTGTCAAATTGAGGGGCATTAACGGTCACACTACAATCTTGCTTAATCACGGTAAAACCCTGGTTGACCAAAGCATTGAAAGTAGCAGGCTTTGCACAACATGAATCACAAGAAGATGCGATACAATTTTCACATACAGTGACATCATCTATATAATAATATGAACCAGGATAAAACCCGCCAAGTCCCTGTATCGGTATTGTCGTTAAATTATCATAAAAATTACCAATTAGTAAATAGGATTCTCCTCCGGTTGCCATATAGTTTCCGCTGATTAAGGTCCATATAGTCTTATTCGTAATAAAATTTCCATTTGGGTTGGAGACCTGAGGAACTAATGAGAGGACCGGAGTTCCCGATATTGGTCCTACGATGCCATTCGAAAGATAGGCTCCAATTTTATCAATGGCCCATTGAGCCTGATCAGCAAGACTTACATAAAATGAAACCTGGTACATTTTTCCGGCTACTAATGGAGCTGTCAATGGAACTTCGAGGTATTCTCTGTATATATTGGAAGGCCGTAATATAACTCCCGCGTAACCCGCACCTGTATGAGGCAATTGAGTACCAAAAGAATTTGTTGGAGTACTAACATTCGTACTGGGAATGGCACAACTATTGTAATAATCGGCACTTCCATCGGTGGGCAATGTCCAAATGGAAGCGGTAAATGGAGGAGAGACATTTGTTGGACAAGTTATATAAGATTCAAAGCTTGGATTGGGTACTAAATTATTAGCGCAGGGGCCTCCACAAGAGCGAAAACTAATATCATCTACAGCAAAATCATTTCCCACTACAGTAGTGGCGCCAAGTCTTATTTCCAGGAGGGCAGTGCCTGATGTCGCAATCCACAAAGCATTGATGGATATCCATTGGTCTGGTAATTCAGCCGGATTTATGGTGGCTACTATTACAGAATTTATCCATAATTCAACTATTGGATCGTCAAAGTTTTTTGAAGGTATTATCAGGTTATTAATAAAAGCACAAAAAGCATATTGTAAGCCTTGAGTCACAGGAATTTGTTGTTGCCAGGCAATATTACAAATTGAACTTGCGCCATCTATTATCAACATTTGGCCTGCTGGCAACCCGGTAGTATGATCGAGACAAGCCCATTGAGTATTGGCCACAGGAACCAAATTACCAGGCAATACAGAGTAGTTACCTGTATTTGCTATGATAGAAGGAGCAATATAATTGAAACAGGGGGCAGTAAATCCTGTATTACCTAATGTAAAATCACCATTTATCACCAACTCAGGTCCTTGTACAGTTCCAGGAGGACAACAATTAGCCGGTTGCGGACAATTTACAGTAATGGTAAAACTGCAGGATTTTGTGTTTCCACCCATATCTGTAGCTGTATATGTAATACTAGTCAGGCCTTGCATAAAATTAATTCCACTGGCATCCGCAATTCCTTGCCCTGAAGTAGCACCAGCCAAGGAATAATTTACAGTAGTCATTGTACAATTATCAGTAACTAAAGGAGGAATATTATTGACTATCGCCTTACATATCCCCTGTGCATTTAAAGTACCCAATACGGTCTGATTTCCAGGGCAAGTGATAGTAGGAGGTTGGTTGTCTATCACTGTTAAAGTAAAATTGCAATTTTGGCTTTGATTACCACAATCGTCTTTTGCAAAACAAGTGATATTGTTTACTCCTTTAGGAAACGGTGTCTGGGCATTGATGAGAATAGAACTACCTGTAGTAAGTAAAGAACAAATAAAGTCTAAATTTTGATCGCAATTGTCCGTCGCAGTTGGTTGTGGCAAATTACCGGTGTAGAAGCAGGCTCCCGGATTAGTATTTACTGTTGTATTTGAAGGACACTTAATGATGGGCACTATAGTGTCATGGACAAGAATTGTTTGAATACAAGAAGAGATATTTCCACAGTCATCTCTTGCTTGCCAAGTTCTGGATATATTGCCATTACAAGGCAAAGTACCTGTAGTGATATCAGAATTTGTAATTACTATAGCATTAGTAGGCGTGCAATTGTCTGTAGATGTTGCCACCCCCGTTGCAGGAGGATTTATATTGGTATTGCATTGGAGGCTTTGATTGGGTGGGCAGGTTATGGTTGGAGCAGTATTGTCCCTGATAATTATAGTCTGTACACAAGTGGAGATATTACCACAAGCGTCTTTTGCTTGCCAGGTTCTGAGAATTGTGGCATTGCAGGGCAAAGTGCCCGTACTAACATCAGAGCTTGTAATCACTATAGCATTAGTAGGAGTACAATTGTCTGTAGCTGTCGCCACGCCGGTTGCCGGAGGATTTATATTGGTATTGCATTGAAAGGTAAGATTTAGCGGACAAGTAATTATTGGTTTTACATTATCAAAAAATGTAAGGGTCTTGCAAATAGAATCAGTACAACCAAGGCTTGTAAGCTTAAGACAAACAATAAAGTCTCCGCATTTACTGAATTGATGTATAGGATTTTGAATAGTCGAAATATTGTTGACTCCACTGCCTGGATCACCAAAATTCCAGGAATAGGTAAAAGGAGCAGTTCCTGTCGACTGGTTGGTAAATTGAAAATTACCACAATTGCCTATATTTTGAAATATATAAGCTGCTTTGCAAGGGGAAGCATCAGAACAAAGGGTCTGATTAACAGAACAAGATCCGGTAGTACCGAGAGCTGAATAGCTAAAACTTATAATCATTTGATCTGGATTATTGCCTCCAACAAGATTCCAGGTCAATGGTGAATTAACGCCAATCGGAATAAATCCTGAAGAATGCGATAGTAAAAGATCTTTTTGCAAAGTTTGACTTATTATCCATCCCGAATTATTATCTACCTGAATATTTGTAAAGGTAGCCGTGCCAATATCTAATTTGATTTGAGTTATTGCGTTTTTGAGTTTATTATCGATGGTTAATCTAAAAATGCAAGATGGAGGGACGGTCCGAAGATTTTCTACAAGAAAAGATACACTGTCGCAAACAGAGTTAGGAGCCTTATTTATTTCATTGGATGATAGTTCAGGTTGATTATCTTTCGATAAGGAGAATGTTGGGTGCTTTAGAGGAATTGTAACAAAAATGATTAAGCTTGTATAAACCAGGAGGTATACAAAAAAAATTTCAAAGAAGGCCTTCATATAGATGAATATATAGAGTGAATAAAATTTTCAAAAAATTTTTCACATCATCCTACACCATTAGATTTAAATTTTATAAAAACCCGCTTTCAATTTCAATAAACTCGTGAATGCCTTTGAGAAAAGGCTCAACCAATAATATTCTTTAAATTATTGTCAATCCTAATTTAATTTAAATCTTTTCATTTCAAACTCTTGAAGTTAATGAATATTAGATTTAATTTAATAAAAGATTTTTCAAAGATTAAAATTTCCTTAGTATTCCAATTCCTTTAGACGCTTAGCCTTAAACCAGCTCCCAATCACTACGATCAAGGTCATACTTCCACCAAAAATCACAGAAGGCACCAAACCCAGTAGTTTTGCTGCTATTCCACTTTCAAACTGACCAAATTCATTAGAAGAACTTATAAAAATGGAATTGACAGACATTACTCTGCCTTTAAGTTCATGAGGTGTTTTTACCTGAGCTATTGTGCCCCTGATAATGGTGCTGATACCATCCAGTAAACCGCTCATAAATAATGCTACAAATGATAATAAATAGGATTTTGAAACTCCAAAAACAATAATGGCCACTCCAAATCCTGCTACAGCATACATCAAGGTCTTCCCCTGTTGTTTTCTTAATGGTCGCAGGGTAAGACTGATGACAGTGATCATAGACCCGATATCAGAGGCTGCATTTAGCCATCCAAATCCAGCAGGACCTACATGCAATATGTCCTTTGCAAAGGCTGGTATCATAGCTACAGCACCACCGAACAATACTGCAAAAAGATCAAGTGTCATAGATGCCAGCAAATCTTTTGTCTTAAATACAAATGCCAAACCCTCTCTTACACTCTCCCAGGCTCTGGAATATGCTTTAGGCCCCTGCATCGGTCGCGCTTGTATTCTAAATAATATTAAGGTGGAAGCAGCTACTAGTAAGAACGAAATCAATAAAGTATTGGTAATACCTATCAGTGCTATTAATAATCCACCAATAGCATGACCTGTTATAGAAGCAGTAAGAAATGTACCACTATTGATGATAATGGCCCGGGGAAGCAGATCAAATGGGATCAACTGAGCAATAAGCGCATGAAAAGCGGAACCTGAAAACGCTCTGATGGCGCCAGTAATAAATATCAGGGCATATAATCCAATGACCCATTGATGTTGAGAAAAATGATCTTGAATCAAAGAAGTAGAGAGCAAAACGATTAATAAGATAACCAATGCGTACGCTGCTACTCCCAACTTCAATATTTTAGTACGATCGCTATTGTCTATCACATGACCTGCATACAGGGCGAGACCAACTGCGGGAATTACTTCAGCCAGGCCTATCAACCCTATGGCTAACGGATCCCCTGTTACTTCGTAAATCCACCATGCTACTACCGTAGACATCATACGGAGACCAGTGATAAAGAATAATCTACCAAAAATGAAATACTGAAATTCTTTTATTCGCAAAGCTGCGAATGGATCTTCTTGCATGATTTTGAGGATTCAAAAATAAGCTAAATAACATAACTGAATTAACAGGCTCTTTTTTTATCTTCACTGCGTTTAAAACAGCCTGCCCAATGAAATTTTTGACATTTTCAATAAGTTTATTCCTTTTCACTTTGTTCCTTTCAAATTGTAAAAGCACCTCTGGTAATAAGTCTGATCTTCCCCAAGTGGAAATCCCAATACCTGTCCCTCCTATGGCTTCAAATAGTTCTCCCCGCCCTCATTTGGTGACTTCTTTCTTTGGAATGGCAGACCAGGATTCGGCTATGCTCTATACTTTAAAGAATAATAACAAAATGGAGGTGCGCATAACTAATTATGGTGGATATATTACCAATATTATAGTCCCTGACAAAGCAGGAAATCCTGGAGATGTAGTGTTGGGTTTCAATACATTGGAAGGCTATAAACAAAAAGGGAATCCTTTTTTTGGTTGTTTAGTCGGAAGGTATGCCAATAGAATTGCCAAAGCTAGTTTTACACTCGATGGCGTTATCTATAAATTGGCTGCTAATAATGGCAGAAATACCTTACATGGGGGTATAAAAGGATTTGATAAAAAAGTATGGAAGACAATTGATGCTTCAGATAGCATGCTGGTTTTTCAATTGATAAGTCCTGATGGTGAAGAAGGCTTCCCTGGTACTGTCACCGCTACCGTAAAGTATATTATTAGCGATGACAATCAATTAGTGATTGATTATACAGCCACCACCGATAAAGCCACCCCGATAAATCTTACTAACCATACTTATTTTAATCTTTCAGCAGGAAAAGAAGCTACTATCCTGAATCATGAACTTATGCTCAATGCAGAAATGTACACGCCAGTTGATGATGAATTAATACCCACCGGAAAAGTTGCCTTCGTAGTTAACACACCTTTTGATTTTGCAAAATCCAAACTCATTGGAAGGGATATAGATAAAGTAAAAGGTGGCTATGACCACAATTTTGTATTAAAAGGGATAGGCAAAGCAGCTGAAGTATATGATCCAGGTTCGGGAAGGGTAATGTCAGTTTTCACCACCTGTCCTGGCGTTCAGTTTTACACGGGCAATTTTCTAAATGGAAGCCAAACTGATACTAAAGGCGGAGTAAAATATTTGAAGCATTCGGGCTTTTGTTTGGAGACACAATACTTCCCCGACTCCCCAAATCAGCCTTTGTTCCCAAGTTGTATATTGAGACCAGGTCAGACTTATAATCAAAAAACCAGCTTCCAATTCAGTGTCAGGTAAAGCATTTCTATTCGGATTGATTTTTATTACCATTATTTTCTCCTGCAATATGAGTAAAGAGATAAAAAAAGGCTTTTTGCAAGCCACTGATGGTGAACAAATTGCATACATTCTGGCAGGTCAAGGTGATACTACATTGTTTTTTATCCACGGGTGGTGCATCAACAAGGAATATTGGCAAAATCAAATCGATCACTTTAGCCAAAATTATAAAGTAGTAGCCATAGACTTGCCCGGCTTTGGGGAATCCTCTAAGGGAAGGCAATCTTATGATTTTTCAAAATATAAAGAAGATGTAAAAAAAACGATCGATTCGTTGAATTTGGAAAACGTTATTATCATTGGGCACTCCATGTCAGGTGATATTATTTTGAGTCTTGCAACCACGTATCCTAATTCCATAATCGGTTTAATAGGAATTGACAATTTACATGAACCAAATTTTTCTAAAGATTCCGTTACGGAGGCACAAGAAGCAGGTTTTTATGATTATATGGAAGCTAACTATGATACCGCTGTGAATGCTTCTTCGAGGCAATATCTTTTTCAGCCAGGCACTCCTGATGGCATCGTCAATAAAGTAATGCAAAATATACTGGCTACCGATCGTCACATTTCTGTAAATGTACTGAGGTCGTTATCAGCGATATCTAAAACAGAGCGCGAAATGATGAGTAAATTGATCTATCCATTAAAACTGGTAAATAGTGATGTAAAGCCTACGAAATTGGATGTCTTAAATCAGTATTGTCCTAAAGGCGCTCAGGTATATTATGTAAAAGGTACTGGACATTATCCTATGATAGAAAAACCAGAGGAATTCAATCAGGCATTACAAAAAGCCATCCATCAAAACTAAAATGCCAAAGAACCTGGATCTACATTTTTTCAAAGTTCAGCATATTGGAATTCCTGTAAAAGACATGGAAATTTCAGTAGACTTTTATTCAAGCCTGGGTTTTAAGAATGTAATGCAATCGCCGTTTGAAATACTTGAAGGAAAAGGCGTTTGTACCATGATGCAAAAAGGAGAAATCGTAATGGAACTTTATCAACTGCCGGAATCACTAAGGCATGAAATATTAAATAGAAGAGATGGCTATATAGATCATGTGGCGTTTGATATAGATGATATTGATGGGGCTTTCAAAAAGCTAAAACAGGAAGGCTTTAATGTACTGCAGGAAGCACCGGTTTTCTTGCCATTCTGGGAGAAAGGAGTAAGGTTTTTTCATATCATGGGTCCAGATAATGAGCGACTTGAGTTTAACCAGATTTTATAAAAGATCAGTCTTTCAAAAATGTAAGAACTTCATTACTAAAAGCCTTGGTATTACTGGTGCCACCATGTTTGCCCGGTACATTGACATAGGTGCACCGAGGAATCATTTCAGCTAGTTCTTTAGAAGACCCGTTTTCAAAATCTTCATTCCCGCTTATTACCAGTACTTTATTTATCAATTTCCCGAGAGTAAGTGCACTGGTGGAAGGTTGCTCTTTTTGCATTAATGAAAGCGCTATCCGATCAAGTCCTTGAGATTCTATTCTTTTAATCATAGGGGTCAAGCTCTCCACTATTGTATCTCCAGCCAAGGTATGATAAAACAATACTTTCCGGGGCCATTCAGGATTAGTAAAATCAGAGCCCATTCCTCCTAAAATTCCCTTCTGAATGCGTGGGTCAAAAACCAAAAGCCTGGCTAATATGATAGATCCTCGGGAATACCCTAATGCATCATAAGATTTTACCCCTAAGTGATTCATCACCGCAATGAGATCCTTCGCTTCTGCATCATCGTTATATGCTTTGGCATCGTGGGGCTTATCCGATTTTCCATTACCTCTTAAATCGACTAATACAGGCATATAATTACCAGCTATTAAATCATTAAATAATGCAGATCGCTTCCATCCCGATCCATCACCCGTAAATCCATGGATTAATAAAATTGGTCTGCCTGACCCATGAGTTTCAAAATATATTTTCGTCCCATCAAAAGAAGTGATAAAAGTTGCAGTACTATCGTATTGTGCCGAAACCAATATTGAATTGCAAATAAAAAATACCCAGGCAAAAGTTTTCATTTAGCAGAAATAATATTTTTCAAAAAATCATTTACTTTATTTATCAAAGTAGGGTCATTGAACTGTTTTCCACCATGACCAGCTCCATAGACATACTCTATTTCTACAGGTAGATGTGCCACCTGGTACCTTCCTAATAATTCTATCGATTGATTGATGGGAACCTGAATATCCTGGTCACCATGACAAATAAATAGCGGTGGATCATCAGTGGAAATATAATTCACGGGGCTTGCTACTTTAAGTTCTTCAACACATTTATCCAATGACTTGCCGAACATCAATTCCAAAGCAGGCCCCCTTACTTCTATGCCATGAGGTGTAGATTGTGCCATAATAGTGGACAAATCAGTAGGCCCATAAAAGTCAATGATTCCTTGTACAGCCGATGAAACTTCTAAATGATCACCCACTTTTCCTTCCAGATTATTAATATCATTGGTAACACCAGCCAATGCAACTAAATGTCCACCGGCAGACGATCCCCACAGAAATATTTTATCGCTGTGAAATTTATATTTATCAGCATTTGCCCTCAGAAATCTTACGGCGGCTTTGATGTCATGTATCTGTGCAGGGAATTTTTCCATCCTGGTAGTTCGATAATCAATACTGGCAAGTGCATATCCCTTTTTCAACAAATCCATAGGAGGATTCTCTTTGGTACCACTATGCCATGCCCCACCATGTACCCATACCACGAGATAGGGCTCACTTTTCTGGTCTGGCATATAGAGATCTAATTTCAGATCGATGTTATTTACCGTGGCAAATCGAATATCTAATACAGTATTTTGAGCATATCCTTTTTCAAGAAAAATTGAAAAAAGTAAAAACAAAAGAAAGGACTTATTTTTAATCATTTATTAAAAAGGCAATGTTGAGGATTATTTTTTGAATAATTTCATCATTCTTTAATCCGCTCTAAAAAATCTTGTTTTTTATCTCGGGAAACAGGCAAATTAACTCTATTACTTAGAATGACATTCCCACCATCTCCACGCTCGTATTTATCCAATTTTTTGAGGTTTACCATGTATTTGTGATGAATTCTGAAAAAGCCAAAAGGCTCTAAAGTTGTTTCCATCTGTTTCAATAAACTAGTTACATGAAACACTTTATCTGCCAGATATACTTTTGTAAAATTTCCATCAGACTCGAGCCAAATCACATCTTGCACATTTACAAAATCAAATCCCTTACTATTAGGTAAAGCGAGTTTTTTATTTTTGTGATCATTAAGTAAATTTTGCCTCAGTACTTGTAATTGTTCTGTTTGAAATTGAAGTTGATTCACTTTTCTTATAGCCTCCATTAGATCTTCTGATGAAATTGGCTTTTCCAAATAGTCTACAGCAGAAAGTCTAAAAGCTTTGGTGGCAAATTGATTATAGGCTGTTGTGAAAATTACATGAAAGTTTACGGGTTGCAATTGCTCCAATAATTCTATTCCATTGATATGCGGCATCATAATATCCAGAAATACGAGTTCAGGTTTATTTTTAGAAAGCCATTTGATAGCATCCCGGCTATCATTAAAAATGGAAGAAATAGTTACTTCTGGACAGTGCAAAGCCAAATCTGTACTTAATACATTACTACTGTGAGGCTCATCATCTACTATAATTGCATGCATAAGAATCGTTAAGGGTTAGGTAAGGAAATTCTGGCAATAGCACCAATGATTTCATTATTCTCAATTTTATTGAATAGCTCTAAATTAGCACTTTTCAAATATATTTTTAATCGATCTTGAACAAGTTTTAAACCAAATGAAGTTTTGGTCATTGAATTTTCTACCCTTCCCAGACCTGCTCCATTATCAATGATTTCAATGATCAATCCCTGGTCGTTTCCATAACAATTTATAATCAATTTCCTATCACCTTGTTTATGTAATAAACCATGCCAAATCGAATTTTCTAACAAAGGTTGTAAAATAAGAGTAGGCACTTCATTGTGTAGTAATCCTTCAATAACATTAATATGGAACTCAATTTTCTTTCCAAAACGAAGAGATTCCATGGCAACATAGTTGGCTGAAAAATCTAATTCTTCTGATAAGGACTGAGTCTGCTTGTCACTGCCCGATAGAACACCCCGCATCATTTTTGTGAATTTCTCCAGGTACTCGATAGCCTCTTTAGATTTCTCTTGTTGAATCAGATCTTTTAATGAATTAAAACTATTGAATAGAAAGTGGGGATTGATCTGGGCTTTAAGTAGTTTAAGTTCTACCTGGGTTAGTTTTCTTTCAATATCTAATTTTTCATTCTCCAGTTTCAGTTTTTGCGTAAGTTCATTTTGAAGAGACTGATTGTTTTCTAACTGAATTATCAGCTCATTTTGAGCCACAACCTTTTCTTGGTTTATTATTTTTGTTTTATATCCTAATCCGGTAGAGAATACTAAAAACTCTAATAAAGCTCCTATTTGAATATAGGAAAGTCCCAAAACTTCTATTTTATATCCATAATGATTAGAGGTAAATTCATTTATCATTCCTATTACTCCAAATATAATGATGACTGCGGTGCCTGTTAAAATATAATATTTAAGAGGTGTGCGTAGTTTAGCAAATTGTACAAATACAATTGGAGCAACAACAATTAGTAGTGTATTACGGCAATATTTGTAAATTGAAATATTCATAAAACCTAGAATTGGACTCATGGTAAATATCAAACCAAATAAAATCAGAATTGCTATTGTAGCAGTTTTCATTTTACTTAATAAGGGATGATTTTGTTTATTAATCCCCAGAAATGAAAAGGTGAATAAAAAGTATCCTATCCCTGCCCCGGCAACAAATACTCTGGCAATTATATCTCTGTTTGCAGTAATCCATTCACTGGAGATTCCATATTTATTATTCTCTCTTATGAGATAAAAAAGTGTCAATGAAATAATATAGATACAATAATAAAGATAAGTTTTATCTCTGTGAATAAGCCATTGAAAAAATGTAAAAAGAATTAAAAAAAGATTGATTATTAAGAATAAGTGCATCCAAAGTAAGTTATTATAACCTGTCAGTTTGGTTTCATCAAATAGCTTGGTTAGGATTTTTCTTGATATAAAAGTTACCTCTAAAAGTGTCGGACTAGATGGGGTATAATAAACTTTGGACACAATCTTTAAAAAATAATTACCAGGTTTTGAATCTAGATCAAAGCAAAATAATCTATTTGGCTTTGTCTCTTGCAATTTGATTTTTAATCCATCATGATATAAATAGCACATTTCATTCTTCGAAGCAATTAAAACCTGTCTGGGTGAATTTGCCTCTATCGTGTCAACTGTGAATTTAAACCATTGATTATATTTTGAGTTTAAAAAATTATTCTTCGGAAGGGATTTAAATCTCTTCTCCATATCTCTATTAAGAATATCTACTGGATTCAAGCTATTTGTAGAATCAGTGAAATAGGTGAAATCAGGTGGAACGTTAAGTCCTTCAGATGGTTTAATGGTCTTTTGGGAGCAAGAAAAAGTGGAGATAAAAAGTATAAGAATGACTAAAGGTTTCATTAGGGTAGTTTGCAATGGAAAGCAATTTTTAAAAACTTTCAATCTCTAATTTAACCAGTATTTAAGAATCTTACTGATAGTTCTTACGTTTGCACTTTATATTTCAATACTATGAGGATCATTTTTTTGATAATAACAGTTTGTTTAAATTCTTTAACCCTTTCAGCACAATCCCCAAATACCTATTCTTCCAATCAGGATTCCGATCCTAAAGCGAAGGCGCTGCTAAAACAAGTAAAGGACAATCTGGCGATAGATAAAGGCGCAGAGATCAATTTTTCATTTATATACGCTCCGGCAGAGGCAAAACCTACTATTCAAAAGGGCAATCTTCAGATCAAAGGCAGAAAATTTCATCTTTCTGTTGCTGACCAGGAATTATTCTCTGATCAAACCACCCTTTGGACATATTTGAAAAAACGCAACGAAGTCCAATTGCAAGATGCTGAAAACATTGAAAAGGATCCCATGTCACCCTTTAAACTTTTGCAGATCCATGATTCACCGGAATTTACCTATGTCTACGCCGGATCCGATAAAAAAGGTACGGAAACACTGGACATTATTGAATTCAAGCCACTAGATAAGAATGCGGAATTTTTTAAGATTAAAGTCGATATAGATCATGATAAAAAGCAGTACAAAAAATTAGTACTTTACCTAAAGAATGGTGATGTATATACATTGAGTATTGATTCTCAATTGAAAAAATCCTTTTCAGATGCTGCTTTTTCCTTTGATACAAAAAAACATATGGGTGTAAAAACGGAGGACTTGCGGTAGTTCAATTTTGTGTATTATATGGGTTATCAGACCATTTGGTTTGGGCGTGTGCTATTCTAATCCTACCTTAGCGACTTCATAACCAATCATATAGATCAATTTTTATGTCAGATTTAAAAAAAGAAGCTTTGCTTTATCATCAGCAAGGTCGTCCAGGAAAAATTGAAGTAATCCCAACAAAGTCGCACAATACTCAAAAAGATTTAAGCCTTGCCTATTCTCCGGGAGTGGCAGAACCTTGTCTGGCCATCAAAGAAAATATGGAAGATGTATACAAATACACCGCAAAGGGAAATTTGGTGGCGGTGATTTCTAATGGAACCGCGGTCCTGGGCTTGGGTAATATAGGGCCTGAAGCCAGTAAGCCAGTGATGGAAGGCAAAGGACTATTATTTAAAATTTATGCTGACATTGATGTTTTTGATATCGAAATCAATGAAAACGATCCTGATAAATTAGTCGAAGTAGTAAAGGCCATAGCACCCACATTCGGAGGTATCAATCTGGAAGACATCAAAGCGCCGGAATGTTTTCATATTGAAGAGCGCCTTAAAAATGAATTGAATATTCCGCTCATGCACGATGATCAGCATGGAACGGCCATTATTTCTTCAGCGGCATTACTCAATGCTTTAGAAATAGTAAATAAAAAGATAGATGAAGTACAAATAGTAGTAAGTGGCTCGGGAGCATCTGCAGTTTCCTGTACCCGACTGTATAAAAAACTAGGGGCTAAAGCTGAAAATATAGTGATGTTGGATAGCGCAGGCGTGTTAAATAATAAGAGAACCGGGCTCAATAAACAGAAACTGGAATTTGTTACTAATCGCGGGATAGATACATTAGAACAAGCTCTTGAAAATGCAGATGTGTTTTTAGGTCTTAGTGTGGCTGGGGTAATGAAGCCGGAGATGCTTTTAAGTATGGCTAAAGACCCTATAGTATTTGCACTGGCTAATCCTAATCCTGAAATAAGCTATCCCGAGGCAACTGCTACGCGCAATGATGTGATCATGGCTACAGGCAGATCAGACTATCCTAATCAGGTGAATAATGTATTAGGCTTTCCTTATATCTTCAGAGGTGCACTGGATGTAAGAGCTACTGCAATAAATGATGAAATGAAATTAGCAGCTGCCTATGCTTTGGCAGATCTGGCCAAGCTTCCAGTACCTGAAGAAGTAAATGCTGCCTATGGTGGTAATAATTTGCACTTTGGACCGGAATATATTATTCCCAAGCCTGTTGATCCAAGATTGATCTCTATTATAGCTACTGCAGTGGCTAAAGCAGCTATAGATACAGGGGTCGCCAAAATAAAAATTGAAAATTGGGATGCCTATAAGGAAGAACTGAATAAAAGAATTGGGTTACATAAACCCTTGATCAGGCAAATAAGATCTAAAGCTAAATCAAATCCAAAACGAGTAGTTTTTGCAGAGGCAGAAAGCTATAAAATATTAAAAGCTGCTGAAATCTGTATTGAAGAAGGATTTGCAAATCCGATACTATTAGGAAATGAGGAAAGAATAAAGACACTAATAGAGGAAAATGATTTGTCATTAGAAAATGCAATCATCATCGACCCTCGCTCTGAAAAGGAACAAGCCAATAGAATTAAGTTTGCCACTACTTATTTCAATAAAAGAAATAGAAAAGGTATTACCCTGCGATCTGCGATGAATCTGATGGTAGAGTGGAATTATTTTGGGATGAGTATGATTGAGCATAATCTTGCCGACGCCATGGTGAGTGGTTTGACGGCAAATTATCCAGAATTTTTGAGGCCCGCTTTAAGGCTTTTTGGAAAAGCGGATGATGTACATATAGTGGCTGGTATGGATATTCTAATGACCAAAAAAGGACCTTTGTTTTTTGCCGATACGATGGTCAATCTCGATCCGGATATCAATTCCATTGTAGATATTACTTTGCAAACCGCTTCCGCTGTCCGCAGATTTGGTATAGAACCTAAAATCGCATTGCTATCATATTCTAACTTTGGTTCGGTAAAAGGTTCAGTACCATTAAAAATGCGCGAAGCCATTTCTATACTGCATCGCCTTCATCCCGGACTTTTAGTCGATGGAGACATTCAGGGAAATTTTGCATTGAATAGAGATTTGGTAAAAGAAACATTCCCCTTCTCAAAACTAATAGAGGGTCCAGCCAATACATTAATATTCCCTAATCTGGCCGCATCCCATATTTCATTTAAACTGCTTAAAGAAGGAGGCAGCCTGGAATCTATTGGACCTGTGCTTACCGGTATGAAAAAATCAGTGCATATACTTTCCCTGGGTAGTACAGTAGGTGAAATTGTAAATATGGTTTGTATAGCGGTGATGGATGCTCAAATGAAATAAACTATTATTTTGATGATTTATCCATAAATAAAAAAGATAAACCTGATG
>JBBSBH010000054.1:0-32245 GCA_038251405.1 Chitinophagales bacterium
ATCCCATGGAAGTTTATTCGCTAATACTATCCATCGATTATTCCCATCTAACTTCTGATCAAATGGTGTCGTAAATCCTTCGAATTTTAATTGATTTTGACTTAGATATCTCCGTTTAGATGCACGGCTTTTCCTTGCTATTGCCATTTTTCCTTGCGTTTGTTATCACAAGTTAACCTTCTATATCTTTATTCCTTAATATGTTAGGAGTTTCTCAGCAGACCCTAAATAATTCATTTTCAACACCTCAGATTTTGCATAGAAATTCTAATGCAAAATTCCGGTTAAACTAAAAACAACTTATGTTTATTTTTTTACCAACACACTCGTTAACAGTCTGTCTAAGTTTTTTACAGCATCTTCTGGAGTAGTCTCCATTTTTAGTAATTTGTAAAATGAGCCAGAGATCAATGGAGACATATCCATATAATTCGGTGTCCTGGGTCTTTCTTTAGCCCTTGGAATCACCTGTAAGGCAATTTCCATGGCAGGTACCTGATCTTTCAAAATTTCGTCTTCATACAAATGATTCAAAGTAGGCAGCACACCTCCCTTGACAGCTCTATACTTTTGAGACTCTTCACTGGTAAGAAATTTGATAAACTCCCAGGCGGCGGCTTTTTTGGCTTCAGTGACGCGTGAATCGATCATTAAATTCCAACCACCCAGGCATGATCTTCCAATTTTATTTTTATCATTAGTGGGTAATGGAGCTAAACCTATTTGATCTTGCTTTACTTTGGAATCATTATTTTGAAATATACCAAATATAGTGGGCCAGGCCCGCATAAATAAGGCGTCACCATCTTGGAAAATCTTCCCGGCTTCCAGTTCTCTCATATCCGTAATGGAAGAGGGAACGATACCCGATTTTACCAACTCCTGAGCCACACTAAGTCCGTTTTTTGCTTCTTTTGAATTGATCACTATGATATCTTCATTTTCCTGGTTCTCATCAGGTGTACCAGACATGGATAGGTCTCCGATTAATACGCTGCCACCGGCATTCCATATGTACTCACAAGCATTAGCTGTACCACCTTCGTAATTAGCTCCCTGAAAGACAAAACCATATTTGATTTTCTTTTTATTCATTGCTTGTTTAGAAATGGCAGTCAATTCTTTCCAGGTTGATGGGGGCACTTTATATCCTAGTTCACTCAAAATATCTGATCTGTAAAACAAAATGCCCGCATCGGTAAACCAGGGCACACCCCAAATTTTAAGCTGATAGGAGGTGGAGTTTAGTGCCGGGATAAGAAAATCAGAAGGATTAAAGTCTTTGAAAAATTTAGTCGATATATCGGTTACATAACCTTTTGAAGCAAATGACGGCGCCCATACAACATCCGCTCCAATCACATCCATTTTGGAGTCAGCACTTGTATAATTTGCTTCGATCTGTTTGTAAAATTCATCAGAGTATCGTGAAGTTACATTCCACTTAACTTTTATTTTGCCCTTTTGGGTTTCATTGAATTTATCTATCAGGGGTTGGATGGTGCCTCCGTCATCCGGGCCGAATGCGAAATTTAGTTCTGTTAAAGTTTGACCAGACTTGGGTTTATCGGATTTGCAGGTAGTGAAAAAAAGAAAAATTATTGCGGCGATTATCAAAAGAAATGCATGTTTCAATCGATAAGATGATATTATTTTCATAATCAATTGTTTTTTCCAAATTTAACGAATTTTAACTTTTTATTGAATAAAATTATCCTATTGTGTTATTTTTCAATAAAATGGCTTGAAAATCATTATTAAAAAATGTCTTTTCTAAAGAGTATTTTAGAACTATTCCAAATGAAAATTTATAGGAATGGCATACATGACCTATCAACAGAATTTTATACTGTTTGGCTTCTATTAGCAATTGCTTGAGTAATCAATGTTTTTCAAATAATGATAAAACTTTGATCAAAGAATATCCAATCATATATTTAGAGAAAATGCTTCAAGCATCATCTATTCATTGCAGTTTATGGCGAGCGGTAGCATTTGCAAAAAGGGCATAGCTTCGAAATAGTTTAATTCATCATAATCTAATCCCAATCGGCTGATATGACTAAAGTAGATTTGGTGATTGTCATAATAGTTTCTTTCTGATTGCAAAAGCCAAGCTTTTTTACCTAATTTTTGTGCTAAAAACCATTTTTCTAAGAATCTGGCGGTTCTTCCATTCCCATCATCAAATGGATGAATTTTTACAAAAACCAAATGCAACATCGAAGCAAAAAACAAGGTTTCCTCAAAAGATAGATCTTCTTTCAACAATACTTTTATATCCTGGTATAATTTGTTCATTTCCGACCTTACTTTTTCAGGTGTTGCTGCCACGTATTCAATTTTTCCATCTTAGGTAATCACAAACATATTACTAGATCTTACTTTACCTCGTTGGGTCTTTTTTAAATGTGTTTAGTTAATTGAGAATGAGCTGATTCAATATTTTTGAGATTCAGTTCATTAAGTTGAGCAAATAAATACGCGTCGTATAGATCATCAATTTTACGAGTATAATCAGGCAGGTATTCGATGCCGAAGCGTTTGTGCTTTACATACAAATCGAGTTCAATATTTTCCCCTTCAATTTTGGATGAAAAAACGGCAGATACAGAAGTGTAAAAGCTGAAAGTATCCATGCTTAATGCACTATCATTTAGTTTTTCAAACTCTTGCTTTAGACCTAAATTGAAAGAAGAAACATATTGATCCAGCAAGTTTAGGGGTAATATATTTAGCTCCATATCATTGTGCTAGTTTATACAATTCATTTCTAGGTCTTTTATACCTATAACCATGCTTTTCACAACTCCCGGCATGAGTATTCGGGAGATGTTTATACCAAATTTCATTTTGAATTCCTTACGTTGAATTTAGTACAAATGTTTCAAAGTAGTTTTGCAGTCGTTTATTGACAAAAAAGAAATTCCTTCAATAAATCCCATTTCCATTGCTTCCCATATAACTTCCCCATCTCACCGGTTTATTCATTTTTATACCAGTTTGTATGCGCCTTGTACGCATACCCAAAAAGGCCAGTAAGTCATTATCCGCACTGTAAAATTGATTGTAAATAATATCGAGGTAGCCATCATGGTCTAAATCACAAATCAAAGGAGTAGAATAAATATTTTTAAATTTTTTCGATTCATCGATCGTTTGAACCTGGTGATTTTTAAAATCAATAGCAATCAATTTATTGGTAATATCCAGATGTGAATAGTCAATATATCCTCGCCCGCAGTTATAATCATTTGTGCTCAGGATTACTTCATCTATTCCATCCCCATTCAAATCATAAGCAACCGGAGATGAAAACCCCGCACAGCCTATTGAATCTATATATACAATATTGCCATTTTTACCATCGAGCATTACTTGTACAGAGCCCGTACTTTGAGGCCAGACCCCTTTACTAGCGAAAGTAAAAAGATCCGGAGTGTCATCGCCGGTAAATTGACCAACCGCAAAACTATTACTTGACTCTGTATTGGGTAATTGCTTTTCCCAGATCGCGGTGAAGGTCTTGCCATCAGTAACAGTAATGTGGCTTGAATGCGATATGGCCGCGATATCCGGATAGCCGTCATGATTAAAATCAGCAATCACAGGCGGACCTATGAATCCGTGATTAACCCTTTCAGTAGCAATGATATGAGCAAGATTTAATTTTTTGTTTCTTAGATTTTCAAGTTCGGTGACAAAGAGATGGCCTCGGAATGTTTCCCCTCCACTACCGAATACAATAAAATCTTTACCATCCGGTGTTTTGTAATACACAGGTGACATATATGATTCTCTGCCGTCCGGCATGGTGTCTGCAGCTATTACTTTTCCAGTCTTACTATCAATCAACATTAAAACTCCCGGATAGCGATGAACTGAATCGGTGGGAGCAGCTTTGTGATTGCCGCCATTTTGAATCAATATATCTTCTATACCATCGCCATTCTGATCGGGTACCAGTACATTATTGTAAAAATTGAATTTTGCATATTTCAATACTGGATCCAGGCTATCAGAATATGTATAATTCCATATCGTCTTGCCACTTTGCCCATTAATAGCTCGCAGATATGACCATCTTCCTGAAATAATAATGTCCTTATTATGATCGCCTGAAATATCTATTAAAGTGGGGCTACCGTATACCTGGTCAGGGGCATCCGATTGCCATAGTATTGTTCCGGTTTTACCATCGAGGGCGATTACACCCTGTTCGTTTGGAATGTATTCATTTTTACAAGCACCCATAACGATATCATCTATGCCATCATGATTGATATCGATAGGTCTTGGGCTGGACTGGCTTCCGATTAATGAAAAATTTTGCTCCCATACCAGTTCCGTTTTTCTGGGGTTACAAGAAATAATTATCACTACGGATATACTTGCGATTACTAATTTTACCCCATTCATTTATATTCTTTATTTATTGATTACTTCAAGTCCTACTATGCTGGTCACAGTCTATTTTTTCTGAAGCACAAAGATATCCTGAAAAGCCAATTCCATTTCAAGAGGTCTTCCACTCCAATGACCATTAACTTTATCTACAATTTCAAATCCATTTTGTAAAAACTGTTCTATAAGGTAGTTTTCCTCATAAGCCACATTAGCAGATTTTACCTTCAAATCCATGAGGGAATAGGATTCACTTTGTTTATATCGAAAATTGAAACGCGAATTGGAATGCTGCATATCATTTTTAGATTTTTCATCGAGAATAAAAAAAGTGCATACCGCTTTGGCACCAGGCTTCATCACTCTACTCATTTGGACTAAATAATTCTCTAGCTCACCTGGAAGCAAATGCGTAAAAACTGAAATGGAGCAAACAAAATCGAAGCTTTTATCTTCATATGGGAACTCCATGCTTTTAGCATCCAGGCCTTTTGCTTTGTATAAATCATTAAAGAGATCTATATACTGAAAATGAAAGATTGGAAATTTGGCAGAAATATATTTCTCACACCAATTCACACCTAGTTTCACTACATCAAACCCTTCATATCTGTATGTCAAATAAGTAGTAAGCGGAACAGCGATTCTGCCGATGCCAGAACCTATATCCAGTACCGCATCTGTTGGTTGTAACCTTGCTTTATTCTTAAAAAAAGATAACCATTCGAGTCCCTGTTTTTTAAAATCGCCTCTACCCGTATAAATCAATCTGCGCGGAGGTATCAAATCAGGATCCCTTCGTGAAAACAGATCTGTTGGTAAATAGAATATCCATCTAAGAAAAAACCTGAAATGCGGAGGTAATAAGTAATATAGTTTTCTCCACATGACTTAGCTAGTGGTAATTATTTTTTATATTTTAATTCATTTTTGTAAATAGTATAGGTATCCAGCAATTCACCGCTAAGCCCTACCATATCTATTTTCATAGCTCTGTTATTCTGAGGGCCCGAGACAAAAATGCGACCATAATTTTGTTTTTGATCTACACCAGCTACTCTATAAGGATTGTTTTTTTCATTGCCAGAAAATACATGAGTACCTGAAGTAAGTGGCGAGATAGTAATATCATACAAAGGATACGAACCCTGCCGGTTTACCTTCAGTATTTCGCTGTGATGCCTGTCACCAGTGAGAAAGACCACACCTTCTATTTTTTGTATTTCCAGAAAATCTAATAATTCCTGGTACTCAACAGGAAAATCGCGCATATTGTCATAGCTGGAAACCGGATTCAAAACCTGGCTACCCAGCACTATTACTTTGAAAGTAGCACCGCTGTACACTAATGAATTTTTCAGCCATCGCATTTGTTCTGCGCCTAATATTAACTTATCAGGATTTGGTTTGCCTTCAATAGAATCTAGCATGCCGTCAGCGCTTCGCCACCATCTATCGTCCAGCATAAAAAGGTCTACATCACTCCAGCTGTTCATCGTGTAGATGCCCTGATTATTGAATCCATAGGAAGGATTGCTGAAATAGGACATGAATACCTTGCGGCTTTCTTCTTTAAGTATATAATTCGTGCCGATATCATTTGGTCCATAATCGTGATCATCCCACATGGCCCATTGGGGCATTGACTTGAGAAAGGGTTGGAGTACGGGCATGGCTCTTGCAAATTGCGCCCGGTACCAAAGTCCCCATTTACTGAAATAGTCTACCTCACGAGTGTACCATTCATCGCCTGTCCAAAGCATAAAACCAGGCTTTTGAACCCCTTCTTTATTTGCCTCATTAGCCATGGAAATAAAAATAGATGAATCACCGCCATATGGTTTCCCAGGTCGATCATAGATCGGCTGATTTCCATAGTGACAGCTACCTACCAGGAATGTAAAATCGGGAGCTGGTTTTCTCCACTGCCATAGATCTTTTGTAGTGAAACTGCCCTTGGCCTTCGATGGCTTACCATCCACGATAAATTGATATTCATAAGTCGTATTAAAGTCCAGACCTCCGATTTGGATTTGCAACGGATTGAATTCATTGCCGAGCTCTCCTCTATATATTTTTGCTTTAAATTTTTGATCCCCTTTTTTGTGATACTCCAGTGCGACAGACTTTACTGTTGGAGCCACTTCCAGCCAGATTACTGCATCGCGTAATTCTACCGGCCCCAGCATAGGTCCAGAAATTATAGCAGATTGAGAAATAGCAATCCCAACTATTAACGATAAAAGAAATGTATTGATTGATTTCATTATGCGAAAATTATGGTGCAAAGATGTATAAAAAGTTGGACGGAGGGTATATGTGAGGATACTTATGTTGTTAGGTTGAAAAATAGGCTATTTTGAAACCTTATCTAAAGAGTATATTTTAATCTTCATCGATTTTACTCTACATTTATACTTCTATCTTATTGTACATCTAATGAAAAAAAATCTTCTTTCTTTTCTAGGGCTTTGTGTAGTACTCACTTTGTCATTAAAATCTTTTGCCCAGGTATTTAATCAGCAGCCTGTCATAGATGCAGTTCAAAAATTTATTTCTTCGTTGAATGCTGAACAAAAAATAAAAGCATTGCGACCTTATGCAGATACTAATCGCACCCGGTGGTCTAATCTTCCTATGGAACTTTGGAATCGGGATGGCATCCGCTTGGATGATCTCACGGAAGATCAGCGAATGAATGTGCATAATCTGCTCAGGCAAGTATTGAGTGACCAGGGGTATTTAAAGATTTTATACATCATGGACTATGATCAAAAAACGAATGAAAATCTCAAAGCAGCTAACAATCCTATCTGGCATCGCTATGGTCAGGAAAAATTCTGGACCTGGATATTCGGCTCTCCATCCCTGACAAATAATTGGGGGTTTAAATTTGAAGGTCACCATATCTCCATCAATATGACTTTTTCTCCCAAAGGAGTAAGTTGCACCCCTCATTTTACGGGAATCAATCCAGCTCTTACTTCTAAAGGCATCACAGCCGGAAAATACATTATGAATCGGGAAAACGAATCAGGTAAATCATTATTTAATTCTCTTTCTTCAAGTCAAAAATCAAAAGCATTAGTAGATACATTGCCTTTCACTATAGATGTGCGCACACAGACCGGCAAAGATGATTTTCTAAAAGATCCGCGAGGGCTGAAGTATAATGAGATGAATGCTGCTCAAAAAGAAATGGTATGGGACGCCATCACAGCATGGGCAGAAAATTTTAAACCTGCAATAGCTTCCCAAAAATTGAAAATAATCAAAGCCGGATTGAAAAAAAGTAAACTGGTTTGGCTAGGGACTGGCTCTACAGACGACTTACATTATTATTGCATTCAGGGGCCAGATTGGATAGTAGAATTAGCAACCAGAGATCAGGGCTTACAACATTTTCATACGCTGTATAGGATCATGAGCGATGATTTTGGAAGTAAACTGTAAGGATATTCATTCATAAGCAGTCCAGAAATTACTCTTTGGCCAGCGCTTTTCCATTTTATAAAATGGTGCTAATTCTTTCAGGTGATTAATAAAAAAACGGTGTTGTTCTTTTTCAAAATCTAATATAGAATAGGTATTGTCATTTAAGTAAGCAATAATTTCAGGAATGGCCTTTTTTATTTGATTCAAAACGAAATCATTGCTTTGACCACAAATGGGATCAGTGGTATAGGCTGCATCGCCCATCGATAACCAACCTGGTGCAGAAGTATCTTGTAAAATACTAACTCGTGTATCCAGCACGGACATAGACTGAATCATTTCTTTCTGCTGCATATACCCTTTGATATAGTAGGATGAGGCCACATTCTCATTCCAGATTTCTTCATAATCTAAAAGCAACTGGCCATGCGGCGAGCAGATAAAACTAAATTGAATCTTTCCATGGATACTTATTGCATACCACCAGCCATGTGGTGTAGATTCTATGCAAAATAAATTATGGTTATGATCAACCTGTTTAAACACTTTAGTTAAACAAATATGATCATCGAAATATGCTCTGCTATTTTCATGAAATGGTTTGCCATACCGAATTGCCCAACTGGAGGTACGGCCGGACGCATCTACTATTAACTTTGAATTCATCCCGATTTTAGAGCCATCTTTTGTTTCTATAGATAAATCCCAGTGCTGCTGTTTTTTTTCACAATGAATTATGGATTCATAATTTATCAACTGATCTGGTAATGAGATTTTTTTTCTAATCTGTTTTATCAATTCAGTTTTATTAAAGTTAAATCTTGGAATATCGTTGGATTTATCAGAGAAACTAGTACTCCAGGCAGATATAAACTCGTGGCATGGGTAAAAAATCGAACTCATATCTAATGTTGGAAAAATGGCTGCAAGGTCTGAAATAAATGATGTTTGATTGTTTTCTATCCAGATTTCTGAATGATATTTTTCTCTGGATAAAAGTATGCTTGAAATATTTTCTTTCATTAATAGTGAATACACACTCCATGCTGCTAATCCGTCTCCTATGATGATAACTTCAGTTTTAATCATTTTATAGTTCCTCGTTCAGTTTCTATAAAATAATCAGTGGATGTTTTATCCGGGTTTCTAGTTACAAATCCGAGCTCATACCATTTTGATACCATGGCGTCAAATCCGCCTGCAGGTTTGCCTTTATTATTACGAAACCAGGGCACCATCTTACCCCCTACAAGTACATCATCAGGTCGTTGGCTGGGCCAGAAACCATAGAATAGCTTTTCATCTTTCATACAAGATGTAAAATCAGCATGCCATGGCTCAGCCAATTGCCGGGTAAAATATCCTGGAGCTATTTTACCTTTTATATCACTTGCTTTGTATTGGTCATCCGCATTATAATCTAATCGAAATGGCTCATTAAATAATTTTGCATTTGTAATCTGCCAACCCAGATCGGTGCCCGGATAAAATGCACCTCCATTGGCATTCTCCATACTGGCCATATCCAATGAAACAGGAGCATCTACTCTGGTAAAATCAGTAGATACAATAAAATCTCCATCAGCCCATCTTTTGAGTAAATCATATTGTAGCGGAGTAAGTGTGAGATAGGGCTCCCCAGCAGAGCCAAAGTCGTCTCCAAATAAAAAAGGCATCAAAACGGTCACTTTATTAAAGTCTAATTGCTTCTTTTTCTTTTTAATTTTTTCTATATCTTTTAATTCTCCCTCGGTACCTGGCTCTCTCATCTTTTTAAAAATAATTTCTCGAAGTGGCTTTAAAGCAGGTGTATTATCATTTAAACTGGTAAGCAGACTTTTGATATCTATCGAGCCATGATGAGCATATGTTTCAGCATGCACAAATCGGGAATAAAACCCTTTAGATAATATGGGATAAATATCATCGTGAAAATTTGGCTTGTAGGCAGTAAGGGATCCAAATGAATTGGCGATATAATCTGTAAGAATATCTTTTAAGTGTGGATAGAGTTCTGTCATCGGATGTTTTAAAAAATCTTTTGTACGGGCAGCAGCGCTATTCAGTAAATCATATAAAGTGACGGGTTGCTTAATTTCCGGAGCATAATCGGGAGGAGATACCATTACCCAGGCAGGTATTGCATTTACTACTTTTCCCCCTCGAAGGGTAATGCTTGCCTCTACCGTACCATCCGACACATCGTCATACCATCCCTTATTATTGAATGATTCCTTGAGCTTATACTTATTTGCAATTGGTGCTGCTACGCCTTTACCTCCGACGACTTTTAATCGACCTTTGTCATCTGTAAATAATTCACCTAAATATTTATGATCTTCTTTTTGATCTTTTACCCATTTCTCTTTACCGGGGTCAGATGAGGTGCCTTTTTTAAATCGAAAATCATTTTTGTTGCCCATATTTTTACCTGATATGGTTCGATAGCCCGGATCCATTGTCCAATCTTCTTCTTTTCCCTTATTGCGACGACCTTCATTATTAGTAAGGTCCCTTCCGTAATTAGCAACGAATTTGTAAAAAGCTGCTTTTTTATTGACCAGGTATACTTTCCATCCTATAGATTCTATATCTCTAAGATCTAAAGTAATTTCCCTTACGGGCTTATTATTTTTCTCTTTATACTCCCAGATAGTAAAGAATGCAGCCTGTGGTTTTATTTTTCCATCTTTTTTGTATTCTTTAGGAAATTGACTTAGATATGCTTTTGGATTGGATGATTCGTTAGCCTCTGGAATAGTGGGTCCCACATAATGATCCATAGCTTCTGCATTGCCTACCCTGGCAAACCCAATGGTTGGATGAATACGATATATTTTATCAAACATAATTTAACGGATCAAATATATTTTAGGGCATACTGCCCCGTTCGGTTTCTACGTATTTTCCAGAAGCATCTTTCCTGACAAATCCTAATTCAAACCATTTTTCAGCCATATCCTTAAAGCTGCCTTCAGTGCCATCATTTTTTCTAAACCAGGGTGTCATGCTGTCATTAACCAATACATCATCTGGTCTTTGACTAGGCCAAAACCCATAATAATGGTATGGATTCTTTTGACAACTCGTAAAATCAGCTTGCCATGGCACCGCCATTTGTCGCGAAAAGTAGCCAGGAAATATCAGCCGGGTTTTATCTTTTCCGCCTCCATATCCATCCACATTTTTATATCCTATCCTAAACGGCTCAATAAAATTTGATGTATACTTCATAGTCCATCCGAAATCAGTACCAGGGTAAAAGCCACCCCCTAAAGCATTTTCCATACTGGCGATATCAAGAGCCATAGGGTTATCTATTTTTGTGCTTTTAGTACTTGATTCAAAATCACCATCTGCCCATCTGCGCATCATTTGATATTGAGTATGTGTCAATGTAAGAAAAGGCTCTTGCCCTTCACCATTAGTATCAGCAAGGAGTAAAGGCATTCTGACTTGGTCCCCTTCACTAAAGAAATCGATATGGTTTTTATCTTTTTCTTTAGTTTTTTCATCATCGGCTTGATTTTGTAATGGTAATGTAAATTTAATTTCCTTTTTTACTGATGGGTCTGCCTTTTTATTGTTTTCTCCAGGGATTCTTAATTTATTGAAAACGGATTTTCTTGCATTAGAAAATGAAGAGGCATTAGGATCTAAAGGGTCACTATTATTTAGGGCAGCCAGCATGGGCGACCCTTCGCTAATATCTATCGTTGAATGAAAGTCATGGGCCTGTTCATGCAAAAA
This sequence comes from Chitinophagales bacterium, assembly GCA_038251405.1. Lineage (GTDB taxonomy): Bacteria > Bacteroidota > Bacteroidia > Chitinophagales > Saprospiraceae > JADJLQ01. The sequence goes on from JBBSBH010000054.1 coordinate 11,590, forward strand.
AGTCACACTGAATGCACTTAAAAGAATGGGATAAATATCATCGTGGAAATGTGGTTTGTAATCTGAAAGCTTTAACTTCTTCGAGTCCTTTTTAAAATCATCCTTTAAAGACTTCAATTTTGGATACCATGATAATATCGGGCTTTTGGAGAGGGTTTTATCCCGAACTGAAAGGTCTGACAATAAATCATATAAAGTCACTACCTGCCTGATGTCTGGAGCGAAATCAGGTGGGCCCACTATCACCCAGGCCTCCAAAGCAACTTCATTTTTACTACTATCATTAAAATTAATTTTGGCTTTGACTACTCCATCCGAGATATCATCATACCAATCTGGATTGTTGAATGAATCTGTGATTTCTGACTTTGGATTAGTAGATGCTGCTATTCCCTTCCCGCCAATAACCTTCAGTCGACCTTTGTCATCCGTAATTAATTCACCGAGATATTTATGGCTTTCTTTTTGATCTTTCACCCAGGACTCACCTGTCGGATTATCAGATGTACCTGCTCTAAAGATAAACTCATCCAAGTGTCCGATATTCTTTCCCGAAATTTTTCTTGGCAGGGGTTTCATTACCCAATCAGATTGCTCTGTATTTCTTTGCTTGGTTTTATTAAAACTATCCCTGCCAATGATGCCCTCAAATTTTGCCCAAGCGCCTTTATAATTGGCAAGTTCCACTTCCCACTCTATTTTGGTAACATCCTTGGTGCCAAGATGAATTTCACGCAATGGCTTCTGCGTAGCCTTTTCATATTCCCAAATAGTAAAAAAAGCTGCTTGAGGTCTTACTTTGCCATTCTTCTTGTACCTGGAAGGAAATTGAAGCTCATATTCTTTCACGGTATGTGAGGCATTGGCCATCGGTATAGTAGGACCAGTATATTGATCTGCAGCATCTGCATTGCCCACCCGAGCAAAACCTATACTGGGATGTATTTTGTATATTTTTTCAGACATTTATTTATTATACCAATTTCAATTCATCGTATACAAAGCCTTCAGTGGGTACTGTCACTTCGAATTCATCGATGATGGGATATACATTTTCCGGAGTAAGCGCACTACCGGGCGCCGAAGGTGTCGAACTGACAGTCACATAATCCGGGCCATTGATACCTAAGTCATTTTCCTTAGTTCGTTGCTCTTTTATTTTATCCAATAAACTTTTAAGAGCACCACTTTCGGTATTATACCCATACTGACCTTCTATATGTCTGGCCAGCCAATCGATAGCTTCTTTCTCGATACCTTTATGTATTGGCATGCATACGCGTACCCAGGGGCTATTGATAAATTCATTGCGACGGTCATCACCATCTAGTTGGATGACCCATCCCAATGAACTGCCAAGTGGGGCAGGATCTGATTCATCGGTGATTTCATAAGGAGCCCGCTCAAGGCCTGTCTTTCCACCTGTGTATCGGGGTCGCCACCAGGATGGATGATTAGTGAAGAACATGCCATTGATATCAAAGAATTTGTGAAAATATTCTATCTCTATTGGATTGGGTTGCGAATTGTCGATGCCCTGGGCGAAGAGCATAGAGATCATTCGATTCATTACTTCGTAGCGCTCTTCTTTACGCAGATCATTGGCGGGTCGTTTTGAGATCTTACTTTTTTGAGTTATTAAGTTTTTTTGCCTGTCAAACTGATCATTCAATGCTTGTTCCTTTATAACTGCTCTGGCAGCTGCGACTTCAGCTTCCCATGCCTGAATAGTCGCCTGAGATGGTTCCCACCCAAAAGTATAATTTACTGTAAGATTAGAGCTGTCTCCTGGAGCCACAGCTATATTTACAGTAAATATTTTTTTAGCCGGATCAAATGTGGCGCCCCATTGTTTATCATTTACAGGTGATGGAGCAGCATCATTCTTTCCACCACCATCGAGATCAGTAATATTATCAATACTTACAGCCGTAATGTCTCTATCACTGCCGGCATTGATCACAATGGTAACAAAGTAAGTATGTCTGCTGCCATCATATATCAAAGTGGCACTTGTACTACCTGTATCTATTCCGCCCTGAGGTCGTGGTCTCGCTCCTGGTGGTACCTCCGGAACAGCTATAGGGTCTGATTCTCTGAATAGAACAAATTTACTTCGCGCTAATCCATCTCCCGGGTTTGGAACATATAATTGCCATACTAAGGCTGATCCCAGATCCTGCACTTTTACATTCACTTTTCTAAACACTCTTCTCAGACCATAGCTCACTGGTGAAGGACTGTTATTTTGAATGGTTCGCTTTTGAATATTGGTAGTGGTAAAATCATTCGTGTCTTTAGTACGAATACTGAATGTCTTATTAATTCTTTCCGAAGCTCTTTTCGTAATTTCTTTCACTCTTTTTGAGGTCTGTTCCCGTGATCTTTCAGATGAAGTAGAAAAATCTGCGCTGGCATTTGCTTCCACACCCCACACTCCAACGGTACCACTGGCTTGAGCTGACATGGAAGCAGAGGAATCTCGTTGTACCATCGAAGATACTTTATCAGATATTTCTTCTGAATTCTTTTCTTCGATACTGGATTCGGAAGTGATTTCAATGCCCGATTCCATCTGTTCTTCATGGATTCTGCGCATTACCGTTTGATATACTACTTCAAATGTTTCCAAAGGAGCGATGGTGAAAGCTTGTTCTATTGGTCCCACACCCTCGCTGAGATTGAAATATAATTGTCGATAATAATGTGCAATCCCTATTGGTGAAAGAGCCTCCTCTAATCTCGAAAAAGGGAACAAATGATATACTTTGGAGTCACCTATTTTTTTCAATGCAGCATCAATATGTATAGCAGGATTTTCTTTTTTCGCAATTGCGGTATCCACTGCAACTAAAAGAGATGTAAATACTTTCTTAAAGGATTCTTGAAAATTGATATCATCCGCACGACCTGAGTAATTACGATTTACAGTAATAGGAATTTGTCTAAGGCCAGTTTCAGGGTTGGCCTGGAAAGATTTGTCAATTAAAATTTTATCGGCACTCTCTCTTAGCTCAGTATCCATAATGCCATTCAGATATACTTTACCATTGTATAGAATAGCCTCAGGAAAGCCTTCCACGGTAACCGATTTGATTAATTTTTCATCTAATGGGCGCATGGTATTACTCAAAGGCCTTGATGGATTTTTAGCATCTGTATTAGCAGGTACACGCAGACTGAGGGGTAATGATTTTTGAGATCGATCCATGATGAGCTCTTGGGCAGTAGAAAACTTAGTGTCAACCCGCGATGACACTCTTTTGTTCATACGGGTAGCCAAAGCGGAGGCTGTGCTACAAATGGAGATCCCGGAGTACCATTGCACTATAAGAGGCTCGTAGGTGGCGATGAGCATGCTGGCATAGGCGTCGGTGATTTTTTTGAGTTCTGTAGACATGATTTCTGAGGTTTAAATGATTATCTTTTTAAAGTTAACCAATAATATTCTAAAAATAGTGTATTTAGTATCCAGAATATTACTTTAGAAATACGCATTAACAAATAATGGAGTAGATCTATTTGAAATTGATCCGAAGCTCAAAAATTGTTTTTTACTAATGTCTATTGAGATGAAATTCGCTTAAGAATTTCAATTACTACTAAATCCTGTTGCCTGAAGCCCTGGAATTATGCGCATGGCATTTTTGTAGTATACTTTTTTCAATACCTCATCAGATAGATTCATGCCATACATGCGCCAGAAAGCATGGTAGCGCTTGTGATACGGGAAATATTCATCTGCTGATTCCAGCACTCTGAAATAAGTAGGATACTCATCTACTACATAAGAATCTTTACCAAACAATACGCGATTTTGATATTTTGTAAAAAATGCACTGGCGAAGCGGGGCTGCCTGCCTAATTCAGCAATCACTGCTCCGATCTCTACATTTACATTAGGCATAGCATCGAGCAAGTCAGCCAATTTCCCCAAATCATTAGGATACCAACCCATATGAGCGGCAATAAAAGTGGTCTTGGCATGTTGCCTGAATATATTGTGTTGCTCATTCATTACTTGCTCAAATGATGCTTCAAACCCATCGCGAGCGCGACCCGATTTTGTCTTGAGCTCAAGCCATCTTTCATTATTTTCATCAGCTGGCTTCCAGAAAGAGGCAGGATCACCAGAATGAATCAGAACGGGTATGCCTAGTCTTCCGCAAGCTTCCCAAACCGGACCTATTCGGGGATCATCAATACCAATTCTCTTGCCACCACTATCTTTATCATCCATGCCCTGGCTCTTATAGATTTTCAAACCTTTGGCACCATTTTTCACATCATTCTCAAGACCTTTCACCGTGTTTTCTGCCCAATCAGGTTCATCGATACTCCTGATATTAATATTCGCAAATACTACAAATCGGCCGGGCATGTATTGATTGGCACTATCTACCATTTTCTTCAAGCTTTCACCTGTGCCACCACTGAGATTTACTATAATCTGCATATGCATAGCATCCATCTCCGTCTTTAGTTTTTGGAAATAAGCACCATCCATACCTCTCCAATGATGGCTGTGCACATCAATAAATGGAAATTTAGCAGCTGTAATTTTGTGCTCCGGAACCACTAATGTTGATGGGGGATCGTATTTTTCAAAATCCATTTCTTTGGCGGCTGCATTAGAATTGGATTGCTGTGCGTGCAGGCAAGATCCTAAAATCAATATTAAAAAAATGGATAGAGATTGAATTTTCATACTTACAAATGTAGGGTAATCTGTTGGTTATTAAAATATCTATAAATTATGGATTGGTAATAATAATAATATAGGTTAAGTATTTGTAAGTAGTAATGTTCTTTGATAAAAATATTAAATTTATAAGAATGAAGCCTCATTCAATAAAAAAAGTAATTACCAAAAGGAAGCAGGAGGCGTATGGGAAATAGGGAACGGCATGGCAAGAATTATAGTAGACACCAGCTTGCCAATTTTGGCTCCATTCAAAAAAACGATGTATCATATTTTAGGGACATCCTATGTAAATCAAAACGATGCAACAGCCACTTTACTGGATTGATTTTTTTTACTGAAAAGCCAGACTTCAGCCCTTATAATTTTGAAAAGGCAAATGATCAGGTATTTGATCCTGCCAAAGCCATGAAAATATATGGCCGGGATTTTGATTAACGGAAAATACATCGGGCCGCTAAAATTAGATAATGAAGCCAACAAAGAAAAAACAGTTTTATAATAGTAATTGATCACCAAGTCCTACAAAAATTTTTGCAGGAAATCAAATAATATTAATTATTTTTTTAATATTATTTTCTCCACATTTTTGACATAGCTATTTATTCCCTATTATCTGTATTTTCATATGTAAAAATTTGATAGTCAGTAATTATTAACAATTTAACTAACATTTCTTTTCGCTTCATTCCCATATTGAGGAATGGATTGCAACTTTTAATTCCCCTCAGTTTTATACATTTGATCCGCGGTGATATTATTACCAAATTGTATATGTTAAATCGATTATGTTTGTAGAGAGATCATGGAAAATCAAAACCCAATAGTCAATATAAATAGTCCGGCCAGAAGGCAGTTTAGAAAAGTGGAGGACGATTCCAATGTAATGGCTTTTGGAAGAGTGCAGCCTCAGGCGATTCAATTGGAAGAAGCCGTACTTGGAGCCATCATGATAGATAAAGATGCACTCCCTGTAGTAATCAATATACTTAAACCAGAAAGTTTTTACAAACCGCAGCATCAGCTCATCTACAGATCGATGCTTAATTTGTTTGAAAAGACCCAACCCATAGACTTACTCACCGTACATGAGTCTTTAAAGAAAACCGGGGAACTGGAAAATGCAGGCGGTATACACTATCTCGTAGATCTTTCCAATAGGGTAGGATCAGCTGCTAATATAGAATACCATGCTAGGATTATCGCTCAAAAGCACATTCAGCGGGAACTGATTCGCATCGGCACCTCTACCGTAAGCGGGGCTTTCGATGAAACCATGGATGTATTTGATCTTCTCGATGAGACTGAAAGAAACCTGTACGATGTCACCCAGGGCAACCTCAACAGAGGCTATGAAACATTGGGTGGCCTCGCCGCCAAAGCTCAAAAACACCTGGAAGAAATCTCACAACGGGAAGAGGGACTTACAGGAGTACCTTCAGGATTTACTGCCCTGGATCGATTGACCTCCGGCTGGCAATCTTCAGACCTGATCATTGTAGCTGCGCGGCCCGGTATGGGTAAAACGAGTTTTACTTTGGCCTTAGCCCGAAATGCGGCATTTGATCATAATATGCCTATTGCTATTTTTTCATTGGAGATGGCTAGTCAGCAATTAGTGACCAGGCTCATGTCCCTGGAAGCAGAAATTGAAGGTAGTAAAATGAGGAGCGGAAGATTGGATCAGGCTGAGTGGGCAAAAATGCATACGGTGATCGAACGAATGAGTGAGGTGCCTATCTATATCGACGATACTCCGGGTATCAATATTTTCGAATTGCGGGCAAAATGTCGCCGACTCAAAATGCACCATGGCATCAAAATGGTGATTATCGACTACCTCCAGCTCATGAGTGGCAGAAGTGATAATAAAACGGGCAACCGTGAACAGGAAATTTCTTCTATCTCGAGGTCGTTGAAAGGATTGGCTAAAGAACTTGAAATTCCTGTTATAGCAATATCTCAGTTGAGTCGTGCGGTAGAGACCCGGGGTGGAGCTAAAAGACCGATGCTTTCTGACCTTCGGGAATCCGGTGCTATAGAGCAGGATGCCGATATCGTTTCTTTTATTTACCGGCCTGATTATTACGAGATGGAAAGCTCAGATGAATCCTCTCCCAAAGGTGTGGTAGAAATCATTATTGCCAAACACCGGCACGGCCCGTTAGAAACTATCCAGTTGAAATTCGTAGATAAATTTGCCAAATTCACAGAACTGGATGATTTTGACTTTACCCGCCTGAGAAGTGAGATGCCTATTCCCGCTCAGACTAATTATGGGAGTATTACGAGACCTAGTAAGATGAATGATGATGATGTGCCGTTTTAGGGAAAGGTTTGTTGCTGAGACGCTAAATTCCAGGTAGAAATTCAGAATTATTTTTTTTAGTTTTAAACTCATTGACTGCATTCTTCTTGCAATCAAGGGGTCAGTTCCCGTTAAAAAGCGGACCGGATGTCAGCTTATCCGCTTGGAGTCCTAATTTGAACTTCTGAGGTGGGTTAGCATCAACGGAATACCCGAGTCAGATTAAAACCGAGCGGGGGATAAGTATATTCCGGAATTTACACTCCTACAATATTTTGCGGCGAATAATCCACAAATAACCGTATAATATGCGGCAAATAATCCATTTATTTGCCGCATTCTATCGTAGAATGGCTAAATATTTTACAATCAACCAGGTTTGCATCATTTTCAATGGGATCATAAAATAAGTGAATCTAATCTTGCAGATGTAAAGCTTTTGCAAAGCAAACTTTCCATTAAAATGTATAGAATTGGATTCCGGGTAGAGGATAAGATATATGTGGAGAATTGGTATGGACATTGTAGACGCATATGTATTCCAAAAATAATCTCAAACCAATTAGCTACCTATTCTAAATAATTCTTTTAGTTCGGTATTGCTCATATTACCTATCCAGTTTTCTCCGGTAGCTACCGTCATATTTGCTAATTGCTTTTTGTGTTGGATCATGTCATTGATTTTTTCTTCGAACGTATTCTTAGTGATGAATCGATGCACCATTACGTTTTTACTTTGACCGATGCGGTAAGCACGATCGGTAGCTTGAGCTTCCACGGCGGGATTCCACCAAAGATCATAGTGGATGACATGATTGGCAGCGGTGAGATTGAGACCTGTTCCCGCTGCTTTGAGCGAAAGAAGTAAAATTTTATCTGCTGATCTATTTTGAAAATTATCTACAATATCTTTTCGCTGCTTTACACTGCATCCACCATGGATAAACATAGGCGTTTGATTAAATCTTTCCTGGATAAAATATTCCAGTAGATGACCCATCTCCGCAAATTGAGTAAATACCAGCACTTTTTCACTGGCTTCCAGGATGCTTTCTATTTTATCAAGTAATAAATCCATCTTACCCGAGAGACCGACCTCCATTTGTTTATTTTTTAAAAATAAACTTGGGTGATTGCATATTTGTTTTAATGCAAGAATTAGTTGCAATACCAATCCTTGTCTTTTGAACAAAGACTGATGATCTTTGCTTTTTATTTCTTCTATATCTTTCATTGCTTTTTGTAATGTCTTTTCATACAAGACGGCTTGTTCTTTTACCAGGACACTAAAACAGTCCATTTCTATTTTATCCGGCAGATCATCGATAATGGATTTGTCAGATTTTAGTCTGCGGAGCAGTATAGGCGATGTAATTGTTTTTAGTTTATTCGCCAAAGCTACATCATTGCTATTTTGTATAGGATTGGAGTAGGATTTTTTAAAGTCATTGGCCGAGCCCAAATAACCTCTGTTGGTAAAGTCCACGATGCTCCACATTTCACTCAATTTATTTTCCACAGGTGTACCACTCATTGCTATGAAAGTATGGGCAGGTATTGACTTGATGGCTTTACTTTGAATGGTATTTGCATTTTTTATATTTTGAGCTTCATCTGCGATCACGATATACCATTTCATTTTTTTCAATTGATCAGCATCAGAGCGCATGACGCCAAAGGTAGTGAGTAATACATCGTAATTTTCTTTATGGTCAAGCGTTCGATTACCACCATGATGCACTTTATATATGATAGTGGGAGCAAACCGTGTCAGTTCCGTTTGCCAATTGGTCAGTAATCCGGTAGGCACAATGACCAAAATTTTACTTTCCTTCAATATGCCCTCATCTTTAAATTTTTGAATCGTCGTGATCACTTGCAATGTCTTACCTAATCCCATATCATCTGCCAGAATACTTCCAAACCCTACTTGAGTATTTTTATACAACCAACTATAGCCTCTCCACTGATATGGTCGTAGAACTGCTTGTATTTCTTTAGGTACCGCAATTTCTTTTACCTGGGTGAATTGTCGGATCAATGCTTTGACATCATCCGTGACGGATGCCATCGATCCTTTGTAGTCTCCACTGAGCGCAATCTTTAACTTATCGAATGTAGTCAACGATTCCTGCCTATTAAAATGTTGGTGCAAGTGCTCGAGATCTTTTTGATCTACATAGATATATCCTGCTTTTGTTTTGATCAGTCCTTCCGATTTTTTCAGTAGTCTTTCAAATTCTTTTTGATCCATGACGCTATCCCCGATCGCCACCTGCCAATGGAAGTCCAGCAAATGATCAAGTCTCAATAAGCCACTTGATTTTTCACTTGATTTTTTTATTTGTACAGAGGCTTTGGGTCTCAAGATGGATTGCAATGACTTGGGTAACAATACTTGTACTCCGAGCAATTGAATGACGGGAATCATATTGAGTAAAAACGGAGTAAATACAGCAATGTTCATAATGATTGCTTGTTGGGCTCCTTCATTGATATGAAGATCAAGGCCAGGTATGAATCCACTCAATCGGGACACAGACTGCAATATGTCAAATCGGGTATCAGCATATTTTTTTTTCGCTAGTACATCTTCAAGAGCTATCTCTTCCTGGATACGATCCTCACGATCGAAGAGGTGGATCCCGATACTAAAGTTACTTTTTGCATGTTCTTTTATTTTTAATCTGGGTATATATTTTTGCTGGGTAAAATAAAAAGGTTGTACCCATTGGTAGATACCCTGGGGTATTGATTGTTCACCAGGTTTTGCAAAATCATGGTTTTTATTTTCAAAAAACAGTTCACTATAATCATCTTTTTCGCCTTCTGCAAATAAAGGAATTAAAATTTTCAACAATGCGCTGATCAGTAATTCTGTTGTACGGGCAGTTATTTTTTTTTGATTGAATAGAATAAATCCATGGGTATCGATCGTCTCTATGATGGAGGCAACTTCTTTACTAAGCATGGCTGGCAACCATAGGATGGCATATTCTATTTCATTAGATTTAATCAGCTTGGGCACGATGGCACCTATGGCGATCAGGTGTACAGTTAAATGCAATGCCTCCTTTACCAATATCACGGAAGGATGATAATTGTCCAATTGGGAATTGGGTATATTCCACAATGCCATCATCCAATCTTCCAGATAGATATCTTGCTTATGCCCCAGGGTAATAGTGAATGCATCGTGATTTTCATTGATATCTAAATAATGCCATTCCAGGTGTGGATCAATGAAGTCGATCATGTTAGTAAGTTTCACTCCATATTGTGCCAGGTCATGCTTGCCCTCTAATACGGATCGGGCATTTCTCATCATGCGGATAAAAAATGTGGCATATTTCTCTTTAAAATTGCCTTTCAGTGGATAAAATACTGGCGCATCGGTGAGCAACTGTAAAAGTGATGTACCGATGTCAGGCAGTTTACTATAATCCGGCAATGAAATCTTCTTTGCAATGAAAGGCTCTAATTTGCCTTCCTGGCCAGGGTGCAAATCTGCGAGCGTATCAATGGTTACCCGCGAATCATGGATCATAACACCATGTTTTTGAAACAAGGATTCAAGATCTACATCGTGCAGTTTAAAAGCCATGAATGGATCATTGTCTATGACAGTAGATAGTTTGTAGATTACAGCTGCTAGGTGTTTACAGGGTACAGCATAGTCAGGACAAGAGCATTCCATATCCAGGTCTTCCCAAGTATGAGGGAATACTTTGAGATTATGATGGAAAGCTATATTTAAAATCTCAGGGTCAAGATCCCCATGCAATAATTTAGAAATAATAACTGGTTTAGCAGAAAGCTCAGCTATAAAATCATCGAGTTTATTTTTTTTGAATGTTGGAAATGTTATCTCTATTTTATATGGTTTGGGTCTGCTACCTTGTACTCTTGCATGAACTTCATTATTGATTATTTCGATATCAAGTACGGATCCATTACGGGCATATCGGGAACCTCTGGCCAGCCGATTGCTCCAATCAATATTTGATAAAGCATTTAAAAATTCTTTGCCCCACCATGTCTTGCCAAATTCCGAAGCCATAAGAGCAATAATAGGAAATTTTTAGGTCTTATTACATCGATCTATCTACGGTTTGAATTATTTTGAAGATTAGTGAAAAAGTTTCTCAATGCTTAAAAAATAATGTTTAATCAATTGACAATCATCCATTTAAGTGAATACTTTAAATATAGATCTCACCGTCTTTGCTTGTCAGAATAGTAATTTTTTATTGCTTCACTTTTCAGATGGGTTCTTTCCTTATTTGCTTCTAGTTTTAATGAAGTATTTCCATTTAACAGGATTTCAAAAGGGATACCCAAAAATTGATTTAATAATTGAATCATTCTCAATGTTAATGGGTCTTTTTCCATGGCAAAACTTCTTGATACCTTGGATTTGCTACCAAATACTGGTGCTATTTCTGACTGAGTCAAATTCATTTGATCTAATCTAAATCGAATAGCTTCTATAGCTAGCTGAAGTTACCAATAAGGATAAAAATATAATTTCAAAATACTCAGTAACAAGCTCTCTATTTCAGTAATCCCCTCTTTGGCATGAAGTTTGGTATTAGATCATATTATAAAAAAATTTAATATATCAATCCCTTTGAGAGCCGGTCTGTTTTCCATGGCCTGGCTAATATGCTATTTTCAAGCTAGTGCGCAGATAAGATCTTGTGGTAGTGACGAAATCCATCTTCAATCATTAATCCATGATCCATCCTATCAGCAAATCAGGCAAAATATAGAAGCCCATTCAAAAAAATTTTATACTAAGCAAGGGTTGAGAAATAGCTCTATTAAGATTCCGGTGGTAGTGCACATTATTTATAATTCAGATGCTCAAAACCTATCCGATTCATTGATCGCCACTCAAATAGAAGCGCTGAATAGAGATTTTGGACAATTGTTTTCAACAAAATATGATTGTGCTTCAAGCTCTAAAATAGAGTTTGTATTAGCATCTTCAGATCCCGAGGGAATTAAATCAACCGGGATTACCCGTACGCATACAGCGGTTAATTCATTCTCCACCGGTGCTATGATCATGTCTGCTGCCCATGGAGGTCATGATGCTTGGCCCGCAGCATATTATCTGAATATTTGGGTTGGAAATATCAATGGAGTTTTGGGATATGCTTATATGCCAGGTAATCGAAGTGATGGGGTAGTGATTAATTATAAATACTTTGGACAAACTAATCGGGTGCCTTTTCATATGGGTCGCACAGCTACCCATGAAGTGGGGCATTGGCTCAATCTTTACCATACCTGGGGCCTCAATACGGGATGTGAGGCTGATGATGAAGTAGAGGATACACCTAACAGTGCAGCGCCAAATTATGGATGTAAAACGGACCATGAATCCTGTGGGGGTACAGACATGGTGGAAAACTATATGGACTATAGTGATGATGCCTGTATGAACCTATTTACAAAGGGTCAGGTAAATAGAATGGAAGCTTTATTCGCTCCGGGTGGCTATAGGGCCGCGATATTGAATTCGCCAGGCTTGTCAGAAGGAATAGTAGATCTTTGTCATAATGGAATAATGGATGGTGATGAGACAGGAATAGATTGTGGAGGTGGTTGCACAGCTTGCCCTACATGCCATGATGGTATTCAAAATGGAAGTGAGGCGGGTGTTGACTGTGGGGGCGATTGTAAACCTTGCTATTGTGTGAGCAAAAGTGAATTTTCATTTTTTGACTATATCCAGAGGGTAAGTATCAATGATAGTGTTTCGATAACCGGTGATAATACCGGATATTTTCATGACCAGCATGTTTATTTCCCCATTTATAGTAATGGGCAAAATCATTTTATTCTTCAACCAAACAAGACAGATTATGCAAGCCGGGAATTTTGGTCGATCTGGATAGATTGGAATAAGGATGGCTGGTTTGATGGCAAAGATGAATTGGTTTATTCTAAAGATGCCATTGGTGGATTAGTAGATTCAATTTCAATTACTTCTGCTGTAAAGAATTTGAATATTGGATCGGATACACTCCATATCAGAATACAAATGAAGTGGGGCTCAAAAACCAATAGTGGCTGCGATACTTTTGATTTTGGAGAAGTAGAAGATTATAAAATTAGAATATTGGAAAAATATATAGATCCCTGCACCAATGGTATTCAGGACCAGGATGAGACAGGAATTGATTGTGGGCCCCACTGCCTTCCCTGCGAGATTCATTATTGTGAATCAAAAAGCATGATTAGTAAATATGAATTCATCAATAGAATAACCTGGAATGCCTGGGAAAATGTTTCTGGTAAAAATAATGGTTTTGGAGATTTTACCAGTTCGCCGGTTGGAATAGCTCCCGGTTCAATAATAAAATATACGCTGGAGGCTGGATTTGCTGGTAATTATAGACTAAATGAATATTGGAGCATATGGGCTGATTGGAATAAAGACGGGGATTTTGATGATGAAAATGAATTAATAATAAGGAAGGGCAGTATTCTGGCATTAAACGGAAGTATTAAAATTCCTGAAAATATTGCCGGAATGATAAGAATAAGGGTGATCATGTCTGATGCTGCTAATACTAAATCATGTGGAACCTTTAATTATGGAGAAACGGAAGATTATACTTTTGATATTTCTCCCGGGGATAATCGCCTTTATAGGACAGACCAAAATAGTGTAAATATCTTCCCCAATCCTGCCACAGACTTTATAAATATTCAATCCACTTCAAATAGAAATATGGAGTCCGTAGAAGTAATGAATGAATTGGGAGCGGTAATTTTAAAAACTGGATTTAGCAGTTCATTCTACAAAATAAAAGCTGCAAATTTTTCATCCGGTATATATCTCTTGAGAATAAAGTCCGAAGGTCAAACTATAATCAAAAGAGTATGGGTGCACAGGTAGTTATTGAATGACAATAGCCTGATTAAAATTATTCTTTCCTTCGAATAAAGAAACCTTATACCGCAAAACTCTCGCCACACCCGCAAGTCCTGGATGCATTGGGATTTTCAAAGTAAAATCCTTTACCACTTAATCCACCGGAAAAATTCAGTGTAGTATTGAAAAGGTAAAGGAAGCTTTTGAGGTCAGTAACTACTTTCACCCCATTATCCTGGAATACCTGGTCTTTAGGTTTAGACTCGTTGTCAAAATCCATTTTATAGGAAAGACCTGAGCAACCCCCACTCGTAACACTTACACGCACAAAGAAGTCCTCGCTGAGATGTTCTTTGTCTTTGATTTCGTCTATTTGTTTTTTTGCCGTTTCTGATACGAAAATCATCTTAATTTATGAGTTAGGATAAATATTCAAATTAGGCAACAGCTTCCTGAACAACAGTGAGGCCATTTTTTACCTGGTAATCTTTGATAGCCGCTTTGATGGCATCTTCTGCCAACACAGAGCAATGGATTTTTACCGGTGGTAATGCCAGCTCTTCTACTATGTCCATATTATCTATTTTCAAAGCATCATCGATAGATCTGCCTTTTAGCCATTCAGTAGCTAAAGAAGAAGAAGCTATCGCTGAGCCACATCCAAATGTTTTGAATTTAGCGTCTTTGATAGTATGTGTTTCTTCGTCTACTTCTATCTGAAGTCTCATTACATCCCCGCACTCAGGCGCGCCTACAAGGCCAGTGCCTACATTCTTTTTGCTTTTGTCTAGTGTACCTACATTTTTAGGATGTTGGAAGTGATCGAGGACTTTTTCTGAATATGCCATGATATTATTTATTTAAAGTTAAAACAATTTTGTCTATTAAAAAGTTTAATGAGCAGCCCATGATACCTGGGTCAGGTCTATACCTTCTTTATACATTTCCCAGATCGGACTGAGATCGCGCATATGATTTACTCCATTGCGGATAGATTCGATCGCGATATCAATATCTTCATCAGTAGTAAATCTTCCCAGGCTAAATCTCAGTGAAGAATGCGCCAGATCATCACCCAATCCCAAAGCTACCAATACATAAGATGGCTCCAGGGAGGCTGAAGTACATGCAGATCCCGAAGACAAAGCCATGCGCTGGTTGAATGTCATCATCAATCCCTCGCCCTCTACATGTTTGAAGGACATATTTGTCACATGGGGCATTCGATGCGAAGGATCACCGTTGATATATACTTCTTCCATAGAATCCTTCAAGGTGGTTTCTAATCGGTCTCTCAATGTACTCAACCGAGCCATATCAGTGGCCATTTCAAGTCTTGCCAGCTCAGCTGCTTTGCCAAAACCTACTATACCGGGCACATTCAAAGTACCTGATCTCATACCCCGCTCGTGACCACCACCATCCATCTGAGCAGTTACTTTAACTCTGGGGTTTTTACGACTTACATAAAGTGCTCCAACACCTTTGGGGCCATACATTTTATGTGCAGTAAATGCCATCAAATGAATACCCAGCTCTCTCGGATTCACATCAATTTTGCCAACAGCCTGCGTAGCATCACTCATAAATAATACTCCATGCCGGGCACAGATAGCCCCGATTTCTTTCATGGGTTGAATGACTCCCGTTTCATTATTGGCATACATTATGGATACCAAAATAGTGCTGGGTTTGATAGCGGCTTCCAATGCAGCTAAGTCAACAAGGCCTATATTATTCACCTTTAGGTAAGTAATGTCGGCACCTTGCTCTGAAAGATGTTTACAAGTATCGAGTACAGCTTTATGCTCTGTAGTGACTGTAATGATATGATTGCCTTTTTTGGAATACATATCAAATACTCCTTTGAGTGCGAGATTGTCTGCCTCTGTAGCGCCAGATGTAAAAATGATCTCTTTGGAATCTGCGTGAATGAGACTAGCAATCTGCTCTCGGGCATAGTCAACAGCCTCTTCAGCTTCCCAACCGTAAGGGTGACTGCGGCTAGCCGCATTACCAAATTTTTCGAAAAAATAGGGCACCATCGTCTCCACTACCCTGGGATCGCAAGGCGTGGTGGCATTATTATCAAGATATACTCGTTTCATTATTAGCTATTTACAAATTAAATTAAAACCCAAGTTATTTGGACATGGTCTAATTAAGAACAAAAATACGGTCAAAAGTATGAAAGGACTAATGTTTTTTCAATAAATTATTGATTTTCAATTATTGAGATGGAAGACCATATTATCTTCATTAGTTTTGCATATGGGACAAAAAGAAGACAATGAAGCATTTTGGGATGACAGATATAAGAATGAAGAATATGTGTACGGTATTACTCCAAATGAATATCTGAAGGAAAAAATCAAAGATTTTAAACCAGGGAATGCACTATTTCCTGCTGAAGGGGAAGGGAGAAATGCAGTATATGCAGCAACACAAGGGTGGCATGTAAAGGCTTTTGATCAGAGCATGGAAGGCCAGAAAAAAGCTATGGCAATTGCTGCCAGGCATGGAGTTAATATCGAGTATCAAGTGGGAGAATATCAAAGCTTGAATTTTGAATTTGAATCGTTTGACCTGATTGCTTTGATCTACGCCCATTTTCCAGCAAATGATAAAATAGATTATTTGAGATCTATTGAGAAGTATTTGAAAAAAGGCGGTATTATATTGTTCGAAGCCTTCAGTAAAAGTCATATTCATTACCAAAAACTAAATAATAAGGTTGGCGGTCCTAAGGACATAGATATGCTATTCTCTTTAGAAGAAATTAAAATGGTCTTTAAAAATTACGAAGTAATGGAACTTGCAGAGGCAGAAGTGGAATTGTCAGAGGGAAAATTTCATGAGGGCAAAGGAATGGTAATCAGATTTTGTGGAAAAAAAATTTAGTTATTTCAGAGTACTTCCAATTCATTATTTGAAATGCTTGCGCTTATTCGTATATCTTTGAATGCTATTTTGAGTCTTAGTAAGAGCATATTATCCTTTCAGCTACTTTTCGTGTTGCTACTACCGAGAATAGAACAAGGTATACACTACTGTGAGCACAATGAAAAGACTCATTGCACAGATAACACTTCAAATCATCTGCATGAAGTAATACATGAGTGTAAATTATGTGATTTGTTTGCTCAATCTACCGTGGAGTTTTTCTTAGATCAGGAAATCCAGGTTGATGCAATAGTTTCAAATTTTGCCATTTTACATATCCCTGATTTTATTCATGACAGGACTTCCGTGGTCAAGTTTTTGAGAGGCCCGCCGGCAGTGGTTTAATCCTTTTTATCCGTTCACCATTTTATTTTATCCTGATTTATTCTTCTGATTATGATTCGGATTATTTCATCGATCATACTATTATTAACGCTCCATGCCTGTAAGATTCCAGATCCTATCATTCCCAATGAAGATGAAGTAATCACTACCCTTACCTACAAGCTTACTCCCTTAACAGGTGGAAGTGAAATCAACCTTCAATTCAATGATCCGGACGGAATTGGTGGAGCACCTCCTGTAATTTCCGGAGGAAACCTGGCACCTAATACCACCTATAAAGGAGTGATGGAATTGATCAATGAACAACTCCATCCACCATATAATATCACTTCAGAAATAGAAAAGGAAGCTTTGGATCACCAGTTTTTTTTCGAAAATGAAAATGGGCTATTACTAAACATAATGTATGATGATACAGATGCTAATGGACATCCAGTAGGACTAAATACAATACTTAAAACTACAACTGCATCAACCGGAACTTTAAAAATTACATTAAGACACCAACCCGATAAGTCGGCAGCCGAAGTCAAAGGAGGCAATATCTCCAATGCTGGAGGTGAGACTGATATCGAGGTAGAATTTCCAATCCATGTCAATTAAAAATATATACATAACATTAGCATTTATAAGCTTTCAATCTATAGCCTTCAGCCAATCTTGTCTATGGACATTAAAGGGCAGGATCACAGATGAAAGCACATCAGAACCTTTAGAGTTTGCCACCGTTTTCATCACTGAATTGCAACGAGGGGATGCCGCCGACGAAAACGGAAATTTTGCAATAAAGAATATTTGCCCTGGAAATTATCATTTACAAATTAGCCATATCGGATGCGAAGGCCAGCAACTATATATCAAAATGCGGAGAGATACTTTACTCCAAATAGCGCTCCACCATCATACGGAAATATTAAATGAAGTATCCATACACGGTACCCATGATCAGTCTACCGTACAGACTTTACAATCGATAAGTAAAGACGATATCCTTAAAAATGCCAGTAAAAATCTGTCTGATATATTAGAAAAGCTTTCTGGAGTATCCGTGTTAAAAAACGGGAGTGGAATCTCCAAACCCATTATCAACGGCATGTATGGAAATCGAATTACCATCCTGAATAATGGCTTGGTGCAAGCTGGCCAGCAGTGGGGAAATGATCATGCTCCGGAGATAGATCCCTTCCTTTCAGACCATATCAGTGTGATCAAAGGATGCGCATCGTTGGCTTATGGAGGAAACGGATTGGGCAGTATTGTAATGATAGAAAATAGCCCCATAGAGGAAGATCCACATCTGCATGGCTTGGTCAATTATGTATATCAGACCAATGGGCGAGGCCACACGTTCAACGCAAAAATGCAACAGTTTAATGATCAACTCTCCTGGAAAATAGCAGGTACATTGAAGAAATCTGGAGATACTCATGCACCGGATTACTACCTGAGCAACACAGGAAAAAATGAATGGAATCTGGGAGTGCAGGTGCATAAAAAATTCTCTCCAGAATGGTCCACAGACCTTCAAGCTTCATCGTTTAATACAAATATTGGTATTCTACGAGGCTCGCATATTGGCAATGTCACTGATTTGGAGCAAGCCCTTACGCGCGAAGAACCATTCTTTACAACTGATCAGTTTACATATCATATACAAGCTCCCCGGCAAGAAGTAAATCACGAGTTGATAAAAATTGAAAATAAGTGGCAAAAAAATGATCGGCTTATATTTCAATTTAACTATGGTGGTCAATTAAATAACAGAAAAGAATATGATGTGCGACGAGGCGATCGGAGTACTATTCCGGCACTGAGTCTGAAACAATTTTCCCATTTTTTCGAAGCATTGATGCATAAAGAATATTCACATGAAAATCATTTGAAATCTGGAATTCAATTTAATATAACTACCAATAAAAATAATCCGGGCACAGGCACCCTCCCATTGATACCTGATTATATCTCTGCCAGAACCGGCAGCTATTTGATTTTAGAAGGACTGAACAATAAAATAAATTACGAAGCTGGGGTGCGCATGGATTATAATCACTTGTATGCACCTACTATCAGTCGCACCTATCCGAGGACCATTGAAAAATATACTCATGATTTTTTTAATATTAATTTAGCTGGTGGTGCAAAATATAATATCTCCGAAGATTTCAAAATTGCTTTAAACACAGGATATGTGGTGCGCTCTCCCGAAATAAATGAATTGTATAGTAATGGTTTACACCAGGGAGTAAGTGGGATCGAGGAAGGCAACCCGGATCTTAAAAAAGAGAAATCATTCAAGACTATTTTATCTAATGAACTTAAAGTCAATACCAAATTTTATTTGCAGGCCCAGCTTTACTATCAGCATATCAGGGATTATATTTATCTAAAACCTGAAAAGGAATTGCGATTGACAGTTAGAGGGGCATTTCCGGTCTACACATACAATCAAACAAATGCTAATTTGAGTGGATTAGACCTTCAAGCATCTTATGAGCCAAGCAATCATTTAAAATGGATTGTCAAGTATTCTTACCTCAATGGAAGAGATAGCAAAAATCAGCAGGGATTGATCTATATGCCCGCCAATACAGTTAGTAATCAAATTCAATACGATTTCACTGAAGGAAAAGTATTCAAAAATACCAATATTAGTTTTACGTATAAAAATGTCTTTCGCCAAAATAATATTGATCTGAGTCAGGACTTCCTGCCTCCGCCAGATGGCTATTCACTGGCAAATTTGGAATTGAATACTAATATCAATTCAAGGGTGAAGTGTACTATTTCAGTAGAAAATTTATTCAATACCCGATATCGCGATTACCTGGATAGACTAAGATACTTTGCAGATGAAATAGGTAGAAATGTAGGCATAAGATTGGCTTATAGTTTCTGATAAAGGTATAGAATTAAATAAAATTGCCCAAAGTAATAAGTGAACAATCATATGTGCCGAACCTACGGCTCTCGAATTTCAATTTATACTCATACTTCGGGTTGAAACCCGAAGTTAATAAATGAGTCGAACCTACGGTTCTTTAAAATCCTGCAGTTAGAAACAGCCTACAGTTGTAAAAAACCCGCCAAGTGCCATAGGCACGTAAGCTATATTAACCACGGATTTTAATCCGTGGTGGAAAGACTAATAAATTGGAGAGCCGTAGGCTCGATACATGTAATTAAATCGGCTCATGAATAGTAAATTGCTTTTGAAAATCAATATTGAATTCTTTCAAAAACACTTGATACTCATTTTGAAAAGAAATTTTTTTATGATGTTCTTCTTGATTGGCAATGTATTTATAAACTTTATCAAGATCTGAGTAGCTATGAGAAAACACCATAACCTTCTTGCCATTCAAACCTGTTTTTTGTCAACCCATGATCATTAATATATTTAGATGATTTTGCTTTTACAGATTTCATAAGTTCTGAAATGGCCACAGAGGGTCGTAAGCCAATTAAGCAA
>JBBSBH010000055.1:0-29752 GCA_038251405.1 Chitinophagales bacterium
AACCTCCTATGAGTCTGATACGACTATTGGAGTCATCAGACATGAGTTTTGAAAATGTAATTATTTCTAACCTTTTTAAATCACTATAAATAATTCATTTTCAACACCTCAGATTTTGCATAGAAATTCTAATGCAAAATTCCGATTAAAAAAGAAGCCCGAAGATCACTCTTCGGGCTTTGAAAAAACGAAAACCTTAAATGCTATGCTATTTAGATTGTCTTATATCTTCTTTCTCATTTTCACTGGCATTTCCTTTATTTGCCCATCCCGCATAATCTTAAAATTAAGGGTCTGTCCCACCCTTGATTCATCTCGAATCGCTATCAATTGATCAAATGTGTTTACTTCTTTACCATCTACTTCGAGTATAATATCGTCGGGGATCAAGCCAGCATAGTCAGAAATGCTACCATCTTGTACTGACTTTATTAATAGTCCTTTATCACTGAATAGCTTTTGTTCTTTAGCCAGTTCTTTGTCTATTTCATGAAGTTCAATACCTAAACTACCTACCCGTTCTAAAGACCCATGTTCTTTAATCTCTTTCATCACTCTTTGCATCAGATTTACAGGAATAGCGAATGAATAACCCGCAAATGTTCCATCCGGAGAATAGATTGCCGTATTGATGCCCACTAATTTTCCTTGCACATCCACCAAAGCACCACCGCTATTACCGGGATTTACGGCAGCATCAGTTTGAATAAATTCTTCAATAGCTTTTGAATCTTGAATCAGATTGAGTTTGTTTCTGCCTTTCGCGCTTACTATTCCGGCAGTTACCGTAAAGTCGAGATTAAATGGATTACCTACTGCCAGTACCCATTCACCTACTTTTAGAGCATCACTATTGCCCATTTCTATAGCCCTCAATCCAGTAGCATCTATTTTAAGTAACGCCAGGTCTGTGCTTGGGTCGACCCCAATTTTTGTTGCTGTGTATTTTTGGTCATTATATGTTTTAATATTGATTTCGTCGGCATCTTTCACTACGTGATTATTGGTGACTATATAGCCGTCACTTGAAAGTATTACACCGGATCCTTTACCTTCTCTTGGTACATCGAATTGAAAACTTTTAAATAAATCGAAGTTTAATAGATCCTCAATTTGAGAAGGCATTCTTCGTCTGCTATTACTTTTATCTTGTTTATTGGAGGCTACCGGATCAGATTTGACCTCTATGTACACTACAGATTCCTTTGCTTTCTCTGCTGCAACTGAAAAGTCAAACGGAACATATACTACATTTGCATTGCCGGTAGTATTAGCCATTGTCTGTGCGCTCATATCACTCACCAGCCCGGAATATAAAAATGCTATAGCAATTATTAGATTAGATTTCATTTTTCCTCAGATTTATTAATATTGAGGTTTAAAATTAACAGTATTGTTTAACTATTTGATTCCGAATTAGGTACGTTTAACAATTGTTTAATAGAGATGGTACCTCATTTCGATCATGAGTTACATTTTTAATGCCTGGAAATGGGGGAATTTCTAATAAAAATTGCAAAACGGGCAGCTGAAGCCTCAAACAAAAGATATGAACTAAGCACCCAACTTTATTTAATAGGTAAAATTTCAATTACAGAATTGAATCAGGCAATCGAAGATCAAAACAGGTCAAGGCAAGCATATTATAATGCTTTGCGAGATTTTTGGGAAGGTTATTTCGAAATCCGGCGACTTACCCTATACGATTTTATCAATAATAAGGCCTTGATAAGTAACTAAGAGAAAGATTAGAGAACAAAAAAGCTAAACCTATATCTTTCAGCATTGTTTAGAATACCACATTATTAAAATCACTACATGGAATTAGGAATTTACTCCTTTGCAGAAATGCCTGTTACAGATCAAAAATCTCTGGCTGGCGCAAAACGGTTAGACGAATTAATGGACGAGATTGTCCTTACAGATGAAATTGGTCTCGATGTATATGCTATAGGTGAGCACCATAGACCAGATTTTGCGGTTTCCGCACCTACTATAATATTAGGGGCAGCAGCTGTAAAAACTAAAAATATAAAACTAGCAAGTGCTGTTACCGTTTTGAGCAGCGAAGACCCTGTGAGGGTGTTTCAGCAATTCTCTACTATAGATTTATTGTCCCATGGCAGAGCGGAAATAATGGCAGGCCGGGGATCCTTCATAGAATCATTTCCGCTATTTGGTTACGATTTGAATGATTACGATGCCTTATTTAGCGAAAAGCTAGAGTTATTACTTGAATTAAACAAAAGTGAGAAAGTGAAATGGCAAGGTGAATTCCGGGCTCCATTAAATAATATCGGAGTATACCCCAGGCCATTTCAAGATCACATACCCGTATGGGTGGCTGCTGGAGGTACTCCGGCTTCAGCAGTACGAGCGGCAAACCTGGGCTTACCTTTAGCCCTTGCGATTATTGGTGGATCTCCCGATCAATTTATACCTTTCATTGATTTGTACAAGAATACCTGGGCCAAATCTTCCCATGCCGATAAGCCTATACAGATTGGTATCAACTGCCATGTATTCATTTCTGAATCCTCTCAAAAAGCAGCTGATGATTTTTATGCTCCCTATGCTGAGGTAATGTCTCGTATTGGTCGTGAGCGAGGATGGGGACCAATGAACCGAGGTCAATATGAATCCATGCGTTCAGCACATGGTTCCTTATTTGTCGGTAGTCCTCAACAAGTAATAGACAAGATGATGCACATAAAAGAGATTTTTGGAAATACCCGATTTTTGTCACAAATGAGTGTAGGTCCTATAGCCCATGACCTGGTGATGAATTCTATCGAATTATTTGGAAAAGAAGTAGCGCCAATTATTAGAAAAACTACTTAATCAAGATTCCTATTTATTTATTTAAAATGATCTTTTTTAATTAATCTTTTGCTGTCTATTATTGGCTGTCTAATAACATAATCGCCAGAGGGAATTTCGAGATGATCTACTTTTATTTTTATTTACAGAGCATGATCAATTTCATATGCTTTACTATCGAGTATTATATTTATTATTTTACCAAAAAAAGAGAGTAATCTAGAATCATCTCCTGTAACTCCGTAGAATTCAAAGTTAAGTGGGGTCCGGGAATACCATCTCCTGAACAGGTGGTAAACAGGCTAGTACTAGTAAGTATACCAGCTTGTAACATTGCATGAATGAACAATAGGTAACTAGTAATTAAACAATACAATATCAGGCCTTTATAAAACCGGATTGACTTTGGTTTCTGTTCAAACCAAAGATAAAATAGTTGAACGCTATTTAAAAATCATTGATTTAATGGATAAAAATAAAACCATTATCCACCAACTTTATAGGTTAGGTATAGCACTAAAAATAATCCGGTAGTAAAAACAAAGCCAATTAAAAAACAAGTATAGCAAAGCCTCAATAAATTAAATTTCCTACCTAAAGACTTACCTAAATAATACAGGTCAAGTATGGCACTATCATCTAAATTGTTTTCTCTGGACAACGTGATTTTCATAGCTGCTGTATAATCTTCTAATGAGCTATTGAAAAAATTTCCAAAGAAAAACAAACTCCCTTTTCCTGCTTGAATATCTTTTAGGTCAAATTTTCCATTGAACTTTCCAGGCTGAGTAGACAAAGCAGCAAACACCATAGAAACAACACAAGTAAATCCTATACATATTGCTATTACAATAAAGATCCAATCACCAGCAATATATTTTTTATTCAATAATTGCGGAATAGTAAAGCCCAGGATCAATGCATTTATACTAAGCATGATATTCGCTTTATTATCGGCTATTTGAGTAAGACTGATATGATTGCGCAGTGCCGTTTTAAACAAAAGCTCTGCTGTTCTATTTCCGTTGATTAATGAATCACTATTACTCTTTTTTTGTCTTTTTACCTGATCTTTGAGATTGTCCCGATTTATCTTTTTCTTTTCGTCATATTTAAGTTTCCCTTCTTTAGTGGTATAAACCACATTTTTCATAAAATCAAGATTTTCCTTTTGCCATTCTTCGATAGTAAAGTCCTGGTTGAGCATGGCCTCTTTTTCCTTTTTGAGCAAATTTGATTTTTCTTGCCACGATGGAAAGGATAAATTTGAAAGATCAGCATCCTGGAGTAATGCAGCTGTTTTATCCACTGGTGGGTGAGGCATTTTAGTAGCCGCAATGCATTCCACTACTTCTTTAATTTTTGATTCAGGATATTGAATTTTTTTTAGATAATCAGTAGCTATTTCCTGGCTATGCGTTTCATGATCTTCATATGTTTTGATAAAACCTGTATCATGAAATAAAGCTGCCAGGCTCAGTATTTCTAATTGATCATCATTCAATTGAGCTGACTTAGCCAAATCAATGGCTTCCTCATATACTTCCGCCGTATGGTCCCAATTATGATAAAAAATATTTTCTCCTAAATTTTCATCTAAAAGAATTTTTACGTGTTCTTTTGCTGCAGATATAATTTCAGACATAGGTTTTTTAAACAGGAGCCTAAATCTACAAAATAAACTAATTAATTCTTTAGGTTACCGGATTATCAATGGATTCTGCTGATTCCGATACAGGATCATTGGTAATTTCACTGTTCTCTGTTTCAACAACATCATGATGAATAAATGGAATGGAGGGTAGTTCTTTTCTGAATTTCATTAATCCAAACATCATTACTAAAGCGGTAAGAATGATGACTTGAATAATCAACGATTTATTTACCATAGGAATTACCTGGTCACCCGGCAGTGACAAAAAAAGTAAAATAGTAATCAATCCCCTGGGTGCTACATAAACTAATGGGTCAAGTTTTAGCCTTAACACTTTTATCCATATGGCTCTGAGAATAAAAATACCTGCAGTAATGGCTATTGCCCAAATAATGGTTTCAGAATTCATTAATTCTGAAGTCTCAATCAAATATCCAAATAGTAAAAAGAATAATGCACGGATTAAAAAAGTTAGTTCGTGCACAATTTCCTTAAAGCGAATGACTTCTTTATTTAATAGTTCTGGCTGAAATTTATCTATCCATTTAAAGCGCTTCAATTCATCCAGATTCCCAAGAAACAGTCCAAACAATAAAATGAATACTAAAGAGGGCAAATGGTATTCCTTAGATACTGTGTATATCAAGATTACCAATAACATGATGGGAACAAATTTTACGTGAAATTTGATCTGGTTCAGCAGATAAGATAATGCCAGTGTAGCAAGAAAAGAAATAAGTATAATAATCAATATTTGCAGTGAAAACTTGCCGATGGTCTGTGAACCTATATTGTCATTCAATGTGATAAAATTGAAAAGTATCACACCTAATATATCGGATAGACTGCTTTCATACGTAACAAATTCCTTGTTTTCCTTTGGAAGATTATGGACTGACGGTATGGCAATCGCACTACTGATCACCGCCAATGGAATTGCATTTGCCAAACCCAGTTTAAATGGCGTTCCAAAATAATATTCGAGTGCCCATGCTAATCCAAATACCAATAATACCATTGGCATCAAAGCCAGTACAGAGGATTTAAAAATAGTTTTAAACTTGGATGGATTTAACTCTAACTCCAAAGAGCCTTCCATCACAATTAAAATCAGCCCCACCGTACCTAAAATAGGCAATGCTGGTGTAAGATCAGGAATACTCAAAAATGTATTATCTGTAATCTGCCTTACACCCCAACCAAGTGCCAATAAAAGTATGACAGATGGAATCTTTGTTTTTGCAGATGAAATGTCAAACACATAAGCGATGATGAGCAAAGCACATATAGTAATGATGATAGTAGTAGACATTCTTTTCTGTGAGTAATTTAAAACGAAAAAGCGAAACTAAATATTACCAAAATGGGTTTTTCACAAAATAGAGCTCATAACCTTATAAAACAAACTATTTCGACAGCTAAATTGTTTTTTAGGTTCAATACACTAAACGTGAAAAAATATTATTGAGGAGATAGTTTTGGATTTCCCACAATTTGAGCAGAGGAATCCATATCCGCAAATAATCGTCTCCCCATATACAGGGAAAGTAATAGTACAAAAATGGATACATATCCAACCCAATTATAATGAAGTAAAGGCCCCTCGGCAGACTGGATTACAAGTACTCCTGAAAGGAAAGAAGCAGCTGAAGTGCCCAATTGTTGAACGCTACTATTAAAACTCATGAAACTTCCTCGTTGAGATGGAGATGGAATATTACTTAGCATTGCCTGGGCGGTAACTGCTCTACCGGTAGACACTGTAAACCAAAGTCCAAAAAATATCAAGACAATGCTAAAGGGCACATGTGGCATATTAGTAATGACAAATACCATAATAGCGGAGGTGAATACTGAATAAGTGAATATTATTAACTTACCCTTAGAGTCTGATAGTTTACCCAGTATAAAAGAGGAAGCAAAAGCTGATATCCCACCCACTAGATATACTATTGGAGTAAATGATTTAGAAAAATGCATATTGAACTCCAGGTATGGATTTACAAAAGGTATTATCAAAAAATGTCCCAGCATGATAAGTGATGAAAAAAATAATGCATTTATTTGACGAGGATTGTGAATGACTTCTTTCAGTATTTTAATTTTAGAAACGGCTGGCTCCTTACTTACATGATCTGTCATATTGGGAATATACTTGTTTAACAATGGTATCATTACTATTCCCATTACTCCCACTAATAAAAATGGCGCATGCCAGCTGAATGCATTGGCCAGGTACAGTGCAAATGGCACACCCAATGTAGAGGCAACCGCAAAAGAGGACATCACCGATCCCATGGCAGCGCCTCTACGTTCGTAGCCAAATATGTCCGAAATAATGGAAAGCACCTGAGCTCCTATTAATCCACCAAAAAGGCCTGCTGCTACGCGAGCCCCCATCAATAAATTATATGTTGGTGCAAGCCCACAAGCTATAGTCCCTATTAAAAATCCTGCAAAAGCCCAGATTAATATTTTTTTTCGATCATAACTATCTACAAAAAAGGCAGCTACAAATCCAGAAAATGCAGCTGTCAACGTATAGGCACCTACTAATACGCTAAACTGTCTGGGGGTTATATTAAAATGCGGCATCAGGTAATTGCCTAATGGCATCATGATCATAAAATCAAGGATGTGTGTAAAATTTACTGCAGCTAATAAAAATATTACCAGCTTCTCGTGAGATCGCATTTTGCAAAGATGATTGAAAGAATATTCAGATCAGACTACTATTTTGTGAATAAAAGCCAAATGTGCGCCAGCCATTTTAATTTTTATATCATGATTTATTTAATGAGCTCTTTCACATTATTTTTATTAAATATGGAACTAAAAAGCTTTTTAAAAAAGTTAGAATTTTTTACTGTATTCGATCCAAAAAATCAAGCTTAAAATTTGAAACGGCGATCAAAACCTAGCCTAAATGGTATTATTTAGTTTCTTGCTCCGCCCCCTTGTTGTCCGCCGCCACCCATATCTCCACCACCATCTTTAAGATCATCATTTTTCACTCCTCGTTTTTTAGGTTGGGCATTGAAATTCATTTTACCCCATGAGTAGCTAAAGTTGATACCAAATGAGGCAAAAGGTACTTTAAACTCAGATGTCTGAATAAAGTCATCGCCTTTAATATTGGATTTGAAGCTTCTAAACTTGGTAAATGGTGTTACCGTGGTAAATCCAATGGTTCCTTTCTTTTTCAGGATATCTTTCTTCAAGCCTACGGAATACATGGAAAATGAAGGGTTGGTACCTTGTAAGGATCTTCTGGGTGAATTGAAGATTCCAAATAAATCAGCTTTCAGTCCGTTCTTTTTAAAATCAAATGACGACATTACAAAAGCATTGTATTGAATGCCCGCACTAAAATTTCTCTGGGTAAGGTCACTATGGGTATTATAGGAGCCCACATTAATATTGCCCCGCAATGTCCATTGTTTAGTAACATTTACAGAGCTGAATGCATTCACGCCATAAGCATAATTAATACCTGCATTTTTAAAAGTGGTTCTTGAAACTCCTAAATCAGATACGGAGGTAAAACTTTCTATAATATCATGAGTTTGTCTTCCATAAAAAGAGAGATTTACCATAGACCCTTTAAGGAATGTACTGAGCCCGAGCTCCAACTGGTCAGTTAATTCTGGTTTTAGCTCAGGATTTCCAAAGGTGATGTTTCTTTGATCTTGAGCATTCTCAAAAGGATTGATGTAAAATAAACTTGGTCGCTGAATTCTCCTTGAGTAACCTAACTTTAAAGTTCTGAAGTTTTTCAATTGCTTAGAGAATGTAATATTGGGTAGAATGTTGGTATATTTATTAACAAATGGATCTCCGGGGCCACGCTCAAACTTACCAGATATGTCTGTATTCTCCAGTCTTGCACCAGAAATCATACTTATCGTTTTTGACAAGCCTAAAGTAAAAGACAAGTATCCAGCACTCACATTCTGATTGTATCTGAAAAAACTAGTTCGAAGAGGATCAGGCACGTACACATTCAGGTCAGGATTTAATAAATTGTAATTCAAATCGCTGGAGATATTTCGCAACACTTCTTTTAATCCAACTTCCATTTTAGCTTTTGCTGAAAAGGGATGTACATAATCCGTTTGAAAAGTATATTCATTATTAATACCATGATTATCACTTTTTTGATTGCGATTTAAATAGGGTGTATTAAAAATAGGGGAAGGATCATTAGATGTAATGAAAAGATTATCAGCCAGGCTTTTATTATCAGACCATTGAAAGGCAAAATCAAGTTCTTGATCCTTTTTCTTAAAGGTGCGTTTATAATCTGTACTCCAGTCAAATCCTCCTCTCAAATTATCCCCCTCATTTATTCTATTATAACCAGAAGCCACATTTTCAGAAACATTATTAATAGATACAGCCGTATTGGAAGAATTGTTAAATGAGAACCCATTTGCTCTGAAAGTACTGGAAATACTATTAAATGCATTGAAATCATAGTCTGCACTAAAATTCCCATTATACCCTATTCTGGAAGTTTTATTAATTCCTAATTCACTGGTAGTATTGGTCAGGCCATTTACAAAAGATTCGCGCAATAAAGAATTAGATCCCGAACCTGGCCATCCCCAGAAAGCTCCACCACCTCCATTCAACCCAAATCGCCCTTTGCGTATTCCTAGATTTAAGAAAGTATTGTTTTGGCGGGTACCTACAGAAGAATTAATACTTCCACTGGTACCATTTGCATTTTTCTTTTTAGTAATAATATTAATGATGCCCCCAGAACCTTCGCCATCGTATTTAGCAGATGGATTTGTGATTACTTCTACGCTTTTTATTTGGTCTGCTGGAATCATTTTCAAAGCATCAGCGACATTACTGGAAAACATTCCACTAGGCTTACCATTTATTAATATGCGTAGATTAGAGCTACCTCTCAGGCTTACATTTCCATCAAGATCTACGGTAAGCATGGGCACTTTTTGCAATACATCTACCGCGCTCCCGCCCGCAGATGTAGCATCTTTTTCAGCATTATATACTAATTTATCCACCCTGTTTTCTACCAATGATGCCTGGTCTTCCACTTTTACTTCACTTAATGAAACTCCCTGGGCAGCAAACATTATTTTACCTAAGTTAGCATCCGGTTTTTTAAGGGTAAGTTCTATGTCATCTACTGTTTTGGTTTCATATCCGAGAAATGAAATAATGATCGTATATTTTCCAGGCGATACATTCTCCAATTTAAAATCGCCTTTGTCATCAGTCAAGGTGCCATTGATATCTTTTGTACTTCCTTTGCGTCTCAAAGCGATAGTAGCAAACTCTACGATGTCTCGGGTATTGCTATCAATAATAGACCCGGTGATTTTACCTGTGATAGAAGGGCCTTGAGCACCACCCATTCCTCCAAATTGACCAAAAGAAGGTATGGTGAAAAGCAGAATTAATAATGGATAAAGAAATCTCATGTGAGAAAGTATTTAATAATTTAAGTTGCCAAAGTTGAGGTAAAATCATAAGACAAATTGCAAAACTATACAGGGCTAGGTAGCCAGTAGATCAATAGAGTGATTTATTCGATGGAACCATTTTGTTAAGGATTTTAAGAGTTAAATTAAGTCTAGAAAGGGTTATAATAATTTGATTATCAAACCATTTATTATTCTTGGTAGAAATTGAGTGCTTTTGGGCGGAAGTAGCTTTTTATTGACCAATACCTGTGTGGTATTCAATGGAGGAAGAATAAAAATATAATGACCAGCGTATTTTACTTGTAGCATTTCGATTTCAGATTCATTGGAGGGCATGTCTAAAAAATTAATTCGCTTGTTGTTTGATTCGTTTTCGATTTCAAATGTACTTTTTGAAACCTTTTTGCTAAATAAAAAGGGAATTAATTGTTTCCCGCTCAATTGAAATTGATACCTCTCCTCGTTAAAAATTAATTGAATAGAATCACTTGACGAAATTAGTTTATCTACTTTCTCCCATTTTGAACTTATCTTTTTTAGTTGAGAGATTACTTTGGCGTGGGATTGATCTTTTCTAGGCTTGATGATTCTCAAAAAAGAATCAATTTGCATTTGATCAGGATCAAAAAAAACGGACAAGACAGGTGAGGGTAAAGCCATGGAAGCCATGGAAGCAAATCGATGATGTCCATCGGCAATAATAGCATTCTTTATTTCCTTCCGGAAAATCAATGTAATGGTAGAAATCAATTTTTCGTCCTCCATTTTCCATATTTTATGTATTGTTTTTTTATCTGGAAAACTTACTTTTAGAACTGGATTATTTTCATACTTGAATGCATAGAGAAGTTCATGTAAAGTATTATGATGAGATATTAGCAGCGCTGCCGGCTTTATCATTGCCTTTCTATCCTTTAAAAGTTTCTGAAGAAGCCTTTCCTTTTTTATTATAGTATTCTCATGTTTTCTTACACGCGTTTTCTTGTATTCATTTATATCGGTAAGCGCGATGAGGCCAGTGGAGACACGCTTGCCTTGCTTAATTTCAAGGATGTAAAAGCAATCCTTTGATGAAACTTTTTTAAATGCATGGTCTCTTAATAAAGAATTGAATTCTTCTCGTAGTTTTTCATAAAAATCATCATCAAATTTTATTTTTTTGAGATCTGGAATAAGTCCATTAAAGGGAAAAATCTGCATATATCAAGGTTCGTCTTTATATTAAATATATGCATTTCTAATGAATGGGAAATATAGGGCTTTTAAAACTAGCCCTTTGCAGCCAGGGAGGCCATTTTATTTTCCAATTCTTTTTCACTTCCTGGTACATAGCCCGTAGCCTGGTAAATAATATTACCTTTTTTATCTAAAAGATAAAGTTGCGGAATAGTATTAAAACCCAGTTTTCGTTGCAAATCATTGTTGGAGTCAATCAATACCGTATATGGCCATTTTTTCTCGTTCACTAGTGGCTTGATTTTTGCCTGACCACGTATATCATCTATGCTTATAGCTAAAAGTTGTGTCCCATACTTTTTATTCCAATCTTCGAAAAGAGAAGAGTATGCATCCAATTCTTTTTTGCAAGGACCGCACCAGGTAGCCCAAAAACTTACTATAGAGATTTTACCTGCCTGGGTATATGATGACAGGTCGACTACCTTGCCATTCGTATCTTTTACCTTGCCATTAGGTAGTGGTTTTGCCCCCTGGGCAAAGGCTAAACTAACAGTGCTTAAAAATAGGGCGACTAAGAAGACTTTATTCATGTGCAATAATTGTGATAAATCTGTTACAAAACTAAACTTATTTTTGCCCTCATTCCAATGAAGATTCGGTTTAACTACATATTAACCCTTTTGTTGTTTTTTTATTCTTTCGTTACGAATGCTCAAACAGATACAAATAATAGCTCATCAGGAATATTTAATGCCTATCTCCATACCCAGGCAGGGGTTTTTATTCGGGATAGTACTATTGGCGCCAGTAATACTCCTCAGTACGATCACCAATTATTTGGCGGAGAAACCTGGCTTAATATGATCTATACTAATTGGGGGATGGAATTTGGTTTAAGGGCCGATCTTTATCAAAACAGTAATCTCATAAACCCACAAGCCTCATTTAATAAGCAAGGTATTGGGAGGTGGTATGTCAAACGAGATGTAGAAAGGCTTGGATTTGAAGCCGGGTATATCTATGATCAAATCGGTAGCGGAATTATATATCGTGCGTATGAGCAGAGAAACCTCGGATTGGATAATGCTTTATTCGGATTGAAATTAAACTATAAAATTAATGACAACTGGCATGCAAAAGCATTTAGTGGAAAACAAAAAAAACAATTTGATACCTACGAATCATTGATTAAAGGAATAAATCTGGAGGGATTTGTACAATCAAATGATAGTGCCCATTGGTCGATGGCTCCGGGTATTGGGGTGATAAATCGCACATTAGATGATGCTTCTTTGAATAATGTAATCGCCACGCTGGGTACTTATCAACCAAAAGATCAATTCTTGCCGAAGTACAATTCATATGCCTTTACCATCTATGATCAGATCAATATAAAAGATGTCAGCATATACATTGAGACCGCCATCAAACCCAGAGATATCATCAATAATCCCAATGGAGTGCGCACCAATAACGCTGGCGAAGAAGTGATAGGTCCTACTTTTGTAAATAAGCCAGGGCAGGTCTTGTACGGGTCTATCAACTATGCCAAAAAAGGATACGGAATTTCTTTCGAAGCAAAAAGAACTCAATACTTTTCCCTGCGCACCCGCCCTCAGGAGGAATTGAATAATGGATTGATCCATTTTGTGCCTCCCATGTCTCGACAAAATAGTTATCGTTTGCTCACTTTTTATCAACCCGCCACACAAGAGATCGGCGAGTTAGCTTTTCAAGGTGAGTTGCAGGTCTCGCCAATGAAAGATTGGACTTTAATCATACACCATAGCAATATCAATGATCTGAACAATAATAAACTCTATCGTGAATATTTATTTGAAAGTACACTGATCAGGTATGGTCAATATGTATTCATTGCAGGTGTTCAACACCAGGAATACAATCAGCAAGTGTATGAAGGGAAACCTAATGCACCTGTGGTAAAGACCTATACACCATATATTGACTACACCTATCAATTTGATGATACCCATTCACTCAGAACAGATATCGAATACATGATTAACAAACAAGATCAAGGTAGCTGGACAAATATTTTATTAGAATATAGCATCGCACCCCAATGGATTTTTACGGCATCGGATATGTACAATATCAAACCCTTGAAGGGAAAGAAAAACAATTATTACACAGCAGGCGTTACTTATTCGCAGAATGTCACCCGATTTTCCACCAATTGGGTGCGACAACGAGCAGGTATTGTTTGCACAGGAGGTATTTGCAGGTATGAACCCGCATTTAACGGTTTGAAATTTTCACTTGAAACCCGATTTTGATCAATGAAGTATTTATTTTTTGCAGTATTGTGGATAGTTCTCTTTGCATGTAGCGAAGTGCCGGTGACATTGCCATCAGGGCCTGGTAGTTCATCAGGTGATTTTACTCAAAATGTATTAATTGAAGAGTTTACAGGGGTACGGTGTCAAAATTGTCCAGCAGGGGCCAAATTATTGGAAGATTTAAAAAGTATCTATGGCGACCGTTTAGCAGTGGTTTCTGTACATGGCGGTTTTTTCGCCCAGCCCACTAATGCAGAAAATAAGCTCACCTTAGACAATAATTATGGCAAAGAGCTCATTCGAATTTTTAATCAACCACTAGGTTATCCTTCAGCTATCATAAACAGAAAATCCTTTGATAATAATCTATTCATTGGAGGCAATTCATGGGCTGGGTATATTAAGGATGAGACTTTGATTAGTCCTAAAATTGGATTAAATCTGGATATTAATAAAAATAATTCTACCAGAAAAATCAATCTTGGCGTTTCAATCAACGGTCTTGAAGATTTATCATCCGTTTCACTTTACCTCTCCGTATTAATCACAGAAAATAATATCAAGGACGCACAACTTACCCCCACAGGTGTGGATGTTAACTATATTCACAATCATGTTTTACGGGCCTACCTTACCTCGCTACAAGGCGATGCTATTATGCCTATAAAATTGAATGAGAAAAAGAGCTATACCTATTCCATCGATATTCCTGATAATTGGAATATTGACAATTTAAATATGGTAGCCCTGGTGAATAAAGGCGGTCCAAATTTTGAAGTAGTGCAGGTGGTGGAGAAATGAATGGGAGTACTGTTTTATATTTGTTCTTCAGGAAAATTATAAAAGTAAGATTGAATACTACATTATTCCTATTTGACTTACCTTTCTAAAAATCAGTTTGAAGCTCTTTTAAAAAGAAGGTAAGCATATTTCCACATGCTCACCCCTACTACAAAAAACTTACTCTAATAAGTTACATCCATATGGGTTATTGATTTTCAATGGGCACATCCACTACCCACTTTGACATATCGCTCTCTCCTTTTATATTAGCTGCCCGCCATCGTAAATTCCAAAGACCACCCGTCATAACTTTTACATTTTTAAATCCATTTTCTGATAAGATTTTGGCAGACGCATAGGACTCCGGATTGCCGGAAAAAGCGTAAGCCAGTATTTCCTTATTTTTATAGGCATCAATTTCGCCTAAGCGAGAAGTTAAATCTGACATAGGTATATTTATTGCATTTTGAATATGCCCTCGATTTCGATAGGCCAGTTTCTTTTCCTGATTTGTAAACTCTTCTGTTGTTCTTATGTCCAGAATTAAGCATTTATTACGATTAAGCATTCTTCTATGAAAGTCTTCCGATGAAATAAAGCCAAAGTCATACGTTCGAGACCATATTTTTCTGGCTTTTTTTAATTGATTTTCATCTTGACTTATATGGATACTTTTGATTGTGCCCAAAGGATTTGGTAGCTCATATATTGTAAAAAGTAGTCTTGGCTTGTATGTCGAAAACATACTTGTACAAAATGGTATTCTGCTACTATTAATTTACTTTAATATTCTCTTCCTCATTCCTAAATTTTATCAAACAAAGAAGTATTTAATTTATTTCAGCATACTGATCCCATGTATGGCTATCCAAATAGCATCCACTCATTTTATCAATGTGTATGTATCTGAAAAAATGCATATGAATATGGAAGGAAGTAATTGGTTTGTAGAAATACCTTTTTATTTTTTTACAACCTGTCAATATCTTGTCATTTCATTCCTGCTACATAACTTGCATGAACAATTCAAACAGAAGAAAGCATTGGCAGAAATAAAAATGGAGAAACTAAATACTGAAGTAAATTATTTAAAAGCACAAATAAACCCACATTTTCTCTTCAATACACTTAATAATTTATATTCCTTGTCATTACAAAAGTCAGATAAAGCACCTACTACTATTTTGATGCTTTCAAAAATGATGGATTATATGTTGTACGAAACATCAGATTCAAAAGTTAGCCTAAAAAAAGAAATAGAGAATATCGACAACTACATAGGACTACAACGAATTCGGCAAGGGAATGATGCGAATATAAAGTATACCGTAAAGGGAGAAATCACTGATCAAAAGATTGTGCCATTGGTATTATTACCTCTTATAGAAAATGCGTTTAAGCATGGTGCCAATGAAATGATTCATGGCGCTTATATTCAAATAACTTTTAACATCGAAATCACTCAATTAAAGTTGTTACTTGAGAATAATTATAAAGAAAAAGAAAAAAATGATAACCATGGTATTGGACTTATTAATTTGAAAAAGCAATTGGAATTATTCTATCCGAATAAATTTTCTTTAGAACTTATTGATAAGGAATCGGTATTTATCGCCTCTCTAATGATAGACTTATCATGACATACAGGTGTATGATTGTTGATGATGAACCTTTAGCACATCAGGTTATTCAGAATTATTTGATGCGATTCAAAACAATTTCGGCTCCTCTTAGCTTTTATAATGCAGAAGATGCTAAAAAACACCTGGATACAAATACTATAGATCTTTTATTTCTTGATATCCAAATGCCGGAAAATACAGGAGATCGGTTTTTAGAGACCCTTGATGTAAGGCCTGTCACCATTTTCACCACAGCATATAGAAAGTATGCATTGGATGGATATGAGCTGGGGGTTATTGATTATCTACTTAAACCTATTGCATTTGAACGATT
Organism: Chitinophagales bacterium; assembly: GCA_038251405.1. Lineage (GTDB taxonomy): Bacteria > Bacteroidota > Bacteroidia > Chitinophagales > Saprospiraceae > JADJLQ01. The sequence goes on from JBBSBH010000055.1 coordinate 16,152, forward strand.
TACTATAGCTATTAATAAATCTTTGGAGCTATTATCCATCATACAGCCGGCAGACAATTATTTTATTAAAATAAAATCTGGTACTCAGTCGATTTTATTAGATTATAGAAATATTCTATTTGCGAAGGGATTGAAAGATTACACCATCATTTTTACCAGGGAAAAAAAATATGCCGCTTTAGGAAGGCTCAAGGTGTACGAGGAACGGCTTCCATCAAACTATTTTCTCCGGGTACATAAATCATATATAATTGCAAGAAATCTTATCCGTGTATTTGAGAAGCAAAAAATAATTTTTCAAGATTTTGAGGTTCCCGTTGGCAGGAGTTATAAGCAAAAAATAATGGAACTATTAAACAACTCTATAGAATAATCCCTACATCCCCGGTCGCGGCGGTCTCGACGCCTTCATCGAAGACAACTTTCCCCGAGTATTTAATTTTCTCCTATATAGTTTTCCATTGCTGATCACAAAGAGATCTTCCAAATTATTTCCAGCAAAGCAAATATCACTGACAAATTTTCCAGGTACTGGTAATACCATATTTACCCGCCCTAATTGATCTGCGATTTGTACACCCATATTAGTTGCTGTATACAAGATATTGGCAGTGTCTATCACCGCCGATCTTGCTTCAGCTGTAGTATTACCTTCTGGAATATGAAAATGTATATAAGACTGAGGGTAATCCAATGTGCCGTCTGCATTAATTTTGTAGGACGATCCGTAGACTGAATTATTTTCCATCACATTTAAAAATGATTGCTCTGCATTCAAAGCCATGCCATGAATTTTGGACAAGGTTGAATAATAGGTCACTTTACCGGTAGTATTATTATAATAACCAAATTTGTTTTTATCTGTCATGTTAAAATAAAACCCATTGGGAGTAGCTTCTATTTTGTCTGACTTTATGTTGGGTATTAATGTGGAAGTTGTATTCCCTTTTACCAATAAAATGCCTGGTGTATTTTTACCTGCTACGATCAGATCGTTCTTACCATCAAAAGCAATTTCACTATAGTATTTGACATTAGAAGTAGCCGTACTTTTGCCATCTGATTCTAATTTCCAAATTCCATTTTTATCTCTTGAAGTAAAATAAAGTTCACCGTTGGAGTTAGTAGCGATTCGATCTACATAAGAAACGGGAGTGATTACCTCTTGCCATCCTTCTTGATCTTTTATTAATGCCATACCTTTGTAACGATCAAGATGAGTAGTGACGGGTCCGGGATAGCCTTCCCAAAGCCAGATCAGTGCATCGTGAATAATAGTCAATGCATGTGTACTACTATGCTGGCCTTCCCCCCATGCATGATTCACTTCATACCCGGCCCAGGTAAGGGCACTGTTCATTTGTTGATTGGCAATATACCAGTCACCGGCATAAATATTGAGATCATTATATCCATCTTCAAGGAATATGCGCAAAGGTTTCGGCTCCGTTTTTCGGACAAGAGTATGAAATTCATCTGCTCCGCGCAGGCCTACATAAGTACCAATTGTTGAAAATACTCGTCTAAATGCATCAGGTCGTTCCCAGGCAGCATTAAATGCACAGATGGCGCCGCTACTGGCACCTGCTATGCATCTGTCATTGGGATTATCACTGAGATTGTAAGATTTTTTTATTTCAGGAATAATTTCTTCTATTAAGAATCGAGCATAGCGATCCCCCATGCCATCGTATTCAAAGCTTCTATTAAATCTTGGAAAATCAGAACTATCCTTTGATATCACCCGACCGTGATCAATGTAAATACCTATAATCGGCGGAATCTTTTTCTCAAAAATCAAGGTATCTAAATGCTCCGAAAGTTTCCATCCTTTGGCTCTGCTCAAGCCATCTTGCACAATCATGCTACATGTAGATTTAGTAGCATCATATGCATCCGGAATATATAACCAATAGTTTCGTTCAGTGCCAGGATAAATTTTACTTATCCAGGTAAAAGGTCCTTTGATTTCACCAGACGGCACTTGAGCGCGCAGAGAAGAAAAACAAAAGTAGGTACATAGTATTATAAAACCCATTTTTTTCATATCCATAATTAAGCGAATACACTTAAAATAATGACCACAGCAAGAAATAGTAAGAAAATAGTCACTCCACCCAATACTAATCCTATAATGGCCATCGTACTATTCTGATCTTTTTTAATTCCAATAATTCCCAATACAATAGCAGCTATGGCCATAGGCAAAGTCAATATAGCCAAAGGTCCCAAAAAAGCAAATAAAAACCCGGCACTGCCAAATAGTAATGCCCATAGGCCATCGATGTTTGGATTATTACTCTGACCCGAAGCGCTTTTTGAAAATAATGCTGTCGATGCCCTTAGCTTTCCATTCGATACTCTTTTTGAAAATTTTTTCTGCGCTATTCTTATGACCGATCGTTGCAACCAATTTACTTTTACACTTTGATTCTTGCTCAGTCGATCAATATCCATTGCTAAAAATTGACCTACTGTAATCTCGCTCATTACTTCTGAAAGCTTTATTTGAAGTGGTTTTGATTTTGAACTGACCGCACCTGCGGTGCTGATAACTAACAAACCGAACATAAAAATCAATAAAAATTTGAACATTTTCATATTGGTGTATTACAAAAAATAAACTATTGCTATTTAAAGGTAAATGTATTAAATTTCATTGTTTAAATCATGGTTAGAATTTATTTTCTCATCAGTAAATATCAACGATTACTATTAATTAATATTACGATATGAAAATCATCATTACCGGAGGAGCCGGTTTTTTAGGTCAACGATTGGCTAAAATGCTATTGAAAGCTGAATTACAAATAGAGGAGTTGATATTGGTAGATATTGTCCTTCCCGGTAATTTATTTAATGATCCAAGAGTAAAATGTTTTCAAACAGATCTTTCAGATCCACCAGCAGTTGAAAAATTAATTACTCCAAATACGGATATTGTTTTTCATTTAGCAGCTGTGGTAAGTAGTCACGCTGAGAAAGATTTTGATCTGGGCTATAGAGTAAACCTGGATATGACCCGGTGGCTACTCGAAGCATGTAAACATAAGAATGAAAAAATAAAATTTGTATTTTCAAGTTCATGTGCAGTATATGGTGGCAACCTTCCAACGGTCATTCAAGATGAAACAGGGCTTACCCCTCTATCTTCCTATGGTACGCAAAAAGCTATGGCTGAGTTGATGATAAATGATTATTCCAGAAAAGGCTATGTTGACGGTAGGTCTTTAAGATTGCCCACTATTTGTGTACGCCCGGGAAAGGCTAATCTCGCTGCTTCATCTTTTGTAAGTAGTATCATCAGAGAACCATTGAATGGTCTTTCAGCCATTTGTCCGGTATCTACTGAGTTGCCAATATGGATTTCAAGTCCGGGTACAGTAATTAAAAATATCATCAAATCAGCCTTCATAACTTCAGAAAAATTTGATGGATGGAGATCTGTATGCTTACCCGGTATAAGCATCAAAATAAAAGACATGATTTCTACCCTTGAAAACATTGCTGGTAAAGAAACCACCACTAGAATACAGTATATACATGATGAAAATATCAATAGACTGGTCATTACCTGGCCCGGAGATATTGATAATTCCCGAGCACTGGCTATGGGGTTTGATGTGGACGAAAATTTTGATGATTTTATTACCCAGTATATTGCTGAAAATATTGAATAAAAGGAATAAAAGTTGATGGGACAGTTCGGCACTCATTTTTTTAGTACAAGAAAGTGTAAATTTGTAACCCAGGTGATCTATTTACCGTCATAATTTCGGACGACCTCGATTATAATGAAATGTCTTACTCATATTCTTTTCTTTTTAAGCTTCTCTTTGATGCTTAAAGCAAATGACAGTTCATCCATTATTTTGGATGGACCCTATCTCAATTTTAATGGCGATCAGCTAATCATTCAAAACATTGTTTTAAAGGATGGTGTCAAATTTGTGAAGTCTGATGAAATCACCTATTCCGCTAAAAAACCACCTACTATCCAAGTGCCTACCGATATTCCAGGTCAGACATTTTCAGTCACACTTCAAGGCAAACATGCTATAGAAAAAGCCGAGTACAATAAAGTGAATAAAATGATTATCCTCTCAGATATAGAGGCAAATTTTAAAGCTTTCCGCACCTTACTGCAAGGTAACGATGTGATCGATGATCAATTGAACTGGACTTTTGGGGATGGTCATTTAGTACTCACCGGAGATTTTTTTGATAGGGGAAATCAACTCAATGAAGTTCTCTGGCTTATCTATTCTTTAGAGGAAAAGGCCAAAGCCGCGAAAGGCTATGTCCATTTTATCTTGGGCAATCATGAAATAATGAATCTAAACGGAGATCTACGGTATGTAAATGCTAAATATCATCAGAATGCCCAGCTTATGAATAGGACTTACCTGTCCCTTTATGATAAAAACACAGAACTTGGAAAATGGCTACGCACGAAAAATATCGTAGAGAAAGTGGGCCCTGTACTATGTATGCATGGTGGCATCTCATCCTATGTAAATCAAATGGCAATGCCATTGGATGAGTTAAATGATCTGGTGAGGCCTTATTATGATGATACTTCTTATAATTATCCCTCCCCCCGCATTGAACTTTTATTTAGCAATTGGGGTCCTCTTTGGTATCGCGGGTACTACATGGGAGATGATAAAGCAGCTCAATCCCAGATTGACAGTACATTAAATATATATGGTGTGAAATTTATTGCCACCGGACATACTATTGTTAATGAAGAAGCCGGCGTGTATTTTAATGGAAAAGTATTTAATACGGATGTGCCGCATGCGAAAGGATTGTCTTCAGCCATTTTATACATCGACAAAAGATTTTACAGAGTGAAAGCTGATGGCTCAAAGGAGGAATTAAATAAGACTTAGTTTTATTTACTCAAATTATATTTAGCATCTTCTGAGTTGCTTTGATAGCAGATACCGTTTGATCACTATCAAGACCATGCGTCTTAAATTCACGACCATTTTTCATCCAGGTGATGATCGTTTCACACAAAGCATCTGATTTTCCACCAGGTGGGATATGTACATTATAATCAGTAAGAGTAGCAAGCTCCATGCCTTTGTGTTCGTATACTTTTTTGAGTGCATTCATAAAAGCATCGTATTGACCATCCCCATTAGATTGCTCTTCAAAAACTTCATTTAATATAGATACCTTAAGCGAAGCTGAAGGTTTTAGATCTTTGGCATGAGTAAGTACGTAGCTTATGATTTTTATTTTTTCATCAATATCCTCATTATCCAATATATCAGATATAATATAAGGAAGATCTGCCTGAGTCACTACTTCTTTGCGATCTCCGAGCTCGATGATGCGTTTAGTGATTTTTTTTAAATCTTCGTCAGGAAGAAAAATACCCAGTTCCTTTAAATTGTTTTCAACATTTGCTTTACCACTCATTTTTCCAAGTGCATAACTTCTTTGCCTCCCAAATCTTTCCGGCAAGAGTTTGTTAAAATACAGCCCATTTTTTTTATCCCCATCTGCATGAATGCCGGCAGTCTGAGTAAATACATTTTCACCTACTATAGGTTTATTTGCCGGAATCCGAAAGCCAGAAAATGTCTCTACTAATTTACTCACGTTGTACAATGCCCTTTCATCGATATTAGTCTCTACATCTTTTACATAATCATTCAAAACAGCAATTACACTTGCCAGTGGCGCATTACCCGCGCGCTCACCCATTCCATTCACGGTGAGGTGCAACCCTTTTACGCCGGCTTTTACAGCTTCTAGTGCATTGGCAGTACCCAGATCATAATCGTTGTGGCCATGAAAATCAAAATGTAATAGGGGGTACTTATTTATCAGGAAAGAAAGGTATTCAAATGTCTCGGCAGGTATCAACACACCCAGTGTATCTGGCAGTAATACTCTTTTTATTGGTTGGGTACTTAAAAAATCTATAAATCGAATTACATAGTCTGGAGAGTTGTGCATTCCGTTGCTCCAATCTTCAAGATATACATTGCAGCTGATTCCCGCTTTATTAGCTTTCTCTATTACTTCTGCGACTTCTTTAAAATGCTGAGCCTCTGTTTTTTTTAATTGATGAGTAAGATGATTCAGCGATCCTTTAGTAAGCAGGTTCATGACTTTGGCTCCTGCTTTTAGCATCCAATTGATGGATATATCTCCATCTACAAACGTGAGTACTTCTATTCGATCTAATAATTTTTGATCTTCCGCCCATTTTGTAATTTTCTTTACTGCATCAAGCTCACCTTCAGATACTCTGGCAGAGGCTATTTCTATTCGATCGACGCCAACTTCAGTGAGTAAAATTTGGGCAATGGTCAATTTTTCAAGAGATGAAAATGCTACACCACTCGTCTGCTCACCATCTCGCAGTGTGGTATCCATTATTTCTATATTTCTTCTACCGGACAAATTTATTAGACCAAATTATGTTGAACGATTAAATTTTTTATAAGCTGAAAATCAGACGCATTTCAAAGAAAAAGCTTCAATTTCCTTCTTCATGGATTGAAGATAGTCTATATCATCATATCCATTCATCATGTTATGCTTTTTATAAGTATTGATGGAAAATGATTCGTGTGCACCTGTGGCTATTATAGTAATGGACTGCTTTTCTAAGTTGATTTCAATTGCAGTACCTGGATCATTTTCAATAGCAGTAAATATTTGATCAAGAAACATTTCGCTTACAGTCACTGGTAACAAACCGATATTCATAGCATTTCCCTTAAATATATCTGCAAAAAAGCTTGATACCACTGCTCGGAATCCATAGTCGTATAATGCCCAGGCAGCATGCTCTCGACTGCTTCCACTTCCAAAATTCCTACCGCCTACCAATATCCTTCCTGAGTATGTAGGGTTATTTAATACGAAGTCTTGCTTTGGACTATTGTCATTATGATATCTCCAGTCTCTAAAGAGATTATCGCCAAACCCTTTTCTTTCCGTAGCTTTTAAGAATCGAGCTGGAATTATTTGGTCTGTATCCACATTTTCTATGGGAAGAGGAACTGCGGAGCTTGTAAGTGTGGTGAATTTATCGTAAGCCATTATTTATACTGTTGAAGTTCAAAGCTGTATCTGTAAGTAAATCTAAATTCCATGAAGTAATTCTCTGGGGTCAGTAACGACTCCAGTCACAGCAGCAGCTGCAGCTACCAAAGGGCTTGCTAACATAGTTCTTGCTCCGGGGCCTTGTCTGCCTTCAAAATTTCTGTTGCTGGTACTTACTGCATATTTCCCTGCAGGTATCTTATCATCATTCATTGCAAGACAAGCTGAACAGCCTGGTTGACGAAGACTAAATCCGGCATTAGTAAGGATTTCCAGAATGCCTTCCTCTTTTATTTGTGATTCCACGACATGCGATCCGGGAACTATCCAGGCAATCACATGATCAGCTTTTTTACGACCTTTTATTATGGAAGCAAATGCTCTGAAATCTTCTATTCTGCCATTGGTACAGCTACCAACAAATACATAATCTACTTTTTTACCGAGCATAGCCTCTCCTTCTTCAAAACCCATATATTCAAGGGATTTGTCGTAAGAAGCACTACTGCTGTGCATAGCTTCAGAGGTAGGAATCGATTTTGTAATACCGATACCCATGCCGGGGTTAGTACCATAAGTAATCATAGGTTCTATATCTGAGGCATTAAAAATGTACTCTTTATCAAATACAGCATTATCATCGGTCATCAACGTATTCCAATATGCCAACGACTGATCCCAATCAGCACCCTTGGGTGCTTTATCTTTTCCTTTGATATAATTAAAGGTAGTTTCATCAGGAGCAATCATGCCGCCCCGGGCACCCATCTCAATACTCATATTACATACTGTCATACGACCTTCCATGGTCATATTTTTAAACACATCGCCGGCATATTCTACAAAGTAGCCAGTAGCTCCAGCAGCAGTCGTCTTAGATATAATATAAAGTATTACATCTTTGGGCACCACTCCTTTATGTAGCTTACCATTAACTGTGATGCGCATTTTCTTTGGTTTAGGTTGCATGATGCACTGTGAAGAAAGCACCATTTCTACTTCAGATGTACCAATTCCAAAGGCAATCGCACCAAATGCGCCATGGGTAGATGTATGAGAATCGCCACATACGATGCTCATACCCGGCTGGGTGATGCCATTTTCCGGTCCTACTACATGCACAATACCATTTTTGGGATCTCCTAGTCCCCAATGGGAGATACCATATTTAGAAGCATTGGTCTCCAATGCCTTCAATTGATTTGCTGAGAGAGGATCTTCTACGGGCAAATGCTGGTTGATAGTAGGTGTATTGTGATCTGCTGTTGCAAAAGTGCGGTCAGGAAATATAACCTTTAGGCCTCTTTGCTCTAGGCCGAGAAAAGCAACAGGACTAGTCACTTCATGAATAAAATGTCTGTCAATAAATAATACATCTGGCCCATCATTAATCTGGCGAATAACATGTGAATCCCAAACTTTATCAAATAAAGTATTGCCCATAAAGAGATTTTTTAATTAACAAGTGCAAAAATGAAAATAATTCAACAAACTAAACGCTTAATTCGTGATGAAACTACGGCTTTCAAAATACTATTAGATAGTAGACCGTTTAATAAGATCGTTTAAAAATCGCAAATGGAAGTACAAACTCGCTAGATTTAAAAGGGTGATACTTTTCAAATTTAATATAATAAGGTGTCCCCTGGTAAAGACTTTGAAGAAAACCTGGATATAAAGGATATTAAAGAAGGCCGATATTATTAAAAACCAGTGGTTAAAATAGTTTTACATACTAAATGTTGAAATAAGAACTACTTTTAATCCAAATACATTAATCTAAATAGAAAATTTATGAAGAACATTATTGCCATTGCCTTAATAGTAGGAGGTCTCTTACTTGGTTATCAAGGTGTTACAACTGTAACCCATAATTCAACTGAAGTTAAACTACTGGGAATAAAAGTAGATGCCAGCAATGAAACAGGTAAAGAAAAAGGATATATATATATTGGTGGTGGGGTTCTCCTGGTACTTTTAGGCGGATATTTATTAAAAAATAACAAGTAGAGCATCGTTACATACTGGGCGTAATATTACAGCTCTTTTATAAAGATGTTTTTCCACCTTACTTTGATACCGCCCCCCTCATGTATTTGTAATGCAATCTGACCTGATTTGCTACCGATCTTATCGTCAGTAAGGGTTATCATTTTGTGACCGTTGAGCCAGGTAGTTACTTTATTGTCTTTTACCTTTACCCGCATGGTATTCCATTCTCCCATATGAAGGTATTTAGTGTCTTTATCTCCCGTTGGTTTTATGAGCCAGCCTCTGCCATATGATTCATATATACCCCCAGTACTGTGACCAGGAGGTGCTACTTCTGCTTGCCATCCACTGACTTTGGTCCCTTCAAAAGAGGAATGAAAAAACACCCCACTATTCCCATTAGCTTCTGGTTTGAATTCCAGTTTAAGATCAAAATCTTTGAATTCTTTAGTCGTTCCCAAATATCCATATTGTTTATCAGGCCCGCTTTCACAAACCAATTCTTGATTATCTACATACCAAAGCTCTGTGCCATAGACAATCCAACCATCCAGGTTTTTTAAATTGAATAATTGCATGGATGATTGTGCTGACAAATTTCCTGCCAAGCCAATAAGGACAAATATGAGTATTTGTTTCATTATATTTTATTTAAATGCGTTTCTGATTTGTTGAATAGATACTCCTAATATTTTAGTAGAGATCTCATTAAGCGAAGCATCATCACCCATGAAATGCAGCGTGCTGTGAACATGCTCCAACTTCTCATCGTGCTTTAGATAAGCTGCTGGTGATGAAGACTCTAGTTCGTAGAATGGTCCCATTTGCGTTCCGTTCTCCAAAGGGCCATCATTGTAAGCATTTACTACATCACCTGCAAAAGGCTTATCCTGAATTTTCCACATTGAATTTACATAATCACTAGCTGTATCGGTCTTTGAATATTCAATAATAGTAAGCACGCCTCTTTCTTCGTCGAAGCTACCCGCTACAGACTTAGCTCTAAAAGTATTAACACCTATTTTTCCTCTCTTTCTTCCATCGGCTTTAAAAAATACAACCTGTGGATCTATTAGTATACGATCATCAGGAATTTTGCCAAAGTATTCATCATTTACTGCTGGACCCATGGTATTCTCAGGTCCTGATTTGTAAGGTAATATGATGGTGACAGTTGGACTTGGTTTAAACATACCCAGTATCCATACCGATGGCATTCCTGTCTCACGATTCCATTCGTTTTCACCATTATTTCTGATGATATTGAGACTCTGAAACCCTACCGCTTTTATCTTATCATTCATAGTGACACCATGTTTGTATAGGAATGCTGCTGGTGACAATAAAGAAATCTGTCTGCTGAGTACTATGTCCATGGTCTGGCCAGAATAATTAGGCAAGATCAATCTTTTAAAAAAAGATGCTTGTTCAGCACCAATAGAGACTACTTCAAATTTTTGAGAATCAAATTCCAACGGCACTTGCCAGTTGTCAAAGGTAAACTCAGCTTTAGGTTTGAAGTAATAAGAAAATTGGCCTCCTTCAGGTCCCACCCAAAATCTATCTTCTCCTCCATAGGCGTTCATATGATCTTTATATTCTTCAGAGCCAATGAGGTCATAATTGAGCCATCCAAAGCTATATCCATTAAGTCCTTCCGCAGTACTGGTCAATACCCTCCCCTGGAATTCAGGACTGATCAATACCATGTTTTTAAATTGGGTATCATACAGCAAAATCGGAGTTTTTCTTTGCCTGATAAATTTCAGATCGTAACCAAATTGGGAACGGTCATAATCTTTGATGGTTTCATTTAATATCCATTCTCTCAGATCACCAGGAGATTTAATCACCGGTATACTATCTTTTTTGCCTTCATTCTTACAAGAAAATAATGTGGCCAATATAATACCTAAACAGTATAGAATTTTATTTTTCATGAAGTGAATGTATGATTTGTTATACGTTTAATAAAGGTTATTTAATTTCCCATCTTGCAAATCCAGGAGTATTATTAATGGGAGCCGAAAGTCCCCACGTAAGCTGTAGCTGATCACCATTGGCTCTACCGAATTTCATAGCTGTTGGAAATTTGCTTCTCAATTTTGAAAAATGCAAACCATCTTCTGCATACCATGCATTTTGGGTATCGGTGAAAACGGACAATACTCCCACGTTTTGTTTCTGAATAAGGCTTGGAATACCATCCAGCAAGGCTCGCACATTGTTTTGTTTGATATGAGATGCGTTTATATCAGCTGAAATTACCAGACCTGTTCGGGGGACGCCATCAAATTTGTCATATCCTGTATAGTATATCCATGCCTGACCATTCAAATTTATAGCATTGGGGTCATCAATTCTGAAAGCATCAAATCTTCCGGAATTAATTTCACTTGGCTCGATTACTGCTTTTCCACCATTGAGTTTTATTGCCAGTCGGATGGCTCCATCTCCTTCATTAAAGATTAATTTGGCCATGCCAATTGTGCTCCTATTGGCCTCACTTTCATCCTGATTATTAAATCCAATGGGTACCGCAGTATAATACAAGTAGAAAAAATTGTCATCGGTAACTTTGATTACTGTGGGCTTACTTACCCCACCACCATCAAATGCTTCTGGCAAGCCTTTATTGATCACCAGCCCTTGATCAGACCAGGTATAACCGTGGTCTCTTGAAAAAGCATAATGAATAGTACCACCATATCCTGACCCTGAAATCGGTGAGTTTAGTGGTTCGGCCACATAAAACACATAACTATACCCGTTATTTGAAATGATATTACTCGGTTGCGACCTTTTATTATCAGGATCTGGCAACCATCCTGCGGTATTGGATATACTCACCGATTTTCCTGAGAGCATAGATTCTGCAGAGGATTTTTCTTTGCTTTCTTTACATGATATCAATGTGAAAAATGTAGTTGCCCATATTAAAATTCCAATCCTATAAGTCATTGCGGAGGCAAAAATAAAGAGTATCATTCATTTATAGTTCATTTTAATTGCTTCAGGGATATTAATGATTTGATAAAATTGAGGTATGTAAGAGTTTGAACAAAAGAATAAGATATTTATTCCTAAATTCGATCATTCTTTACTAAAACAAATACAAAATGAATATTCTCGAAATGCTACAAAGTCAGATGGGGCCTCAAGTGTTAGAACAATTAGGAAAGCAAATAGGTGTGGAAGATCCACGCCAGGTACAGGCTGCTTCTAATGGTATAGCGCAAACTTTATTAGCTTCACTCTCTCGCAATGCAGCATCTCCAAGCGGTCTGAATGCGTTAGTCTCTGCCCTGGACAGAGACCATGATGGTAGCATATTAAATGACCTTATGGGTTTTGTGACCGGTGCTATGCAGTCTAGCAATACCGCGACTACTAATGGTAGTGGTATTTTAGGTCATATCCTTGGCAACCTTCAACCAAATGTATTAGATATGGTGGCACGTATGAGCGGACTTGACAAAACTAAAGTAAGTCAGTTAGCTACTACTTTAGCTCCTGTATTATTAGGATTACTTGGTCAACAAAGACAACAAGCCGGTCTGAATGTGGGTGGTATCGGTGATTTATTAAAGCGTTCTATGCAAACCGCATCTACTCAACAGCCTTCTATGGGATTACTCAATAAATTTCTGGATAGGAATGGTGATGGCAGTGTGATAGATGATATTGCCAGAATGGGTATGGAGGCATTCTTGAAAAAATAAGCTCAACGTTTTCTTTTAATTTATAAAACCCTCTTTGTGTTTAAAACTAAGAGGGTTTTCCCTTTGTATTCTATTCTATTCAACCAGAATAAGCCACTCCTTAATGATCGTTTTTAGATGAGCTTCTTTCTTCATAAAATCTGCAAGATCAGAAAATACGACTATTCTCCTTCCATCTTTGAAATCACCTGTTAATAATCCGGTGGCATCATTCACTTTGGCCCCACTCGGAAATACGAGCATAATTCTGTTTTTATGGAGATTCATGACTATCATGTCTCGTTTGTATGCTTTAGGATCAAAGGGTTTCATTTTGCCAGAATAATAAAAGCTGGGATTATTCCATTTGATATGCTCTGCGATTTCTTTATCCACACTTAAAATGCTCTGTCTTATGATTTCAATGGTATCCCTTATACTGGGGTCTAATTTCAGTATATGAGTGGTCACTTCCAGTGCATCTGAGCTTTTATCTTTGGCCATAAAGACTTTTATTTCAACTATAAATAAGATACGGTGCAAATTTAAACAATAGCCCTATAAAGAATTTGTACATTTAAATAAAATCATACATCGCCTTTTTATTGTTTATACCAATTATTAATTCTGCTCTAAGCAAACCCCATATGTATTGTTGGCCTTACCACAAGATCACATTGTCCAAATATTAAATAGGGTCTGCTGAGAAACTCCTAACATATTAAGGAATAAAGATATAGAAGATTAACTTGTGATAACAAACGCAAGGAAAAATGGCGATAGCAAGGAAAAGCCGTGCATCTAAACGGAGATATCTAAGTCAAAATCAATTAA
>JBBSBH010000056.1:0-29256 GCA_038251405.1 Chitinophagales bacterium
ATTAGATTGCAATATTCTGGCATCTAAATTTTTAACATCTATTCTTTCTACAGCTAAACTCACAGTTGCATTGGCGAGCTCCATATTTCTATTTGATATTTCTACATTTCTATCAGGACTAAATTTAATGGCTTTATTGATTGAAAGTATAATTTGTGAAGCCAGATGTGCAGGAATAGAGTATATCTGTTCTTTATTGGTAGATATCATATTATAAATTCAAAAATTGAAGATAATTGAATCTACATCACAGGCAAATTAATTTCCCCAGATTTTATCCCAAAGCCCTCTCGTACCTTCCCAATCGCTCCGCCATGGATTGAAATTGGCAAGATGCGACGAATCTTTTGGATCGATGATCAGCGGATAATTAAAGTTAAACCCTCCTATGGTATCACTCCATCCCGTCGCCGTGCCGAATCTTAGATCATGAAAGACGGGTATAGCCTCTTTGTTGAGACTCATACACGCGTATCCTTGAGCAAAACGATTAAGCCGTTTATACTCCTGGTTATTTTGAACGTTGGATCCCAGAACAGTATTAGCAGGTATGAAGTGAAATATAGTATTGGGTTCCTTAGAGAATAATGAATGAAATCCCGAGTAGTAACCACTGTCTGTCCGGGCAACAGTGCCCCATAATATATTGTTCAAAGGAGCCGGGGTAGGACTTTGGCTAATAATTTTAATTTTCTGTTCTGCAAATTGGGCATTGAAATATTGTTCAAAATGGACTCTATTAATAAATGTCCATACTAAATATAAACAGGATATGATCAGCGCTGTTTTGGCAAATCTGTTTTTAATTTTTAAGGAAGGAGACTTGAAAATTAAAACTATGAAAGCTAAGAGCATGGAAACTGTAAATGCCGGGTCAGCAATGAAAATAGTAGTGTACGAGAACCTAATAGTACTAAAGGGCTCTAACAATCCTGTTCCATAATTAGTCAGTGAGTCTATAAAAATATGGCTAAAGGTTCCGAGTGCCAACAGAAATGCCCAGGACTTCCAGGATACCTTGTCGTTTTTATACCATTGCGAAAGTAGGAGACCCATGATCACAGGGAAAATAGTAGCAAATAAAATAGAATGAGTAATCCCTCTATGGATCAATAGTGAATCAACGGAGTGTGACCAAAATCCTGCAAATACATCCAAATCGGGAACTGTATCGGCAATAGCACCCCAGATCACCGCTTTGCGGCCAACTTTTTTACCCAAAGCCAGCTGCCCCAAACACCCCCCTAAAACTATATGTGTGAGTGAATCCATCTTAAAATCGACTGAGTATTATTTTTATTAACTACCGCAAAAATATCTATTAGCCTTTAAAATAAAGAAGCAAGGCCTTTAAAAAACCTTTTTGGTTCTCTTTATATGATTCAAAAAGCAGCAGAGCTGCGAACCAGCTGGATTGCAAAAAAACTGTAATATCTTAAACAGTCTATTAAATTTAAACAACGTAGAACTAGTATCAGATTGATTATTAAATGGAATCTGTGAAAACCTGTGCAATCTGAGGCTGACTCTGACAATCTGATTTTGTTTCATGTAACCACCGAGGTCACCGTTTTATGCAGAACATAAGATTTACTTCTTCATGGCAGATCTGTAAAAACCTGTGAAATCTGAGGCTGACTCTGACAATCTGATTTTGTTTCATGTAACCACCGAGGTCACCGTTTTATGCAGAACATAAGATTTACTTCATCATAGCAGATCTGTGAAAACCTGTGAAATCTGAGGCTGACTCTGACAATCTGATTTTGTTTCATGTAACCACCGAGGTCACCGTTTTATGCAGAACATAAGATTTACTTCATCATAGCAGATCTATGAAAACCTGTGCAATCTGAGGCTGACTCTGACAATCTGATTTTGTTTCATGTAACCACCGAGGTCACCGTTTTATGCAGAACATAAGATTTACTTCTTCATGGCAGATCTGTGAAAACCTGTGCAATCTGAGGCGGACTCTGATATTCTGCTTCCCTTTAAAAAACAGAAAAGCTGTAAACATTCTGTGTTGCTAAAAACCATAAACCCAAAGGTGCAGCGCACCGAAATATTATAACCAGATGGTACAAGATTTCTTACCGTTCCTTTATACCCCCTCTTAGGATTTAATATTTCATAGATTTCTCCCGCATTACAAGGAAATTTATACCTTTAGGATCAATAATAAGTTAACCAAAATCGTTACTGCCTGCATATGTTGCCTTTTCTAAAGGAAGAAAAATTATATTATGGTATCAGTGAAATCGCTGATATGTTTGGAGTATCCAAATCATTGGTTCGATATTGGGAGACGGAGTTTAGCATACTCAAGCCTCATAAAAATAGCAAAGGCGATAGACGGTATACCAAGGAAAATATAGATCAACTTCAGATCATTTTTGACCTGGTAAAAAATAGAGGTTTCACTATAGAAGGCGCTAAAAACGAAATTAAGCAAAACAGGGACATTATAAAACAGAGACAAGCAGTACTGCACAAGCTGATACAGCTAAAAAGCGATATGTTGAAGTTGAAAGAATCATTGGAATAACTGAGAACAACTAATAAGCGGAAGTAGCTCAGTTGGTAGAGCATTAGCTTCCCAAGCTAAGGGCCGCGGGTTCGAGTCCCGTTTTCCGCTCCTGTCAATAGTAAATTACGGATTAATTTGAAATATGAATTTAAAATTTAATACTGTTCCCCTTTTACTATTTTATTTGGTATTGTCAACACCAATAATTTTCGCGCAAACAAATCTACCTCGAACCATCATCACGACCGATGGTGAAATAGATGATGTAGACTCTTTCATTAGAATGTTGCTATATGCCAACGAATTCAAAATTGAAGGACTTATCTATAGCAGTTCCATGTGGCACTATAAAGGCGATGGAAAAGGAACAAAGTTTTTATCAGAAATGGATATGACGAAAAGAATCTACGGTGAGCGGACTGATTTGAGATGGCCGGGTACTCAATGGATGGAGGGTCTTTTAGATCAATATGAAAAGGTTTATCCACACTTGGAATTACATGATAAACAATTTCCAACCGCTGATTATTTGCGATCTAAAATAAGGATAGGGAATATTGATTTTGAAGGTGAGATGGACTATGATACAGAGGGTTCTAACTTTATTAAAAAGATACTGCTGGATGAGAATGCAAAACCTATTTTTTTACAAGCCTGGGGTGGCACCAATACTATAGCCAGAGCATTAAAATCTATCGAAGACCAAAATGTAAAGACCAGTGATTGGGAGAAGTTAAAGAAACGGATTTCTGAAAAATCAATCATTTATACTATCCTTGATCAAGACGCAACTTATAAAAAATACATAGCCAGTCATTGGCCCGATATTAAAATCATCTACAATTCAAGGCAATTCGGCTGCCTGGCATATAACTGGAAAAAGGTAATCCCGGATAGTATTCAATATCTTTTTGAAGGAAAATATATGAGTGAAAATATTATTCACAATCATGGGCCTTTACTGGATGAATATTATAGCTATGGCGATGGAAAACATCAGGATGGTGATGAACATATTCATGGAGATCCGACTAAAATAAAGAATGGGCAATGGGGTAGTTTTGATCAATATGATTTTATTTCCGAGGGGGATTCGCCAGCGTTTCTGTATTTGGTAAATGTAGGCTTGGGTAATCTGTATCACCCTGAGCTGGGTGGCTGGGGAGGAAGATTTGTTCAATCCAGTACTATAAAATCCCGATGGGAAGATGGTTCAAATGCGACGGACCAATCCAGTGAATCTTTCCCCCAGGTAAGGTGGTTAGAAGCCATTCAGAATGACATGGCTGCCAGAGCTGACTGGTGTGTGGAAGATTATAAGCATGCCAATCATGCACCGGTAATTGTATTAAAGCAGAAATCTTTGGTACACATCGGCAAAAAGCTAAAACAAAGTTTAAAAGCGAGTGCAATAGATCCAGATGGGAATAAGCTCTATTACAAGTGGTGGTATTATCCAGAGGCTGGAAATTACCAGGGAAAAGTACTTATCAAAAATGCTAACCTCAAGACATCCAAAATAGAATTAGATAAAAAATTAGAGAAGAACGGATCTATCCATATGATTGTGGAAGTTATAGATAATGGTATTCATCCAATGACCCGATATCAAAGGGTGGTATTAACTTATTAAAAGATTCAGAATCAACTTTTTTCCTGTAATTTTGTTTTTCTTTTAACTAATTAGTAGTCAGATATATAATATGGAAACCGCAGTAAAAAGTCCGGTGATGCTTTATACCGAGCAAACACCTAATCCTGAGACCCTCAAGTTCGTAATGAATCGCATCATTTATAAAGGTATTGCTGATTTCAAAAATGCGGAGCAAGCTTTTGATTGGTCACCATTTGCGTCGGCTATTTTCGAATTTCCATTTGTAAAAGGCGTGTATTTATGTAATAACTTCGTTACTATCACCAAAGAATCAGAAATAGAATGGAATGATATTATGCTCGAGTTGAAAGAGTATATCAAAGGATATGTAGCGGATAGCAAACCCATTATTAATGAGGGTTACCAGGCATATCTCGATCAGCAAGAGAAAGACAATTCCACTATACAATACAGCGAAGCTGATGCTGAACTGGTAAAGCGGATAAAAGATCTAATAGAGACCTATGTAAAACCTGCTGTAGAAATGGATGGTGGTAATATAGAATTTAAAGCCTATGATCAGGGTGTAGTATATGTAATCATGCAGGGCTCATGCAGTGGGTGCCCATCATCTACTGTTACTTTAAAAGCTGGAATAGAAGGCATGCTCAAAAGAATGATCCCTGAAGTGACTGAAGTGGTTTCCGAGATGGGCTAAGCATAGCATATTTGCCTTTATTTTATTTTTACTTTTCTATTTAAATATTTAGCCGGGCTAAATGTCTTGACTACTTTGCCACCATAAGTAATTAATCAAAGTGAAAGAACAAGAAATATTTTTAGCAGTAAAAGAGTTGATCATCGAGACTGGAGATTGGATAAAATCTCAGCGGATTACCTTTTCACAAGATTTAGTTGAAGAAAAGGGGTTGAACAACCTGGTATCTTATGTCGATAAAGAAGCCGAAACCAGGCTGGTAGCCGGTTTGCAAAAAATATTGCCAGGTTCACGCTTCCTTACCGAAGAAGGTACTATTGCTCATGAAAAAGACGGTGAATGGGAATGGATAATAGATCCGTTAGATGGTACTACTAATTTTGTACATGGAATCCCGTTTTACTGTGTGAGTGTAGCTTTGGTGCATCAGGGAGCGTTTACGATGGGAATTGTCTATGAGCCAAATATGAAAGAATTTTTTCATGCAATAAAAGGAAAGGGGGCATTCTTAAATGATAAAAAAATTAATGTAAGTAATGCATTGTCACTCGCTCATGCTGTCGTAGCGACGGGGTTCCCGCATAGAAGTTTTGAACGAATGGAGGAATACGTGCATTCATTGGACTATTTTTTTAGAAATACACGCAGCCTGAGAAGGATTGGGGCCGCTGCATTAGATCTTGCCTATATAGCGTGTGGGCGTATGGACGGATTCTATGAATTGAAATTAATGCCTTGGGATATTGCGGCAGGCACATTGATAGTTAGAGAAGCTGGCGGTGTAGCTACAGATTTTAATGGTTCGCCCAATTTATTATACCAGAACCAGATATTGGCAGGCACACCCTTAGTGCATGCGGAAATGAAATCTATATTGGACAAGTTTTTTCCCTTGTAGATCCCACCTCGTCTATAAATACCTGTTTTTAATCGAAGGTTTTGATTTTCTACTTCAAAAGAAATTAAGTTTATACCTTTAAAAGATATCTCTAAGCTATGCTTTTGTTAGAAAATATTAGAATGGCATTGTCAGCAATACGCAACAATCTTACCAGGGCAATGCTTACGCTCATGATTATTGCAGTGGGCATAATATGTTTAGTTGGTATCCTCACCGCCATAGATACATTAATATTTAGCCTCAGTGATAATTTTTCTTCATTAGGCGCCAATTCATTTTCAATTTCTCCAAAATCAGCTGCTATGCAATCTCGCAGAGGAGGTATGTTTGAAAAAAGAGGAGATGAGATTTCTTTTTCACAGGCCATGGACTTTAAAGAGCGAATGAGTATCGATGGAATAGTGGCCGTGTCATTTAATGGAACCAGCAGGGCAGCGCTGAAATTTGAAAATGAAAAGACAAACCCTACGGTAAGTGTAAATGGAGTAGATGAAAACTACCTGGATGTAAAAGGGTACGATATTGAATTTGGCAGATGGTTCACTAATAGTGAAATTCAGAATGGAGTTTCCAAAGTGATCATTGGGAAAGACATTGTAAAACTTTTGTTTAAAGATCGGCCAGAGTATTCGCTGGGAAAAGTGGTATTGGTAGGTAATATCAGAGTGCAGGTCATTGGTGTGTTAAAGTCTAAAGGCTCTTCTATGAACAGTTCTGGAGATAGAATAGTACTTATGCCTTTGATTCAGGCGAAGCAATATTATGCTTCAGCAAATGAGAATTATGACTTAGCTGTAAAAGTAAATCAAGTCACTGAATTAGATAATGCAGTAAATGAGGCAACAGGTAAAATGCGCCTGTCCCGCAAACTAAGGGTAGATCAGGAAAATGATTTTGAAATTGAGAAAAGCGAAGGCCTTGTGGCTATTATTAAAGAGAATACTGTAAAAATCAGGTTGGCTACCATTGGTATTGGATTAATAACCTTATTAGGAGCTGCCATTGGACTGATGAATATCATGCTGGTATCAGTTACAGAACGTACCCGCGAAATCGGAATCACCAAAGCCTTGGGAGCAACTAAAAATAATGTCATGATCCAGTTCCTGACAGAAGCTATTTTGATAAGTTTATTAGGAGGTATCGTTGGAATCATTTTGGGAATATTAGTTGGTAATATTGTCACTATTCTTATTGGCGGCAAGTTTTTGGTTCCCTGGAATTGGATTGGCCTGGGTGTTTTTGTATGTATTGTGGTGGGTGTATTTAGTGGCTTGTATCCTGCACTGAAAGCGGCCAGACTGGATCCAATAGAGTCATTGCGCTATGAGTAAGTTCAATGTATTTTAAAGAATAATCCCGGAATTTCATTTTCAACATCTTTAGATAGATTAAAGAAAGGTCGTCCATTGGAGGGCTGATCAATCTCTTCTATCGATTACTTCTTCCCTGGCAGGACCAATAGAAATCATTGAAAATTTTCGTTGTAGTAATTGTTCCAGCGTCTTGGTATAGTTTTGAGCTGCTTGAGGTAATTCGTCAAATGACTTGGCTGATTCCAATGAAGATAGCCAACCCGGGTAAGACTCCAATACAGGTGAGATTTCAGCCTGGTCAATATCAAAAGGTATAGAATTTATTTTTTCGCCATTCTTATTTTTATATCCATTGCTGACCTTTACTTCGGGGAAATCATTCATAACATCTATTTTGGTCATGATGAGTTCGTCGACACCGTTTATCATAATTGAATAACGCAATTGCACCAGGTCTATCCAGCCGCATCGGCGGGGCCTTCCGGTAGTAGCTCCAAATTCAGCGCCTGCTTTACGTAATAAATCGCCAGTTTCATCATTCAATTCTGTAGGAAATGGGCCGCTGCCTACCCGGGTACAATACGCTTTTGTGACTCCCATTATCTTGCCTATTCTATTAGGAGCTACTCCTATTCCGGTACATACCCCTGCAGAAATAGTATTGGACGAAGTCACAAAAGGATAAGTGCCAAAATCCACATCCAGCATAGAACCCTGCGCACCCTCAGCCAATACCTTATGGCCCTGATTTAAGATATCGTCGATATAATATTCCGAGTCCACTTTTTTAAATGATCTGAGAGTCTCTAAGCTTTCAAACCATTTTTCTTCAATGGCCGCAAGGTCAAAGTCAAATTCAGGATATAGTTTTACCAGGTTTAGATGCTTCTCTTTTAATGCTTTATATTTTTTGTCAAAATCAGCTAATTCAAGATCACCCACGCGCAGGCCATTTCTACCGGTCTTGTCCATATAAGTGGGACCAATACCTTTTAGAGTTGACCCTATTTTGCTTTCACCTTTAGACAATTCTGATCCTCTATCCAGGAGCTGATGAGTAGGTAAAATCAGGTGTGCCTTCCTGGCAATTAATAATGCTTTTGAAATATCAAAGCCCAAAGCTTCTAATTTGGCTACTTCCTTTTGAAATATTACAGGATCAATTACAACTCCATTCCCTATGAGATTAACAATTCCATCATGAAGAATGGCAGAGGGAATAGTATGTAATACAATTTTCTGTCCATTTAAGTAGAGTGTATGTCCTGCATTAGGACCTCCCTGAAATCGGCAGACTACTTTATAATCCGGACAAAGTTTGTCTATAATTTTTCCTTTCCCTTCATCGCCCCATTGCAAGCCCAGTAATACATCTACCCTCATGTGTTTTATTAAGAATTGTGAGGGGCAAATATATGTTATTACTTGCAGTCCCCTAAATAGCGATCAATTCAAGTTTTTAAGGAATGTGGATAATCTCAGTTCATAATAGTGCTTACCCCTAAGCTGGTCTTGCTGGCTTTTACCCTTTTGTATTCGCAGTCACCTACACAAGAGCCATACAAATTCAGAGAATGGCTATCAATCTTAAATTTTAAAATATCAGACATAGTATTGATGATCTGCTGAATTCTGGGATCGCAAAATTCGTGCACTTTACCACATGTATTACAGATAATATGGTCATGTTGTTTGTAACCAAATGATTTTTCATACTGCGCTAAATTCTTGCCAAACTGGTGTTTTTTCACCATATCACAATTGACTAATAGCTCCAACGTATTATAAACGGTTGCACGACTAACGCGGTAGTTCTTGTTTTTCATTTCAATATACAGTGCTTCGGCATCGAAATGATCCGTTCTATTATATATTTCTTCCAGTATGGCGTAGCGTTCAGGAGTTTTTCGAAAATTACTTTTATCCAAATGGGCTGAGAAAATATCTTTTACAAGTTCGTATTTCATCATAAGGTATTTACTTGAATTACAAATTTACGTAGTAACAAGTTGATAATTTGGTAAAATCTAATTATTTGAATGCGTGATATGCCATAAATTAGCGCTTAAAGAAATACAGATCAATTTGAATTACAAGGTTTTTACGGATTCTATTTTATCAGATTCGCCAACTAATGAAACTATATCCAACGACTATCTCCATGCTTTGTGGCATGATAAAAAAGATAACTGGGCTGAAGCGCATAAGTTGATTCAAGACCTGGATACAAGAGAAGCTGCTGCAATTCATGCGTATTTACATCGGAAAGAAGGGGATCAATGGAATGCAGACTATTGGTATAGAAGGGCAAATACCCAATGTTTTAAGGGATCATTGAGTGCCGAATGGGAGAATTTAGTAAAATCACACACAAGCAGTTAATCAATGGCTTTTTCAAAAATCGCAAAAATGACTATTCTTTAGCAACCATTTGTCATGTTCTTCGTAATTGGGCATTGCCTTAGCTACTACATTCCAAAATCGCTGACTGTGATTGTGCTCAATAAGATGAGCCAGCTCATGAATAATCACATAGTCGATGACAACAGGCGGAGCAAATAAAAGCCTTGCCGAGAGATTGATATTACCTTGGGTACTGCACGATCCCCAATTGGTTTGACTGAGTTTTAATCTTACTTCCTTAATATTTTTTTTAAAATACAGATTGTTCAGTTCATGAACTCTGCTTTCAATCTGAGGAAAAAAATCATTGGCGACAGATCTGGCTATGAGATATCGTATAATTTCTGGTTGTTGACTTTCTTTATTGGAAGTCGCTAAATGCAATTCGAGTAGATTTCCTTTAATCAGGGCCTTATTGACATTTCGCTCATGAAATAAAATAGAAATGATATATTTTTTCTTTCCGATCTGAAGTACCTGGCCATGCTGATAGCATTTACCAAAAAACTTAGTTAATAGTCCTGGTTTTGTCTTCAACTGCTTTAGCGCCCATTCTTTACTCTTCTCTATGTGATCTTGCTTTTTGCCAGCCGACATCATCCAGGGTAATCGGAGCGTAATAGCTTTACTTCCAAATGCTACCCGCACACTGCGCCTCGCTTCAATAATAATTACAAAAGGCACTTGCTGCCCGTTATATTCCAATGAAATTTCCTCCTTTTTTAGCAGCATGATTTATTACTGCAAATGTATAGGCTCCTACGAAAGAATAACCTAAATATTAGCCTTTTCTTTTAGTAAAATCATGCATGGTATCTACCAGCACCTGCACACTCTCCAAAGGCATGGCATTGTAAAGGCTGGCCCTGAAACCACCTACCGATCTATGTCCTTTAAAATTAACACATCCGGCTTTTTTTGCATCTGCTTCAAATTCAGCTTCTAAGGTAGCGTCTTCGCATACAAAACACACATTCATTAATGATCGGTCCTCCGTAGCTACTGTACCTTTGAAGACTGGATTTGAGTCTATTTCATTATAAAGAAGGTTTGCTTTTTTCTCGTTAATTGCTTGCATCCCTTTCAGTCCATCATTCGATTTTACCCACCTGAGCGTAAGCATACTGACATAGATAGGGAATACAGGTGGAGTATTGTATAGCGAATTTTCAGCAATATAGGTCTTGTAGTCTATCATAGTGGGTAAATAATGGGTAAGATCGGTCCGTACCATGTCTTTTCGGATAATTACCATGGTTACACCGGAAGGTCCAAGATTTTTTTGAGCACCGGCATAAATCAACCCAAATTTATCTGCGGGTATAGGTCTGCTAAAGATATCGGAAGACATATCACACACGATCGGGATGTTTAAATCAGGCCATTCCTGAATTTGCGTCCCAAAAATGGTATTATTGCTCGTAAGGTGCATAAAACGGGATCCTGCTGCAGGAGCCCAATCTTTAGGAATGTAATTATAATTCTTATCTTTAGAAGAAGCTACTACTTTAATTTCCCCAAATGGCTTTGCCTCTTTTATCGCTTTATTAGCCCATGTCCCGGTATCTGTGTAAGATGCTAATTCTCCAGCGTTAAGGAGGTTCATAGCCATCATATAAAATTGTGTACTAGCACCCCCGGTGGTAAAAAGCACATGATAATCATCATTTAATCCTAGTAATTCTTTAGTTAATGTAACCGCTTCTTCTATGATAGCAGTAAACTCAGATCCACGGTGTGAAATCTCCAGGATGGATAACCCTTTTCCCTGGTAATCAATGACGGCCTGAGATGCTTCCTGCAACACACTAGCCGGTAAAATAGCAGGCCCCGGATTGAAATTATGCTTTTTCATTTTTTGATTTTGAGCCGCAAAGGTAAAAGATTAGGCAATGAATTCAGAGAATAAACTCATTAAACATTTGTAACGTATGTAGTTTTAAGAATTAGATATTTCAATAGTATTCGTGAGTAGACTAAGATTTAGAATAGCAAGTTTCGGGTACCTAATTACTCAGAGTAAGCATACTTTTGAAAGGTTTTATGCTAAGGCACAGTGACATAAATGATAAAGAGCTACTAGCCTCAATAAGGAAAAGACTTATTTTAGTAGGTGGAAATCGTATTTTAAAAATATACGGCACCTTACATTGTAGTTCTGGCAAAAGAATGAAAAAACAAAGCCGGATATTTTTCAAATCTGAAATAGAAGCAAAGAGATTAGGGTATAGGCCCTGTGGAATCTGTATGTCTAAAGCCTACAAAATCTGGAAAAATGAAGCTATCAGCAACAAATATATAAACCTTCTGTCTTTTGATGGGATAGTAGAATATTATGGACAACTATTTTCAAAAGGCGATGCAGATGATTATTATCAAACACTTTTAGATAAAATAGAATGGCAAAATGACGAAGCCATTATGTTTGGGAAAAGGATTATAACTAAGCGAAAAGTAGCCTGGTACGGAGACCGGCCATTCGAGTATAAATATTCTAAGATTACTAAAACGGCTCTTCCATGGACTATAGAATTAATCCAATTAAAAAATAAAATTCAATCTCCTTCAAAAGCAAAATTCAATTCTTGTCTGCTCAATTTGTATCACGATGGCTCTGAAGGAATGGCCTGGCACAGCGATGATGAAAAAGACCTTCAGAAAAATGGCTGTATCGGGTCTTTGACATTTGGAGCTGAAAGGAAATTTTGTTTTAAGCATAAAGTAAGTGGAGAGGTAGTTTCTATCATCTTAGAACATGGAAGCTTATTATTAATGAAAGGTACTACACAAACTCATTGGCGACACCGGTTACCACCTACCAAACTCATCCATTCGCCTAGAATAAATTTGACTTTTAGAACTATTCTCGAATAATAAAATTTTTGGTTATTTTAATATAATCTACTGCATATCAACGATTTAAATAATCAATTCATAAAAATGAAGTTGCTAATGCCATTTTTACCTGTTTTTGGCAACCCCCAATTCCATATTTTTTAGATTGATTTTTTAAAGGTCATTAATAAAATAGTTGCTTACGCCGAATTGATACGCTAAGAAATTCATAATCCTTTGAACTACAGGTTTATCCTTACCTTTGTTGCGCCCCCAAAAATGGCTGGTTTTGATCAAAAAACTACAAATACATAATTATGCTATCATTCAGGATTTGGAATTGACATTTCCTTCAAATCTTACCGTAATAACAGGAGAAACCGGAGCGGGTAAATCTATTTTATTAGGCGCTTTAAATCTGGTCTTGGGACAACGAGCCGATACTAAATCTATAGGTGATGCACATGAAAAATGTTTTGTAGAAGCTGAGTTTACCTTAGAAAATAGTGATCTGATTCCATTCTTTGAAAGCCATGACCTCGATTTTGATCGTGAGTTGATTATCAGGAGGGAGATTTCTCCTCAGGGTAAATCAAGGGCTTTTATAAACGACACTCCCGTTACACTGGATATTTTACAGACTATTGCCAACGCACTGATAGATGTTCATCAGCAGTTTGATACATTAGATATTTACCAGGTGTCTACTCAGCTCAAAATGATAGACGCTTTAGCTGGTAATAAACCTCTGTTAGGGGAATACCAGTCGCATTATAAAAAATATCAAAAAAGCATGCTGCAAAGAGATGAATGGAAGCAGCTACTCGAAAGGCAAAAACAAGAGGAAGAATTCGTAAGATTTCAGTATAATGAATTGGAAGAAGCTAGTCTTTCCTCCGGAGAATTGGAAAGTCTGGAGCAGGAGCAAAAAGAACTTGCCCATACCTCTGAAATTAAAGAAACGACCGGGCTCTTTGCACATACTGTAATAGAAAATGAAAACAATATTATCAACCAATTAAAGGGGTTAGCCAAAAAGGTTGAACACATTCTTAATTTTCATAGTAGACTTCGTTCTGTAAGTGAGCGTATTCAATCAGTTATTATTGAGCTGGAAGATATCGCAGACGAATGCAATACTATCCAGGATTCGGTAGAAGCCAAACCCGGCCGGTTGGCAGAGGTAGAAGAAAGATTGAACCGACTATACCGACTCATGCAAAAGCATCGAATAGATGAATTTGATCAGTTAATTTCTCTAAAGGAAAGTCTGCAGCAGAAAATCAGTTCATCTGAAGAACTAGAGAACAAAATAGAGGGGATTGAAAAAGAGCTAAAAGCACAAATCGAAGAATTAACATCATTGTCCCAGGAGCTTTCAGCTAAAAGGAAAAAAGTAATTCCCGGGTTCATTGAAAATATATATGCCTTATTGCACCCTATGAATATGGAGCAAACCAGAATACAAATCAATCTGGCTACTTTGGCAGACTTTAATTTGACAGGGAGAGATGAAATGGAATTTTTATTGGCGACTAATAAGGGAGGATCCTTTTTGCCAATAAAAAATATAGCATCGGGTGGAGAGATAGCAAGGTTTAATTTGGTTACAAAATCATTAGTGGCTCAAGCCATCCCTCTGCCTACACTTATATTTGATGAAATAGATATTGGTATCGGCGGTGATGTAGCATTGAAAATGGGTCAGATCTTAAAGGCTTTAGCAAAAAATCACCAGGTAATTTGTATTACCCACTCGCCTCAAATTGCTTCAAAAGGTGATATGCATTATTTTGTGTTTAAAGATGATACTTCTGATCGTACATTGGCACAGGTAAAAAAACTTAATAAGGCGGATAGGATTCAAGCGATAGCAGCTATGCTGAGCACCAATCCACCAAGCCCCGCTGCTGTAAAAAATGCAAAAGAATTAATAGAAATAGAATAAATAAAATGATCATGAGCAATCAATTATTAAAAGGGAAAAAAGGTATCATATTTGGAGCATTGGACGAGCAATCTATAGCCTGGAAAGTAGCCGAAAGAGTAGTCGAAGAGGGAGCTAAAATAACCCTTACCAATGCACCGGTAGCTATGCGATTTGGTAAAATCAATGAACTCGCAGAAAAAGTAAATGCTCAGGTAATCGGGGCGGATGCTACCTCTATGGATGATCTTACAAAACTCTTTCAACTATCTACTGAAGTATTGGGTGGACCCGTAGACTTTGTGCTGCATTCAATTGGTATGTCTCTCAACCTTCGCAAAGGGAAACACTATACTGATTTAAATTATGAGTGGATGTTGAAGACTATGGATATATCGGCATTATCATTTCACAGAATGATGCAAGTGGCTTTAAAAAATGAAAGTATTGCCGAGTGGGGATCTGTCATTGGATTATCATATATCGCGGCCCAACGGGTCTTTCCAGATTATAATGAAATGGCTGACGCGAAAGCACTGTTGGAATCTATTGGCCGAAGCTTCGGGTATCATCTTGGGGTTCACAAAAAAATCAGGGTAAATACTATATCTCAATCACCTACCTGGACTACAGCCGGAAGCGGAGTAAAAGGATTTAAAGAATTTTTTGATTACGCTGAAAAAATGTCGCCATTAGGTAATGCTTCGGCTTTGGATTGTGCCAATTATTGTGTGACTATGTTTTCGGACCTTACCAGAATGGTGACAATGCAAAACCTTTTTCATGATGGGGGATTTTCAAGCATGGGTATTAGCCCGGCATTTTTTGAACAAGAAACAAAATAATAAAATATTATTTCGTCATGAGATTTAATGATTTGGTAAAAATTAATTAACTCATTTACATTTTTTATAAAGTCTGTTTGCTATCGGTATGAAATATTCCAGTATTAACAAATCTAATAAAATACATGGAATTTTATTTTGTATAAAAGTACTTACTTGTATACTTTTTATATGCTCAAGTTTAAAGAGTTATTCACAAAACCCTTATCCCAATAGATCTACCAATTTCCCAACCACCGGCAATGGGCTCGGCCAGGATAGTATAGATCAGGAGGTTTTAGAAGATATACCACCTGATACAATTAGATTGTACACTCCTTATCAATTAAAAAAAGCTAAAATATTTTCTGATACCACTTTGGATGATCAATTTCATCAATACGAGGCGATTCGATTGCAAGACATTCCTTATCTGAATATTGGCAATAATGGTTCTCCATACCGATCAGCTATATATGCTATAAGTAAAAGACAGGGTCTCGATATTGGGTCTCATGTACTGGATCTTTATCGGTTGAAATATGATGATCTGGAATTAACAGATTCCAAAAGAGCGCTTACCGTATTTAGATTCGTTCAAAAAAGTTTTAGCCAACAAGATTTACAACTTGATTCTAAGTTTAGGAAATCATTTCAAAATGGGCTGCATTTAGGACTTCAATATCGCACTATTAACTATAAGGGCGAATTCAATCAACAAATAAATAAAGATCGATCCGGGGCATTCAATATTTGGTACCATTCCCCTAAAGGTAACTATGACCTGATAGCCAATTTCTTAACGAACGATTTTAAACTTCAAGATAATGGAGGTCTCAATAATGTGGATTCATTAATGAAGGTATCACTATACAGAGGCAACACGTTAAGCATAAATACCAATAATATTGATGGCCGTTCGCATCAAAAAGAAACTGCTTTTAGTATTCAAAATGGATTTAATATTAGTGTCAGAGGCAGTACCCTGGGATTTTCCCATTTGATATCAACTTCAAATCAGATTTATACCTACTCCGATAAAACAAGTCAACCTGATTCTATTTATTACACAAGTCTATATAGCCCTGATAGTGTGAGTGTAGCCATAAAGACAAAAGGATTGATAAATGAATTTAGAGTCACTGGCCAAATCAGGGAATCTGCTTCGCTTATGGCGGGCCTTAGACATGAACTGCACTCCGTCAATCAGAATAATATTAAGTCCAACCTTAATTTGCTATTCTTAAACGGAAGCTATGCCCAATCTTTTGGGAAAGGAGTTCATTTGAATAGCTTTGGCCAATGGGGATTACTAGAAAATTTCGGTGAATATTACCTTAAAGGAGATCTGGAAGTAGACAGTAAAAGACTCGGTGCATTGGAAGGGCATGCTATTTTTCAACGCTCTCCTGTACCTATATTATTTAATCAGTTATTTATTAATTCAAAATCTATCTATGCAAACAATTTTGCTAAGCCTATTTCCAATCAAATAGGAGGATTATTTTTCATCCAGGCCCTAAAACTTAAAGCAGGAATAGATCAATCCATTATTACCAATACCATATATTTAGATTCTCTGAGGATACCTAAGCAAGAAAGTTCGGCAATAAGTATTACCTCAGTTTTCGCAGACAAATCATTTCGATTTGGCAAATTTTATTCCAGGCATCGGCTAACTCTGCAGGTGAATTCAAATAATAATATCATGCGATCAGCACCCTGGTTTACGCAAAATCAGATCTATTATCAGGACATGTGGTTTCATGATAATATGTTTTTGCAAGCTGGTTTCGATTCAAGGGTATACCCTGGTTTTAAGACGAATTCATATTTCCCTGTCCTGGGCAATTTTTATAACTCAGCAAATCCTACCAATCTGTCCCTTCATCCCTCCGTGGAATTTTTCTTCAATTTTCAATTGAAAAATTTCAGAGGGTTTTTCAAAATGGAAGGATTGGAATATTTTATTTACCCTACGGGCAAAGTATTCTACGAAATCTACAATCAACCGCTTTTTAGAACCAATACCCGGCTCGGCTTGACCTGGATACTCAGGGATTGATAATGAATGCAGTTATAAAAATCGTTCTGGACGGTATTTGTAAGTGTAAGATTAAAATATCGAGAAATAGAAAATTTAATCTTTTAAAACTGGACTACTCCCCTCAAGTTGTAAGAATGGAAAAAGAACTATAGCAGTTTTTGCACTTCCTGGATGTTTATCTCCGGGTATTTTTTCTTTATTTCCCCAATGAAAAAGCCCATAAGTCTTTTCTTTCCTCCTTTAAATTCTTTCGCCTCATCAGGATGTGCCGTAAATACCTCATCCAGAATTTCCTGGTAATTAAATATTGGAGAATTCTCTTTTTTAGAAGTGATTAATCTTTCTATATTTTTAGAATTATCAGTAAGGCATTCATTCCAGATTTCACGCGCTTGCTGCAGGGTGAGATTGCCATGATGGATTTCATGTAGTAATGATATAATAGCTTCTTTTTGGATCGGTAATGATTGAATTGGGATTGATTTTTCATGTAGAAGTGGTAGAATGGTTTGTATCACCCAATTTGCTGCTAATCGATTTAAAGTATCATTTTTTGCTACTAGTTCTAAATAATAGGATACAATATTTTTATCATCGAGTAGAATCTGCGCATCTGCCTCTGGAATGCCTTTTTTCCCTACCAGTACCCTGTGTAGTTCCTGAGGCAGGGCTGGAAGCTCCTTCTTTAGCTTTTCAACGAGGTGTTTTTCAACCAATATTGGCGGTAAATCCGGATCTGGGAAATATCGGTAATCATGAGCACTTTCCTTTTCTCTGATAGGAGTAGTTATGCCTTCTTCGGGCACGAATTGCATGGTTTGTCTTACCACACGGTCTCCATTTCCATAAAGCTTAATTTGACGATTTACTTCATACTCAATTGCCCTTCGCGCGAACCTTCGTGAATTGACATTTTTTATTTCACATCTTTCTCTCAATTCTTCGCTATGGCGAGGTCTGATAGAAACATTGATATCACAACGCATAGATCCTTCTTCCATATTTGCATCCGAAATTTCCAGATATCGTACTAATCGTTGAAGTTCTGTAAGAAAAACCGACACCTCTTCAGCATTTCTAAAATCAGGCTCAGTCACCATTTCGAGTAAAGGCACTCCTGCTCTGTTTAAATCTATTTTGGACCAATATGGATCGGTATCATGCACCGATTTGCCTGCATCTTCTTCCATATGGATATGATGCAATCGGATATTTTTTTCACCATCAGATGTTTGGATGGTAATGTTCCCCCCTATGCAAATGGGGCTGGCTTGTTGAGAAATCTGATAACCTTTAGGTAAGTCCGGGTAAAAATATTGCTTACGCTCAAAATAAGAACTTGGGTTTATCTTACTATTCATGGCCAAACCCAATTGTATAGCATATTCAATTTGCTTATAATTTAGCTTTGGTAATGTACCTGGATGGGCCAGTGAAACTATACTTGTCTGCGTATTAGGGTCGCTGCAAAAGCGAGCGTCGTCAGCACAAAAGGCCTTAGTAACTGTGCTCAATTGAATATGTATCTCCAGTCCTATTACAGTCTCCCAATCAACTATAGCTTCAATCATGAAAAATTTTTAAATAGCAAAATAGTAAAAGCAAAATATCTGGAAGAATAACGCAATCAGTATCTGTACCTAGTAAGTAGCCTTAAACTAAACATTCCAAATAATTAGTCTAACGATTGATTTTCTTGCTCTGAAAGTTTCACAAGCTCCTGGTACTCAGATGGAGTCAGGTTATCTAAGCAAAAATTCATTGGATTTATTGGAGTGCCCTTAAATCGCACTTCATAGTGACAATGTGGGCCTGTAGAAGAACCTGTGCTACCAATTACTCCCAACTGGTTGCCCTTTTTAAGTTCCTGACCTACTTTTACATCTATTCTGTCCATATGTGCATATAGAGTTACATAGCCAAAACCATGATCTACTCTTACACATTTTCCATAGCCAGAATAATTAGATTCTATTTCAATGACTTTTCCATTGCCGGTAACTTGTATGGCCGTTCCTTTTGGTGCGGAAAAATCTACACCTGCGTGTAATTTCATGATTTTATGTATAGGGTGAAGTCGCATTCCAAACCCAGATAAGAATCGAAGACTTTTATTTAATTTGTCTACTCTAACAGGCTTGATAGAAGGAATAGAAGCCAACATTTCTTCTTTTTTTGAAGCTACTTCTTGTAAAACATCGAGGGATTTTGATTGCAAAACCAATTGCCTTTCTAACTGCTCCATTTTATTAGATGTTTTTCCAACTAATTCGCCGGCAGTAGGCAAGTTTCTAAATTCATCGTATAAGTCATGACCACCTTTTCCACCATTCCAGACATCTTCGTCAATAGGATCCATGCCTAATAATTGCCTGTGAACATCAGCATCTCTTCTTTGAATACCGGTCAATGCTTTTGACATTAATTCCATTTGGTCAGACATCACGGTATACCTGGTCTTCACCTCGTCTAACTCTTTAGATAATAATTTTTCCTTAGGGGAGGGCAAATATTTGTTGAACATAAAAAAAACGATCAGGCCGCTAACCAATGCTGTGGAGAGGAACGAAAATAATTTAATAAGTTTTCGTTGAAGTGGCTCTACCGCTTTTTCAAATTGAAGCGTATGTTGGTTAAATACGTATTTAGTCGTTTTTTTTGCCATGCTTTTTTCGCTTTTAAAAATACTAACTCTATTGATCAGATCAATTTGAGCAACACTATTAAATCAATTAAAAAGTTCAGCGGGGATTAAAGTCCGTAAATGTAAAAACCAAAACTCAGATATCCAAGCTTTTAGTATCGACAATTATTATTTTAATATATATAATTATAGCTAATCTATTTATTGCTAACCGACAGGTGTTAGAAAAAACTATTTGGGAAATCCGGATTGACTCCAACAATCGAATAAATCTTTTTCTGAATTGGTTAGTGGTGGCGAGCCTGCCTGAGGCATTTCACCACTTTTTATTGATTCCAACATATGGTCAAAATGAATTTTTTCATCCTCATAGGTCCCAATTATCCAGTGCACTGATCCTTCACCTCCCGCAGAGTGACATTTTGAGCTAGCACATTTTGATTGAATAATTGCTTCCAGTTTGCCACCATTAGTTGAAAAATTTGCACCCGTTATAGTGGAGCAATCTAATTCTGTAGTCTTACTCGTGCAACCAAATAATATAGTAGAGAATAGAAATAATAAATAAACTTGTCTTTTCATCTAAGATTAGCTTTTTAGTTAAAACGAAAAAATGGGCCAAACGGAAGCCTGGATCTTAAATTTAATCAAAAAAAAGGTTTAATCTATAACAGATTAAACCTTTAGAGTTGTTTAGGTTGATTGGAAAGCCTAATCTTCCACTACTTCGAAACTGATAGAACCTCGAACATCAGCATGAAATTTTATATCAGCTGAATAAGTACCAAGGTTTTTCACTTCTTCGGGTAGTGATATTTTTTTTCGCTCCACTTCCAGACCTAATTGATCTTTTAAAGCCTGAGCTATTTGTACTGTACTTACACTACCAAATATTTTACCAGTAGATGCCGCTTTAGCAGCAATTTTAAGAGTTTTGCCCGCTAATTTTGCGACCATATCTTTGTAAGTATCTACGCGTTTAGATTCTTTAGCCGCATCTTGCTTTAGCATTTCATCTAAGCGAGATTTATTAGCTTTATTTGCGATAATAGCCATTCCTTTTGGAATAAGGAAATTGCGGCCAAATCCGTCTTTTACTTTTACTAGGGCGTGTTTGTCACCGACTTTGTCCACATCCTGGAGCATAATGATTTCCATAACTATATATTTGTTTGACGGTTAGAAATTATTTTAATAAATCGGTTGAATATGGAAGAATTGCCAGATGTCTAGCTCTTTTTACAGCAGTAGCTACTCTTCTTTGATATTTGAGCGAGTTACCCGTAATGCGTCTTGGCAATAATTTACCCTGTTCGTTTACAAATTGGATCAAAAATTCAGGATCCCTGTAGTCTATATGCTTTATGCCGAATTTGCGAAATCTGCAGTATTTTTTTCTCTGTTGCCCTATAGTAGGATTCGAGAGGAATTTAATATCTTCTTGAGTTGCCATTATTACAATTTTAGATTATTGATTTTCTTCTACAGATGAAGATTTCTTTTTAGGTTCTCTTTTCTTTCCGATTTTACCGTTGCGTTTATCATCATTATATTTCACGCCGTATTTGTCTAATCTTACGGTCAGAAATCTGAGTATTCGCTCATCACGCTTCATGGCAAGTTCCAATTTTGGAATAAACTCGCCTGCATTAGATTGAAACTCTATACCAAAGTAAACTCCGGTATTGCGCTTAGTGATGGCATAGGCTAATTGTTTTAAGCCCATTTCATCAATTTGTACGACCGTGCCACCTTCGGTGGTAATCAGGTCGGTGTAATTCTTTGCTGTCGACTTTATTTCATCGTCCGACAGCACTGGATCTACGATGAAAGTCACTTCGAATTGTTTCATTACGATGTGATAATTTTAATTTGGGCTGCAAATGTACATCTTTTCCAGCACCTGTACAAGACAATCTTCAATTTTACCTTGCACCGAACTGCCTGGCTGATAGATGATTGTATATAAATCTTACTTTGATATATTAAGTATCGAGTCACATTTGCTACAAAGCAGCCATTGCTAAAAAAAATTCCGCATTTTCAGAGATGCACTCTAATTCAAATTGAGTAAAAGCCGGAATGCATAGACTTTCACCTTTTTTTAAAATTTGATGGCCATACCTGACTTGTCCTGATTTTAATAAAAGAATAGCAATGGTAGTTTGTTGAATATATTTTTTCGCACCTGATTTTAGTAAGAAATGCTTTAGAAAAAAATCTTTTACTGGCAAATTAAAAGCTGCTTCATCTTCCATCAAATACAAGGCGGTAACGCTGCATTGACCTTTCAGATCAAAATTTACATGCTTCATCAGTTCATTCACATCTATATGCTTAGGCGTAAGACCTCCTCTCAATACATTATCACTGTTAGCCATTAATTCTACATTTTGGCCTTCTAAATAGGCATGCAAGACCCCCGGAGCCTGGTAGCCCACCTGGCCTGCTTTGAGATATTTTACATGTAGCATGAGCATTACTAATAGGCCTTTATCTGGTTTTGATTCTTGTAAAGAATAGGTGGTCAATGCTTTATACAGCCAATGATAAATCTGATTTTTGTCTTTAGTATCGAACAGATGAATATACTGCGAGATAGAGGTTATATACTTATGAGCCTTTTTATTTTCTAAGGACCAAATGAACTGTAATACCGAGCGCCATCCACCTGAAAAGTCAATCTCATTCTCAGGAATAAGCAATTGAAATCTATTTTCTATTTTTTCCAATTCTTCAAAACCTTGCAACATCCAGAAGTCTGAAAGAGCAAAAAGTATCTCCGGTTTGTGGTTGTTATCCTTATAGTTTCGATGGGGAGCATCAGATGGAATACCAGCTGCATTTTCCATTTCATATCCTTTTTCAGCACCTTCCTTAGAAGGATGTAGCTGAATAGAGAGCATTTCTCTTACATCAAGTATTTTTAATAAAAAAGGCATTTTACTACCATATAATTCGATAGATTCTGCGCCAAGAGCTTGCAAAGGATCTTTTGCAATCCAGGAACTCAGGGGTTGGTTACTTTCTTCTATAAAAGCGGGAGCGAGAGGATGATCGCCAAACCAGGCTTCGGCCATAGGTCGCTGCTCAGGGTTTGATTTACCTAACCAGGCTGCTATGTATGACAAACCTCCCCATGCATATGGCTGTATGCTAGGTTTTATTTTGAAAACGTTCATACCATTCGGAGTCTTTTGTACGCATTAATCAAGCCATTCGTACTGCTGTCATGAGTAGTTATAGGATCATCATTTTTCAATTCCTTTAAAATGGAACTGGCTAATACTTTTCCTAGCTCTACACCGAATTGATCAAATGAAAAAATATTCCAAATGATACCCTGAGTAAATATTTTATGCTCGTACAAGGCAATCAGTGCTCCTAAATTAAATGGTGTCAGTTTATTAATCATGATAGAATTAGTAGGTCTGTTTCCTTCGAAAACTTTGAAAGGAGCGATTTTTTCTATTTTCCCGGCAGACGATCCTGATTTTTGCATTTCAGAGATTACTTCCTCTAGTGTTTTGCCATTGAGTAAAGCTTCTGTTTGTGCGAAAAAATTGGCCATTAATTTTTGATGGTGGTCCCCCAATGGATTTTGAGACTGTACAATACCTATAAAGTCGCAGGGAATCAATTTTGTGCCCTGGTGAATAAGTTGATAGAAAGCATGTTGACCATTAGTTCCAGGCTCGCCCCAGATAATGGGCCCAGTTTGATAAGTTACAGGTTGGCCATTTCGATCTGTTTGCTTACCATTACTTTCCATATTACCTTGTTGAAAGTAGGCTGGAAAACGATGCAAATATTGATCATATGGAAGTATAGCCTCCGTCTCAGCCTCAAAAAAATTATTATACCAGACTCCTATCAAGGCTAAAATTACAGGTATGTTTTTATCGAAATCGGTGCTTTTAAAATGATTATCCATAGCATGCATTCCTTCCAGTAATTCAATAAACCGATCATAGCCTATAGTCAAGGCAATAGATAGCCCTATCGAAGAACTCAAAGAGTATCTGCCTCCTACCCAATCCCAAAAGGGAAACATATTTTCCAATGAAATCCCAAATTTTGACACCTCATCAGCATTGGTAGAAACCGCCACAAAATGCTTAGAAACTTGTTCTTCACCTGCATATCTTACAAACCATTCTCGGGCTGTCTGAGCATTGGTCATTGTTTCCTGGGTAGTGAAAGTCTTAGAGGCAATGATAAATAGAGTGGTCTCGGGTTTGACTTTTTTCAATACCTGAAACATTTGAGAGCCGTCAACATTGGATACAAAATGCGGAGAAACACCTTTATCCCAATAGGGCATAAGGGCTTCTGTCACCATTACGGGACCCAGATCTGACCCCCCAATTCCAATATTTACTATATCTGTAATTTGCTGATCCTTATAACCTTTTCTTTTTCCAGTGTGTACATCATTGCAAAATTTTTGCATTTGATGGAGTACAGTATTCACTTCTGACATTACATCTTTACCATCTACTATTATAGGTGTATTAGATCTGTTTCGCAGCGCTATGTGCAATACTGACCTATCTTCAGTTTCATTGATTTTTGCACCAGAAAACATTTCACCAATTGCAGATTCTACATGGCATTCCCGGGCAAGTTGCATTAAAAGGTCTACTGTTTCTTCAGTGATTCTGTTTTTTGAAAAATCTATTATAAAATCTTTCCATGTAATATGAAATTTATTAAATCTACCTGCATCATTATAAAACAGATCTTTCATATGCGTATGGGAGCTAGAATTAAAATGATCCTGGAGCTTACCCCAGGCTAAAGCAGTAGTCGGATTTATTTTGGGTAACATATTATCAATTTAAGTACTGGCAAAAATAACTTATAATTGATTAATGTGATCTTTCCACTAATTGAAGTTAATTCAAATCATTCCTATTACATGATTTAGGATCAACTTTCCAAAAATCTTCCTTATTTTCAACTAATGCAAAACCGCTACCTTCAATTTTTATTTATAGTTAGTCTTTTTTTGAGTTGTCGAAATGAAAATAGTGGCTGGCGGTCTTATAGAGGGACACCCGATGCTATGCAATACTCCTCTTTAGATCAAGTGGATACTTTTAATGTACATTTATTGACACCTGCCTGGACATTTCATACTTATGATACCATCACTCACGGAACCATTGAATGCAATCCAATTATTATAGGTGAAAGAATTTATCTTACTTCTCCATCTCTTATTTTATTTGCTTTAAACGCGAGTACCGGCCAGGAAATTTGGCGATTTAAACCTCCCGTTATGGGTGGAATAAATAGAGGAATCACATTTTGGAATGATCAAAAGCTTGAATATATATTTTTCTCAGCAGGGCAATATATTTTTGCTTTGAATGCTCATAATGGCAACATCATCAATACCTTTGGTAATGGTGGAAAAATTGATTTAAGGGAGCATTTGGGAAAAGACACCAGTAAAATCTCTATTTCGCTTTCCACTCCTCCCATTATTTATCAGGATTTATTAATAATAGGATCAGCAACGGGAGAAGGATATGATGCTTCACCTGGCCATATCCGAGCATACGATACCCACACTGGGAATCTAAAGTGGACATTTCATACTATCCCCCAGAAAGGCGAATACGGATATGAAACATGGAATTTTAAGGAAGGTGAAAACTATGGGGGTACAAATAATTGGGGTGGATTGAGCCTTGATGAAAAAAAAGGTATTGTTTTCGTGGCCACAGGGTCGCCTACCTATGATTTTTATGGTGCCAATCGTATAGGTGATAATTTATTTGCCAATTGTGTGATAGCCCTAAACGCTAACACAGGAGATAGAATCTGGCACTACCAGGCAGTAAAACATGATATTTGGGATTATGATTTGCCATGCGCGCCAACATTGGCTACCATCCTTTGGAAAGGTAAAAATCTGGATGTCGTTTTGCAGCCTACCAAAATGGGTGAGTTGATTATTTTAGACCGAATTACAGGTATACCATTACGTGATACCTTGCAAATAAAGACTCCAAACTCAGAAATCCCCGGGGAGAAAGCAAGTGAGTTTCAAACTTTTAATCAGGGAATCAAACTGGTTCACCAAGGATGGGATACTAATTATGTTACCTCAATATCTGATTCCTCTAAAAGGTATGTCCTTGCTCAGTCAAAAAAGTATACCTCCAGGGGCATGTATTCGCCACCAAGCTTGGTAGGCACGATAGACCAACCGGGCACGCGCGGAGGAATGGGCTGGAGCGGTCTTTCTTTCGATCCAAAGAGTAAAACAGCCTATACCAATTGTAATGATTTTCCTATGATTTTCCAATTGAGTAAGCTTAGATCAAAGGACAAAAAAAATGATCCATTTTACGAAGGAGAAAGATTATATATGCTTAACTGTGCAGCCTGCCATGGAACGGATAAAAAAGGAAATGCCGATGGATTTCCAGCATTGGTTCATCTGGATAAAAAGTACAGACCAGCAGAATTAAAAACTATTGTAATGAAGGGTAGGGGTTTGATGCCTTCACATCAGCAATTTAATGATACTGCTTTAAATGCATTACTAGATTTCATAATACATGATACCATTGCAATGTATAATAAAGGAGCAGCAGATGAAAAATATGTGTTAAATGGTTTTAGGATATTTACCGACCAGGAAGGGTATCCAGCTAGTGCGCCACCCTGGGGTACTTTAAATGCAATAGATATTGAGAATCAAAGAATTAAGTGGTCTGTTCCACTTGGATTTTACCCAAAACTGAAGGAGCGAGGAATGCAAAACACGGGAACTCAAAATTTTGGAGGATGTGTTGCCACTGCGGGTGGACTTATTTTTATTGGAGCTACTGCCGATGAAAAATTCAGGGCATTTGATGCAAATTCCGGTAAAGAATTATGGTCGTACCAACTTCCCGCTGGGGGGTATGCCACTCCAGCTGTGTACCAGGTAAATGGTAAAGAATACATAGTGATCGCAGCTGGCGGTGGTAATAGGAATAATACAAAGTCAGGTGATGCATATATCGCCTTTTCACTACCAAAATAGGTATTTAAGGATGTCCAGAAATAAAGAGATCGGTGACTACGGAGAAAAATTGGCAGTTCAGCATCTTATGAACTCAGGCTATGAAATTCTCGAAAAAAACTGGCGATATAGCCGGGCCGAAATTGATGTTATCTGTAAAAAAAGTGAACACCTGGTTTTTGTAGAAGTAAAAACCCGAAGTAGTAATCGTTATGGTGAGCCCTCTGATTTTGTGTCAGCTAGAAAGGAACAATTCATGATCGATGCAGCCAGTGCATATATGTACGAGAAAAAATACGAATGGAAATTTAGATTTGACATCATTAGCGTATTACTACATAAAGATGGCAGTTTCAAACTCCAACACTTTGAAGATGCATTTTTTCCGGGTTGGTAAATTGGTTTACCTTTTTTTATTGCATATCATTTAAATTTATATGTAAATTATTATAGTTGAGTTAGTTAGTAGGGTATTGGAATTTAATTTCCCTGGGTTGTGAATATGTATTTGAAGAAATCCAAAATTGATGTACATTTGCAGACCTAATTTATCGAAAGACATGAAAAAAGATATACATCCTGGAAGTTATCGAATGGTGATATTCAAAGACTTTTCAGCGAATGAGGGGTTTTTAACCAGAAGTTGTACTCCAACTAAAGAAAGTATTGTATGGGAAGATGGTAAAGAATATCCATTGATCAAACTGGAAATATCTAATAAATCACATCCTTTCTTTACAGGTAAAATGAAATTTGTGGATACAGCAGGCCGTATTGATAAATTCAACAAGAAATTTAAAAAAGTTTAAGCACGTTAACCTAAAGGAAATTTTCCAAAGTGCAAAGCCTGGCTGCAAAGCTGGGCTTTTTTAATTGAGGTCTTTCATATAAACATTAGTTTCTCTCAACTCAAACCCAAGTCTTTTATACAATCGATTAGCTTCCCATCGGGTAGGTCTTGATGTTAGTTCTATTCGGAAATAACCTTTTGATTTGGCAAGGCTCAGAGCATGACTTATAAGGCTTGCTCCAATTCCTTTGCTTCGCCAATTTTCATCTACCACTACATCCTCTATTCTGCATCGATGGCCAGTAGGAATTTGAAAAAAAACAAGTGTGAGGCTTCCTATTATTTTGTTCTCCTGCACGGCCACAAAAAGCATACTGGATTCTGAGTTCAATATTCCGGTTAAATCATCGGGAGATAGTGCATGAAAATCCTTGGAAAGCTGATTCATCAATTGATTAAATTCATCCAAAGAGTGCTCACTGACTTTTTCCCATATTTTGATTGAAATCATCTATTAATCATTGTATTTCAATCGATTAAAACAATTGGCTTCTTAGGAAAAAGGGAGGGATCATATTTTTCACCAGCAGCAACCTGGATCATACTCATCCTTACTTTCGTAGGAAAAAATTTTTCATGATCAGGTCTTTTATGTGCATGACCCTGTCCTCCACTATTATCTTTTATTACCAGATCCATTTGCTTGATGCCTTCACTCCAGATAATGGATTCATTCTCCCAAAAGGAAGTCATTTCAATATCTTTTTCATAGACTCCTTCTTCCGTATACAAGCCTGTGCTGGTACATCCATAATTATTTTTTTGACCTTTATTGGGGATATAACAGAGGCTCCAGGTAGTGGGCTCCATTCCAGCTGGTTTTTCCAATACTTCTAGCCGTATATGCACAGTGCCATTGCGAAAATCAACAGGTGCGGTCCAGTCTTTGGGGCGATTTGTATTGAGCATGCTTCCCTTCACATAAAAATGCGATTTATTGGGTAAAGAGCTATCAGCGTCTTGTTTGGTATAGGTATACTGCACATCAAAGAGTACGAATTGCTTAGGAGAGGTGTAATTTTCATACTGTGCGCTTAAGAAAATAGGTAAAACAGCAAGGATAAAGGCACTAAGAACTTTCATGAGCTAATTTTTTTCAGTTGAATAAATGTATAATTATAATCACAATTATTTGTTCTAATTGATTTTAACTATTAGTATTTGTAAAATGATAATTCTTACATTTGAAATATTCTAAAAAAAATTAACTTTGCCGTCCCAAAATAGGATATGGCTTAGAAAATGGATATAGTCCCATAGCTCAGCTGGTTAGAGCGCTACACTGATAATGTAGAGGTCGGCAGTTCAAATCTGCCTGGGACTACCTTAAAAAGGAAGATGTATAAAAAAGATTCTTACATTTGCCGCTTCACTTAAAGAATTGAAGAGAAAAAACACTTGGGGGATTAGCTCAGCTGGCTAGAGCACTTGCTTTGCAAGCAAGGGGTCATCGGTTCGACTCCGATATTCTCCACTGATAATCAAAGGGTTGTATGATGAAAATCTGCGACCCTTTTTTATTGAGATGAGTTCTACTTGTTATATTATATACTCAAAATCTTTGGATAAATATTACATCGGTTCTACATCTGTAGATGTTCAAATCAGATTGAAAAAACATCTTACCAATCATAAGGGCTTTA
>JBBSBH010000057.1:0-27264 GCA_038251405.1 Chitinophagales bacterium
AATGGCCACAGAGGGTCGTAAGCCAATTAAGCAATGGATGTGATCTTCCACACCATTTATTATAAAGGTTTTACAGTTGGCCTCATTTACCAGCGTCCCAATTACTCCTAGCAATTGACTTTTCCAGGGCTTATCAATAAGAGATTGACGATACTTTACTGCAAATACAACATGAATTAGAATACTATGATAAGTGTTTGCCATAATAAAAACTGGTTTTCAATATATATGGGCCGAACCTACGGTTCTCGAATTTCAATTTATACCCATATCCTCGGGTTAAAACCCGAAGTTAATAAATGAGTCGAACCTACGGTTCTTTAAATTAGGGGAGTTAAACTGGAA
Source organism: Chitinophagales bacterium (assembly GCA_038251405.1). Classification (GTDB taxonomy): domain Bacteria; phylum Bacteroidota; class Bacteroidia; order Chitinophagales; family Saprospiraceae; genus JADJLQ01. Next base: position 346 of record JBBSBH010000057.1, read on the forward strand.
ACCCATATCCTCGGGTTAAAACCTGAAGTTAATAAACGGGTCGAACCTAAGGTTTTTTTTAAAAATCCTGAAGTTAAACAGTCTACCGTTGAAAAAATCCGCCAAGTGCCATAGGCACACAAGCTATATTAACCACGGATTTTAATCCGTGGTGGAAAGACTAATAATTTAGGAGAGCCTAGGCTCGATACATGTAATTAGATGGGCTGAAGAATCTCAAGTTTGCTATAACACAATTGTTTTCAAATTCCATAGAATGAACCTACGGCTCTCGAAATTCAATTTGGAACCATACCCTCGGGTTAATAACCTGATGTTAATAGGTGAGTCGAACCTCGGTTCTTTAAAATACTACAGTTAGAAACAACCTGAGACTGTAAATACCTCTCAAGTGCCATAGGCACGTAAGCTATATTAACCACGGATTTTAATCCGTGGTGGAAAGACTAATAAATTGGAGAGCCGTAGGCTCGATACATGTAATTAGATGGGCTCATGAATCTCAAGTTTGCTATAACACAATTGTTTCAAATTCCATAGAATGAACCTACGGTTCTCGAAATTCAATTTGTACTCATACCCTCGGGTTAAAACCTGAAGTTAATAAACGGGTCGAACCTAAGGTCTTTTTTAAAAATCCTGAAGTTAAACACTCTACCGTTGAAAAAATCCGCCAAGTGCCATAGGCACGTAAGCTATACTAACCACGGATTTTAATCCGTGGTGGAAAGACTAATAAAAAGGAGAGCCGTAGGCTCGATACATGTAATTAGATGGACTCAAGAATCTCGAGTTTTCTATAACACATTTGTTTTCAAATTCTAAAGAAATGAATCTATGGTTCTCGGATTACATTTTGATATTACTAAACTTCAAAGGCAATGACTTTTACCACATACTGCATACTTGCCCTATCAATTTTATTTTTTCAACGCAAAGGCGATATACCAGCCTCCTGGTTTTGCTCCTCTACCACCACCAACTGCTGTAGCAATATATTGTGCGCCATCTACTTCGTAGCAGATGGGGGTAGAAAATCCGCCCGCAGGCAATTGGTATTCCCAGACGACATTCCCAGTCTTTTTATCAAATGCACGTATACGCTCATCCCTGGTAGAAGCAATAAATATCAAGCCACTTCCCGTGACTACAGGCCCGCCATAGGTTTCAGTTCCTGTGATAGGAACCCCTTTAGCAGTCAATTCAGGAAATTCACCAATGGGTACTGTCCATAAATATTCCCCGGTATTAAGATTTATAGCGTTGAATGTGCCCCAGGGCGGTTTTATACCTGGGTATCCATTCTGATCAGTGAATCTTTGCCATACTTTTATAGTATAATTGGGTTGATACGGGAATATTGCATTAGTATTGGATGTAGAAATTGGCGTTTTATGCTCCTCACGTGTAATAGATAGTTTACTTTCTTTATTTAACAGATAATCGCTGAGACTTCTACGATCATTTTCATTTAAATATGGAAAAGCAGGCATTCTACCAGTACCCATTTGAATAATGCCTCTGATTTGATCTTCAGTCCTTTTTTTACTAATATCGAGCAAAGAAGGCACCACACTTCCATTTCCACTGCGGTCAGCGCCATGGCATGCGGCACAATTTTTATTAAATAAGGCATTCCCTTTTGAAAGAGTGGCTATTTCTTTTTCCCGGGTTGCCTTATCTACCATGGTAAGTTCCCAGGGTGCAATATTTACATTCTGATAAAGGATGCCTTCCGGATCTATAGCGTTTCCGCCCCATTCAGCCCCACCACTATATCCGAATAGTATGGTACCCTTTTCTCTGGGTGGTTGAAATTGATTTTCGGTCTTAGGAAATTGTTTAAGTCTACTTGAAACAAATTCATGCGATTCAGAAGATATATCAGTAATGTCGGCTTCCGTGTAAATCTGAGGCATGAGCGATGCTGGCTTACTGGGAATAGATTGAACAGGTGATGGATGTTCACCGGGAACTCCATTTATTGGTGCAACAACCTCCTTCATTGGGAAAATAGGAACACCAGAATCACGATCTAGTATATAGACATAGCCATTTTTGCCAACTAGAACTACTACATCTGTTTTTTTACCGTTTACTGTGATACTGGTGAGATTAGGTGGAATAGGGAAGTCACGATCCCATAGATCGTGCTTGATTGCTTGAAAGTGCCATTTTCTCTTGCCGGTTTCTGCATCTAATGCAAGTACACAATCAGAAAATAAATTGTCTCCAGCTCTATCTCCGCCATAATAATCTGAAGAAGGTGAGCCGGTACCAAAATATACCATGCCTCTGGCCTCATCCAAAGACATACCTGCCCAATTATTAGCGGCACCAAATTTTTGATAGGCATCTTTAGGCCAGGTATCATATCCATATTCTCCCGGTTGAGGGATGGTATGAAACACCCATTTTAATTTTCCGGTAATCACATCGAATGCCCTGATATTGCCGGGAGCAGCATCGCCTCCTTCCGGCAAACTAGAGCCGATGATTATTGTGTTTTTATAAATAACTCCGGGAGAAGTAGCAGTTACATGTAAATCTTTTACTTCGTGATCTATCCCTTCCGCCAGGCCCGTATGAAGATCTACACGACCACTGTCGCCAAAACTCGGGATAATGTTTCCGTAAGTTGCATCTATCCCATATAGATAAAATCCTGCGGTGTAGAAGATTCGTTTATCACCTTTATTTTCCCAATAGGCTACCCCTCTGTTTACATGACCCGGTTGATTTGTAAGATCAGGTTTAAACTTCCAAATTTGTTTTCCAGTTGCAGCATTTAATGCGAATAGATTTAGCTCTGCCGATGTAGCATATAAAATGCCGTTTACTACTATTGGCTGACACTGAGTCTCTCGCACACGCCTTGGTTTTCCCCCTGCAGTATCGGGAAGATCGTTAGCAAAATATTGCCAGGCTATTTCAAGTTGATTGACATTTTCAGCATTGATTTGTGATAATGGAGAAAAGCGATTATTAAAATTATTACCGCCGTAGGCAGGATAGTCTTTACCAATAACCAATGTTTTTAAAGAACTATCTGTTGAATCGTATTTGCAACTAATTAGTAGCAGTAATAATAAATAGAAGATGGAAGAACTATATTTCATGAAAGGATAAATTTGAAAACAATGATCCGAAAATTAGTGGTGATTTAAAAATGTAAATGGATAATAGATATTCACCAAGAATTCTTTTTGAGAATTTGAATTATTGGATTAATTAACATTTAATCTATTCAGACAGATTTATCCGTTGAATTTTGTCCCCGATCTGTATCTTATTCACTACATCTTGTCCGGAGATGACCTCTGCGAAAATGGTGTATTTGCCATCCAGGTGGGGAGTAGGACTATTAGTAATAAAAAATTGACAACTCTCCGTATGTGGTCCACTGGAAGCCATGCCAACCATGCCCGGTTTGTTGTAGTAAATTTGTGGGGTCTCAGATCGAATACTATAATCCATGCTTCCATAGCCATCACCTCTGGGGCAACCTCCCTGGATTACAAAATTGGGAACCACTCTATGAAAAATCTTATTATTAAAGAATTCATTTTTTGCTAATTGAACAAAATTGAGCACGGTGGCGGGTGCAGTTTCTGGAAATAATTTTATTTTGATATTACCTTTATCAGTAACAAATTCAGCAATATGAGGAATACCCTCTAAAGCAAAATCATTAGAAGTCAATTTTTTATAATTGGACATAAGGGGTACAGGGCCATTTGTTCCTTTCAATGCATTTAATGTGCGCATGAGCATATGTTGCGCATAGACATTGGAGCTAAGGGATGATTTGATGGATTCTATTTTACTGGCATCGATGAGTTTCTTCTGGTTTTCATCCTTTGCTGCTGACTCTATGATTTCGAGGGCAGCTTCGTCACCCTTTGCCAATTGATCATAAACAAAACTGATCACTTGCTTTTTTATATCATCACCACCTCCACCAAATGCTGCACTGAAATATTTATTTTTCAGAGCATTCAATGAAGATTCCATTACAGCGGAATTTATTGGAGCTAATTGTGAATTTCGGGCAGTTTCTAATAAAAAAATTATGTTTTTCGGGTCTTCTGCTAAAGCTCTGATGCATGCTGCTTTTTCGGTCAGGTTTAATGATCTATTAAAGATTGATTTTAATTCTCCATTTACATTACCCTTAGTAATTGCATAAGCATAGGAATAATTTTTATTGGCGATTCCAAGCAAAGGCACTTTTACTTGCCAGGGAAGATCTTCGCGGGCTATGTTTCTGTAATCGTTGGCATCAGCTTCCCTACTGTAATCATTTAAGTAATTAATTGCCGCACTGGCAGTAGTAATAGAACTACTTTTTAAGGCATCCAAAATCACTGGTTTAGCAATACTATATTCAAAATTATTAATCACTTTGATTGCAGATGCAGCCATTCGATCATCAGTCGCATTCTTAATAGTTTCTAAAATCAGGTCTTTTGATTCAACGGTTTTAGTTTTACCAATAGCCTGGATGAGTGCGAGTTTGGTGTCTGTATCTGATTCGTTAGTAAAAGCTTCGCGCAATACACTATCAAAGGAAGACAAATCTATATTTTTAGATCTGGCGAGGTAATTGGCTGCAATCAATCTGACTTCCTGGGGATATTCAGAGTGAGTAACATATTTTATGGCAGTTTGAGTACCTGTGATATCGGTGATATTTCGCATAGAATACCTGTAAATGCCCCGTATCTGACCGAGTAATAGTAAAGTGTCTTGTGGTTTATAGGTCTCTACTGTAGCCATAGCTTTAAGAAAATCCAGGCCACCAACTTTTCCTACCGCCTCTAAAATATTTGCATTGATGGAGGAATTAATTCCAGCAGTATCGTATTGCCTGAAAGCCCCCAATAAAGCGGGTACACTTTTTTCACTACCTATCTGACCAAGACTATAGGCAGCAGCAGCAGCTACATTGACATTAATATCCTGCAGTAAATGCGCTAAGGTATCAGCAGACAATTCATTTTTAACCGAACCCAATGCCAGGGCGGCAGTATACCTGGCTGATGCATCAGGAGATTGAAAATAAGAATAGATTTTGGCCAGATCCTGGTCATTTTGAGCATTTAAAATAGACCTGATAGCAGAGTCTTTAAGATTGATACTAGTTGATTGCAAATCAATCAAAGAAGTACTTGTTTCTTTCTTAACAGGGATACAAGAGGTAATAACAAAAAGTAAAACCAGGCCAATGACTAATTTATTTAAAAAGCCCTGAGAAGCTTTTTTATCTATTTGATTCATGTATATTATATATTCATTCTTAAGTAGTTAGCTCAGTTTCATGAAGTAAGACACTTAAAAGTCGGCGCAAATTTAAACATATTTATATAACAAAAATGATGCCCAATTGCAGGACTATAGTTTTTCAATTTTTTCTAAAAAATAAAAAAACCTTCGGTCACTACGACTCAAAGGTTTTATAAACGTTTGTATCAGCTAGTTTTAAAAATCTTAATTAAACTCCGCTTTCACAGTTGAAGCATAATCCATGATTCGTTCTATACTGCCAAAAGAGGGGCGAACACGAAGATTTTTAATCTGATCTACCATGTTCAGCAATTGATCATCTAAATACGAACCAAATAAACTGGAGTCATCTTCTGAATCTCCAAAACTGACTGAGACTAAATTGTTTTGTGTAAAGGTTTTTGCCATAAATTTTCATTAATAAATAAATAATGTTTTTAATAGTACTAAAACTGAAAGCAAGTATTGAATATTGTAAAATTCGATTAGTAATTATAGTTAAAGTCGTAAGTAATTGATAATTAATATCTTAAATAAAAGTTACTTAACTAATTCTATGTATCCGTTCTTCCTTATTTACTGATTAAAGTACTTCTTTTAGGATCCTTTTCGCTTTTTCCTGCTCCACGAAATTCAGTGAAGCAAAGCCCAATCTGGTGGAATTTAGTTTATCAATTCAAGGATTATATTCCTTTCCATCACTAATAATCAATCCTTTTTCAGAACCATCTTTTAAATCTTTTGAAAGGAATTTAGTCCAAACAGACATTCCTCCATCCCGTATTTTAAATTGGACTTTTTTTCCTAACTCATTAGTTATATCATATTACCATTTTGGGCTATACTGGTCATTAGTAGAATGGTTTGCAGGTAAAGTGGAAATCATAATCGCAATCATCTTCTAAAATTGCAATTCGGTACTTAGATTTTTTAGAAATCCATATCTGGATTAGGTAAAGTTTTAATTCTGGATTAAATGCATCATCCAGTTAACATATTTTTACACTATCAAATCATGATAAACGATAAAAATGATAGAAAGAATGAATCTGGCACTCAAAACCCCAAATAGAGGTCTTACTGATCAGACCTATCAAGAAGTGAAAGATCATTTTTCTGAAACGGAAATAGCACAATCGATTTTTACAGGGGCAGTCATTAATTCATGGAACCGACTAACTATTTCAGTTTATATGATACAGACTAATTAGATTAATATTATTAAAACATGGAAAAAATTAAAGAGCTTGAGCACCTCGCACGTACACTTGATCAAGATGAGCACGAACGACTATTAATTACTAAGATCGCAGATAACTATACAAATGAGTTTTTAAATGGGCTATCGGATATGCCAGGTTACACTACGGGATCTTTTGATAAATTAAATTCTTTGAAATTCAGTAATGAAGGCAAGCCCCTGGAAGTATTGATCGATGTATTAAAATGTGAAGTAGACGCAACAGGTATTAATACGGCCTCAGGAAAGCATATGGGATTTATTCCCGGAGGAGGTCTTTGGACTAGTTCAATTGCAGATAAATTGGCAGCAATCAGCAATAGATATGCAGGTATTGCCTATTCCAATCCTGGTGCAGTAAAAATCGAAAAGCAAGTAATCGATTGGATGGTGAGTTTGGTGGATTATCCATCGAACGCATATGGCAATCTTACTTCGGGAGGATCTACAGCTAATTTAATAGCAATTAAAGCAGCTCGGGATCATTATCAAATAAATAGTACGAATGTCAGACAGGCCGTGATATATATTACTTCACAAACTCATCACTGCGTTCACAAGGCGCTACATATAACGGGTCTTTATGAGTCGGTGCAAAGAATTATTGAAATAAATGCAAAATTTCAAATGGATACAAATGCCTTGAGGACGCAAATACGGAAAGATATCTCAGAGGGGCTAAAGCCGTTTTTGGTAATTGGTTCTGCTGGTACTACTGATACTGGGTCAGTAGATGATATGGATGCAATGGCTACTATATGTGATGAATTTGATTTGTGGTTTCATGTAGATGCTGCTTACGGTGGATTTTTTATGCTTCTGGAAGAATTCAAAACAAAGTTTAAAGGAATAGAACGATCAGATTCAGTGGTCATGGATCCGCATAAATCACTATTTATTCCATATGGGTCTGGTGCAGTATTAGTAAGAGACAGAAATATATTGCTTGCATCTAATGCATATAAAGCGGCCTATATGAAAGATGCATTTGAGATGGAAGACATCAATCCGGCTGATACAGGTATAGAGCTTACCCGGCACAATAGGGCCTTGCGCATGTGGCTACCATTACACTTGCACGGTCTGGCTCCATTCAAAGCAGCGTTACAGGAAAAGTTAATATTAAGTAATTATTTTCATCAGAAAATTTCAAGCTTGGGGTTCGAAACTGGACACCAACCTGATCTCACAGTCTCTATATTTCGATATCCTCATGATGAAGATAATAAAATCAATCAGGCATTAGTAGATGCTATTCATAAAGATGGAAGGGTATTTCTATCATCTACTTTTATCCATGCTAAGCTTTGGATCAGGTGTGCTATTTTGAGTCACCGAACCCATTTAGATGAAGTAAATCTGGCCTTGAAAATGATTGAAGAAAATATCACCAACCTAAAAAAGTAAACTACATTTAATTCATGATGATAGATTATGGTATGAAAAATTCAATGAATTACTTTACTTACGCTTACCATCTTTGTGGAAGGATTTGAATATTACGATTTTAGATCCTGACTTGGATCAATCAGGAATTGCAACTCAAAACGGTGTAAATAATTTTTGCCAAGTATTTTATTCCACAGCAAACTAAAGCGACTTTGGTCTTTATATCCAATCTAATTTCTTTACAGTCATTTCAGTTTCTACATTACCGGTATGCAACGTATTTTTTGGCTCGAACAATAAATTGAATACGATCTCGCCATTCGTGTGAGGTTTGTGTTCTACCCCTTTAGGTACAATTAAGATTTCGCCTTCTTTCACTTCCACGGTACGACCATCTCTAAAATCCATGAAAAGAGTCCCTTTGAATACCATGAATAATTCATCTTCTTTTTCATGGCTATGCCATACAAAATCATCTTTAAGTTTGCACAATTTTACGTACTGACCATTGAGCTCGCCAATAATATGGGGAGTCCATTCTTTGTCAAACAAGGAAAACTTTTCCATGATGTTAATTGAATGAATTGCTGACATATTTATTTTTATGAAAAATGATTTTAAACTTCAATGCTAAAGCTTACCAGGCAAATATGAGAAAAATAAACTACCTCGTGCATATATCCTTTTCTGTAGGAGACAACTAGGTCGGAGAAGAATTCCATTCTTGCCATCGTCAGGCAGTAAGTCTTCTAAAAGATGTATAAAATTCAATTCTTCTTTAAATTTGTGAAGTCTTCAAGGGGTACAAATAAAATGAAACGCTATATAAAAATATGGTCTGCAACCGTTATATCATAGTTGTTATGAAGGAATTGGAGAATATGAAACTTCAACCTCTGCATGGCTCGATGGGTGAGGTAGAATTAAAGAATCCTATAACGGAAAAACAAGAACTGCAACTCTATATTCATCAATATAATTTATACTAATAAAACAATTAAAAAATACGAGTATGGTTTATAGTTATTTTGTACTTTCATGATCTAATCCATATTCTTAATAATTCTAATACCTAATGAATATTACGCCTACCCGGCTGGAGGTAATGAACTTTATTGCGCAGCAAATGGATAAAATCATCGAAACGTACCTATCATCCATTGACACCAACTGGCAACCTTCCGATCTTCTGCCGATGAGCAATAAGGATAATTTTTTAGAAGAGCTCAAAGAATTACGGCTGGAATGCGAAGAATTACCGTATGATTTTCTTGCAGTATTAGTAGGTAATATCATTACTGAAGAAGCATTGCCTACCTACGAAACCTGGCTGATGGATATTGAAGGCATTGGAAAAAACAATACGAATGGCTGGAGCAAATGGGTCCGCATGTGGACTGCAGAAGAGAATCGCCATGGTGATCTGCTGAATAAATTTGTATACCTCTCCGGCCGTATCAATATGCGGCAGATGGAGGTGAGTACTCAATACCTTATAGCAGACGGAGTGGATGTGGGTGCCGCCCGGGATCCCTATCGCAACTTTGTATACACATCATTCCAGGAATTAGCAACGAATATTTCGCACCGCCGGACTGCGACAAGCGCCAGGAAATATGGCAGTACCAAATTGTCCAGGATATGTGGCGTCATTGCAGCTGATGAAGCCAGGCATGCCAATGCATATAAATGTTTTATAGAGAAAATATTTGCAATCGATCCCAGTGAAATGATGATCGCCTTCGAAGATATGATGCGTAAAAAAATAGTGATGCCGGCGCATTTCCTTCGTCAGCAGGGAGAAAAGATAGGCGCTACTTTTTCACATTTCAGTGATGCCGCACAACGCTTAGGAGTATACACTACCCTGGACTATACCAATATATTAGAAAGCCTTATTAAGGAATGGAAAATTACAGATATTACCGGGATCAACGATGCAGCAGAAAGAGCAAGGGATTACCTGGTAGGCTTACCAGTTCGCTTTAGAAAAATTGCTGAACGTACCCATATTAAAGCTCCATTGCCTTATGAATTCAACTGGATTACCCGCTAAGAGAAGATGTTTATTTAGATTCTTTCACGAGCTTTCTTAAAACTACCCATTGTTTCAACATTTCTCTTGCCTCAGTAGCCGGATATCCCATGAGTTTGGTCCCTGCGGGGAAATTATTAATCACACCAGACATACCACCGACCTGTACTCCACTACCCAAAGTGACATGATCAGAAATGCAGGCACCCCCTCCAATGACCACTCCATCCCCTAATGTAACCGAACCGGCTAATCCACTGGCACCTGCCATAATACAACTTCGACCCATTTTACTATTGTGTCCGATCTGTATCAGGTTGTCTATTTTACAACCATCGCCAACTACGGTGGAACTAAATTTTCCACGATCCACACAACTATTAGCTCCTATCTCCACACCATTACCAATGACTACATTCCCAATATGAGGAATCTTAATCAAGCCTCTGCCGTCCGGTGCCGGCCGGAACCCAAAGCCATCTGCTCCAATAGAAACGTTAGGGTGTAATATGCAGTAACTCCCTATCACACATCTTTCGCGAATTACCGTACCTGACCAGATAACCGTGTTCACTCCAATGCTGGTGAAATCCAGGATAGTAACATTAGGATAGATGATCGTATTATTACCAAGTGTAACTTCTTTGCCGATATAACAACCTGCGCCTATTTTACATCCGCTTCCGATTTTTGCTGAAGCATGGATCACGGCAGTTGGATGAAGGTCCGACTCAAAAACAGGTGTTTCTTCCACAAATAGCTCTAATAGCACCGCCATAGAAATATCTGCATTCTTTACTTTTATCAGGGCTCTGTTTTCTCCGGGGTCCAGTTCAATATCTTCATTGATGAGGGCCGCACAGGCTTTGGATGTTTCCCAATGCTTTGCGTATTTTTTATGACCTATAAAAGTGATCTGATTTTCTTTTGCAGATTCCAGTTGTTCGGGACCGGTGATGAATTGCGTGGTATTACCTATTACAACTCCTTTGACGACATCATTTATTTGTTCAATAGTAAAACTTTTCATGTAAGGTATTTTATGGCTGCATGATAAGAAAAAATTGGGAAACGATATGGAGTAAAGTCCAGCCACTTCAGGCTGACTTGTCAAAAAATCGTAAATTTCTTGATCAAATCCAGAAGATGAAACTAATAGTAACATTTCTATCCTTGTTATTCTTGATATTTTGTTTGAGCTGTAGTCAAAAGCCAGCCGAGGTTTCGACTACTTCGGTGATTGCAAATGGTCAAATGCCAAATATAGCCAGGGATAAGGGGGGTGATTTACACCTGGTATATGGGGCAGGAGATAGTATTATGTATGAAAGATCCAATATCGATGGGAAGTCATTTTCGGATCCTTCCTTGGTTGCTGTACTCCCTAAATTGGCCGCATCACATATGCGGGGTCCTCAAATTTCTACTTCATCTTATGGAGTAACCATCATTGCTTGTAATTCAAGAGGGGATATTTTTTCTTTCTTAATGGACAAATCCGGAAAATGGATACAAACAGCAAAAGTGAATGATAGAGATACGGTGGCGAAAGAAGGTCTAATGGCATTCAGTGGAGATGATCAAAATCTATTTGCAGTATGGCTTGATCTTCGGGACAAGCATAATAAAATATATGGCGCAAGATCAGATAACGGAGGTAATAGCTGGTCTAAGAACGTGATGATATACGCATCACCTGATACCACTGTCTGCGAATGCTGCAAACCCTCCGTTGCTTTAAAAGGGAATAATGTCTATGTAATGTTTCGTAATTGGCTTCATGGTAACAGAGATTTGTATCTGATCCAATCCAGAGATCTGGGAAATAGTTTTGGACAAGCTGAGAAAATAGGAAATGAAAGCTGGGCATTAGATGGCTGCCCGATGGATGGGGGTGCTTTTGTTATTAATGATGCTGATCGTCCGCAAACAGTATGGTTCAGAAAGGGAGATATCTTTACTTGTGAGCCCGGTAAGCAAGAAGTTCATATTGGTGAAGGAAGGGCTTGCACCATGGAATTAGTTAATAATAAAAATGTATATGCCTGGACTGAAAAGGGAGAAGTTGTATGCCTGATGCCGGGTAATCAAAAGAAGTTTCTTGGGAAAGGCCAACTTCCTTTACTCAAGTCTCTGGATGATGACCATTTAATTTGCATTTGGGAAAACGAGAAGAAAATACAAAGTGTTATTTTATCCCTTTAAGCCACTTGTATTCAACAGGTCAATGCGTAATGGTGATAGGAATCTACACGATGATACTTACAGCACTCCACCTGTTAAACAGGAAATAATGACAACCTGTGCAACTATAGACCTTTCTTCAATAAGCATTGTCTTTTATATTGCCGATAGCTGTATGAAAATGCAATTAACTCCAAAATAACATTTACAGAGCTTTAATCGGGAAGAACAAACATCAGTATTCAATACAGTATAGAATTTTTTCCGTAGTTTTCAACTAACGTAAAATGAAACTCTACATAAAAAACATGGTTTGTCCCCGCTGCATTATGTCTGTTGAGCAGATTTTGAAAAGTAATAATTTACAGGCAAAATATGTAAGGCTGGGCGAAGTGGAACTGAATAAAAAGCCCACTGCCAGCCAGTTAAAAAATTTTACACAAAAGCTCCTGGAAACTGGATTTGAACTTTTAGACGATCAAAAAACACGATTAATCGAGCAGGTTAAAAACCTACTGATACAAAAAGTACAAAGTGGCAACGTAGAAGAACATTTCAGCCTTACAAAATTTATTGGCGAAAAAGTATTCAAAGATTACTCTTCTATCAGCAAACTCTTCTCCCAATTGGAAGGCATCACATTAGAGCAGTTTTTTAACCTCCAAAAAATAGAAAAAGTAAAAGAATGGCTGATATACAATGAACAGTCATTAACCCAGATTGCATTTAACCTTGGATATAGCAGCATTCAGCACCTTTCGAACCAGTTCAAAAATCTCACCGGTATGACACCCTCACAATTCAAACAGCTTGGAGCATTGCATCGAAAGTCTATTGACAATATCAGGGATGAGGTATGAACAATGGGCAATTAGCAAAAAGAAGAAAAAAGGAATATGGAAAACCAGTCAATATTTATAATAATAAATTAGCTTAAGCCTTTCAACCTAATTCAGGGATTTACACTTACAACTCCTCATCCAGGTACATTTATCTGCACATCTTTTCCAAAATGCTGTAACAATAAACCTATGTTTCTTCCAGATCTTTGTAACGTTTAAAAAGATGAATGATGAATAAAGAGATAAATGCTATAACTCTTCCCTTAGCTGGCGTGGAAAGTGAACATTGTGCCCTTATTGTGGACAACAGATTAAGTGAGATAGAAGGTATTAATACCCATAAAGTAGAACTGAACAACAAAAGGGCTATTATTACAACGGATGATAAGCTGCAAACGATACCTAAAGCGGTAAAAGCCATCAGGGATTTAGGCTATGATGTAGGTACATTGAAGAAAACATTTCCGGTGCTCAATATGACTTGTGCCTCTTGTGCCAGCAGTTCTCAAAGTATTTTGGAAAACACTGCCGGTGTGGTGAATGTATCCGTTAACTATGCCAATGCAACAGCGCAGGTAGAATATGTGCCTACCATTACCGACGCTCAAAAATTGAAGGCCGCCATGCAAAGCATTGGTTATGATTTGATGATTGATGAAAGTGAAGAAGCAATAGATGAATTGGAAGAAGAACACCTTAAAAAGTTTGAGACACTGAAGAGAAGAACCATTGGCTCGGTTGCCTTATCGATTCCTTTGGTGCTGATAGGGATGTTTTTCATGCATATGCCTTATGCCAATTACATCATGTGGGCATTGGCAACGCCAGTTGTGCTTTTCTTCGGGAAGCAGTTTTTCATTGGCGCATGGAAGCAGGCAAAGCATCGTTCTGCCAACATGGATACACTGGTGGCATTAAGTACAGGCGTGGCCTATTTGTTCAGTGTTTTTAATACCGTTTATCCGCAATACTGGCACAGTAAAGGTTTAGAAGCCCATGTTTATTTTGAAGCTGCAGGCGTGGTAATCGCCTTTATTCTCCTGGGCAAAATGCTCGAAGAAAGGGCAAAAGGAAACACCTCGACCGCTATAAAAAAGCTTATGGGTTTACAGCCAAAAACCGTTACGGTAGTGCATGAAGGAGGACACCAGATGGAAATGCCGATTGCTTCTGTAAAGGTGGGGGATACCTTGTTGGTAAAGCCGGGAGAAAAAATTGCTGTGGACGGAACTGTAAAATCTGGAAATTTCTTTTGTTGATGAAAGCATGATTAGTGGTGAACCCATTCCACTGGAAAAGAAAAAGGGCGAAAAAGTATTCGCCGGAACCATCAACCAAAAAGGAAGTTTTCAGTTTACGGCAGATAAAGTAGGCGACGACACCGTATTGGCACAGATCATAAAAATGGTGCAGGAGGCACAGGGCAGCAAGGCCCCCGTGCAAAAGCTTGTAGATAAAATTGCAGGCATCTTCGTTCCGGTTGTAATGCTTATTGCCATTCTTAGCCTTATTGTCTGGATAATTTTGGGTGGAAACAATGGTTTTACGCACGGTCTTTTAGCATTAGTAACAGTGTTGGTAATTGCGTGTCCATGTGCATTGGGTTTGGCAACGCCTACTGCAATCATGACAGGTGTGGGTAAAGGTGCAGAGCATGGGATTTTGATTAAAGACGCAGAAAGTCTGGAACTGGCTAAAAAAGTGAATGCCATTGTGCTGGATAAAACTGGTACGATCACAGAAGGTAAGCCAGAAGTAGTTTCTATACAATGGAAATCAGGTGCAGGGGAAAAGGAACTTTCTGATTTACTTTTTAGTATTGAACAACAATCAGAACATCCTTTGGCAGAGGCAGTCGTTCGTTACTTCCAACAACAAAATGTACAATCGCTTGCTCTTGACCATTTTGAAAGCATCACCGGCAAAGGCGTGAAAGTAGTGTATGCAGGCAATAGTTATTTTTTGGGCAGCCCTGCTTTGCTTCAATCCAAAAACATTCATATTGAACCTGCTTTGCAGACGATAGCCAACGAATGGCTGAACAAGGCGCAAACAGTTATTTGGCTTGCAGATAAAGAAAATGCACTGGCGGCTATTGCCATTGCCGATAGAATAAAGACAACATCGGTGGAAGCAGTAAAGGAACTACAGGCAGCAGGCATTGAAGTATACATGCTCACAGGCGATAATCAATTTACTGCCAAAGCCATTGCAGCGCAAGTAGGCATCCATCATTTCAAAGCAGAAGTGCTACCGGCACACAAGGCAGATTTCATCAGGGATTTGCAGCAGCAGGGAAAAGTGGTGGCCATGGTGGGTGACGGTATTAACGACAGCAATGCTTTGGCACAAGCCGATGTGAGTATCGCAATGGGCAAAGGTAGCGACATTGCTATGGATGTAGCTAAGATGACCATTATATCATCCGACCTTTCTAAAATTTCACAAGCAATAAAATTATCAAAGCACACTGTTGCAACCATACGACAAAATCTTTTTTGGGCGTTTATTTACAATATCATTGGAATACCCATTGCGGCAGGCATTTTGTATCCGTTTACAGGCTTTTTATTGAATCCGATGATCGCCGGTGCTGCAATGGCATTGAGTAGCGTAAGTGTGGTAACGAACAGTCTCCGGCTGAAATGGCTGAAGCTATAATGCCACTGAAGTATAACTCTTTTCCATAATAGTATAACAATATACCGTTCATTTAGCCGGAACTTTACAAACAAAAACAATATGAAATACAAGTATAAAACGAATATTAATTGTGGCGGTTGTGTGTCATCCGTTACACCGCATTTAAATGCCAATAACGAAATCAAAAGATGGGAAGTAGATACTGCAAATCCGCAAAAAATCTTAACCGTAGAAACCGATACTCTATCTGATGAAATGATCCGGGCAATAGTAAACAAAGCCGGGTATAAGGCAGAAAAGCTAAGCCAATAAAAATCTGAAACCAGTGGGGCAATTCCTTTGTTCTACTACTTCTGTTTATTATAATAAATTTATATCGTGAAGAATAGGGCAGTTATTTAAAGTCAATTTTGCTGATAAAAGGACTGTAAGTAAATGAAGTTTATGCTAAAATCAATAGGACAGTTTTTCTGGAAAATCTCCAAAGCTATATTTGTAAGAAAAAAGGATTGATGTGAATGACGTAATCTGATGAATAGATTCATTATAATATAGTCACGCACATTCAAATGACTATTGAGATTGTGTGAATTATGTAACTTTTGTTTATGATTACGTAACGCTTATTATAATTTTAAAGGTGACCTTGGCCAATTAAAACTTAAATATCACATAAATGAAACATTTCACTATTTATTCAATTCCTTTTATTGCAGCTATAGGTCTGCTAATATCCTGTAATACCAAACAAACAACTGATCAATTGCTGAAAGATGATAATCAACGCAAGGAGATTACTGCCGCTATTATACATAATCCTGCTTACCATATGGAGATGATGCAGATGATGATGAATACGGATAGCAGTAAGCAAATGATGAGTCAAAACATGATGCAGGATCCCGGCATGATGCAGATGATGATGACGCATATGATGAATATGGCAGACAAAGATTCAATGATGTGTAAAAACATGATGCAGATGATGCAGCAAAGGCCGATGATGATGAAAATGATGAAAGAGATGAATGGTGAGAAAATGGATAATAGTAAAATGAAAATGAAGTAAGGGATTGATTAAAACAAAAACATTAAAAACAATCAGATGCACAATAATTCCTGGGGCTGGGGTATGGGGTGGGGCATGTGGCTCATTCCGCTTATAGTGGTGCTCATTATAATCTATCTATTGAAAGGCAGAGGTAAAAAGTAATATCTTTATTTAAGCCTGGTTTAGTGCAATAAAACAGCTTTTTTTGTATATTATTGAAAGCCATTTTTGCAATAAAGAAAGACTGTTGTAAGTACATGAATACCATTTAAGTATAAATCATTCTCAAAAATGTGTAAATTATATGCTCATAATTTGTTTTACCTTTATTGAGCGATAAATGAAAAAATTCATTTCAGTCATATTAGCCATATTGTATTTTGGTACTTCTTCCGGTGCTACCATACACCTGCATTATTGCATGGGCAAACTGGTCGATTGGGGGCTGAGCCATAGCAAGTCCACAACCTGCCCCAGATGCGGAATGGAGAAAAAAGACAATGCTACTAAAGGCTGTTGCAAAGATGAACTCAAGCTTCTCAAAGTTGATTCAGCCCAGAAATTGGCAGAAAATAATCTGCAATCTTTGCAGTTATTCTCAGTTGCAATTCCTGCTTCATTCACTGAATTATTTGATATTTATTTTCCATCTGTAACCTCAGAAAACTTTATCAGCCATGCTCCTCCCCGAACACATGGTGTAGCGATTTACATCTTCAAGCGTTCCTTCCTGATTTAGAAATTATTCCTCTTTATACCGGGCAATCACTATTGCCGGGCTTTTGGCATTTCTGTATGTCAGCAATAGTTCTTATTCACTAAACAAAAATCTAAAATGATAGCAATTAAAATGCTGATAATGGTAACGTTAACCATCTTTTCTGTGACCCTATTAGCTCAGGATACAACTAAAACAACTGGCAACTGGCAATGGGCAATGAGTTGCAAGTTGCTCATTGCAAATTGCCAATTAAAAAAATGCTATGATTCCTAAAATTATTTCCTGGTCTTTAAAAAACCGCTACATCGTTTTGTTGCTTGCAACTTGCTTATTTGTGTGGGGTATTTTAAACATAAGTAAGAACCCCATAGATGCCATACCCGATCTTAGCGAAAACCAGGTGATTGTTTTTACTGAATGGATGGGTCGAGGTCCTCAAATAATAGAAGATCAGGTTACCTATCCGTTGGTGAGCAATCTACAGGGTATTCCCAAAGTAAAAAATATTCGGGGTACATCCATGTTCGGGATGAGTTTTGTGTATGTGATTTTTGAAGATGATGTGGATGTGTACTGGGCAAGAACAAGGGTATTGGAACGCTTAAATTATGCTCAGCGGCTATTACCTAATGGAGTTACCCCATCACTGGGTCCTGATGGAACGGGAGTGGGACATGTATTCTGGTATACACTGGATACAAAGAACCTGGATCTTGGCGAACAACGGGCACTACAAGACTGGTACATTAAGCTGGCCTTACAAACGGTACCCGGTGTAGCAGAGGTTGCTTCCTTTGGAGGCTTTGAAAAACAATACCAGTTAGTTATTGACCCTGTGAGACTTCAGTTTTACAATGTTTCATTAATGGATGTAATGACGAAAGTAAAGGCCAGCAACAATGATGTGGGTGGCCGAAAATTTGAAATGAGTGATATGGCATACATCATCCGTGGATTGGGATACCTTAAAAATAAAGAAGATATTGAAAGTATAGGTGTTGGAATTTACAATAGCATTCCGGTACGGGTAAAAGATATTGGCTCGGTTCAAATGGGTGGAGATTTAAGACTTGGAATTTTTGATGAGAATGGCGAGGGGGAAGTTGTAGGAGGTATAGTGGTGATGCGGTATGGAGAAAATGCGGACAAAGTAATTACAGCGGTAAAAGGAAAAATGAAAGATGTCCAGAAAGGATTGCCTGAAGGGGTAGACTTTAAGACTGCTTACGACCGAAGCGATTTAATCGAAGCAGCTATCGGTAACATAAAAGTAAAGTTAATTGAAGAGATGACAATTGTGGCATTAATTGTTTTCATCTTTTTATTTCACTGGCGGAGTGCATTAAGCATCATCGTACAGATACCTATAACCATTGCTGTCAGTTTTATTCTCTTAAACTTCTTTGGTATTTCATCAAACATCATGTCGCTGACGGGTATTGCATTGGCAATCGGTGTGATTGTGGACAATGGAATTATCATGAGTGAAAATGCATACCGCCATTTATCAGATTGGCAAAACCAGCACAACCCTAAAGTATAAATAATGAAAAAACTATTTAATAAACTAAGAGGCAAAAAAGATTATTACCGGATACCGGAGTTGGAGCGGATGCGTTTGATTGAAAAAGCCTGCGTCCAGGTATCAAGGGGTGTATTCTTTTCTACTATCATCATTATTGCCTCATTTTTACCCGTGTTTTTATTATCCGGACAGGAAGGGAAATTGTTTCATCCGCTGGCCTATACCAAAACTTTCATCATGATAGTGGATGCTATATTGGTGATAACACTGGCTCCGGTGCTTATTTCCTTTTTTATGAAAGGCAGGTTCAGGCCCGAAACAAAAAACCCGGTTAACCGCGTTTTGGAAAAAATGTATGAACCAGTAATTCGTGCTTGTATCAATTGGCGAAAAACAACTATCGCTGTAAATATCATTGCATTGGCAATAAGTATTCCTATGCTGATGAGCCTGGGCAAGGAATTTATGCCACCACTGGATGAAGGGTCCATATTATTTATGCCGGTAACCTTACCCGATATTTCCAACAGCGAAGCAAAACGGATTTTACAGGTGCAGGATAAACTGATTAAATCAGTGCCCGAAGTAAAAAATGTCTTGGGTAAAGCTGGCAGGGCGAATACAGCGACCGATAATTCTCCCATCAGCATGATTGAAACAATTGTGTTACTAAAGCCGCAGAGCGAATGGCGAAAGGGTATTTCCAAAAACGATATTATCAATGAACTGAATGCCAAGTTGCAGATACCCGGTGTAACCAATGGATGGACACAACCCATCATTAATCGCATCAATATGCTTTCAACGGGTATCCGTACCGATGTAGGCGTAAAAGTTTACGGTCAAAATCTCGACACCATTTATGCATTTGCTGAAAAAGTAAAAAAAGAACTGGAAGGCATTGATGGCGTAAAAGATTTGTATGTAGAGCCCATCACTGGCGGTAAGTACATTGATATTACTGTTAAACGGGATGAGATCAGCAGGTATGAATTAACAGTAGATGATGTAAATAGCGTCGTTGAAATTGCCTTAGGTGGCATGCGGATAACAACGACTGTTGAGGGCCGTCAACGGTTTTCGGTCAATGCAAGATTTGGCCAGGACTTCAGAAATAGTCTTAGTTCTTTAAAGCGCTTGCAGGTGCAAACCATGAAATACGGCCCTGTTCCATTGGAGGCGGTGGCCGATGTAAAAATTACCGAAGGCCCTCCGATGATTAATTCAGAAAACGCCATGTTGAGAGGTACGGTTTTATTTAATGTAAGGGAACGGGATTTGGGCAGCACGGTTAATGAAGCCAGGGAAAAACTGGATAAGATGATTTCGAAACTTCCGAAAGGCTATTTTATGGAGTGGAGTGGACAATATGAGAACCTCATTCGCAGCGAAAAAACATTAAAAATGATTTTGCCTGTTGTGTTGCTGATCATTTTCCTTTGCATGTATTTTGCTTTTAATTCAGCAAGGGAGGCGTTCCTAAGTTTGATCTCTATTCCATTTGCATTAATAGGCGGTGCAGTCATGATTTATTTCTGGGGAGTGAATTTATCAGTGGCAGTGGCAGTTGGTTTTATTGCGTTGTTTGGATTAGCGGTTGAAACAGGAATTGTTATGGTTATCTATCTCAACGACGCCATGCAACAGTTAGTTGAGAAAAAGGGTAATTCAAAAGAAACAATCACCAAGCAAGATTTACGGGAATATGTAATTGCAGGCGCAGCAAAACGCCTTCGTCCAAAATTGATGACGGTAAGTGTTTCGCTCTTTGCTTTAATACCTATTCTGTGGAGTCAGGGGGTTGGTAGCGATGTGATGAAACCAATTGTATTGCCAATGGTGGGCGGCGTGCTCACATCAGCTACACATATATTATTGGTAACCCCATTGATTTTTTTAATGGCTAAAGAATATGAATTGAGGAAGCATGGCAAGATAGATGTATTGGAAACAAAGCATTAATAAGTTTTGGCAGAAAATAAAATGATATGAAAAGTTTAAAATTATTAATTGGAGGAATGCTCTTTATGCAAATGGCGTTGTCGCAGCAAGTATTAACAATGCAGGAAATACAATCTGCCATTGAAAAAAATCATCCCACATTAAAAATGCTGGATGCTGAAGCTCGTTCCATGCAGGAAGTAGCAAAAGGAGCATACAGTTGGATGCCGCCTGAAATAGGAGCAGGATTTTTTCAAACCCCGTACAATCCCGGCAGGTGGAAATCAATGGACGGGCAACCCGGTATGGGTGCGTTTATGATTTCTTCACAACAGATGTTTCCCAATAAAAAAAAGCAGCATGCATCGTATGATTTTATGTATGCACAGTCAACGGTTGAATTGCAAAAAAAGGATGTAGTGGTCAATGAGTTACTTTTTACAGCAAGGAAAAACTATTACGACTGGATTGTTTTGGAAAAGAAAATAAAAGTGTTGGATGAAAATGCCAGACTTTTGAAATTTATGATGCAGAGTGCGGAAATAAGATATAAAAACGGCTTGGGAAAAATCAGCGCCTATTACAAAACCAAAGCCGCTTTGGCCAATGTAGAAAACATGCAGTTGATGTTGCGGAATGAAATTGTCCAGAAAAGAATTGCAATTAATACCGTCATGAACCATAATGCTGGTGAAGCCTTTTTGGTAGATACCAATTATGTATGGCTCAATTTTAATAAAGTAATGTTCGATTCTGACGCTTTAATGAAACAGCGAAGCGATGTAAAAGTAATTGATCGGAGTATTGAAGTCAATGACTTTGAACGCAAAGCGGAACTGGCAAAATTGAAACCAGAGTTTGGTATACAATATAATCACATGACCGGTTGGGCACGGCAGCCTTTGATGTTCACTGTCATGGCCATGGTAAAAATCCCACTGGCCAGCTGGTCTTCAAAAATGAATATGGCAAAAGCCGAAAGCCTGGTTTGGCAAAATGAAGCTTTGAAAAATCAACAACAGATGATAGTGAATGAGGCTACCGGTATGGCAAGTGCATCTTATGCAGAACTGGAATTAAAAAAGAAACAGATGTTGTTATATGAGCAGCAGATCATTCCTGCTTTAAGAAGAAATTTTCAAACTATGCAATTAGGGTATGAGCAGAATACGGAGGAACTCTTTGAACTCTTCGATGCCTGGGAAGCTCTGAATATGACACAGATGGATTACTTCGACCAGTTGCAGAAAGCACTTCAAATGCAGGCTGAATTGATGAAGATTATGGAGATGAAGTGAAGGTTAATAGGCAATAGGCAATGGGCAATGGGCAATGGGCAATGGGCAAAGAGCAATAAGCAAATGAAAATAGGCAATAAGCAATTGGCAATTGGCAATGACGATCAAAATAACAGAGATAAAATGCGCAACATGAAAGGATTTTTTAAAAACTGTAATCGGGAGATTGAAAATAGGCAATGGGCAAAGAGCAATAAGCAAATGAAAATAGGCAATGGGCAATGGACAATGGGCAATGAGCATTTTTTTAATAGGATTTATATTTTGTTAATTGCTAATTGCTTATTGCTTATTGTGGCAGTGGGTTGTCATAATAATCAGTCACCTGAAATTATGTACACCTGTCCTATGCCACAGGATTCAGTATTCAGCAACAAAAAGGGACAATGTCCAAAGTGCGGAATGGATTTGATTCCTATGGCTGATCATACCACACGCAACGGTATGAAAGCGGTTGACAATATCCAATCAAAAGTCAAAGCATATACCTGTCCGATGCATCCGCAGGTACAAAGTGATACTGC
This sequence comes from Chitinophagales bacterium, assembly GCA_038251405.1. Lineage (GTDB taxonomy): Bacteria > Bacteroidota > Bacteroidia > Chitinophagales > Saprospiraceae > JADJLQ01. Next base: position 23,025 of record JBBSBH010000057.1, read on the forward strand.
TGAAAACTGCCCTATCTGCGGAATGCAGTTGGAAAAGACAAAATCAGAAGCAGAACCCAAAGCTGTTTCATTAAATACATTGCTGAAACCATCCAACCAGCAGGTGATTGCAAATATTCCTATGATTCACATGATGGAAAGAGTAGAAAATATTGAAATGGAATCATACGGGTTTATAGCCTATGATACAAGGCATACGGGTGCTATTTCATCTAATTTTTCAGGCAGGATTGAGAAGCTCTTTATAAAGTACCGTTATCAGAAAATAAGTAAAGGCCAGCGCATCATGGACATTTACAGCCCCGAGCTGATGACTGCACAGGAAAATTTATTGTTCTTATTAAAGAACGACCCTGACAATACCATGTTGATTAATGCTTCAAAACAAAAACTATACTTACTTGGAATGAGTAATCAACAAGTAAGTTTATTGATCAAATCAGGTAAAGTCAATTATTCAGTAGCTGTTTACAGCAATTACAGTGGGCATGTGCATGAAAGTAGTGGTTCAGGAATGAATAATAATCAGCAAGCGGTTATGAGTCCCGCTACTTTCACCACAGAAGAGCTTTCTGTTAAAGAAGGAATGTATGTTCAAAAAGGTCAGAATATTTTCTCTGTCTATAATCCAGGTAAGGCATGGGCTGTATTAAACATTTTCACCGGCCAGGCAGCAATGGTAAAAGTGGGTAATAAGGTACGCATCACCCCGGAAACAGACCCCTTAAAAGATTTCAGAGCTGCTATAAGTTATATCGAACCTTTTTACAGGGAAGGAAGCAAAACTGCAACGGCAAGAGTTTATTTTGATAATACGGCTTCTAAAATTCCAATCGGGAGCCAGGTGAAAGCTACCATTTTTGCTGGTGACCGTTCAGCAAATTGGTTGCCCGAAGAAGCTGTATTGTCTCTGGGCTTGGATAATGTTGTCTTTGTAAGAAATGGCGAATCTTTTACAGCAAGAAAGATAGAAACCGGCATCATCAATAAACACCTGATACAGGTATTAAGTGGTTTGGATAAGAACGAGGCCGTAGCTGCAAATGCTCAATATCTTGTGGATAGTGAAAGTTTTATAAAGACTAATTAGCAAAGGGCAAAGGGCAATAGGCAAAGGGCAATAGGCAAAGGGCAATGAGCAAAGGGCAATTTATTTATTGAAAAAATATTTTATGAGCTATAAAAAAATTAATGACACAAAAGTTTACAAACTTGCTTTTCAAATGGCTATGGATATTTTCGAAGTGTCTAAAAAATTTCCCAAAGAAGAACGATACTCACTTACTGATCAAGTCAGGCGATCAAGCAGGAGTGTTTGCGCCTGTCTTGCTGAAGCGCATAGAAAAAGATTGTATAAGGCACATTATATTTCAAAAATATCAGACTCAGATATGGAAAATTCGGAAACACAAACCTGGCTTGAATTTGCTTTGGCTTGCAAATACATCAAAGAAGAAGAATATGTATTGCTTTTAAATCTGTCAGAACAGGTGGGAAGCTTGTTGCACCATATGATTAATAACCCTGAAAAATATCAATAGTTATGGGCAATGGGCAAAGGGCAATGAGCAATGGGCAATGGGCAATGAGCAATTAGCAATGAGCAATGAGCAAGATTATTAATCAAAAAAATGTATAAAATGATATTCCATAAAATAAATGTTTTCTTTTTCAATTTTCGCATTGCTAATTTCAATTTGAATATATGTATTTGCCTTTTGCTTATTGCCAGTTGCTTATTTATATTTTCCTGCAAAAGCAAAAAGGAAACCGCAATAAGCAAAGATGAATACTATACTTGTAGCATGCATCCGCAGATCATGGAGGATAAACCAGGTAATTGTCCCATTTGCCATATGGAATTAATTGTTGTAAAAAGAACTAACACATCAGCAGACGAAATTATGTTGAATGATGAACAAATAAGATTGGGCAATATTCAAACCGATACGATTCGCAACGGAACAATCGGCGACAAATTGGTTTTAACGGCAACATTAAATGCTGATGAATCCAGAGTACACAGTATCAATGCCCGGATAATGGGCAGAATTGACAGGCTTTATTTTAAAAATGTTGGCGATTATATTCCAAAGGGAGCACATCTTTATGATTTGTACAGCGAAGAATTGAATAACGCAAAACAAGAATATTTAGCAACCGTGGAGAAGCAGCAAACCCTCGACAATTCAATAATTGATTTTAATCGTTTAGTGCAAAGTACTAAAATGAAATTGCTTTTATGGGGCATGAGCGAAGCTCAGGTGAATGAATTGGGAAAAGCAAAAAAAACAACTCCGCTAACTTCATTTTACAGTAACGCATCAGGTTTTATTACTGAATTGCCTGTGATGGAAGGGCAGTATGCATCGGAAGGAATGACGATTATGAAAATAGCGGACTTGTCTTCTTTATGGGCCGAAGCACAGGTTTACACCTCACAGTTTTCTTCTGTTAATTTAAATGGAAATGCAATTGTTCAGATTCCAGATTTACCCGGTAAAGAATGGAAAGGGAAAATTGAATTAGCTAATCCTGAAATTATACCCGACAGCAGGATTAACCTGGTAAGGGTCGCTATATCCAATCCAAACGGGATATTAAAACCCGGAATGCCAGCCTATGTAAGCATCAAAGGCAAGGAAATAAAAACACTTACATTGCCAACTGATGCAGTATTAAGGGATGGAACAATGAATACGGTGTGGGTTCAGTCAGGAAAAAACAGTTTCAAAATGAAAATGGTGGAAATAGGTTTAGAAAGCGGAGACAGGGTAGAAATAAAATCTGGTTTGCAAAATGGAGATGTGGTAGTGATGAGAGGTGCTTATTTGTTACATAGTGAATATGTGTTTAAAAAAGGCAACGACCCGATGGCAGGAATGAAAATGTAATAATCAAATAATAAATACCGATAATAGCATCTATAGGGCAGTTCTTCTGGAAAATCTTCAAAGCCATATTTATACGAAAGAAGGATTGGTGTAAATGAACAAGTGTAAAACACATTTATCTGTAACTTTTAACAATAATTATGTAACGTTAAAGGTAAACAGTAATCATACCTTTGTGAGTGGTCAGTATTGCATCTGAAATACTTGCCTTAATTTGAGAAACGAAAGAATGAATAAAAACATATCCATACAACTAAAAGCAGCTTTGCTACTGATTGTATTCTCAATGAATATAGTTATTGGTTTTGCCTGTGCTGTGGGTGTAGATATGGGCTTTAACAGTAAGCACCATCACGATGATGATGATGAAGCGACAGAAGGCATCGTTCATGTTCATGCAGAAGGCAAAAAGTATGTGCATGAACACGAAGAAAAAAAGGGGCATCACCATGCACAAGAAGGTTCAGAAAAAGATGGTTGCTGCAATGATAGCGTAGTCAAGTTTCAGAGTTTAGATAAAATCCTTGGCAGCAATGCCAATGCTTCCATCAACTTGCCTGTTTTTATTGCAATAATTCCCAGCTTTTATAAAGTAAATGTTTTTAAATATGCTAATGCGGATGCACAAAAATATCGCCTACTGTTTTTCCATCCTCCACCACCCGACATACGCATACTAATACAGAGTTTCCAAATTTGATTTGATTTAATGTTTTGTGTTACTGCATGGTTGCATTACTATGCCTGTAAGTATTCTATTATTCAAACATTAAATCAATTAGAATGAAAAAATTATTTTTAATAGTTGCATTTTTTACAACTATAGCTACACCATATTCCTTTGCACAACTTGTCCCGTCTCAGCGGGAGGATAGTACAAAAGCAAATCAGTTTACCGCATTACTCCATTCTTATTACGGCATTAAAAATGCTTTAGTAAGTAGCGATGCAACACAGGCAGCAACAAAAGCCGATGAACTTGTAAAAGCCATTGATGCAGTTGATATGAAGTCATTATCAACAACAGACCATAACGCATTTATGGCTGCACAGGATAAGCTAAAAACAGATGCACAAACCATTGGGGCATCCAATAATATTGAAGCTCAACGCACAATCTTTTCTACGCTATCTAACAATATCTACACATTGGCAAAAGCTGCAAAGCTCTCAACAGAGCCTGTTTACCAGCAGTATTGCCCTATGAAAAAGATGTATTGGTTAAGCAGCGAAGCGGCTATCAAAAATCCGTATTATGGAAATGCGATGCTTACCTGCGGTAAAGTAACCGACACCATAGAATAATTGCTCAATTGACAGGATAGCCAAAAGTTGCCTTCAGCTTG
>JBBSBH010000058.1:0-25988 GCA_038251405.1 Chitinophagales bacterium
AATTGAAAACCAACTATTTATCGAGGTTAACCCTGAGTTTTGAAAATGTAATTATTTCTTACCATTTTAAATCAATATAAATAATTCATTTTCAACACCTCAGATTTTGCATAGAAATTCTAATGCAAAATTTCGGTTTAAAATACAGTGATGATTTTAAACATACCAATATTGGTTATATGAAATGAAACAATTGAAAACTCAATTTATTTCAATACTATCTCATCCAGTAATATAGCTGAAGGACTTCCTGCAAAGTCAGTATTAAGTGGGCAAATTTCTTCTGACTTAAGATTGATTTTTATATATTTTAATTTATTCTTACCCAATGCAAAACTTACATTTTCTATTTGAGTAATGGATGATGAGGGACTTATAGATTTTGCACCCATTTCTTTAAAATTGGAGCCATCTGTAGAGGTAGCTATTTTGACATTTTGAGGCAATAAAGCTCTTTTATTTTTGGACTGCAAAAAACGCATGCTGATACTGCTTACCAAGGTATCATTACCCAGATCCCATATTATTTCTGCTTCACCACCTTTTAGTCCAAGCCAATTGGCTTCGGGGAATTCTGCCAGGCCAGATACTCCATCATTTAAGATACTCCCTTCGTTGTCACCATATTCCGGATCGGTCGATGAATTAAATTGGATGCTGCCTTTTTTAAATCCACCGTGGATATTTACATTTTGATCGATGTATTTTAATAATTGTTCTTCAAATTGTAATGGAGTGGTACCTTTTGTATCTACTACCCGAATAGAATAAGCATCGCAATCAGTAACAAACTGTCGCAACAAATCTTTCATCCCCTGAATGGGTTTAAATTGAGCATTCTTAATACCAAAATTTTCATCCTGATTGACTTTTCCTACAGGCTGTTCAGCTCTTACTAAAGTTGCTTTTAAAGCCCCAAGATTCATGAAGTAACCAAATGTATTTGTTCCCATGGCCTGAGCAACCCGTAATTGGGAATAGATAAGGGATAGCCTATCTCGATCAAGTTTCGCTTTTAATTCTGAATTGTTTTGCGCGAGGGTGGTGGTCGAATTGAAATAGGAATACAGCTGATTAATATTGTTTGGAGCCAGCCATGATTTAAATGCTTGTGCAGGTGATTCGTCTATGGATAATTTCGATTGCCCATTTTGAACGGCTTTTTCCAAAGCTTTGGCGTACCCAATCATTGAACTAGTAGCTTGTGAATAGGTATTTTCACAATATCTGCTGATCAATGAATCCACATTTTCATTTAAGTCATAAGCCAGGTGTGAAGCAACATAGAATTTGAGATCTGCCATCGGCGATCCAGTACCTGATACACCTGAAAAAATTATTTTATCTACTCCTTCATTTTTTAAATACTTCAACGATTTGGGCAAAGCAGTCAAGTTTGGAAAAGGCATCATAAAATATTCTTCATTGGTTAGGTGTGAAACCACCGCAATATTGGAAGTAAGTTTTTTCCAATCACTTAAATCTTTTCTGAAAGACTCATTGATGCTTCCTTCTCCCAAAGACTGAGCATAGTCTGCATCTTTGGTGTCTAATACAATCATTACATTTTTATCCACCGTAATGTTAGCGGGGGCTTTGCGATAAGGACCATCCAGCCAAATAGCATAGGTTCGTTCCTTGTTTTTTGCAGCTACAGCATTCACCATTTTTACCAGAGCACCTGCTGCACTACCAGTTTCTTCTATTGTTTTTTTTGTGGCTATATCTGCACTTACAATATAATTTGGGTAGGGGCTTACAGACCAGTAAGTGGCTCTGCCTTTAGCCATTGTCCACACTTCAAGATTCTTTTCCAGTGCAATAGCCATAGTGGGACTTGAAAAGTTAATCTGGTTGGGAACAGCTTGATTATTTATTTGTGCAAAATATTCAGGATTTGATTTAAAATAAGACTCTGAAGGGAAAATTTTTTCTGTAGAATAAGCCCAGGTGCCCCAGTCTTTTTGGTTGTCTATATTGATATGATTCCATTTTCTATAATCTTCATTAAGCGAGTACGGATTGATGCATTGACGATAACTAAATGAAGGTATCTGGATGCGATCTTTCCCAATAATAGTAAAAAAAGGTATTTGTTCATATTGAGTCATTGTGGCATTTAGTTTGGTCGATCCTAATTTCCCTAACAAATCAAACAGGCCTGTGATGATGGCATCCGGTTTATTTCCGGTAATGATCCATTTTTTATCCCGAACTCCTGCAAAGTATCCATTATCCCCCAGATCATTGAATGGGATAGAACTCTGATATTTAGCCGTTCTATTACTATTGCCGATTAATATTTCTTCATCTTGCTGCCCCACAATATCAGCGAAAGCCATAATATCTGCTCCTGTCACTATTTTAAGATTGTCTTTGAAGGTCTGAATAGCTTGAACCAATTCCACTGGCGCTTTTTCACCATATATAATTCTGTAATTGGAGGCTGAATTTTTTGTAATGGCTATATCTTTTGGTGATGATTTACAAGCACCTGCAAAAAGAATTATTAAAAAAAGGAGATATTTATTCATGACGATAAAATGAAATGAGTATTAAAAGTCGCAAAAATAAGAATAAAAGCAGCTTGCGCTCAGCCGTTCTGATGATTAACTATTTCTTAGGTTTTTTACGAAGAAAGACAAGGATCAATGCTAAGGCAATAAAAATACCTATCAACCCTATAAAATTGTTCAAATTAAACGGCGTCTCATTTGACGTTTTGCTGTTTCCAAAAGCGGACGGAACTACAGCTTCTTCATCTTTTTTGATTTGCAATGAATTAAAAAAGGCTGATTTGAAATTTTCAGCATTCGCCGCTTGATTTTTGAAAGTCCAAAAGTCTATTACATACAATATATTCTGGTATAAGAAAAACCTTTTATACCGGATCTCGGGAAAATCCGGTACTTCATTGCAAGAAGTATGATATTCGACTCCTATAATATCCGTAAAGTTTACTACAGATTCCTTTATTAAATGGCATCCATGTGACGGATCCTGGATAGTCTCGTACATGCTTTTATAAAACTTTTGACGATCCAGATTCCTGAGTTTTTCAGGAGCCACTTTCATTAAAATACAGGAATAGTACCCTGTTTCATCAGAAATACTATATACTTTCTGCCCTAACGTATCCATCAAGTCTGGAGCTGTAGGAAACATTAGTGATAAATAGGAATCCACATCTACTCTCACTCCAGCCCGGCTTTGAAAGGAATACTGGATTAGAATAAATAAAATAAGAGCAATCTTTTTAAACATGAATGTAGATTTCAATAATAGTACCTTTTAAATGCTTCAATAGCTTCATATTCTGCAAGACCCAGTTGATTATAGACATTGGCTGTACCTCTGTTTCTATCTTCAGCACGTTGCCAAAATTCACGTGCATCAGATCCGGGAAATAGTGGTCGGTCTTTTTGAGATTGATGTTTAAAGATCGCTTTTCGTTTTCGCATCAGTTCATCTGGTGATATCGGTATGGCCATGTCGATATTTTCAATTTCCCACTCTTGCCAGGCGCCTCTATACAACCAGAGCCAACAGTCTTTAATCCAATCTACTTTTTCTTCTTTTAACTCTTTCAAGGCCTCAAATACGGCATTCAGGCAAACCCTGTGAGTTCCATGAGGATCACTGAGATCACCAGCGGCATATACTTGTTGGGGCTTAATTTTATTAAGTAAATCTTTAGTTATTTTGATATCCTCCGGACCTAACGGTTTTTTCTTCACCAATCCTGTTTCATAAAATGGTAAATCCAAAAAATGTGCATGATCATCTGGAATGCCTACATACCTGCAGCCGGCTTTAGCTTCTGCTCTTCTTATAAGCCCCTTTATATTTTGAACTTCAACTGTATCTTTCTCCCCAGGCTTTTTCTTTCGAAGCTGGCTTAGAATGCTTTGATACATATTCTCAGCTGAGGCTTTATCTAATTTAAAAGTATCGTGAAAATCCCGGATAAAATCTGCAAACCGGATCACATCTTCATCAAACACCGCAATATTTCCGCTGGTCTGATAGGCTACATGCACTTCGTGTTTATGGTCAACCAGTCTGATGAAAGTGCCACCCATTGAAATTACATCGTCATCCGGGTGTGGAGAAAATATGATTACTTTTTTAGGCCAAGGTGATGCTCTCTCGGGTCTGTTCGAGTCATCAGCTTTTGGTTTGCCGCCTGGCCAGCCCGTAATGGTATGCTGCAATCGGTTAAATACCTCAATATTTATATTATAGGCATTCCCAAATTCGGTGACTATATCACCCATGCCATTTTCTGCATAATCCCGATTTGTGAGTTTGAGAATGGGTTTTTTTAATATGGTGGAAAGCCAGATCACTGCTTTATGGATCAATTGCTTATCCCATTTACATTCATCCACTACCCATGGTGTTTTTACCCGGGTTAGTGCTGAAGCGGCAGGTTGATCTATTATAAATTTAGTATTTGGATGTTGCTGTAGATAGGTGGCTGGTACATTATCGTCTACAAGATTTTCTACCGCTTTTTGAATAATTTTAGACTTGCCTTCGCCCCAGGCCATCAATATTATCTTCTTGGCCGCCATGATCGTTTTTACTCCCATGGTGATCGCATTTTTGGGCACATTTTCTTCTCCAAAAAAATCACTGGCAGCATCCAAAACCGTGATAAAATCTAATGAGATCAGCCTGGTAGGAGAGTTCAGCCCTGAGCCTGGTTCATTAAATCCAATATGGCCAGTCTTTCCTATTCCCAGCAAAATCAGATCAAGCCCCCCTGCCTGGTTTATTTTTTCATCATATTCGTGACAAAACTGAGGTATGTCTTCTTTCTTTAACATTCCGTCAGGAATATGTATATTTTCTTTTGGAATGTCTATATGGTCAAATAAGTTTTCATTCATAAAGCGCACATAGCTTTGCAGTGCATCAGGTTGAATGGGATAATATTCATCCAAATTGAAAGTGATCACATTTTTAAAACTTAATTTGCCTTTGCGGTGCAGGTCTACCAATTGCCTGTAGACATCTATTGGGGTAGATCCGGTAGCCATTCCTAAGACACATTTTTCGTTATTTGAAGCCTTGGTTCGGATTAAATCAACAATTTGTTCCACTACAGATTTACTTCCTGAATGAGCATCCGGGAAAATTATGGTCTCTATCTTTTCGTATTTGGTTTGCTGAGTATACATATAGAATAAATCGATTTAAGTAGACAAAAATAAAAAAATATAGACCTGAACAGGTTATTTATTTAGCCGTATCGCACTCCTGGCGGGCAATTTCTATTTCCGATTCAATAAAAAATTTAGATTGAAACCCCTTGAATTCATTTATAAAATTTAAAACATTGGCGATTTGAGAGTTTATTAAATTGGGGTATGAAGGCATTACCATATCTCCTGTGGTATCTCTTACTCCATAAATTACATGACAAATGGCTTCACTCCGCTTGTCTTTAAAATAGATTACATCGAAAGCAGGTACTAAATGTGCTACTCCACTGCCATTATCCATATGACAGTTGCCGCAATTTTTTGTATAGATTAATTCGCCTTCTGAGCCCTGCTGGCAGGAGGATAATATTACCAACAAAGTGAATAAAAAACTAATGCCTTTTTTCATCCAGAAGTATATCTATATCCTTCATTAGCTTGTCCACCTCATCAGGTTTGGTGCCATCGCAAAATGAACGCACATGCCTTTGTCCATCAACCAGTACAAAATGGCCACTGTGAGTAAAACCAGTTGATTCCATGGTGTCTTTTTGTACAGCAGTGAGATAAGATTTAGCCTGGTCAAATAATTCATCTGCAGGAACATGCATAAAATGCCAGGTGTGACTTTCACCTACACCCAGTTTGTCTGCATATTTCTTTAATGTTGCTACCGTGTCATATTTTGCGTCTATAGAGTGAGAAAGCAAAAGAAAGTCTTTATTGCTCTGGTATTTAGCATGAAGTCTAAGCATTTGCTGGGCCATCTTGGGACAAATCGTAGGACAATGAGTAAAAAAGAAGTCGGTCACATAGATTTTACCTGCCACTGTTTTTTGACTTACCGTATCCCCATTCTGATCAACATAGGCAAAATCCGGAATGGTATGGTAAATGGTATCCCCGTTTTGAATATCTGAAAATCCAAGTATAGGTAGCACTTTAGAAGAAGTTTCACAACATATTAAAAAAAATACGCAAGGAAGAACGACTAAGGATAAGTAAAATAAATTTTTTTTCATTGGAGAATTTGTTTGGCGGCATCCATTTGTTGTAACTGATCACTTTTTAATTTTGTAAGAAATTGTAGTTGCTCTTGTAGATATTTTATTGCAGTGCTGTCATTTGATTCTGGTTCTTCATACGAAGTCATCCAATCCATCATGGATTCATTTATTGCATCGAGTTCGGTTCTTACACTGTCTACTTCCACCAAATTGGCTATTGAAGTATCCATTGCCTTTTTCTTCAAAGCATCAGTCAGTTTCATTATTTCTCCATATTGAGCCATGGTCACATTGTGCATATCCATTACCGTGGTATTCATGTCTTTTACTGCATTTTCCATCTTTTTTGACTGGCAATGGATAAACAAAAGAGAAATGCATAGTGTTGATATTGTCAATTTGTATCTCATTTACTGATTATTTTTGCAAATATAAAAGTATAGGAGCACCCAATTTATGAAAAATAGATCCTTACTTTGGTTTAGACAAGATCTCCGATTGCATGATAATGAGGCTTTGTATGAAGCTTTGCGATGGAATAATGAGGTGATTCCGGTCTATGTCTTTGATCCTAGGGTTTTTGTAAGTGTATCTCAGTTTGGTCATAGAAGAATGTCCCGGCTCAGAGCACAATTTACCATTGATTCTGTAGTCGGTCTACGCCAGGCGCTAAGAAATATTGGGTCAGATTTATTAGTACGTGTAGGTAAACCGGAAGAAGAGATATATAACTTGGCTAAAGAATTCAGGACTGATGTGGTATTTTGTAATCGTGAGCGAACACCGGATGAGATGCATGTACAGGATTCATTAGAGCAAAATCTTTGGACCATAGGGCAGGAAATGCGTTTCACCAGGGGTAAGATGCTCTATTATACACAGGACCTGCCATTTCCTGTGACTCATACGCCTGATAATTTTTCAATTTTCAGAAAAGAGTTGGAAAGAATTATACCAGTTAGGCAAATTTTGCCATTCCCTGATTCTGTGAGTCCTATACTGCAATCCTTCGAGCCGCGTGAAATTCCTTCCATTAAAGATCTGGGTTTCGAGGAAATTGAGAGTACTTACAAAATATATAAAGGTGGACAGGAGGAGGGCTTGAAAAAACTGAAAGAATTCATTTGGTCACCAGAAGGTCTCCCAAAATATAGGGTAAAGGATCGATTTATTATTCAACCCATGTTTTCCTCTGAATTATCTCCATGGTTGGCCCATGGATGTATTTCACCCAAAATGGTCTATCATGAAATAAAATCATACGAATCGATATACGGAGTGGATGAAAATACCCAAAGCATGACATCGGATTTGATGCGTAGAGACTTCTGCAGGCTGATGGCGAAAAAGTATGGATTTAAAATTTTTGAGCCAGAAGGGGTAAGTAACAAGATTAAAGAATCTATCCCTGACGAGCAATACTTATTTAGGATATGGAAGGAGGGGAGGACGGGCATTCCAATAATAGATGCATCTATGAAATCATTGGCTAGTACAGGTTATTTACCATATCCTTTACGATTTTCATGTGCTCATTTTTTGATCTACCAACTAAGAGTACACTGGAGATTAGGTGCAGACTGGTATGAAGCGAATCTAATCGACTATGATGTAGCCAGTAATTGGGTGAACTGGATGATCTTAGCAGGACTCTTACCAGAAGCTCAGGAGGAAAAAACAATGAGCCTGGATTATTTATCAAAAAAATTCGATCCCAATGGTGACTTTGTCAAAAAATGGCTACCCGCGCTTCAAAATCTTCCACCTTCAAAAATCTTCCACCCGGAGAACCTGGAAATTGACGAGCAAAAAAAATATGGATTGATAGTAGGTAAAGACTTTCCTAAGCCTGTCATTAACTGGTAGTTATAGTCCTTTCATTCGACCTCCATCTACCGCTAAACTAATGCCCGTAATATAGGAGGCTGCTGGACTCGCTAAAAATGCTACTGCAGCAGCAATCTCTTCTGGCTTACCAAATCTTTTCAGGGGTATTTCTTCCATGGCGGTCACTTCTAAAATATTTTTATCGATATTTAAATTCTTAGATCGAATGGAAAATAAATCATTTAGCCTTTCGGTGGTGGTAAAGCCCGGCATCACACTATTTACAGTAATATTATATATGCCAAGTTCATTGGCTAGTGTCTTCGCCCAATTGGTTACTGCTGCTCGCAAAGAATTTGAAAGGCCCAGACCTGCTAAGGGTTCTTTTACTGAAGTAGAAGTGATATTGATAATTCTTCCATATTCAGACGCTATCATTCCTGGAACCAGCATTTGTACTAAATCATGGTTGACTAAAAACATTTTTCTGAATGCGGTTTCAATTTTTTCTGAAGAAAAATCGATCATTGGCCCCGTCGAGGGGCCCCCGGTATTGTTGATTAGTATTTGGTAGTTTTTATTAGTTGTAAGAAGATTTACTTTTTTGTGCAGATCTTCACTGTCTTCGTGATCTGCCATTAAATAATCATGATCCTGACCAGGATGATTTTTGGGAAGGGAGGCTAAGGTATTTTGTAATAAATCCCCTGACCGGGCTAATAAAGTGACATTGGCCCCTAATAAGGCAAGTTCTATAGCAATGGCCTTTCCTATGCCTTTACTGCTACCACATACCAGTGCATTCTTTTTTTCAAGTGATAAATTCATCTAGCGATACTTATGATGTGTGAAATTAATAAGCTTGCCCGATATGCGTGACTATTTTTGTAATTTCCCGTCTTATTTATCCATGAAAAAAGTCTTTTTCTGTTCTGATTTTCACTTTGGCATTGATGGAATAGAATCCTCCAAAGAAAGAGAAAATCTTTTTTTGAAGTGGTTGAAGGAGAATTCTGAAGAAATGGAAGCGCTGTATGTGGTTGGTGATCTTTTTGATTTCTGGTTTGAGTATAAAAGAGTAGTACCCAAAGGAGGCATCAGAGTATTGGCAGCTCTTGCTGCATTGAATGAAAATGGTGTTCCTGTACATTTATTTACCGGGAATCATGATCAGTGGATGTTTGATTATTTTACCGAGGAATTAGGAATACCATTATATCATGATCCTGTTACTAAAATAATTCATGGCAAAAAAGTATTTATTGGACATGGAGATGGTTTGGGGCCAGGCGATCACGGGTACAAATTCATAAAAAAAGTATTTAGAAATAGAATTTCAAGAAGCCTGTTTAATGCTATTCCTCCGGGAATTGGAATACCAATAGCCAAGTATTGGAGTGGTGCTTCAAGGCAAAAAGGTGTCAGGGAAAATAGCTTTTTAGGAGAGGAAAATGAATGGCTAATTCAATATTGTAAAGATCTGATGGCCCATGACGCTCATCCTCCGGATCTATTTGTTTTTGGACATAGACATTTGCCGATAGATTGGAAATTTGACAATGGTGCGAGATATATCAATTTGGGTGATTGGATACAATATCATTCGTATGCCGTGTTAGATAATACTGCTATTAAACTTGAATTTTATCATGGTAACCTAATGGAACCTATTTCAAATCATTTGAAAATCTAATTTTTGTAACCACTAATTTTTGTAACCACTAATTTTGAACAATATTTTTGATAAATCTTTAACAGGTGATATTTTTTTGATCAAATTCATACATATTTTTTTCTGGCTCGGGTATGTTGCAGTGGTTTCACGGGCATCCAATCCAGTATGGCCATTTGACACCATCATCCCCATTAAAACTATTGAAGGTATTCAAGCCAGGTCTGTTTTTGTAGGCAAGACTGATCAGTTATATATACTTTCTCTGGATAATGAAATACTTAAAATAGATTCATCAGGAATACTTTGGCAACGATACAATAACAAATATTTAGGCAGACCACAATTTATTTATCTTGAAAATCCACTACAATTAGTATTATTTTATCCTGACTATCAAACGGTGATTATTCTTGACCAGTGGATGAGTGAAATAAAGCGAATGAAACTTACTGATTTCGGAGTCCCATTCGTTCGTACCATAGGTATCGGTCCAGATCGTTCCATTTGGTATTACGATGATCAGGTTAAAAGATTGAAAAAACTAGGCCCGGAAGGAAATATTCTATTTGAGTCTACCATACTGATTACGGAGGATAATGCCGCGCTGGAAAGCATCGTCGTGCGTAAAACGGACCTGATAATTCAGGCTATTTCAGGTACTGTTTATGTCTTGAACCTATTTGGGCAGTTGAAAAACAAAATAATGCCATTGGGCTATGTATTTAAGTATGCAGCCGCATTGATCTATATCTTCGATAGGGAATTACAAGCAGTGAAGACTTTTAGTGTGCCTGAAATGGAAGCACAACACTCTTTTTTGTTACCAAAAAATCTGGGACATATGAATACTGTCCAAATCATTAATGATCGGATGATTACTATAAATGATTCCAATCAAGTTCAATTTTGGAAATTTAATTATTGATTGGTTGTGGGGTTGCTTTGATTAGTTTGCTAATTATTTTTTGAGAAGCAATTTCAATTTCTTTGTATTTTAACTTTCCAGGTTTTATACAAATCCACATCATGTGCAGGCTAACATTGCTCACTTTACATTGATCCAACAGAGGTTTTTTATTTAACCTATAACCCTCTCTTATTTTTCGTTTGATTTTATTGCGATCCACAGCTGATGGGAATAATCTTTTAGGAACACTTACGGCAAATTTTGGAACACTATGTTCCTCATTTTTAATGATATAGACGACTCTTAAAGGAGAATATACCGCACTCTTACCTTGCTCAAAGAGCGATTGGATAGCTTTTCTATGTTTGAGTTTTTCCTGCCCTGGAAATTTGAAATCTCCCGATTGTGAAAGTTCGGGGTTCATTGGAGTGGGTGATTATTTAGCCTTTGGTTCGTCAGCTACAGTAAGTTTGTGTCTGCCTTTAGCCCTTCTATGGGACAATATTTTACGACCGCTTTTAGTGCTCATTCTCTCGAGAAATCCATGTTTGTTTCTACGTTTGCGTTTTGAAGGCTGGAAAGTCTGTTTCATGACACTTATTTATTTCAGGGCTGCAAATGTAGCCCATTTTTAATTATCTACCAAATTTTAATATAATCCAATTCCCAAATTATCCATTCATCGTTTGCAGAAACTCTTCATTACTTTGAGTATGTTGCATGTGCTTGAGCATGAACTCAATAGCCTCCTCTGGCTTCATATCAGCCAAATGATTTCTAAGTATAAACATGCGCTGTAACGATTCTTTATCCATTAACAATTCCTCTCTTCTCGTGCTAGACTTGGTGACATCAATAGCCGGATAAAGCCGCTTATTAGACAAGGTACGATCGAGCTGCAATTCCATATTACCTGTTCCTTTGAATTCCTCAAAGATTACACCATCCATCTTAGAGCCGGTATCAATAAGCGCGGTTGCTAAAATAGTTAGCGAACCCCCATGTTCGATGGCTCGGGCAGCTCCAAAGAATTTTTTAGGCTTTTGCAAAGCATTTGCCTCCACACCACCTGAAAGCACTTTTCCACTGGACGGAGCTACTGTATTGTAGGCTCTTGCCAATCTTGTAATAGAGTCCAAAAGTATTACTACATCGTGACCACTTTCTACCATTCGCTTAGCTTTCTCCAAAACGAGATTGGCTACACGCACATGATTATCTGCTGGTTCGTCAAATGTAGATGATATCACCTCTGCTTTTACACTTCGTTGCATATCGGTAACCTCCTCCGGACGCTCATCTATCAATAGTATGATCAAATAACTTTCAGGATGATTATATGCAATAGCATTGGCAATGTCTTTTAGTAAAAATGTCTTACCAGTTTTGGGTTGGGCCACTATCAATCCTCTTTGTCCCATTCCAATAGGTGTAAATAAATCGATCAATCTATTTCCTAAATCTTTACCGACAGGACTTGTGGTTAGTTTGAATTTCTTGGTTGGGAACAAAGGTGTCAAATAATCGAATGGAACCCGGTCTTTTATTTGTTCATGAGTAAGCCCATTGATCAATGACACTTTGAGTAAGGCAAAATATTTTTCGCCTTCTTTTGGTGGGCGTATTGCTCCTTGTACCGTATCTCCTGTTTTTAATCCAAACAGCTTTATTTGTGAAGGCGATACGTAGATATCATCAGGTGAACTCAGATAATTGTAGTCTGCTGACCTCAAAAATCCATAACCATCCTGCATCATTTCAAGCACTCCATGACCCTCGATCATGGCATCCATATCAATATTGAAATCAATGACTGGTGGAGTTTCTATCTCTGCTTCGGGATTAGAATTCTCATCATTATAGACTACTGGTTCTGGTCTGTTTTGGGGAGGTCTGTTTTGATTTTGGTTAGGGTTCTGGTTTTGGTTAGGGTTCTGGTTGGGGTTCTGGTTGGGATTCTGGTTTTGATTAGGGTTCAGATTTTGGTTCAGATTTTGGTTAGGATTCTGATTTGGATTTTGATTTGGATTCTGATTTGGATTCTGATTTGGATTTCTTTGATCACGGTTATCGCGAGGCTCTCTATTTTCTCTGTAATTCCCGTTGCCATTATTTCTAAAATCACGCTGATTCCTATTTTGATATTGTTGTTCACGCGGATCTCTCCTTTGTTCTTTTGGCTCGTTAGCAGGATTAGTCTGGGTTTCGGGAGTGGACTTCTCCGTATTTACTTTTGTTACTGGTGGGTTAGACTCAGCCTTTTTCTCTATTGGTTTAGATGTAAATTCTACAGGTTCGGCATCTTCCTGGATAGCTTTGCGCATACGTGATTTACCCTGAGTAGTTTTTCGATTTTTATTCGATTTTTCCTTATCATCATTAGAAGCATCTACTTCTACAGCCACATCAATACCTTTAGCTGCTGCGGTGGATCCACCCAAAGCCTGCCTGTCTAATATTTGAAAAACCAGGTCTTGCTTGTTCATTTTCTTATTTCCCTTTACCTCCAGGTGATCGGCTATTTCTCTCAACTCAGGTACTAACATCTCATTGAGACGGAGAATGTCATAATTCATATAGTTCGTAAATTAAATTGTGTTAAATTATTGTTGTTTGAATTTGGATCTAAATATGAACCTTCATATTTTATTAAAGAAAGACAGATCTAGACTTAAATTATTTGCAATTGAAAAAATTTTCAGCGAGGAGAAGACATTGTATCTAAAACATGATAACTAGTAGTTTTCCTCAATTGACATCGCAAATATAGGGATATTTTACAGGCTGTGTATATTTGCATTAAATTTTTTTAAATACCATTATGCTGACTTTAAACTACTTTAATGAACTGAAAGACAAGACTATTGAGGGCCTTAGGAAGAGAAATTGGGATATTGACAGACTGGCCTGGATAGATACCGTAGAAAAACTCGATGAAGAAAGAAAGTATATTCAGACGGAATTAGACAATGTTAAAGCGGAGGTAAATAGTATTTCTCGGGAAATAGGAAATCTCATAAAATCTGGTAGTCAAGCAGAAGCAGGGCTGCTAAAAAATAGGGTAACATCTCATAAAGCCAAAATCACTGAATTAGAAGATCAATCTCGCATAAATAAAGAGATACTACAAGAACTTTTATATAAAATCCCAAACATACCCCATCATTCTGTTCCAGCCGGTAAATCTGCCGAAGACAATGAAGTGTATAAGTCTTGGGAAAAGCCTTTGCCTGAATTGCATGCCAGTGCTTTGCCTCATTGGGAATTAGCTGAAAAATATAATCTTTTTGATCTCAAGCTAGGTGTAAAGATCACAGGTGCAGGATTCCCATTATACAGAGGTAAAGGGGCTAAACTTCAGCGAGCGCTGATTCAATTTTTCTTAGATGAGGCGTCTGCCGCAGGTTATGAAGAAATAATTCCGCCATTATTAGTAAACGAGGAAACGGCTACGGCTACCGGCCAGTTACCCGATAAAGAAGGGCAGATGTACTACTGTGAAAAAGATAATCTTTACCTTATTCCAACGGCAGAAGTACCTATTACTAATATTCTGCGGGATGAAATCTTAGATGAAAGAGACTTACCTGTAAAATATTGTGGTTATACTCCCTGTTTTCGCCGTGAAGCAGGATCATATGGTGCAGATG
Source organism: Chitinophagales bacterium (assembly GCA_038251405.1). Lineage (GTDB taxonomy): Bacteria > Bacteroidota > Bacteroidia > Chitinophagales > Saprospiraceae > JADJLQ01. Next base: position 14,277 of record JBBSBH010000058.1, read on the forward strand.
TAAAGGGATTAAACAGAGTGCACCAATTTGATAAAGTAGAAATAGTTCGTGTAGAACATCCTGATAGGTCATATGATGCTTTGCAGGAAATGCTGCATCACGTTTCCGGCCTTTTGGAAAAGTTAGAACTTCCTTACCGAATACTTAAATTATGTGGTGGCGATATGGGATTTACCTCTGCATTGACCTATGATTTTGAAATTTTTTCAGCAGCCCAAAAAAAATGGTTGGAAGTGAGTTCTGTATCTAACTTTGAAACATTTCAGGCTAATCGATTGAAGCTCAGATTTAAAAGTGGAGGCAAAACTCAACTTGTCCATACCTTGAATGGCAGCGCCTTGGCTTTGGCAAGAATAGTGGCTGGATTATTGGAAAATCATCAAACAGAAAATGGTATTTTAATTCCAAAAGCATTAATACCTTACACCGGATTTTCTGTTATTGATTGAAATCTTTTTGTGAGAAATTTGTTTAATAGTATAATTAAAATTAACGAACTATGTTTTCAGGTGGATATTTAATAATAAGTATAGTACTAGCCGCTATTGGTTTTATAGTACAGCGGGTGTTGATCTCAAAAATGAAAAAGTATGGCAGCATGATGATTTCCCGGGGAATGTCGGGAAAGCAGATCGCTGAGTCAATGCTTCGATATTACAATATTTTAGGAGTGCAGGTGATATCCGGTGAAGGTATGCTTACCGATCATTACAATCCTGCAAATAAGACGGTTACGCTTAGCCCTGATGTGTATAATGGTCAAAGCATTATGTCTGCAGCAGTAGCGGCTCATGAATGTGGGCATGCAGTACAGCATGCTACAGCATATAGTATGTTACAATTGAGATCTAAGCTGGTGCCTGCAGTACAAGTGGCGAGTTTTGGGTTACAGTGGATGATGTTGATTTCTTTTATGCTGGCAAATAGATTCCCACAATTATTATTATTGACTATTGGCCTGTTTGCCCTGACTACTATATTTAGTATTATCACCTTACCAGTTGAATTTGATGCGAGTAGAAGAGCTTTAGTATGGCTCAACAATCAAAGTGTATTGCAAAATGGACCGGAAATGGATGGAGGCCGGGATGCTTTAAAATGGGCTGCCATGACCTATCTGGTGGCTGCTTTATCTTCTATTGTGATGTTGGTGTATTTGGTGCTTCAATACATGGGACTTAGAAGGAATGACTAGAAAGAATTTTTAAAAATATTATTTTAGCAAAAAAGGTTGATTGATCAAATTGCCTTTTTTTGCTATTTTAGAAATTCTTAAGTAGTAAATTTGTAAATTAAATTAAATTAGAATTATGGCAGTAGAATTAGGTAAGCAAATGGATGATGCGAATGAGTTGATGGATAAAGCGGTAGAGCACCTTACGCATGAACTGGGAAAAGTCCGTACCGGTAAAGCTAACGCATCAATGGTGCAAGATATTAAAGTGCTTTATTATGGCAATCCCACTCCATTAAATCAGGTAGCCAATGTGAGCCTTGCAGATAGTCGGACACTTACTATTCAGCCTTGGGAAAAATCTTCCCTTGGCCCGATTGAGAAAAGTATATTTGAGGCTAATCTTGGACTTACTCCTATCAATGATGGAGACCTTATCCGAGTGAGTATACCACCACTTACCGAAGAGCGAAGAAAGGATCTGGTGAAGCAAGCCAGGTCAATGGGAGAAGAAGCGAAAGTTGCTGTAAGGAATGTTCGCCATAAGTACCTCGATGTTATAAAAAAAGCAGTGAAAGAGGGTACTCCGGAAGATATGGGAAAAAGCAAAGAAACAGCTCTGCAGGAGAAAGTAAATCATCATGTAGATCAGGTAGATAAAATGATTAAGCACAAGGAAGAAGAAATTATGAAAGTCTGATTTTTATCAGAAAATTATCGTCATGCATGTATTAGAAGCAATAGAAGAGTCTGTTCGATTTATTAAGGCAAGAATAAATACTGTTCCAAAATTGGGGATCGTATTAGGTACTGGCCTTAGTGGATTTGCCGAAGAGCTTACTGAAAAACAAGAAATTCCTTACCGGGTGATACCTCATTTTGTGCAAAGCACCGTTGCAGGCCATGCTGGTAAATTGGTCTTTGGGCATCTCCATGGAATTCCCACAGTGATGATGGCAGGTAGATTTCATTATTACGAAGGCTATTCTTTGCCCGAGGTGACCTTTCCTATACGAGTGATGAAGCATTTAGGTGTGGAAAGAATGATCATCACCAATGTAAGTGGAAGTTTACAGCCTGAGTTTAAAGCCGGAGATATCTTATTAGTCACAGATCATATCAATCTGTTACCTTCCAATCCCCTCCGGGGCATAAATGATGAAAGACTGGGCCCGAGATTTCCCGATTTGACGAACACCTATGATCTTGGCATGATAGCGAAAGCGAGAACCATTGCAAATAATAATAAAATCCCCGTCAGAGAAGGGGTGTATGTGGCAGTTCCGGGCCCTAGCCTGGAGACCAAAGCTGAGCGGATATTTTTACAGAAAATTGGTGCAGACGCTGTAGGCATGTCTACCGTGCCGGAAGTAATAGTTTGTAAGCATATGTCTTTACCAGTAAATGTATTTTCCATTATTTCCAATGAATTTAATGTAGAGACATCTGTGGAAGAAGTGATCGAAGTAGCTGCTCAAAGCGAGAGTAAGTTAAGAACATTGATCAAGGAATTACTCAGGGAAATTTAGGAGTTTGTCTAAATTTTCCGTAAATTTCTAGTCATTGGCTGGCTCTTAACCTAATTAAGAGAACTATCTGCTTACCTTATATGTTTTAAAATCTGATATGTCCTATATATTATCGCATCTTTCTTTATCGTGGCTGATAGCTGGTGTTTTCCTGATAGTGGCTGAATTAATGATTCCGGGAGGATTTGTAATGGCTTTAATGGGATTGGCAGCAATTACAGTGAGCTTGGTTAGCTGGCTGCTTCCGATGAATATAGTCACTCAATTAATTATGTTTGGCATTGCTGTTGTGATGTACACTTTTTTGTTAAAAGAAAATCTCAAGGCCCTTTTGATTAGAAAACCACACTTGGATGATCCCGAAAACGAATTCAAAGGGAAAATTGCACTTGCCCTTACAGATATTAATGACCAGGAAGGCACTGTAGAATATAAAGGCACAGAGTGGCCTGCAAAGAGCGACACACTCATTCTTCCAGGATCAGATGTAGAAATAGTAGAACAAGAGAGCATACTACTCCATGTAAAACCAATAATTAAATAATCATATGTTCACCAATTCAACATTAATTACAGGCGTCTTATTAGTATTCATATTATTTATAATTACGAGTGCCATTAAGATTGTACCTCAGCGCAGTGCTTTTATAGTAGAGCGATTGGGTAAATACCTGACTACACTTACTCCTGGATTGCATTTTCTAATTCCATTTATCGACAGAGTCCGCTATAAACATTCATTGAAAGAGCAAGCCATAGATGTAAATCCACAAAGTTGCATTACCAAAGACAATGTTACCGTAGAAGTCGATGGGGTTTTGTATTTTCAGGTCGTAGATCCGAATAAAGCATCCTACGGAATAGAAGATTATCGATTTGCTTCCATTCAAATTGCTCAAACAACCATGAGATCCGTGGTAGGAAGATTAGAGTTAGACAAGACATTTGAAGAAAGAGAAACGATCAATCACTCTATTGTGCAAGCGGTCGACAAAGCAAGTGATCCCTGGGGAGTAAAAATTACCCGCTACGAAGTAAAAAATATCACTCCTCCTCAAAGTATTCGCGATGCTATGGAAAAACAAATGCGTGCCGAACGGGAAAAACGTGCCATCATAGCCGAATCCGAAGGTGCGATGCAAGCTAAAATAAATGTCTCAGAAGGTGAAAAGCAAGAAGCCATTAAACGATCAGAAGGTGAGAAGTTGCGAAAAATAAACGAAGCTTCAGGTAAAGCCACAGAAATAGAAGCCTTAGCCACTGCGACTGCTAATGGTATAAAATTAATTGCCAACGCTATGGAGGCTCCTAATGGAAAAGATGCCGTTTCACTTAGAATAGCCGAGCAGTATTTAAATGAATTTGGAAAGCTTGCTCAAAAGAATAATACCATGATCATTCCAGCCAATCTTACTGATCTCGCCGGGGTATTAGCCACTGCCAAGAAAGTACTTTCACAGGCAGATGTAATTCATGAAAACGGTAAATCGCATTAAGTAAAGCTGTTAAAATATTCTTATAGAAAGTCATCCAATTGGAAATGGATTACTTTTTTGTTAATAACTAATTTATAATCAATGTATTAGTATATGATTAAGCCGGAATAAATGGGTGGCTAAAGCATGTTAAATATTTGCTAAAGGACTACAATAAAATCCTGACTTTTTAGTTTAATGATAGTAGGCTCAAAAGTCATTGATCGAAAAAACTACAAAAGAGTAAAATTGAAACAAGCATTGTCTGGAATATTATTGGTTTTATATATATTTTCCATTTGCCATCCTGGAGAATTATTGAAAATCCCATTTGCAGTCAGGCATTTTCAACATCATAAAGCGATGAATAGTCAGTTGAACATGTGGAAGTTTTTTTGCGATCATTATTTACAACTTGACGATTGTGATGGGGATATAGGCGAGGACATGAAATTGCCATTTAAAGATAAAAGCAATTGTATTAATCTAAAAGCTACCTATCTTGAAGAAGGGTTGATTTTATTTTCTAAAATCCATAACGAAATGATTGAAAGAACAGTTATTTCAAAGAATAAACCACACTCATACGAATACAAACTAGTACTTCTACAACCTCCTAATTTCATTTTTTCCTAATTTTCATTAAGGTTCTCTACCTGGAGAATTTGTATTTAATGAATGCATAGGGATTATTTAATTTATTTGAAAATATTTTTTCTTCATTTTCAAAAATGGGTTTTGAAGTATTATGGTAGATTATTTCAAGTCATTATTTCCAACGTTGTCCATAGAGCTTATTCAACGCATTTATGGCACATCTTCAAAAAATTATTTTGATCGGGGAGATAAGGTAATTCAAGTTGGGCAGCCTGTTCGATCCATTGTTTTAGTATTAAAAGGCAGGATAAAAGTTTATAGAGAAGATCACCATGGTAAAGACTTTTTTATTTACTATCTCAAACCTGGTCAAGCTTGTGTGTATACTTTGGGGCATCAATCATTTTCAGAAACTTCTTTAGTAACAGCCCAGGCAGTAGAAGATACCGAAGCGATCATGATTCCCATTGCTATGGCTAATAGCTGGATGCATAAATACAAATGCTGGAATGATTTTGTTTTAGCCTCATTTCGACAACACCTGTTTCATATGATGCAGGTAATGGATCTTTTAGTTTTTAAGAGCCTGGACGAAAGATTAGAGCATTATTTGCAAGCACATAAGCAATATCTCAATGGAAGTGGTTTACTAATGCTTTCACACCAGGAAGTAGCCAATGATATGGGCTCCAGCAGGGAAGTGATCTCCCGACTATTGAAAAAAATGGAATCGCAAGGTAAAGTAAAGCTTCACCGAAGCCAGATTGAACTTATTTAAAAAGAACCTCTAATGAATCAGCAAACTCATGTAATATATGTGCGAAGCATGATGCTAATAGTGATAGTCAGCTTTATTTATCTAGTCTACTATGGGTATAGTTACTATCGATTACCTATAGAGCAAAGATTTTTTTCTGAGGCACATAATTTTCTGAAGCCAAGTGGGGCATTCGGTCATGGTCTGGGAATCTTTGGAACGCTGTTTATGATTATTGGTGTATTTGGATATATGATTAGAAAACGAAAAAAAAGTTTGGCTAGAGTGGGCGTGTTGAAGCACTGGTTAGAATTTCATATTTTTTTATGTACGCTTGGCCCAATAATGGTTTTGTTTCATACGGCATTTAAATTCGGGGGTATAGTGGCTATAAGTTTTTGGAGTATGGTAGCTGTAGTAATAAGTGGAGTGATAGGGAGGTTTATCTATAACCAGATTCCAAGATCTATACAAGGACGCGAATTAAGCTTGAATGAAGTGAAAACTATGCAATTGGATGCTGCATCAGATTTGGAAGAACTAAGTGATGAGGCGATGGAACAAATTTCCAAATCCATGCTGTTAGAGGATTCTGAAGCCAGGCAGAATCTAATGGTAAAATTGTTTAAGGACTATTTTAAAGATCTTTCAATTTACACCAGTATCAAAGAGTCTATTAAAGCTAAAAATCTCAGAAAATCAGAGGAGAAGCAAATTCTCAGATTGGTAAAATTTGAAATTCAATTACGAAGAAAAATTAGTCGTTTGCAGGAAATGCAAAAGCTTTTCAGATCATGGCACGTAGTGCATTTGCCATTTGCACTTATTATGTTAGTAATTATGGTGATTCATGTACTCATTACTCTTACATTCGGTTATAAATGGATATTTTGATCATGGAGCAATTGGTAGAGCAAATAATCATTTATGGGATCGCTGCAATATTTTGTGGAGTCATTTTGTATTTGTACTTAAGAAAATTAAAAACTGGTTCGAAGGAGGTTGAGTATAAAATTCAACAAGCAAAGCAAGATGGTTTATATGAGCCTGTATCATTGCATCCAGTAATTGATCCCAATACTTGTATCCAAAGTGGTGCATGTATTTCCGCTTGTCCGGAAGAAGATATAATCGGGATAAAAGATGGATTGGCAACTATCATTAATGCTGCACAATGCATTGGACATGGAGCTTGTTTTCATGCCTGCCCGGTGCAAGCCATTACATTGGTGATAGGTACAGAAAAAAGAGGGGTTGAATTACCACATATAAAACCCAATTTTGAAACGAATGTCCCAGGAATTTTCATAGCTGGTGAACTTGGAGGAATGGGGTTAATTAAAAATAGTGTTGAGCAAGGAAGGCAAGCTGTTGATAATATTGTAGAAGCGCTTCCTACAGTTACCGGGAATGGAACTTATGATTTATTGATAGTGGGTGCTGGTCCAACAGGTATATCTGCATCTTTAGCAGCTAAGAAGAATGGTTTGAATTTTTTAACTATTGATCAGGACACCCTGGGTGGTACAGTATTTTCATTTCCCCGTTCAAAAGTGGTGATGACTGCACCTATGGATTTGCCCTTACATGGAAAAGTAAAATTGTTTGAAACATCCAAAGCCGAATTACTTACGCTGTGGAAATCCGTTTTGGAAAAATATGAAATTAAAATTCGTGAAAACTGTAAAGTAGAATCTATTGAGAAAAGTAATGGACACTTCAAAATATCTACTTTAGACAATCAGACATTTTCGGCCAATCAGATTTTGCTGGCTATTGGAAGAAGGGGTACACCGAGAAAATTAAACATATCCGGAGAAGGATTGGAAAAAGTAGCCTATAGACTTCTTGAACCCGAATTGATATTTGATAAAAAAATAATAGTAGTAGGAGGTGGTGACTCTGCTATAGAATCAGCTTTATTATTAGCTCCTCAGAATAGGGTTATCCTATCTTATCGTAGTGAAAATTTTAGTCGAATAAAGCCAAAAAATAGTGAAAAAATTAAGGTAGCTATGGCCAATAGCACGGTCCAAGTAAGATTCAATAGCAGTTTATTGTCCATACATGAAAATAGTATAATACTGTCTGACACAAAGGAACAGACTGTTCAGGAAATTGAAAATGATTTGGTATATATTTTTGCCGGTGGAGAGTTGCCTACTGCTTTTTTGCAAAAAACAGGAATTGAGATTTCGAAAAAGTTTGGGCACACTGTTTTATCACATAAAAAGAGGAAAAGATGATTTTGAATAATTTCAAGATTGTTTTACTTGTAGTTTTTATTGGACTTCAATATGGTTCTGCCCAGATTTCACCTGGAACATTATATAAAGGACATGCTGGTCTGGAAGGTATATCCAATTGTACCAAATGCCACGATCTCGCAAGAAAAGTGTCAAATGAAAAATGTTTGGGTTGCCATATTGAAGTGGCAGATAGATTAAATGCAAATAAAGGGTATCATTCATCAATAGATGTGAAAGGCAAGGATTGCTATAGTTGCCACAGTGATCATCATGGAGCAAATTTTGAGATTGTACATTTTGACAAAAAGAGTTTTAACCATTCCACTACAGGTTACGATCTTACTGGAGAACATCAAAAAATAGATTGTAAAGAATGTCATACAAAGCAATTTATTTCTAAAACTGATATTAGGAAAAAGGAATTTACTTTTTTGGGTCTGATTGATAAATGCAACAATTGCCATGAAGATGCTCATCAAAATACACTTTCAAAAGACTGTAAAGCATGTCATAATACGGTTCATTTTAAACCTGCCGTTTCATTTGATCATAAGACAACTTCTTTTGCATTAAAAGGCAAGCACCAAACTGTTGATTGTAAAGAATGTCATAAGTCCTATGAAATGGCTGAAATGAAAAATAAGATTTTTACCATTGAAAAGTTTGGTCAATGCAACACTTGCCATGAAGATGTTCATCGCAGAAAATTTGGAAGTGAGTGTGCAACCTGCCACAATGAGCAATCGTTTCAATCTATTGGAAAAATTAACCTGTTCAATCATAATGTAACTGAATTTACTTTGAAAGGTAGACATAGAAGACTGGAATGTTCAGCGTGTCACAAATCTGGAGTCTTTTCACTTCAAGTGGCTTTTCAGGAGTTTAAAAATAAGGATTTTCAACTTTGCACTTCTTGCCATGAAGACATACATGAAAATAAATTTGGGCAAAATTGTATTGAATGTCATTCTGAAGAATCTTTTAAAATAAATAAAATAATGGAGGGAAAGTTTGATCACGATCTCACCAATTTTAAGTTAGAAGGACTCCATACATCAGTGGATTGTAAGGCTTGCCATAAAGAAAAATTGACAGATGCTTTGGCTTATTCCCAGTGTATTTATTGTCATAAAACCGATAAGCACGAGGTATTCGTGTCTGAAGTGAATAGTCCTATAGACTGTAAGGAGTGTCATCATGTTAATGGTTTTAAAGAGACCAGTTTTTCTATTGAGAGTCATCAAAAGACGGCATTCCCACTAGAGGGTAGTCACTTGGCAGTGGCGTGTTTGGAATGTCATCTCAAAGACTCTAAATTAAGATTTAAAAACCTTGAAAAGGATTGCATTTCTTGCCATAAGGATATTCATAAAAACCTGCTACCTGATAAATATTACCCACAACAAGAATGTAAAAACTGCCATACCACAGTAGTATGGAGTGATGTAGCATTTGATCATAACCTTACCAATTGGCCACTAGAAGGAAAACATATGACTTTGAATTGTAATAAATGTCATGGGGATAAGGCGGTCAACCTTATGAAGGATAGTCAAAATCAGAAAAACATACAATTTACTTTAGGGAGTAATGAATGCTACTCGTGTCACAAGGATGTCCATCAAGGCCAATTTGCCTCAAAAGGAGTGACTGATTGCAGTAAATGTCATGCATTTGGTGACTGGTCAGCTGTTAAATTTCATCACGAAAATGCGGCATTTAGTCTTGAAGGAGCGCATAAAAAAGTGGCGTGTGATCAATGTCACAAAACTTTTTCAATAAATACTGTTTCTTGCGTTAAATATAAATTAGAAAGTTTTAAATGCATCGATTGCCATTTATAATATTATTCATTTTTTTATCTACTATAGGGATAGGGCAATCTCCTCATGGAGCTAATTTTACTATGGAGTGTGCAAAGTGCCACACTTCGGAAAATTGGAAGGTAAATCCACAGACAATTTATTTTAGACATGATTCCACTTCATTCCCTTTGACTGGCAGTCATCAGCAAGTTGATTGCAAAGCATGTCACGAGAGCTTAAAATTTAGTGAAACTGATCCTGCTTGCATTACTTGCCATCAAGATATGCACAGCAATACAGTTGGAAATAATTGTGTACGCTGCCATAACACCAATTCCTGGCAAGTGACTAATAAAGCCAGAATGCACGAATTGGCTGCTTTTCCTCTACTGGGTGTGCATGGAACTGTGGAATGTACTCAATGCCACAAGTCGGCTGATCCATTGAGGTTTGATAGGATAGGGACGGCTTGCATTAATTGTCATCAACAAGATTACGGCAAGAAGGATAAAATTGATCACACACAAGCTGGATTTTCTACGGAATGTGCAAGTTGTCATCAAATGACTGACTTAGAATGGAAAGCTGATTTCAATCATGAATTTTTCCCACTATCCAAAGGACATGATTTAAATGTATGTGCTCAATGTCATACATCAGGAAGCTATAGTGCTACCTCATCAAAATGTGAAAGCTGTCACTCGGCTGATTATCAAAGTGCAAAGGTTCCTGATCATTCACTGGCCAAATTTAGTACTGACTGTGCCTCTTGTCATACTACCGATCCGGGCTGGAAACCAGCAGAATATAAAGAACATGACAGTAAGTTTTTTCCAATTTATTCAGGCAAACACGCAGGTACTTGGAATGACTGCACAGCATGCCATACAGTAGCAAGTAATTTTCAAAAATTTGAATGTATTGAGTGTCATCAACATAATAAGCCTGAAATGGATGCTGGTCATGCGCAGGTAAATGGTTACTCTTATAATAGTACAGCTTGCTATACATGTCATCCCACTGGAGATGCATTATCAGGGTTTGATCATAGCAAAACACATTTTCCCCTTACAGGCGGCCATATCGGCATTTCTTGTATTTCTTGTCATGCAATGGGATATGCAGGTACTTCCACCAATTGTATTGATTGTCATACTAAGGACTATACAAGTACAGTAAATCCAAATCATAAACAAATCAATATTTCTACTGATTGTGCTTCATGTCACACCACTGAACCAGGATGGAAACCTTCTAAGTTTACAGATCATAATTCTATTTATAAACTGGAAGGTTCCCATGCTGGTATTGCCAACGATTGTGCTGCATGTCATAATGGAAAATATGATGGCTCTACTCCTGTTACTTGTTTTGGATGCCATAGTAATAATTTCAATAGTACGACCAAACCTGATCATAAGACCTCAAACTTCCCGACAAATTGCGCAAGTTGCCACAATCAGGTTGCATGGCAACCAGCGGAATTTGATCATAACAAAACGAATTTCCCTCTTAGAGGAGCACATGTATCGGTTGCATGTATAAGTTGTCATGCCAATGGATATACTGGTACCCCAAGTAATTGTGTGGACTGTCATTTAACAAATTATAATTCGACTACAGATCCAAATCATAAGACATCCAACTTTCCTACGAATTGTGTAGTATGTCATAGTCAGACAGCCTGGCAACCAGCAGCTACATTCGATCACAATCTGACCAAATTTCCATTGACAGGGGCTCATGCCAGTGTAGCCTGTGTAAGTTGTCACACCTCAGGATATATGGGCACATCAACAAATTGTGTGGCTTGCCACCAGGCGAACTTCAATGCAAGTGCGAACCCCAATCATAAGAAGTTAAATCTATCTACTGATTGCGCAAGTTGTCATACTACAGCAGCCTGGCAGCCAGCGAATTTCCCGGTTCATAATACGATCTATGCATTGGAAGGCGCCCATGCTAATATTGCCAATGATTGCGCAGCCTGTCACAAAGGAAAGTATGACGGCAGCACACCTACCACCTGTGTAGGCTGTCACTTAGTTGATTATAATGCCACTACTAATCCCAACCATAAGACGGCAAATTTTCCAACGAATTGTGTGAGTTGTCATAGTCAGACC
>JBBSBH010000059.1:0-25742 GCA_038251405.1 Chitinophagales bacterium
TGAAAAGCGAATCAATTGCCCGTGAAAATGCAATGACATGGAACTTATCCAAGAGCGAGTTTATTTTGGCACGAGTTTTTTTGTTACTTTTTTTGCGGAAAAAAAAGTAAGGCGAATAATTAAGTAAAATTATTTTTAAAAGTTACCCACTAATAATGGCGAAGAACCTATTTTATCTTATTTTTTTCATCCTGCCTTATACCGTAAGCTCGCAGCCAATTACCAAAACCGTAAACCCAAAGACTGGCTTTTTAGAAATAAGAAATGGACTTTGTGGCGTGGTGATTCCCTGGAAGAAAGCAATACTAACTAAGCAATATGATTTGGCACCCATCCAGTCATTCATATATAAGGATGATAAGCACTCAGATACCAGCATTAATTACTTGCAAGCTGGAACAAAGCCATATAGTTTTAGTGCATCTATCCTTAATGAGAGCTTGTCGGAGATCACTGTTCAATTAAAATATTTATTTAATAAACCAAAATTTAGCTTTGAAGGACTTTCCTATAAAGGTGGAGAAGCTGGACCGGGTTATTATTCTGCCATCATTACCATAAGATCAGGTAGAAAAAGTATCACTATTGAAGAAGATAGTAACTATGACATCGGTTATCTGGTTGATATAAACAATGGGCTTTGGGCTGATAAAGGCCGATACAGGGGATATAGCTCCGATTCGCCTAAAAATGGGTACGAACCTGATGGTAAAATATACCGGGCAGAGCACGACCGGCGTTATGGATTGGATGCAACTGTAGATCTGGATTTTTCTGTTGAAAAATATATGTCCTGGCTTCCTACTTGGGAACCTGCCGGGGGAGAGGTGAATACAGGAAGATATTGGCAATTTTTTAATTCATCTGGTTCTATTGCAAGCAATATTTTGGGATACTTTCAAGGTAAACCCAGTAAATTGCTCGAAGGTAAATTTGTTGGGCCTGGAATAAAAATATCCAAAGATAAAAATGAAAATAGAATAGAATTAGCACAAGCTATAAATAGACGCGGACCTGATAATTCCTGGTATCCTCATAAAAGATTTCAGTGGAATGTTTTTATCTCCACCAAGCAGGATGTATTAAGCGCAGAGAAAACTCAACCTATCGGTATTGAATTAAATATGTTATCTGGATTAGCTTCCAAAATCAACGGGTTTACTAAATATTCTAATCATATTGTTTCATCATTTTATGATGGTGCTATTTATCTGGACAAGGCAGCTATGCAGTCTTTGATATCAAAAGTAAAAACAGATCAAAAGTATTTTAACTATCTTGTAAGTATTGATGATGGTCTGGGATATCCAATGCTGGAAAGCTGGCGGGACACTGCTAAAGCTCAAAAAAACATTCGTGAGCTTATAGACTTCAAGGAATATTTAATAAAAGAATACATCAATGGAGATGGAAGTTTTTCATTGGAACTAAGATACTGGAAAGGAGTGCGTACGTTCAAAGGCAAAGCCCTATTGATATCCGGCCTGTTTGCGGATAAGACTATAAAGATGAACAAAAGAGAAAAGGCCGAGTTAGAATCATTGGTTGGCTTGATGGCAAGAATACTATGGGATAATGATAATGTACCTGTAATAGACAGCGCAGGTGTAAATATGGGATCTGCAAATATGGTACATCAATATGTGCAAGGGGGTAGAATTTTTTTTGCGCTCATAATGGCATATGATCCTGAGTTTAAGACCAGAGTGAAGTCAATTGTAGCTGATACTAAAAAGGAAATTAAATCAATACTATATGCGAATGGTGCTTCATTTGGTACACCTCACTATATTCAACCGGCAATAGATCCCGTTTTGTTTTTAATGCTGCAGATTAAACAAGCAGGGTTAGAGAATTTATTCAGCGAATCTTTAATCAAAAAATTTTCTTATTTCTATGCCGGCCTGTTTACTCCGGCATCGGTGCGATTTGGGAATAATAGAAAAATTATTTCATTTGGTGATGGCTCTGAAGAAAGTACTCCTACCATTGGTCTATTAGCAGAGGGATTCAAATCGATAGATAGAGCTTTAAGTAAAAAGCTTTATACTTTATACTTTAATGGACCCCCAAGGTCCAGTTTTGCGGGGCCATTAATGTTAGCAGTTAATCTTTTGCCTCCTGATTCGATGCCTTTTAATTGGACCTCGTGTAGCTACGATGGGTACTATTCCAATATTCGGTTTGCTGCGAATACTCCTATTGAATCCAGCTTATGGACGATCAACGGCAATAAATATTTTGATCACTGTAATGATGACGCCGGCGAGACAGCAATTTATGCACTCGGAGCACCGCTATCATTGAGCAGGAGCTCGTTTTATTACCCCAGGGCGGATGCAGCTCACATTCGTAACATGGTAATACCGTCTGCTCTATTTAAGGAATGGAGTAGTGCAGATCAACCAATTAATGGGAAGGCATATACATGGAATAAAACTAAATTAAATGAATATGCTGCTTTAAAATCATTTACAAGCTATAGTATTACATCTGTTTTAGATTCGCTAAAATGGTTTAGGCAAGTCATTAGTATAATTACACCGGACTCCATTCCTATTATTATCTTCAAGGATTCACTCAGTAATAATACAGAGAGTATTTCCTCATTGCCTATGATGTCCATGGGGTCGATTAAAAGCATGGTAGGGGACCTTAACCCTATTTGTAAAAAGTATTTTAACGGACAGTCCTCTGAATTGCCTACAGGTACAGGCAATGTGGGGCTTCCGGCCGGATGGAATACTTTTAAATGCACTGGTCAACAATGGCCTTTACATATTTCCAAAGGCATAGATTGGGATATATATACTTTTAATAAAAATCCAATAGAAATAAGTACAGCTTGTTGGGCCACCAATTGGCAGAACTCTACTGAGCAAAGTGAATTTCAAGTCTCTAATGGCAGACCTTATGAAGAAAGCCAACAATATTTAAGAATAAAAAGTAAAGGTGCATTATACACGATTATTATTCCAAGATTAAAAAATGCAAAACCTTTATCCATTAGGTATGAGCAACTTTCAAATATCCTTATGGTATCAAATGGAAAGTATACTATGAAAATAACCTCAGAAGGGTTTGATTTGAAAGATCCAGGTACCAGCCTTACCAGGTATGGTGTTTTTGAATCAGGTAAACAATATATAGACGGAAATACAATGGTAGCAGGTGGTCCTATGGAGCTCGAAATAAAAGCAAATGTAGTATCCTGCATGATAGCAGGTAACACAGGTAGACGGTCCATAAAATTAAATGGTAAATTAATAGGCTTGAACGCCGGTGGTCCATCAATTAGTACTTCATCCAATAAAGTATCTACTGTTATTTTCAATCAAACCGTATCCACACTCGATGTACCAAATGAATCATTGGGCTATAAAACATTTAGCTTTAAAATAAATTAAATTTCCCAGTGGCATTAAATTCATGTACTGACATTTTAACGGATAATTCTATGGAAGATGTCTGTGCTGTAAAAATCTATGATGATGCAACGGAATTTGACTTCGCCGAAGGTTTGGATTACGGAAGTGTGATTTGAAAGAATTTAAATTAATATGTCTTAGTGACCTAAGTGATTCTTAAATCAATTAGCAAACACCTTACCGACATAAATGGTCCTGCACCTTAGTGACCTAGTGGTTCCTCTCTAAACTTGTTAAATTATAGATTTATATCATGACTCAACCAATAGACCCGGAAGACTGGGATCTTATCATCGAACCTCGCAGCAGCCTTTTTCAATTAAACCTGAAAGAAGTATGGCAACATACTTATCTCCTGGTGATGTTTGTCAAAAGAGACCTGGTCGCTGTATACAAACAAACCATCCTGGGCCCCATCTGGTTTTTTATCCAACCGATATTGACTACGATTATGTTTGTCGTGGTCTTTGGCAATATCGCTAAGATCTCGACCGATGGATTACCGCAAATTTTATTTTATCTCGCCGGTATTACGATTTGGAATTATTTTTCGGAGACGCTTACGGCTACCAGCAATACATTCATCACCAATGCCAATATATTCGGTAAAGTATATTTTCCGAGATTGATCCTTCCTTTGTCCAAAGTGATTTCAGGCCTGATCAAATTCGGTATACAATTTCTTTTGTTCATCCTGGTTTTGGTTTATTTTTTATTAAAGGGCTCACAGGTAAATACGGATATATTGGGTATTCTGGTGGTTACTCCCGTAGTATTGATCATCATGGCCGGATTAGGTTTAGGATTGGGTCTTATACTATCTGCTATGACTACTAAATACAGGGACCTTACATTTCTGATCACCTTCGGTATACAACTCGGTATGTATGCTACCCCGATCATCTTTCCGACTTCTACCGTATCGTCTAAGTATCGATGGCTTATTGAGATTAATCCCATGGCACCATTGGTAGAAGCATTTCGTAAAGTATATTTGGGTGTCGGCGAATTGAGTTGGCTCTGGCTGGCTTATAGTTTCGGATGTATGATTATCCTTCTTTTATTTGGTACAATAATATTTAATCGCGTAGAAAAAACCTTCATGGACACCGTCTAATCCAGTTTCACTGAAAGCCAATGAGTCAAAAACTCCAATGCTCAATAAAGAATTTCTTAGTGCCCTTAGTGTCCTCAGTGGTAAAAATAAATCGTAATTCCAAATTCGTAATTATCTACGCCTTATGTATTTAAAACTATCCTTAATGTCCCTTAGTGTCCTCAGTGGTTAAAAATCATCAAATAGTAAATATTAATGTAAAGCCAATAAAGTCATAAACACTAATACTCAATAATGAGTCCCCTTAGTGTCCCTTAGTGTCCTCAGTGGTTTAAAATCATCAAATCGTAATTCGTTAAATCGTAAATCCTCCATGTCCTCCATCATCAAAGTCACCAATCTCTCCAAGCAATACCGCCTCGGACAAGTAGGTACTGGTACGATCTCGCATGACCTCAATCGCTGGTGGCATCGCATCCGTGGTAAAGAAGATCCATTTTTAAAGATCGGTGAAGAAAATGATCGCACAAAAAAAAGCAATAACGATTACGCCTGGGCCTTGAGAGATATCAATTTTGAAGTAAGGCAAGGCGAAATACTAGGTATCATTGGTCGCAATGGAGCAGGGAAAAGTACATTATTGAAAATATTGAGCCGGACCACAGCACCTACTACCGGTCAGATAAAGATCAAAGGTCGTGTAGCTAGTTTGCTGGAAGTGGGCACGGGGTTTCACCCGGAACTTACTGGCCGTGAAAATATTTATCTCAATGGCGCTATTATGGGCATGAACGGGACAGAGATTAAAAATAAGTTTGATGAGATAGTGGCTTTTGCAGAAGTGGAAAAATTTCTAGATACCCCGGTAAAAAGATATAGTAGTGGAATGTATGTAAGGCTTGCATTTGCTGTGGCTGCACATTTGGAACCTGAGATATTGATTGTAGATGAAGTTCTGGCGGTGGGGGATGTGCAGTTTCAAAAGAAATGTTTGGGGAAAATGAGTGATTTAAGTAGGGGAGATGGTAGAACTGTTTTGTTTGTAAGCCACAACATGATGGCTATTAAAAACCTTTGTAAAACTGCCTTGTATTTAAAAAACGGACATATGGTTATTAAAGATGAGGTGGAGAATACCATTAGTAAATACCTTCAAGAAAGCGTTACACATAATAACAATGATTCAATTGAATCTATAATAAAGTCTCTTCCAGACGATGATACGCTGGAATTTCTCGATTTTAGACTCAGTCAAAGAGGAGTTTCAAAACATGAGTTTGTTATCAACGAGGAAATCTTCGTGGAGTTTAATTATAGAATTAAACAAAAAACAGAGGGACTAAGGATAGGGTTCGACTTTTTGGATACAGAAACAGAAACAGCAATTTTCAGGGTATTTCATGATGATAACTATAAAAAAGTAGAACATTTTTCAGAAGGAATTTACCAAACAACTTTTGTGCTTCCAGCAAATTATTTGAAGGATAGAAATTATTTTTTAAGTATATCTATAGGAATACATAATAAAAGGTGGATCATTTATGACCTTATAAAAATGAAAATCAAAGTCTACAATATAGACGGATCTAACAAAATATATGCTGATAGCAGGCCAGGATTGATAATGCCACTTATTGAGAGCGTAACAAAAAAAATTAATCATGTTTAACAGTTCAGTACGGGAAAAGGCAAATTCATACTCACAGTATGGAGAAGATTCTATTATTAACCTTATGGAATACCTTTATGGGTTTAAAAAAATGACTTATATGGATATTGGGGCACATCATCCATTTAAGTTAAATAATACGCAATTACTTTATGAAAGTGGACACAAGGGTATCAACATTGAACCCGATCCAGTTCAATACAAATTGTTTGTAAGACACAGGAAAAATGATATTAATCTGAATATAGGTATTCACAGTGAACCGGGTTCGCTTACTTTCTACCAGTTTGACAGACCCGAGTTTAATACTTTTTCTCTTAAGGCAGCAAACGAAGTAGAACGGAAAGGAATGAAAAAAATAAAGGAGATGTTGGTGGTAGTAGATACTTATAATAATGTTGTCGCTAAACAACTGAACGGGATCCCCCCCGATCTAATTAGCCTTGATGCAGAAGGTGTAGATGAAATTATAATCGAATCAATCAACTTCCAGCAATTTGCACCTAAGATAATCTGTGTCGAAACCTATGCCTATGGAGTCGGCATCAAAAATAATGACCTTATCAAAAATATAATACAAAAAGGTTACCGAATACATGCTGATACATTTGTAAATACTCTTTTCATAAAGGAGGATATCAAACTTGTAAATGAGTAGTCCTAAGATATCTATCATTACCCCTAATTTTAATCAGGCTGGCTATATTGAAGAAACAATCTTATCTGTTATCGGTCAAAATTATCCGAAACTTGAATATATCATTATAGATGGAGGAAGCACGGATGGTTCGGTTGATATTATCAAGAAATATGAGAAACAAATTACTTATTGGGTAAGTGAACCCGACGCGGGACTTTATTATGCCCTTCAAAAGGGTTTTGATAAAGCAACAGGAGAAATATTAGGCTGGATAAATTCTGATGATAAATTACATCCCAATGCCCTTCATGTTGTGGGAGAATTGTTTGACTCATTTGAAAATGTAAATTGGATTACAGGCTGCCCATCAGGTTTTGATGAAAAAGGATATACAGTGGCGCTTGGAGAAGTAAAGCGCTGGTCGAAGTATGATTTTTATTTATACGATTATAAATGGATACAACAAGAATCAACATTCTGGCGGAGATCATTATGGGATAAAGCCGGGCGGTTTCTGAATAAGGAAATAAAGTACGCGGCGGATTTTGAACTATGGTTACGTTTTTTCAGATACGACAAACTCTTTACAGTTCGGACTATTTTGGGCGGCTTCAGATTCAGATCATCATCACAAATGTCGGTTATACATAGCGATAAATATCAAGAAGAGGCGAACGGCTTAATTGATAAGGAGATTTTGACCCTTTCGAAGGAATTAAAAAAACATTTACTCAAATATAAACTGCTTTTATCGGTAATAAAATATCTTAAAAGAATCAGAATATTCATGGTCTTGTTCTCTGTAACTTATATAAATAATAAAATGAGTGATGCTCCCGAACTAATTGAATTTGATCCCAAGCTTCAAAAATTCAGTTTAATGGAATAAAAGAATTTGACTATTTCTAATGAAGAAACTACTTAAAAAAATAATTCAGCGTTTGGGATACAAGCTAACTTCTCTCCAAGAAATTCCATACATTAATGAGTTTACAACTGAAAAGGGGTTGGCAAGATTTGTTGAAAGAGGTGGGATGATAAATACAGTGATAGATGTGGGCGCTTCAGATGGCCGTTGGAGCAGAACTTGCATAAAATATTTACCACTTTCAAATTATTTGCTGATAGAGGCACAAGACCCACACATTAAAAATTTGGAGGAAATAAAAAACCAGTTTCAGAATGTAGATTATATAATTGCAGCAGCCGGAAATTACGAGGGTGAAATATTTTTTAACAATGAAGAATTATTTGGTGGAATTGCATCTGACAAACCCTTCGATGATAATTGTATAAGTGTTAAAGTAACAACAATCGATTATCAGGTTGAAGAAAGGAAATTAATTGCCCCCTTCCTCATTAAACTCGACACGCATGGGTTTGAAGTTCCAATTTTGGAAGGTGCTTTAAAAACGATTTATAATGCGGGCCTTATTATTATTGAATGTTATAATTACCAGATCACAGATAAAAGCCTTAAATATTACCAGATATGTAAGTACATGGAAGAGCATGGCTTCTCGTGCATTGAAGTAGTAGATCTAATGCATCGAGAAAAAGACGGAACCTTTTGGCAAATGGATATTTTTTTCGTTCCCTCTAACAGCGTTGAGTTTAATTATATCAAGTATAAATAAAATGTAAAAATTATTTGTTGAAATGGTATTTATTTTTTAGATAATTAAATAATAAAATCGTTAGGGATGAGTGTGGCAGAAGTAATTATTTGAGGAAAGCTAGTGGTCGCCTCGCGTTGAGTAAGTTAGAATGTTTTATAACCCAAAGAACAGAAAACTTATTCAAAGTCCCTAAGTACTATCACTGATGGAGGAAGTGATAAATCCGAAACCAGATTTCAATATTGCAATAGAAGTATATTCCCCAGTCTCGCATGAAAAGTAGCTATCGATATTATAAATGTATTTAATGAATTATTTTTCCTAATAAGACTATGATTACTATTTACAGGATGTATCATTGCATGTATTCCATTAAAAAAGAAGATTACTTGCCCGTAAGAGAAGAATGGTTTAGCATGTATGAATCAAAAGGAATTAATATGCGGAGCAGTCAATTCAGTACTCATTTTTGGTTTGATATTGCCGTTTTGGAAATGTTTGAAAAGTATGGTACAACATTCTTTAGAAAAGAGTGTGTCTGGGACATTAATTGGAAAAAAATTGCGGTCTACTATAATAGAAAATCCACCACAGAGTTTAGCGACCCGAGGACTACTTTTGAACGGATTGTTCATTTATGGCTTAAAAAAAGCCAATACCACAGCGGAAACAGGGTTGTAAAAAAAATTGATGCAATTATAAGATATCTAAATAACAAATTGTAAGGTCACTTGAGAATTTCTTGCTAAGATTACTGAACAAATAAAAAACTTTCTAAATAAATTGCCCTATATCAGAACCACTTGTTAAAGAAAAGGACCTATATAAATAAAGGTGAAATAGTGAGTCAATCAAGACATACGAAAAATATTTTATCATTTATGGATTAGCTTATGAGCCATAGAAATATAGTCCAAAAATTGTTCAAATTTAATTCTAAAAACTGTGCTTTATTTATTTTAGAAAATGAATAATTTTTTTGCTAAGACCAGAATATTGTTTAATAGAATATTATACTATAGCAAATCTGCCGATCAACCATTTTTAATTTTCTTCTTTAAATGTATTTTTTATAAAATGAAACACAAGTCAATTTATGCTCATAAAGAGGTTGTGATTTATGGTCTAGAAAATATTAAAATAGTTGAAGGAGAAATCAAAATAGGGTTACAATTTGTTGGTTTTACTCACAAGCGAGATATAACATTCATAAATATCCGAGGCAAGGTGATTTTTGAAGGAGATTATTCTATAGGAAGGGGTTGTAGAATCGATATTGGCCCAAATGCAACAATGAAATTAGGCAAAAACGGCTACGTAACTGCTAATACGAACTTTATAATTATGCATGGACTAATAATAGGAGATAATTGTTCAATTTCATGGAATTGCCAATTTCTGGATGAGGATTTTCATGAAATTGAATATCTTGATAAAAGAGCAAGAATGGAAGCTATAATAGAAATTGGGAATCATGTCTGGATTGGGTGCAACACATTTATTTATAAAGGTGTAAAAATTCCCAATGGTTGTGTTGTAGCTTCAAATTCTGTTGTTAAAACTGCTTTTAATGAAGAAAATACTTTAATTGCAGGAAACCCTGCCAGAATTGTTAGAAATAATATCCAATGGACTTAAATTCTTATCTGATCTCTGTAATCACCATAAATCGCAATAATTCAAATGGATTAGAAAAAACCATAAAAAGTATTTCAAATCAAACCTATAAAAATGCTCAATATATTGTCATTGATGGAAATTCAAATGACGGGAGCCTTGAAATTATCAAACAGAATACGGATTTTTTGAGTTTTTGGGTCAGTGAGCCAGATAGGGGGATATACAATGCAATGAATAAGGCTATTGAAATCGCGACAGGTGAATACCTTTTATTTGTTAATAGTGGCGATATATTATATGATGATTCTATATTAGAAATGTTCGCTACAGCTAATTTTTCGGAAGATTTTGTCTATGGTGATATTATTTTCGAGGATAGTAATGAGGTATTAATTATGCCGGACCAAATTACTTTGAAAACATTCCTGGGGTCTTCTATTGGACATGGTGCAACCTTTATCAAACGTGAGCTTTTTAATAAGTTAGGGTTATATAATGAATCGAATATAATAGTCTCTGACTGGGAATTTTTTTTAAAAGCATTTCTAAAATCAAGTTGTTCATATAAGCATATAGATAGAATATTTACCGTATACCAGAAAGGTGGGATAAGTACAAACTCTGAGTATTTTCATGTCCAAAATGAAGAGCGTAAATCAGCGTTAATGAGAATATTTCCTGAATTTTATGATATTATCAATGAAAATATTGAATTAAAAAAAGAGCTTGACTTTTATAAAAATTCAAGAATAATTCAGTTGGTTAAAAATATTCAAGCAAGTCGATTGAACAGGTTTAGGAATTCATTTCGATTTAAACGATGAAGAAAAAAGTTTTGATTATTGCATCATGGTATCCAACGATGGACTCGCCTGCAATTGGGACTTTTTGCAAAGATCAGGCGGAACTTGTTCGCGATTGTTTTGATATAAGGGTAATTTATCCTAAGTTGCGATTAATCTCAAAAAGAAGCACTTTAAAAAGGTTTTATTATCCAAATACCTGCACTATAAAGCATAATTTAGTTGGCCCAATTGAAGGAGTGGAAATAGAAGGCGGCGTATCAACTTTTTTATCCAAAAAAAGGCAAATCGGATTTCTGACAAAAAATTGTTATAAGTACCTTGTGTCCTGGCAAAACGAAGGATGGTCTCCAGATATAATTCATGCTCATGGCACCTTGGATGCGGGTCTGATTGCCTTTAACTTGAGCACCCAAATTAATGTTCCCTACATAATTACGGAGCATCATTCCTTATTGATAGCAAATTTTGATAAAGAGAATTGGGCTTTATATAAGCAAGCACAAGAGTCATCAAATCTTTTATTGGTAGTAAGTAATGAGTTAAAGAAAATGATACTTATGAATGGGGTGAATTGCAATGTTGAAGTAGTAGGAAATCTGTTGGATGAAGAGGTGTTTACTTTCGTTAATGAATCAAAGCGTAATAAAGTATTTAAGCTACTTTTTATTGCAGTACCCTCTCTGACTAAGGATATTCCTACATTTATTCTGTCTCTGAAAAATATTAAATTAGCTGGTCATAAGTTTGAAGCTCAACTCATCATTCCGGATATTGCAGCTGATTTATCCAAACAGCAGATACTCAACTTATGTACTGAAAATGGAGTTTCAGATAATTGCATATTTTCTGGAAGCGTAAAGCATGAGGAGATTCCGTCTATAATTCAATCGGCAGATGCATTGGTTTCTACCAGTATAACAGAAACTTTCGGATTAAGTGTAGCTGAAGCAGTATTATCTGGCAAGCCTGTAGTAGTCACACGTAGCGGTGGAGTGGAAGACTTTGTTAATAGCAAGAATGGAGTAGTGATCAATATTGGTGATCATGAAGCAATTTCCAATGCCATAGTTCAATTAATGTGTGGTGAAATACAATTCGATTCAGTAGCTTCAAGAGAGGAGATAATAAATAGGTTCGGAAAGGTCGCATTTAAAAAACGTATTTCTGAAAAATATAATCTATTAATGAATGATCAACGTAACTAAATCCTTTCTTCCTTCCTTGGAAGTATATACCAAATACCTCGAAGGTATCTGGGAGCGCGGGCATCTAACCAACCACGGCCCCTTGGTAAATGAATTGGAAGAAAAGTTACGTGGATACCTGGGAGTGAAACATTTTTACTTTGTCAATAATGGCACCACTGCCATCCAAATTGCCATCCACGCCCTTGACCTTGAAGGAGAAATTATTACTACTCCTTTTTCATATGTGGCCACTACTTCATCCATTATCTGGGAACGCTGCACACCTATTTTTGCAGATATTGATGCCGACAATTTTACAATTGATGCAAAAAAAATAGAAGCCGTCATCACACCTAATACACAAGGCATTTTGGCCACACATGTATACGGTATACCATGCAATGTTAAAGCTTTGGAAACTATAGCAAAAAAGCATAATCTTAAAATTATTTATGATGCAGCACATGCTTTCGGTGTTACGCATAATGGTAAGAGTCTTTTGAATTACGGTGATATTTCCACATTAAGTTTTCATGCTACCAAATTATTTCATACAGTAGAAGGAGGTGCCATTATTACCAACGATGATGCATTGGCGCACACCATTGGCTATATGCGCAATTTTGGCCATAAGGGGCAAGAAGATTTTTGGGGAATCGGGATTAATGGCAAAGGCTCCGAATTTCATGCAGCTATGGGTTTGTGTATGTACCCTCACATTGAGTCCATCATCAGTACCAGGAAAACGCTATCTGAAAACTATGATAAAAATTTCACCGACCTAGGTGTTGTGTTAAAGCGCCCTCAGCTTGATATGAATACCAATTATAATTATGCTTATTATCCCGTGGTTTTCGAGAGTGAAGAACATTTACTGATGGCAAAGGATAGTTTAAATGCAGCTTATATTTATCCACGACGGTATTTTTATCCATCGCTTAATACGCTTGGTTATTTAAAGCAACGGGTATCATTACCTGTTTCAGAAGATATTGCTTCCAGAGTATTATGTCTTCCCTTATACCATGATCTTACAATAGATAATATCAAGCGCATTTGTACCATTATTGCTGAAGTGCTAAAGTATAATTAACTAAATCAAATCAGTACAATCATTTTATTTAGAACCTGGAAAGACAGGTCACGTTACTTAATGGAAAAGCAATGATCATAGCAGGTGCAGGTGGACATGCCATTGAAGTTTTATCCGTGCTGGAGGAATGTAAGTTCCAAGATGCTATTTATTTTTTTGACGACATGAATGAATTGCAAGGAAGAAATATTTTTAAACACTTTCCTGTGCTAAGCACGATAGATGAAGTAATAAAAATATTTTCAAATGATCCTGGTTTTATTATTGGGGTGGGTAAACCTGCTGCAAGGAAAATATTATCAGATAAATTATTAGCTGTCGGTGGCCAATGGCAATCTATCATTTCACCCTATGCTCATATTGGCATTCATGATGTAGAACTCGAAGAAGGGTTGAATATTATGACAGGTGCCATTATTACCAACCGCATATCAATTGGGAAGGGAAGTTTGGTTCATATTCATTGTAGTATTCACCATGATACAGTAATCGGAGCATATAGCGAACTATCACCTGGTTGCCGCATATTGGGTAATGTACACATAGGTGCATTCGTATCGGTAGGTGCTGGCGCTATTGTATTGCCTGGTGTAACAGTAGGTAATCACGCGATTATTGGCGCCGGTGCAGTAGTTACCAAAGATGTAATGGCAGGACAAACAGTTACAGGAGTACCAGCCAAACCCACAAAATAAATGAAGCAACAGATCAGCAATATATCGCCCGAAATAATTAAAAAAGGATACAGGCTCATAAAATATAAAAATGAGCGGAGGAAATTTGTCCGTGAAATTGGTATCCGGATGAAACAGGATAATAATTTGCAAAGAAATTATAAACCCGATGGTAGCAAACTGGTTGTTTTCATTATTCCTGGTAGTGATTGGGCCACCGGCAATGATAAAATATCGGGCGGCACGATGTCCATTGTTTCTATTTGCGAAGAAACGGCTGCTATTCAAGATGTACATGGGGCCCAAACAATCATGTGCACCATGAATGGAGATCACCTGTTATTAAAGCATACTATGTTTAGTAATAATACCAGCGTTTACCGCTTTGACCAACTGGCGGATTATTTTGCAAATGCCAGCGAGATTTTAATTCACCTGCCTGAGTTCCTGGCAGAACATTTTATCGCCTCTTTAAGTTTAACCGATAAAAAATGGTTGCAACAAATGCAAGAGTTTCATATTAATATTATGAACCAGAATATCAGATTAATGCCCGATACTCTGGTTATTGAAGACTTGAAAAATGAAGCGGATATGGTTACCATTACCACTGCTCATCAAAAATACTGTTCTCAATACTATCGAGATTATTTTAAGGTACCGCTACATAAGTTTTCTGTATGGATAAGTCCGGAGCAATACCAATTCATGTCCTTTAAAGAAAAACAAAATCTGCTGGTAGTGTCGCCAGACCCACACCCTATGAAGGAGATTATACTTGAACAGTTAAGAGGAATAAATGGTCTTGATATTAAGATTATTCAGAATCTTACCTATGATGAGTATAAAGCATTAGTGTCTCATGCAAAATGGTCTTTAACTTTCGGTGAGGGCTTAGATGGATACCTTATTGAACCGGTTTTTAGTGGCGCTATTGGATTCGCTGTATATAATGATCAGTTTTTTACCCCTGATTTTAAAGGATCTCCAACTATTTATAATTCCTATGAGGAGTTGAAAAAAAAGTTAGTGGTAGATATAAAATCATTGGATTATGAACCGATATATACATCCTGCCAACAGCAACAATTTCAGCTTTGTGCCCAGTACTATAATAAAGAACAATACAGGAAAAATATAGCGGCATTTTACAAACATGGATATACTTTCTCCTGAGGGCATAGCAGCCGCGCAACCATTGGTTACCGTTATTACAGTTACCTATAATTCATCAGCTTATGTACGCGATGCCGTAGAAAGTGTCGTGGCACAGACTTATAAAAACATCGAATACATAATTGCAGATGATTGTTCTACAGATGATAGCTGGAATATTATATGCGAATATAAAGATCCTCGCATCAAAGCATATCGTAACGAAGTAAATTTGCGAGAATATCCCAATAGGAATAAGGCTATTTCAGAAGCTACTGGGAAGTACCTCATTTTTATAGACGGAGACGATGTACTATATCCTCACGCTATTTCTACATTTGTTTATTATGAAAAGAACTATCCGGATTTAGGTATGTATATTAGTAGAGAATGGGACCCAAAGATTTTAGTTCCTTTATTAATATCATCATTAAACATATATAAATTTGAATATTTAGATAATGGGATACTTGGCGGAAATTTCACTAATGTATTTTTTAATACTCAAATATTAAAATCCTTCTCTTTACCATTAAATATTAAGACCGGTGATACGTATATTCAGTTAAAGATAGCTCAACATTATCCAGCTTTAATTATTCCGGGAAATTTAGCATGGTGGAGGAGAAGAAGAGGAAACGCTACGGAAAAATTGTTTAGTGATTACAAATACCTGGCAGAGACAATGAAATATCGTATTTCTTTACTAGATGAGTCTAACTTATTAAATGGTAGTGAAGCTTTATTAGCGAAGATGAATTTATATGGTGGTTTACTTAGAATTTTGATTAAATTGATTTTTAAAGCAAAATTTAGAGAGGTTATTTATATAGCGAATAATATAAAAATACCATTTCAATTTTATAGATCTATTTTTTATAAATCAAAATATAATTATTTTGATAATTTTAATGGAGACAAACCACTAAGTTTCGTTTAGCATTTTTAAAAGAATAAATTTATGAAAATACTCGTTACAGGTTCTTCAGGTTTAATTGGTTCTGAAGTATGTGATTATTTTGCAAAATTAAATCATGAAATAGTTGGTATCGATAATAATCAGAGAGCGATTTTTTTTGGTCCAATGGGTGATACAAGATGGAATCAAGATAGGTTAATAAAATCGTTTAATAATTACAAACATATTGACATCGATATTCGGGACCGTCAAGGGATTTTGGATTTAATTAAGACTGTCAAACCCGATGCTATTGTACACACGGCAGCTCAACCAAGCCATGATAAAGCTGCTGAAATCCCTTTTGATGATTTTGATACAAATGCCGTAGGAACTCATAATTTATTAGAATCTGCGAGGCGATTTTGTCCGGAATCTCCATTTATACATATGTCAACCAACAAAGTGTATGGGGATGCTCCAAACAGTATAAGGTTGAAAGAATTGGCATCAAGGTTTGAATTTGATGATCCAATGTTTATAAATGGAATATCCGAAAAATTTTCGATAGATCAATCCAAGCATTCACTATTCGGTGCTTCGAAAGTTGCTGCTGATATAATGGTACAGGAATATGGTCAATATTTTAATATGCCTACTTGTTGTTTAAGAGGAGGTTGTTTGACTGGACCAAATCATTCTGGGGTCGAGCTTCACGGATTTCTGAGTTATTTAATAAAATGTAATTTGGAAAAACGAGAATATAAAATATTTGGATATAAAGGCAAGCAGGTTCGTGATAATATCCATTCGTTGGATGTTGCCAGGTTTATTGATGCATTTATTAGCAAACCAAGAATTGCTGAAGTATATAATCTTGGGGGTGGAAAAGATAATTCAATTTCTATATTAGAAGCATTTTCATTAGTGGAATCTATCAGTGGCATACCACAAAAATTTATTTATTTAAATGAGAATAGGATTGGAGATCATAAATGTTATTATAGTAACTTAGATAAAATGAGAGAACATTACCCTGAGTGGAATATTTCAAAAAATTTGAACACGACTTTTGAAGAAATTGTTTCGAACTGGCAAAATAGATTAATTCATTCCTAATGAAAAATGTGCTTATCAGAGATAATAGTTTAAAGGGCTGGGAATATGGAATGTTGCGTTGCTTTGAGAATTCAATCATCAAAGTAGCCGATGCCGAGGTGATATTACTGCCTGAATATCAAATGTTGGGCAGTAATTATTTAATGCATTTTGGACATGGTATGAACCGTAGCAAGTTTCGAAAATATTTTTCTAAACAAGAATTTAAAATTAGTGCTGATATTCTTTGGTATGTATTAATGGGGCCAGAAGATTATCGTCTTGATCTTTATAAGGATTGGGATAAGAATACTAAATTAAAAATACTTTATTTGTTTGATACATTTCCAAGTCAATATTCTTTAATAAAGAAATTATGTGATAGCCAAAATTGGGATATTCTTATTACTTCTTTTAGTGAAGCTGTGGATGATCTTCAAAAAATTACTGGAAGGAAGTGGAATTGTGTGGAACAAGCCGCTGCTGCTGATTTATTTAAACCAGTAAAATTAGTTGAAAGACAGATTCATTTTTCATCTTATGGGAGAAGGCTACCTTTATTACATAAGTGTTTAATTGATTTTTGTAATTCCAATGACTTATATTATGATTACACTACTCACGATGGTAAACATCCTATATCGGACCCTTTAGATTTATATAAACAATATGCTTGGCATTTAATGCATAGTCAATTTACATTTTCTTGGGCAGTAGAAATTACTAATCCCTTACGCGCAGGTCATTTGCATTCTATTACCTGTAGATGGTTTGAAGCTGCTGCGGCGGGCACCATAATATTGGGGAAAGAGCCTAAAAATGATTCGTTTGAGAAATACTTTGGTACTGGTACGGTGGTTCCTATTGATTATAGTAATACAGATTCCATTTTTAGGCAGTTAGAATATGTAATGGCTAATAAATCCCAACTGTCAGATTATTCGATTTCTTTAAGCAGAAGGCTTGAAAAATACAATAATTGGAATGAGCGTGTTCATAGAATTTTGAAATTACTAAAATGAAATTTTAATATCAATAAAAGTAATCTCATAGTACTACATCCATGCTGTTCCTACTGTCATATTGAATGGTGCAGGCACTTCCTCTACATTAGGCATTGAATTTAGCCAGGTGGATGCATTTTTAACTTATTACGATGTGGAGATGGATCAAGGCAGGGGCTCCAAATGCCACTAAATAATGACAGTCCTGGCCAATGGCAAAATGATCATTTAAAATAGTTTCGTTACCTATACAGACAATCCTGAACTGACCTGCATGGTTTCTAAAAGAATAAATAGTAATAGACTGCCATTATTATTTAACTTGGAAATTAGAAGCATTGAATTATTAATGATATTACAAGACAAAAAATTGAAATTGGTTTATCATCAAGCCATGCGTTTAACAAAGGATTAAACAAATTGAAACTTTGAGTATATTATAATGATTGTCAAATAAATGAAATGAAATTGCGTGTAGCCTTGATCATATCACACCCTATTCAGCACTTTTGCCCTCAATATGTAAGCTTTGGGAAAAACAAACATATTGATTTTAAAGTTTTCTTTGCATCAGCCTTAGGCAGAGAGAAATATTATGATGAAAACTTCCGAAAAGAGATATCCTGGAACAACCTTCAATTAGATCAATTTGACCATATGTTTTTAAATGGCGACGCAGTTTTGCCTTCAGATAAAAGTATTGATGCTCCTTCGCTTGACAGAGAACTCACCTTGTTTAAACCAGATATAGTTATTACTTATGGCTATTTCCAAAAACTGCAAAGAAGGGCAAAGAACTGGGCAATAAAAAATAAAGTGAAGCTGGCTTATATTTCCGATAGTGAGTTAAGGCAAGCACGTAACAAACTTAAAGAGTTTATTAAGCAAATTTATTTAAGAAAATATTTTTCCCAAATTGATTACTTCTTAAGCGTGGGTGATGCAAATGAGGAGTTTTATAAGAAGAACGGAGTAGGTGATGCCAAAATAAGACGAATGCATTTTCCAATAGATATTGAATTATACAAGAGGGTCTGGGATGAAAAAGTAAAAAAGCGGATAGCGATTCGTGAAAAATATCATTTGAATGAAGCAGACATTGTACTATCTGTTGTTGGAAAACTTGTACCCTGGAAAAATCAGGATCATATAATAGATGCTATGCTACAATTGGAAAATGAGGGATGTATCCTATCTCTTTTTATTATTGGATCAGGTGAGATGAAAGAGGAATGGGAAAGGAAAGCATCAATGCTAAAGAAAAGCAAAGTGCATTTTTGTGGATTTATTGATGTTGAAAATTTGCCAGCTTATTATGCGTCAACCGATATTTATGTACATCCTGCTTCCGTAGAACCCCATTCAATTGCCATCAGCGAAGCCATTTACATGGGATGTCCTGTCATCATAAGTGATCGGTGCGGTAGTTATGGAATAGCAGACGATGTGCAGGAAAGGAAGAATGGTTTTGTTTATCCTTTTGGCAAAATCAAAGAACTGTCAATGGTAATAAAGGAATTAGCAGTTAATAAGGAAAAAAGACTTGCTTTTGGATGCTATGCTCATAAAATAGCAGTGGATTTTCAGGCATGTTCGCATGTAAAGATCATCGGGGAATTAATTAAAGTTATCTAATAAAGTCATATTATTTCAACTTTGATAAAAAAAATAATTTACAGGCTGCTTTGTAATACAATAACTGGGAGTATTATCAATTTTTGCTGCTCAAAACGGATACCGGATCTTAGGTGGATTAAATATTCCTTTACGGTTAAAGGAACTCGGATGAATAAAACGATCATTGCCTCAATTTTTTGGGGATTTTATGAAAGTTCTGAAATAAGATTTGCAGAAAAGTATTTTAAAGGTGATACAGATATTGTAGAATTAGGCAGCAGCTGTGGTATAGTTTCTTCACATTTTGTTTCAAAATTGCAACCGTATAAAAAGATCATTGCTGTTGAAGCCAATAGCGGATTACTTGAAGTATTAAAAACAAACCTGGAACGATATAAACATAATAATGTTGAAATAATAATTTTGAATAATGTGGTATACTATGGTGCAGCACAGGCTTCATTTCAGATCAGTAATAATACAACTGAATCTCGTGTTGCTAATGGGCTGACCTATTCAGAAGACATTATTACAATACCAGCTATAACCCTAGATAGTATTGTCAATAGGTATCAGTTGAATAACTACAGCCTTGTATGCGATATTGAAGGTGCCGAGGCAGCGATTTTTATCAATGAAAAAGCTGCATTAGATACATGTAAGTATATCTTTATTGAATTGCATACAATACAATATGCCGGTGTCAATTATTCTGTTGATCAGTTAACAACTATGATTTCGCAAAAGGGCTTTGACCTGAAAGACAAGCATGGGCCGGTATTCTATTTTAGCCGTAAGGACAATAGTAAAATAAAGAATGATAAAAGTTCAATCGGAAAAGACTAAAAGAATACCTGAACTTGATTGGTTAAGAGGCGTTGCTATTTTACTCGTTGTGTCCACTTCATTATATTAATTATCAACTAATATATTCGTCAAATATAATATCAAAACGTTTACGTTACGAGGTATGAAGATATTAGTTGTAGGCTCAGATAAAATATATGCTATAGAAAATTTTTATGTCAAGTACTTGCGGGAATCGGGTATTGATGTCTTCCACTTTTCTGCCCAAAGCATTTTTTATGATTATTATCAAAAAGGGATTGTCAACAAAGTGATCTTTAAGTCTGGATTATCAACTGTCTATACAAAAATAAATGAACAGTTCATACAGGCTGTTGATGTCTTTAAGCCGGACATTATATTGGTCTTTAAAGGCATGGAAATATTACCGCAATCACTTAGATATGCCAAGGGTAAGAACATAAAGCTTGTTAATTACAACCCTGACAGCCCTTTCATTTTTTCTGGAAAAGGTAGTGGGAATTCAAATATTACAAAATCAATTAGCTTATACGATTTGCACTTTACATACAATATGTCAATTAAAAAGGAGATGGAGACTATTTATAAAATCCCTACATCAATTCTTCCTTTTGGATTTGATGTAAGTGATAAGGTGTTTGAGGAAAGCTGTAAAATGGGTGAAGTGATGAGGACATGTTTTTTAGGAAACGCAGATAAAGAACGTAGTAGATTTCTGGAAGGACTGGCAGCGCATGGAATTGAAATAGATGTTTATGGTAATAATTGGAAAAGATTTATTGTGCATCCTGGTATACATATTTTTGATCCGGTGTATGGAGATGAATTATGGAAAGTGTTACGCAAATACAGAGTGCAGTTAAATCTCATGCGTCCCCATAATCCTGATTCACATAATATGCGCAGCTTTGAAGTGCCGGGTATTGGTGGTATTCAATTAGCCCCCGATACGATTGACCATAAGACCTATTTTGAGCCTGGTAAGGAAATATTTCTGTACAAGGATGTAGACCATTGTGCCTTACAAATAAAACATATTTTGGGACTGAGCGCTGACGAGGCTATGATGATAAGAATGCAGGCGCGACACCGTTCATTAGATTCGAATTATACCTATGAGGACAGGACAACACAGGCCATGGAAAAAATGAAATATTTATATGAGTAATGTAGCCATTATCCATTTTCAACCATTAGAATTGTATCCACCTATTCAGAATTTAATACGATTTATTGAAAGCCGATTAGAAGACAATAAGCTTATTATTTGTACCACTGCAGCCAAGACGAATAATAGACAATTTAACTCAACTTCTACCAAAATAAAAATTAAGGTTTTGGGAAGATCAGGGAATAAACTTCCTCCCTTGCAACGATATTATTATTACCTTGTTTTTAACCTGGGATGCCTCATTCATCTGATACTTACTAAGCCTCAAAGAATCCTGTATTACGAAACTATTTCATCCTTCCCGGTTTTCATTTATAAAAAATACATCAACCCTAAGACAGAAATACTAATTCATTATCATGAGTATACTTCGCCGGAGGAGTATAAAATGGGGATGAAACTGGTAAAATTATTTCATAAGTACGAGAAAGAACTTTATCCAATAACTACCTGGATATCTCATACCAATGAACAACGGATGCAGCATTTTGTTAATGATATTGCACCCATTTTAGCCAGGAACCAATATATTTTACCAAATTACCCACCAAAGACCTGGTATTCGGGAATCCCTGTACAGGTTAATGTTCCAATTAAAATCATCTATGTTGGCTCGTTTAGCATGGATACGATGTACACCCTGGAATTTGCCAAATGGGTGATCAGTCAAAATGGAAAGGTTACCTGGGATATTTATTCACCTACTATTACGGAGGAAATTGCTGAATATTTTAACAGCCTGGGCTCACCATGGATCAATATCTTAGGAAGTGTTACTTATGATGAATTGCCAAACATCATCAGGAAATACAATATTGGCGTTGTTTTATACAATGGTCATATCCCTAACTATATCTATAATGCACCTAATAAATTATTTGAATATTTGGCTTGTGGCCTTGATGTATGGGTTCCGACTGTAATGACAGGAAGCTTGCCTTATATAACAAATAGTACTTATCCCAAAGTGATAGGAATTGATTTTACAGCCTTGCCTGACTTTATCCTATCAAATGCTATTGACAGAAATGGATATGTATATAAACCAACGACATATTTTTGTGAATATGTTTTGGAAGATATAGTAAAGCAACTTTTAAAAAATGGTTGAGAACTTATTTCGTCGGCTTCCAGATTTTAAGGGAAAGTAAAGACTGCCAAGAATATTCTTGCAAAACATTAATAGCTAGTAAGCATAATCTTCAGATAGATAGAAAGTATGGTTGTAATTATATGCTACCAAACATAAAGGAAAATATAGGATTTGAGCTTTTCATTAATGGTGTATATGAGGAAGAGATCATCAATTTTATTATGGACAGGCTCCCAAAAATTGGGATATTGATTGATATCGGAGCAAATTTAAGGTCTTATAACCATACCGACTATGAGAAATACGGATTGATAGTAGTGCTAGTGCAAGTAAGAAATAATTAATGCAGACAGGTAATGCCTTTATTGTGGTAAGCATTTTGATCACTTCATTTGCATTTTTTAATTTTGTAAAAAATATAGGAAAAACATTTCTTATTCACGAAGTGATCATATTTTATGCTTGTATGATTTACCTTATTTTTCCAATTATAGGGTATACATTTTTTAATTCTCATAATGAATTAGCCCAGTTATGGGTCACGTATATGAGGGTGCCAGCGTCCATCTATTTTGGCTTTGCTTTGCCTGCTATCTTATCATTCTATGGGGGCTTGTATTTGTTAAAAGGAAGAACTACGGTTTCTAGAATAAAGTCTGTAGTACTAGAATCCAAAATCAAATTAGAAAAAAATCTTAAAATTTTATATTATTTGATTATAATTGGAATTATCTCAAACATTTTGTATCCCTTTATCCCTTCCTACCTGCAATATGTTTTTAGGATCTTGACCTTTTTTCAGTTTGCTGGTTTGGTAGGGATAATCTTAAAATCCGGAAAAAGTAAATTTGATTACCTAACAATTGGATTACTTGTATTTATGTTATTGAGGCAAGCTGTTGACTCTACTATGTTTACGATCATAGTTTATATGGGATTAACGGTAATAGGTATATTCCTTATAGAGCTAAGGATGAAATTTTATAAAAAATTGGCGCTAATAATTTTATTACTCGTTTGTGGTATAGCCTTGCAATTTACCAAGACGAATTATAGAGCATTAAATAGAAACCCAGGCATTTCAAATATTTCATTTGGTAAACTATTAATTTTAAATTTTTCAGAATTAAAAAATGTAAAAAACGCTAATTCCTTTTTTTTAATTTATAATCGCGGCAATCAAGGATTGCTTTTATCCCAGGTAATGGAATACATTCCTTCGAGTCAGAGTTTCGACCAAGGAAAGAGATTATTCTTAACCATTTTATCCTCCTTTGTGCCAAGACTATTCTGGCCTGATAAGCCCATGGCCGGAGGGAAGGAGAATATGAAGTATTACGCTGACAGAGAAATGGGTACGACTTCCATGAATGTTGGTCCTTTTGGAGAGGCCTACGGATCCTTTGGCGTTATTGGCGGGATAATCTATTTGTTCTTTTTTGGTCTGTATATAGGAATAGCCATTCATTTATTTTTAACCGTTGCATCTAAATTCCCGCTTTTAATTATTTGGATACCGGTATTATTCTTTGAATTGGTTTACTCGCTGGAGACAGATACGCTTCAAGCTATAAATTCAGTAGTCAAGACCTCTTTCTTTCTATTCATTTTTTTTAAATTCTTTCCATTTATTTTAAGAGGAAAGACCTAAAACTAACTTTATCAAGCTATTATTTCTCGCTCAATACTTCTATCCAGGCTATAAAGCTGGTGGACCCATTCAGTCCTTAATGAATATAATCTTTGCTTTATCGGACTATTCAATAAAAGTAATTACAAGCAATAAAGACTGGCAATCAAAAAATCAATACACGGATAATGAAAAGCAATCCAATCCTTTCCCGAAAAATATTTCAATTCATTATTTAAATACAAATGAATCTATTATAAAATACTTAGGCAATGATGTCACTTTATATATAAATGGATTCTATTCCTGGAAATATAATATTCTTCCGATTCTAGTTAAAAGAAATGATGTTAGAATTATTTTAGCTCCAACAGGCATGTTGAAAGAAAGTGCCATTAATTTGAAATCATGGAAGAAAAGGCCTTTTCTCTATATCGCCAAGTCATTTAAATTCTATAGAAATGTTGAATTCCATGCGACAAACGAAATGGAGAAAGAGGAAATTACCAGGGTCTTGGGTAGTACAGGAAAAATACATGTGATAGATGTACTGCCAAAAATGAAACTGGAAAATTATATACAAACCAAAAAATCTGCAAATAATTTAAAATTGATTTATTTCAGCAGGATCAGCCCCGTAAAGAATTTGTTGTTTTTATTGAAATGTTTAGGTACAGTTTCAAAGAAAGCTTCAATAGGAATTACCATAGTAGGTGAGTCGGATGATACATCCTATCTGGCTAAATGCAAAGAACAAATCAATTTACTTCCCGCAAATATAACCGTGACGCTTTTACCCGCTTTTTCAAACGAGCACATTCATGATTTCTATTCTAATCATCATGTTTTTATATTGCCCACCCTCGGAGAAAACTATGGCCATGCCATCGCAGAAGCATTCATCTCCGGAAAACCGGTCGTCATTTCCGATCAGACTCCCTGGCGTAACTTGGAAGAAAGAGGTGTTGGTTTCGATCTGCCACTCTCCGATCCCCAAGCCTGGATAAATGCAATAGAGTTTTTTGCTGCTATGGACCAGGAAGAATATGATAAATGGTCGTACCGTGCGTGGGAATATGGTAGAGAGATTCAGAAAAATGCGGAGGGGTTGAAGGAAGAATATTTGAACATGTTTGCTAATCAGAAGTAAGAAGGAAGAAGAACAGAAGTAAGAAGGAAGAAGTAAGAAGAACAGAAGTAAGAAGTAAGAAGGAAGGAGAACAGAAGAACAGAAGGAAGAAGTAAGAAGAACAGAAGAACAGAAGTAAGAAGGAAGGAGAACAGAAGAACAGAAGTAAGAAGGAAGGAGAACAGAAGAACAGAAGTAAGAAGGAAGAAGAACAGAAGTAAGAAGAATAGAAGAAAGAAGGAAGAAGAACAGAAGAACAGAAGTAAGAAGGAAGAAGAACAGAAGTAAGAAGAATAGAAGAAAGAAGGAAGAAGAACAGAAGAACA
>JBBSBH010000060.1:0-23174 GCA_038251405.1 Chitinophagales bacterium
CCTAGTCAAATTGGCTGGGGGAGGTACCCTATTTTATATACTCAACTTGCCGAGACATTGTTGCTAAGGTCTTCGATTCATTATATACCATCCTATTGAAATTTTGGCTTTATAAAACTTATTCAGCAACCCCTAATTAATATTCGAGGCCATTTTACGCCCCAGGATGTACAAAAAATGGTAGATAAATTTCAAGAAGAAAATTATAGGAAGATTTAGACACGGCCGATCAAAAAGGTAGGCCCAGGCTCAAATTAAATTGTAAATCATTCAATTTGGTCGTTCTGTATAAATGGTTACCCCTCTCGTTTAAATAAGGAGTACGAAGCTTTATGCCGGTGTCAAATCGAAAAAGAAAAAAATTAAAATCCAGGCGCAATCCCAGACCCGAGCTCAAATACATTTGTGATAGGAACTTGGTAGATAACTCTCCTCCCAGCTGTAATGGATCCTTTTTCAATAACCATACATTGCCCCCATCTAATAATATGGCTCCTTTAAAAACGGAGAAAATGTCAAACCTATATTCTGATCCGAATTCCAGTTTAAAATTACCAGTTTGAAAAAAACTGAACCTGTTTCCATTGGATTGTTCATTTTTTACAGCTCCCGGACCGATTTCACGAATAGCCCAACCTCTGATACTATTAGGGCCACCCACATAAAATTGCCGCACAAATGGAATAGAATTATCGCCAGAGCCAAAAGGTAATGCAATGCCGGTAGCCAGCCGTACACCTATCTGATCTTTAGATGATAATCTCCAGGTATATCTACCATCGCCTTCAAATCTTAAAAATCGGGAGATCCTGGGTATTACCGTTTTTTTAGTAAACAAATCTGCTATACCCGTCTCAATGCCAGAAGACTCAAATCCCAATAATATGCGGGATACATTACTATTTAAATACTGATTATTAATGTCTGCGGATATTTCTTTCAGAAAGACCCCGGCTAACAATCGATCTTCAAAACTTTTCAATAAAAATGGAGGTGCTACATCTGAAAAGCCTTGAGAAAGATCATAATTGAGATAGTCAAAACCTATTGGATTGAAACGAAAGAATATTCGATTGTCCTTTGTGTATTCATAACCAAAATTAATTTTGGTTTCTCTTTGTACTGATCGTTCACTATTGCCATTGTTTAGATTATAGTAATAGAATAAGTCATAGACTGATCCAATTCCAAATCTCGTACGCGATCCATTTTTTATTTCGTTATAAAATTTTGAAGATATCAAATTTAGATTCCTGGCAAATTTTACAAAGCCAATTTCAATAAATCGGGGAATGGTAAGACTGGTCTGCAAATTTAATCCCCATGGAACCAATAGCTTTCCTTTTACTAACTGTAATCCTATATTGGGAACTACAGTAACGGTAAACTGTTCTGCCCCTTTAAAAACATTTCTATGTCGATATTGCAATGCCAGCCTCACCTCAAATAATTTATTACCAGCAGCCTGGTCTTTGTTAGTCACATAGCTTCCTTCCAGATCAGCTTGCACATATTGCCTTTTCACAGGTGGAAGAAAAATATTTAAGTTCAAACTATCATCACCAATTATTTCCGGTAAAACACTGACACTTCTGTAGATTCCTAAGTTTTGAAATGTATTTCGAGTTCGTTGAAGTGCTGAAAGGCTATACAAATCTCCAGGAGCAAACTGTAAATATTTTTTTAGAATAGTAGGTTTCAGTGCTTGATTCTTGTACCCATTTCTATAGTGAATTTTATCCAAAACGGTATCGCTACCAAATTGAGTGCTACTCAATCGATCCACGGTATACACATTGACCCCTGAGATTGTATACTTCTTCATTTCATCCTGTCCAACCTGAGGAAGCACATCACATTTCAAGATGATATTTTGACCAGTAGAGTCTTCATAGTAATAATCAAAATTGGACTTATTTACCTGGTAAAATCCCGCATCTTGAATGGTTTGAATCAACTTGGCCTGGTCAGGAATTAATAATTGTTCATCCAACGGCTCACCCGGCTGAAGCTTTAAGGAGGGCTTCAAACTATCAAGCAAATGCTGAATAGTAGAATTTTGAGAGTAATATTCTATTGACTTGATGCGTAAAGGCTTGCCAGCAGCCACCGTATATATCACTTTAGCCTTTTTTCCATCCAGTTTTACTTCATAAGAGACTTCTCCCTGGTAATAACCGGAGGCATTGAGATGCTTAATCAGGTCATTTTTGCCTTGTTCAGCATCTTCCTCGGAATACCACATTGGTTTTTCTGAAAGTTTTTTTATAAAAAATCTATCCCATGCTGTAGTATCATCCGGATCACTGTGTTTAAAATAAAAGTAAAGATTACCTTTTGCCAGCCCATAGTGCGGATTAGGTACCACATAACGGATTCTATCCCGATCTACTTGTTTTCGGGTAAGCTCTGATTTTTTAAGTATTACACTATTTTTGGTAAGTAAAATTTTGTTTTCGGGTAAATATTTATTTATGGCGCAGGATGGGAGAAATATTACTACTAATATAAAAGGGTAATATTTGAATATGTTCTTGATATGACTATTTTTAATGTTCAATGATAACAGAAAGTGGTACAAAATTAATACGTTCGTTGACCTATAAAAAGTATAGATACAAGCATGGATTATTTATTGCCGAAGGTAAGAAAACAATTCTTGATATGCTTAATGCTGGCTTTAGTGGCATCAAAGATATTTATATGACGAATCCTGTTTTCGAAGAGCATCAATTTATATTGTCCAAATTGGAAGATAAATGTAAAATAGTGGAGGTATCGGATCTTACCAGGATTTCCAACCTTGAATCGACTCCAGAGATAGTTATGATCGGTTTTATCCCATCCCGGGCGAAACCTGATAAATATTTATTTGAAACGGGGATACATCTTTATCTAGATCAGATTCAAGACCCTGGAAATGTAGGCACTATTCTACGAACAGCCGAATGGTTTGGAATAAAATCAATAGGAATGAGTGAAGGCTGTGCCGACTTTGTGCATCCCAAAGTAATACAAGCTTCTATGGGTAGTTTTTCCAGAATGGCTATATGGAATGGTGCGCTGCCATTTGAATATTTAGAGGAGAATAAAATTTATGCAGCCGACTTGAAGGGAAACTCTATTTACGAAACGCCATTACCTGCTGCAGGCCTGGTTATCATAGGAAACGAAGGAAATGGAATAGCCGATTACATTAGAAAAAAAGTCAATAATTTCATACGTATTCCATCCTATTCTAAAGAAGTAGAATCCTTAAATGCAGCTAATGCGACGGCTATCATTTTGAGTGAATGGCGACGACAATTAACTAGTTAAAGCAATTTTATTACTGCTGGTTCTAAAGATTCACCTCTCAGATTTTCTCCAGCTATCATTCCGTTTTTGTCAATCAAAAATGTCCGAGGAATAGACTGAACGCCATACATTCTACCAGCAGCACTATTCCAATATTGCAGATCACTTACATGATTTGGCCAGGATAGATTATCAGCTGCGATCGCCGCTTTCCAGTTTTCCACAGCCCCGGGTCTGTCCAGAGATACACTATAAACCGTGAAGCCCTTGTCTTTGTACTTATTGTAAATACTGACCACATTGGGATTTTCTCTGCGGCAAGGCCCACACCAACTAGCCCAAAAATCGAGTAACACTACTTTTCCTCGCAATGATTTTAATTCAATCACTTTTCCATCCGGATTAGGAAGGCTTATATTGGGGGCTTCTACACCTTCTTTTACAAGGGCTTTTGATTCTTCCGCAATGATTTGTGCCTCCATAGTAGTAGTATATTGATCCAAATCAGTGGTGTAGCTACTTTTGGGGTATCTATTGCGAAGATTTGTAACTATTCCTTTAAGAACTTCAACATCAGATTTAGTACCAGATACATTTCCAAGAGTAAGGAATAAGGAGGTAAGTGGATTACTTGCTTTTGCTGCAGCCTCTTTTAATTCAGCAGATCCAATTTCCTTATTATAAAGTTTTCCCTGTAATTCATTTACTACTCTAGACTCATCAGATCCTTTTATCACACATTTGCCATTGTCTATATCTGCTAGACTTCCTGTGATATCAATGACTTTTTCCGAACCATCTATAATAAGATTCACATAATGGCTTCCTATTCGTATTCGATACACGCCAGCTTCCAATGGAGACTCCGTAGTAATCGAAAATTTACCCCCGCTTCCTAAATCAGTCTGAGAAACCACATCAATTCGCCTGGACAGCAACGGTAATTTATCTAAAAACACGATAAGATCAGAGGCATTAGTAATTTTACCTTTTACCGTAGTACCTTTTGAAGAAATACTCGCACAATCAGATAAAATGAATGCACCGACAACCAGTAAAAACAAATAAGAAAATTTCTTCAACATATTATTTAATTTTTTCATGCAAAAATAAGGGATTTAGGTCTATTATTCAAGTACTTATCATTTTAGTCTTCCATTATAACTGGCAATGCATGGTGATAAGATTCGGACCATCGATTGATATCACTTATTTCCAAGCCATTCAATAAGAACTTTCCGCTCTCTATGGTGTCACCCAGGACAAAACTTTCAATACCTGATGTTAACAATTCGGTCATTACTTTTTCCTCATTACTTGAACTTACAGCAACCACTATTCTTGATTGACCTTCACCAAATAAAAAACTATCTTGTCTAATATCCATTGGAGAAAAAATATTTACACCCAGGCTATTTTGCAAACAAGACTCCATCAATGTTATGAATAATCCTCCATCGCTAATGTCATGAACAGCCTCTACCAGGTGAGCCTTAATCAATTTTTTTACCGCATTTTGTACTTGTAATTCTTTCTCCAGATTAAAATAAGGTACTGAAGAATAGGTTACTTTGTGAAATGATCTTATATATTCACTAGATCCAATATCATTTGTAATCGGGCCTACCAATATCAATTTCAGTCCGCTCTGCTTAAAAGAAATAAATGTTTTGTTTGAAGTTGGTAATAGACCTATCATTCCAATAGTAGGAGTTGGATACACCGGCACGGTTTTGCTTCCAATTTGAGATTGGTTGTAAAAACTCACATTGCCACCTGTCACAGGGGTATTGAAAGCCCTGCAAGCTATCCCCATTCCCTTTATAACTTCCACAAATTGAAAGTAAACTTCCTGATCGTAGGGGTTTCCGAAATTGAGACAATTGGTGATAGCCAAAGGTTCACCACCGGAACAAATAATATTACGAGCAGCCTCTGACACAGCAATCTGAGCACCGATATTAGGATCCGCAAACACATAAGAACTATTACAATCGACACTCATTGCCAGGGCTTTATCAGTCCCTTTAATATATACCATGGGGGCATCTGAAGGATCTGTAGTGTTCATACTTCCTGTGCGTACGGTGGAGTCATATTGCTGAGAAATCCACTTTTTAGATGCCAGATTCAAGCATCGACCTATACTTTCTGCCACTACAGCCAGGTTTTCCGGCTCTTCTATTTTATTTATATCAAACGATTTTATTCTGGCCATATATTCTGGTGTTCTATATGGACGATCATAGACCGGCGCTCCACCACCCAGGACTAAGCTTTCCGC
This sequence comes from Chitinophagales bacterium, assembly GCA_038251405.1. Taxonomy (GTDB): domain Bacteria; phylum Bacteroidota; class Bacteroidia; order Chitinophagales; family Saprospiraceae; genus JADJLQ01. The sequence goes on from JBBSBH010000060.1 coordinate 5,582, forward strand.
GGGCACTTTCGCTACTAATTCTCCCTTGAAAAAATATTCAATAAAAGGGGTATCTGTAACAGTGCCTATTTGTGCACATTCTAAATCCCATTTATCAAAAATATCAAGAATCACTTGTTCTGACCCTTTTTTACAAACTACCAGCATCCGCTCCTGGCTTTCAGAAAGTAGAATTTCAAAAGGTACCATATCTTGCTGACGCAGAGGCACTTGATCTAAGTGAACTATCATGCCACTTTTACCTTTTGCAGACATTTCTGAAGTAGAACAGGTAATCCCGGCTGCCCCCATATCCTGCATGCCGACTACCGCTCCTGAAGCAATCACCTCAAGTGAAGCTTCCAGCAGTAACTTTTCCTGAAAAGGGTCGCCTACCTGTACCGAGGGAAGATCTTCAGCACTATCTTCAGTTAGATCTGCTGAGGCGAAAGTGGCTCCATGGATACCATCTTTACCAGTAGCAGAGCCTACTATGAAGACGGGGTTGCCAGCCCCGTGTGCCGTAGCTGAAATAGTCTCTCCAACTTTTACTATCCCTACTGACATTGCATTTACCAGAATATTCTGCTGATAACAATCCATGAAATAAGTTTCACCTCCTACCGTAGGTACTCCAAAACAATTACCGTAGTTGCCAATGCCTTTAACCACACCCCGAACTAATCTTTTCATGTGTTCCGTTTCAGGAATTCCAAAGCGCAAAGAATTCAAAGCAGCAATTGGTCGCGCTCCCATGGTAAAAATATCCCTATGAATTCCCCCTACTCCAGTCGCAGCGCCTTGGTAAGGTTCTATTGCTGAAGGATGATTATGAGATTCTATTTTAAAAGCACAGGCTAATCCATCCCCAATATCTACCAGGCCAGCATTTTCTTCACCAGCGCCTACCAACAAGGATTTTCCCTCACGAGGCAAGGTTTTTAAATACTTTATTGAATTTTTATAACTGCAATGCTCAGACCACATTACTGAATAAATACTGAGCTCAGTGAAGTTCGGAACGCGCCCCAGTACTTCTTTTATTTTATCAAATTCATCCAGAGTAAGTCCAAGAGAAGTAGCCATCTCGGGGCTGGCAGGCATGGTTGCTAACATAGTGCAAAGATACGAAAGGGAATGAAGCTGAAAATGCCAATTGCAGGGGGAAGCCTTAGTTAAAATAAATATAAAAATATAAAATCAAGGTAACTTTAGATTTTAAAATATCATCAAAAATGAAAGCATTAGTTTTATTCACTGCTCTTTTTTTATTACCTCTTTTATCTGATTCTCAAATCCAAAAAGATCACACTTTAAAAGTAACGGTAGATGGAAAAGAATTTACCGCGCAGCCACAGCAATTAAAATTTGGTGGCTATAGATATATCACCTGCAATGCATCAAAGCCAGATCAAAACCTAAGAATATGGATAGCTGGATGGGATGGTGGTTTTGTAAAAGAACCCGGAAACTACCTTGTGGTAAACGGAGATAAGCCAGACACGAAAGAAAACTTCAAAAAAGCCGAGGACTACGGAAAATACAAAGGAATCGCAGCTATCAAATATGTATTGGAAACTAAATCTCCCCGGATGGAATATCATGTAGGGTATAGTGCCAATAATAATGAAGTGCTTGAAGTAAAAATCACAAATGATGGATATATTGAATTTAATCTCAACACGACCTTAGATGGAACCTGGTGGAAAGAAAAGACTTCTGCAACTGTATTTGGTGGCCTGGGAAGAATAGTCAATAAAATGGAGGACAAAGCGGTGACTAATGCTACTGGATTTGATCAGGATATCGACCCGGAGGGTAATGGATATAAAAAGCAAAAGACTAAAGATAATATCGTGTTGAAAGATGGATTGGTGAGATTGAAGCTCTCCGAACCTACCAAGTGATTAATTTTTACTTTATATTCAAGGATCCAAATTTCTGCTCTGAATAAAATCCTCTTTGGTGTAATCCTGATTTTTGTTAGTATAAGTTGCAGTACTGACTCTAAAATAGGTGATGCTACATCTGCCATTACAGTAAATAATGGAAGGAGTTTTGAATTCTATTCCTATAGTCCATACAGGCCTGATTTTAAGATTGCTCAGCCTATACCAGACAGTATTAAGGCACTATTTCCAAAACTTGCGCCTATCATGACCTCCATACAGGCCAATGTAAAAAATCCATTTCCTATAAATAATATCGTGAATTTGGGTAGAGTGCTTTTTTACGATAAGAATTTATCAGTAAATGGCCAGGTATCTTGCGGCTCTTGTCATATGCAAAAGTTTGCATTTACAGATGGCCTTGCTTTTAGCAATGGCTTTAATGGTCAGAAAACTACCAGGAGTGCGATGTCCATTCAGAATATGGCCTTCATAAATAATTATCAGTGGGAGTCTGCTACGGATAATCTTGAAGAACTAGTTTCCAAACCCCTGCTTCATGCTGTAGAAATGGGTAACCAGGATATTAATGATGTAATTTTAAGAATTAAGTCGGTAGGTTATTATGATGAAGTTTATCAAAAGGCATATGGTAACACTCAGATTGATAGCAAGTCCACACTCTGGGCTTTGGCTCAATTCGTCGGAAGTATTTATTCGAGCAGTACTAAATTTGATAAAGGCCTTAGCAATCAATTTTCAGATTTCACGCGTGAAGAAAAACACGGTAAAGAATTATTTGAAGGTGAAGCACAGTGCAATCATTGCCACGCGGCCCCACTATTTGCAGCTCCCGATTTTACAGGTGGAGCCTATGGAAAATCGACTGCTACAATAAATACTGATCTAAAAAATGCGATGGAGATTGATAAAAAAGGATTAGCCAATAATGGATTAAAAGATAATACCGGAGCCTTCAAAAAAATTAAGATTCCAACTTTGAGAAATATAGAATATACAGCACCGTATATGCATGATGGAAGGTTCAATACACTGGATGAAGTGTTAGATCACTATGATCACGGAATGGTTGCCAATGAAAATCTGGATGAAATACTTATCGATAAAAAGGGCTTTCCAAAAAAATTAAACCTAAGTACCTCAGACAAACAAGCACTAAAAGTATTTTTACTTACGCTCTCCGACGAAGAACTTGTAAGTGCCAAGCGATATTCAGATCCCTTTAAATAGATACTAATTAGCTATTCAAATTTCCTACCACTCCTATCAGTAAAATTACTACCGGCCTGCTGCGTGCCCATCATTAATACATCCTGGATGTTTACATAGGCAGGTCTGGAAGCTATGAAATATATAGTCTCCGCTACATCTTTAGATTTCAAAGGATTGAAATCATTATAGATTTTGGCTTTTTCAGCATCTCCATGAAATCTTACTTTGGAAAACTCCGTTTCCTCCACCATACCAGGTGCCACCTGGCTCACCCGGATATTGTGTTGATACAGATCCATGCGCAATGCCTTGGTAAGCATATCTACGGCTGCTTTGGATGCACAGTACACATTTCCTTTGGCGTATACATCTTTACCAGCGGTGGAACAGATATTGATGATATGACCTGATTTATTCTTTACCATTTCAGGACTAATAAGGCGGGTGATATAAAGAAGTCCTTTTACATTGGTGTCTATCATGATTTCCCAATCAGCAAGATCACCTTCGTGAATAGGATCCAGGCCACTCGCTAGCCCGGCATTATTCAGCAAAACATCAATAGGTTTAAAATTATCCGGAATAGAATCCATGGCAGATTTTACTTCAGGATATTTTTGAATATCAAAGCTCAATACCAGTACTCCACCACCATATTTATTTTTCAATTCTTCTGCTAGTGCTTCCAGTTTTTCAGCTCGCCTTCCGCAGATGATAAGGTTATGACCATGCGATGCAAATTCATGTGCTGATGCTTTCCCTATTCCGGAGGTAGCACCCGTAATTAATACATTCATAATTTTTTATTCAAAATATTAGTAATCATAGATTCAAAGTCTGAAACAAATTCCTTGTATTTACTAGTGGCAGGACCATCAATACCAGTATGTACATATTCCACTTGATCGTTTTTGTTTAGGATCACCATTGTAGGATAAGAGATAATGGTATCCAGGAAAGGAATCTGTTTATTGGTCTCCATCATATTTGTAGTAGTACTGGCCAATAAAATATCATAAGGTATATTCATTTTAGTTTTATAGGTATTGATCGCTTTTAGAGCTTTAGCTGTATCCCGATATCGCTCACATGCCAGTGCTACGACCTGGATATTTTGATCGGGGTGGTTTTTTAAATAACTAGTAATGAATTTTGTTTCGTCATAGCAATTAGGACACCAGGTACCCATAATCTGTAAAATTTTTATATCGGCTGGATAGTCGGCAATTGATTTTAATTTTTTTTCCTGGTTGAGAAAACTAAACTCTACTTTTTTACCAGTAGCTTTAGTAAGACTCGCGGCTGGTTTTAAGCTTGCATTACTATTTCTCATCCCTTCCCAGATTTCAACAGAATGGATACCTGATTTAAAAGTCCCAAGCAATGAATCACCCATTATTTTACCAAAAAATAAAAATGCATGGGAGCCATCGAAGGTACTCATGTAGAATTTATTTCCTGTTACTATCCCATCCAGATACCTGTAATCGCCTGTCTCCGTGCGAAAAGTTCCGGTTAATTTTTTTCCAATTTGTGTAAATTCTCCGATGGCTTTGTATGGATTTTTACTATCCAGGTCAAAATTACATTCCCAAATGCCAGTCAAATTCACAACAGGAGTTTCCTGCATTACATCGAAGCGCTGATCTTTACCAAAGTGCGCAGTAAACGGAATAGAATAATTCAATTTACTTCTCACCACCCAATCACCCTGTATGATTCCTTCTCGGTAAATGGCTCTTATCTGTGAGTCAAAGACCGGAAAATCGATGAATACAGTATCTTCTGCCGTAGTTCGATTTCGACCAAGAAATATATCCTCCACTCGAATGCGTTCGGTGTCATTAATGATTTCTATTGTTGGCTTTTGATTTTCATATTTTACTTCAAATAGAAAAGGTAATTCATTTTCTAGGTCATGCATGGGCCTGTTCTTTTCCTTTTCATAGCGTTCTACTTCATCTTTGAGCGAGAGTCTTGGCTCTTTACTCAGATTGAGCGTAGCTCTCCAAATGCCGGGGGCTAATGAAGTGTATGGGTTTTTTGGCTCCACACATGAAAATACTAACAGGGCTAAACTATAAACAATTAACTTCTTCACGATTCTGATTTTTCACCTACAAAATTATCCTCTTTAAACTTAAAAAGGATATTGAATGTAGTAAGGCTGCCATAAATACGGGTAATGTACTGCTGCATTTCTACTTTCTCAGCATCGGTCAGTTTGCTATTGGCATTAATTTTTTGCTCCAATACTCTGAGGCGATCACGTACCATCACTATTTTATGGAAAAAGCCATCGATAGGAATTTCTTTTGGTTTCATGGAATGATCAGAAGGGTTTAATACTAATGTCCCATTATCCCATTTATCGGCTATTTCAGTTACTGAAGTAATGTCTGACCAATGCTTTAAGATTTTAATCAATGATTTCTCCGCGAGTGTAAAATTGATCTCTTCTTCAGGCTCTATTTTATCAATGATTTCCCAGGCACTGTATTCCTTCCCTACTGGTTTGATCCCATAATGCATAAAACAAACCTCATAAGCAATCGCATGTAATCTGATGATGACACCTTCACCATAAGCCGGATGTTTTACCCTGCTGCCTATTCCCAATAATTTATCTGAATCCATAATATGAAATACTATTTTTGCACAAATCTAATGTTCGTATGAGTTTTAAACGCATTATCCTATTTGTTTTTCTGATCCAAGCAAGTGTTTCAGCAGTATTTGCACAAAAAGCAGTAAAAAAATTAAATAAAATAATTACCCCCGAAATGGTGTACAAGGATATGATGTACCTGGCTTCTGATGAATTAAAGGGAAGAAAGACCGGTGAGCGTGGAAATGAATTGGCTGCAGAGTACATCGCCAAAGAGTTTAAATCAGCCGGAGTGAAAACCGTACCCGGAATGAAAGATTATTTCCAACAAGTTCCCTTCATCAAATTCAATGCGATAGACAAAGGATTTATCCATTTTGAAAACCACGATTATAAAAACAAAGCAGATATGCTCGTGATGGATGGCTCCCCTATCCCAGGGAAGTCGGAAGAAGCAGTATATATTAATTTTGGCATGGATGAGGATTACTCCGGTGTGGATGTAAAAGGTAAATATGCTTTAGCACAAAGTGGTTTACCCAATGGAGGCGGCCCACAGGAAATATTTGCGGCTATGTCTGAAAAGAAAAAATGGGCCAAAGAACATGGTGCTATAGGCCTGATAGAAATCTATTCACTGAATATACCCTGGAATCTTTTCAAAAATTATTTTTCTAAAGAAAGACTTGAGTTGGCTGATGGCCCCATAAACGAGGTGGGAATATTCCATGCTTATCTTCAATTTCCTTCAGGGCAGTCGAAGCCAAATTTTGAAATTGGAAAAGCATATCCGCTCACGGCAGAAAGCCCTTCAATAGTGAACAAACCAGTGAATGCCGTAAATGTAATCGGGATGATCCCCGGAAAAGATAAAATGCTTCGCGACCAATATGTATTACTCACTGCTCACTTTGACCATATAGGTGTGAATGCAGGTCATCCGGTAGGAAACGATACTATATGGAACGGTGCCCGGGACAATGCCTGGGGAGTAGTGAGTCTTTTAGCATCGGCAAGATATTATGCAAAGTATCCACCTGCCAGATCTATTTTGATAGCTGCCGTAAATGGCGAGGAAATTGGACTTCTGGGATCTAAATATTTAGCCGATCATCCCGTGATTCCCTGGAATAAAGTGATCTTCGATCTTAATAGTGATGGCGCAGGATATTCCGATACCACTATAGTCTCTATCATCGGGCTCAATCGTGTAGGCACTGCCGAAGAAATGAATGAAGCCTGTAAAATATTTGACCTAAATACCTTCGCCGATCCTGCACCTGAGCAAGGCCTGTTTGACAGATCAGATAATGTAAACTTTGCCAAACTGGGCATTCCTGCGCCTACCTTTTCCGCCGGTTTTAAAACTTTTGACGCGGAAATAGGCAAATACTACCACCAGGCCATCGACAATCCTGATAATATCAGCTATGGATATTTGCACCGCTTTACCAAAGCCTTTGTATATGCAGGATATCTTATTGCTAATATGAAAAATGCACCGAGGTGGATTAGTGGGGATAAATATGAGGGCGCAGGAAAGGGGTTGTATGGGTACTGATGGTATGTGGGGAATTAATTGTGTTGGATACTTTCATTAATGATTTGGTTATCAATATAATATAAATGATATCCGATATCACTTAATAGACCAAATATTAAGAGTTAAAGGGTATGACGATATTGCAAAACTTAAAATATGAGACACCAGCTCCTGTTGAGCCGACTGGAGTAAAAGGACGCAGAAAAAAAGGTAGAACATTTACAAAAAGTTGAGGTTATGCAAGGGGCATTTGAACTTGCTCAAAATTATTTAACTGAAAAAGTGTCAGGTCAAACAAGTTCAGCCGATTGCCTGCACATTGTTACTCAAAAATTGAAAAAATAGATTATTTAGTTAGTTGGAATTTCAACATATTGTAAATGTATTTAGAATTCGAGACTACAACTCCGTAAACATAAGAAAAGGTTATCCCTTACTCGACATTCGTTCACCAAAAGAATTTGTTAACAATGAAGAAGAAAGATAAAAAAGAAAAAACCTTCGAAACGGTAAAAGTGTTCAGAGAGCTTAAAGAAAAAATTGCAAAAGAAACGGATAATATGACTTTTGTTAAATTAGAATCATTAAATCAAATCGATCAATTTGACCAGAATAGGTATAAAAAGGTTTTCCTAAATTACTTCTTATAAAAAAAATATTCTTAAATGAAAAAGTCCTTTTATCGCTTCGTAATAATATTTTTACTTTCCCAAAACACAACTGTTTTTGCCCAATATCCATGGTCGGTGAACTCTGATGGCTCATTCATAAATCCTAAAGATGCCTTAATGCAGAATATTCCTGGCAGAAAAATTATCTCATTAGATGGTATTTGGAACAGCCAGGTTGATCCCTATGGGGCAGGTTTACAAGACAGATATGGAATAATACAAGACCGTAAACCTGTAAAACCACAATATTCAGGTAATAATTTGAGAAATACCGAATTGGTAGAACATGATTTGGATGTTGCCGATAAAATTCAAGTTCCTGGTGATTGGAATACTCAAAAGCCAAACTTGTTTTACTATGAAGGTTATATGTGGTATCGAAAAACGGTAACACTAAATCCTGAAGCTGGTAAACGCTATTTTCTTCATTTTGGAGCTGTGAATTATGAGGCCCAAGTGTATGCAAACGGTGTAAAAGCTGGAAGGCACGAGGGTGGTTTTACTTCCTTTCAGTTTGAAGTAACCAAACTGTTGAAAGCGGGAGAAAATAAGATTTTGGTAAATGTAAATAATATCAGAAGTGAAAATAAAATCCCAACTAATATTACAGACTGGTGGAATTATGGTGGTATTACTCGCTCCGTAAACTTGGTGGAAGTAGCAGATACTTACATCAAAGATTATTTTATTCAACTGGGAAAACAAAAACCAAACGAAATACAAGGTTGGGTACAGCTAGATGGTGTTCAAAAAAAGCAACCTGTTACCATTGAAATTCCTGAAATAGGCATTAAACAAACCATACAAACAGATACTTCCGGCTATGCGACGATTTCTATTTCCTCAACAAAAATCATAAAATGGTCGCCTGAAAATCCGAAATTATACAAGGTAATTTTAAGCGCAGAAACAGATAAACTTGATGATAAAATTGGCTTCCGTACTATCGAAACCAGTGATACTGAAATATTGTTAAACGGAAAACCGATCTTTTTAAAAGGGGTATCTATTCACGAAGAAGCTCCATTTCGTACCGGACGATGTAACTCAGAGGAAGATGCCCGAACTTTGCTGACCTGGGCAAAAGAAATGGGCTGTAATTATGTTCGGTTGGCCCATTATCCTCATAACGAAACGATGGTGCGCATGGCTGACGAAATGGGCTTTATGGTTTGGTCTGAAATTCCAGTTTATTGGGCGGTTAAATTTGAAAAGCAGGATGTATATGTCCTTGCCGAAAACCAATTAGTAGAAAATATCAATCGTGATAAAAACAGAGCTTCCATCATTATTTGGTCTGTGGCAAACGAAACCCCTGAAACTGAGCCAAGGTTGGTTTTTTTGAAAAGACTTATATCAAAAACCAAAAGTACAGACTCAACCCGACTTACTGCCGCCGCTGTTTTTTCAAAAGCAAGCAAAGGATTACAATCGATAGAAGACCCATTGGCTGAGTTTATAGATGTAATGGGCTGTAATGAATATATTGGTTGGTATACGCTGCCAGCCGAGGATGCGCCAAGAATTCAGTGGACTTCAAAATTCAATAAACCATTGATTATGAGCGAATTTGGCGGTGAAGCAGTAGCTGGATTACACGGAAAACCGGATGAGATTTGGACGGAAGAGTATCAAAATAAAATCTTTGAAAACCAGGTAAAAATGCTTGAAAATATTCCATTTCTAAGAGGAACTTCACCTTGGGTCTTAATGGATTTTCGTTCACCTTTACGAATGCTGCCCAAAAAGCAGGATTTTTTCAATCGTAAAGGCTTAATTTCTGACAAAGGGGTTAAAAAAATGGCGTACTTCACTATGAAAAAATGGTATGACACTAAAAAATAAGGAAACGGTCAAGGATTAATTAAATCTAATACCTGGTCAAGAATCTAATCTCTAATCAAATTTAGACCCTGTTAGTAGCATTCTGATCCTCTATGGCCAATTTTGAACCTTTACCCATGCAGTACTGTTTTAAAAGTATTATTTTTGTAATCTACAAACAGAAATTAAAATGTCAGAAACACTTACCGAAACCAGGCCACTTAGTTTGACTTCAAGTGCTATTGCGCATCTTAAAAGAATTCGACAAGAGCAACAAATCACTGACCTGCACGGACTTAGAGTCGGTGTAAAAGGTGGCGGCTGCTCAGGATTTTCTTATGTGCTGGGCTTTGACCTACCCAAAGAAAATGATATGGTATTCGAAGAAGACGGCATCCCTGTATACCTCGATAAAGCCCATGCCCTTTATCTATTAGGCATCGAAATCGACTGGGTAGAAGGCCTGGATAACAGGGGATTTACTTTCAATAACCCTAATGCGAAAAACACTTGCGGGTGCGGGACTTCGTTTTCGGCATAGAAGTGGTGAGGAAAAAAGATCATTAAAACAATTTTTCTCCATTAAGGCTTTGCATATCTTTGCCAGATGAATCTCGATAAGAATAAATTGGATATTATCAGGAATTATTTCAAAACGCGACCTGTTTTGAAAGCATATCTTTTTGGTTCTTATGTCCGAGATGAAGCTCACTCTGAAAGTGATATTGACATTCTAGTTGATCTTGATTATTCTCAAAAAATTGGTCTCAAGTTTATTCAAATGAAGATAGATCTGGAAAATCTACTAAATAGTAAAATTGATTTAGTGTCGTCAAATGGATTATCAAAATACATACAGCCATTGATTGATTCAGAAAAAAAGTTAATCTATGCAAAGTAAGTTGGGAGATAAAATCAGACTCCAACACATACAAGACGCGATAGAGGAAATCGAATCTTACCTAATTAAAAAAGACTTTGAAGATTTCATGAATAATTCAATGATGAGGTTTGCTTGCATTAAGCAAATTGAAATTATAGGTGAAGCAAGTAACCAGGTATCAGTTGAAAATAAAACGAAATTTTCAGAAATCGAGTGGGCTCAGATTATTGGAATGAGAAATGTACTGATTCATGAATATTTTGGCATTGACTCTACATTGATATGGGAAATAATCAAGAATGATATCCCTGATTTAAAGGTGAAAATTTCTAAGATTATTATTTCGTTACAATAAGACACACCAAGGATACTTAAATAACTTTTTTTATACAAAGTTAAAATGGTCGAGTCTTTAATACTGGAACCAATTGCTATTCCAATTTTTTATCTACTCAATACCTTTTATCTTTGACCATGCAATTATTAGATGGTGTTCATGTAGCCAAAACTATTAAGGCGGACCTATTCGAGAAAGTATCCTTGGCAAAGGCGCAGGGAAAGCGCGCACCACATTTAGCTGCTGTTTTGATCGGAGATCATCCGGCAAGTGCATCCTACATCCGCAATAAAATAAAATCATGTGCCGAAGCTGGCTTCGATTCTACATTAATACATAAGCCTGACACTACCACTGAAGATGAAGTGTTGAATATCATTCACGACTTAAACCGCGATGATAAAATAGATGGGTTTATAGTGCAGCTTCCATTGCCAAGGCATATAGATGATAATAAAATCTTACTGGCTATCGACGCTAAGAAAGATGTGGATGGCTTTCACCCCATGAATATCGGCAGAATGGTGATTGGCCTTCCAGCTTATATACCAGCTACCCCACTGGGGATTTTAAAATTGATAGCGTTTTATAAAATTCCTACAGAAGGTAAAAAAGTAGTGGTACTGGGTAGAAGCAATATAGTAGGTACTCCCATTGCAGTTTTGCTCTCCCGAAAAGCCTATCCAGGTAATGCCACCGTGACTCTTTGTCATTCTAAATCTGAAAACCTCGGGGCCATAGTCAAAGAGGCAGATATTATTATCGCAGCTCTTGGTGCTACTCATTTTGTAAAGACAGAAATGGTAAAAAAAGGGGCTGTAGTGATAGATGTGGGCATGAATCAAATAGCTGATCCCACTACGAAAAAAGGAACCCGGCTGGTAGGTGATGTCGACTTTGAATCGGTAGCTCCTAAGTGCTCATTTATTACACCTGTGCCGGGAGGCGTAGGTCCCATGACCGTGTGTGCTTTGATGATCAATACCTGGTTATCTTTCAATAAAGAAATATATGGCTGAGATCAATCAAAACTACTATTGCTTTGAATTTCCAGGCATATTAGATGAAATTGAACTGGCCAGATTATATGATTTGGGGTTTGAATCTTTCGAAGAAAAAGAGCATACCAGCGAAGGCTATTTACAGGAAGATTTATTTTCAGATAATATGCTAGATGCTATTAAACAAATTGCTCCATTTTCCAATTCTACTTTAATTCAACAACAAAATTGGAATGCTATCTGGGAAAGCAGTTTCGAACCCATTGATATTGACAATAGAATACATCTAAGGGCGACTTTTCACTCCAAAGTAGCCTCAGAGTATGAAATAATTATTGATCCTAAAATGGCATTTGGCACTGGACACCATGCCACTACGCATATGGTTTTGAGTGAAATGCTCCAATTAAATCTGAAGGAAAAATCTGTTTTAGATTTTGGTTGCGGTAGCGGTATTTTGGCCATAGCTGCCGAGAAAATGGGGGCTTCTTCGATCAAAGCTATTGATTATGACCCCTGGTCTGTAGAAAATAGTAATGAAAATGCTATGCTGAACAATTGTAATAAAATACATGTTACACAAGGAGATAATCTTACATCAGAGCCGGGCAGCTTTGATGTCATATTGGCTAATATTACCCGCGATATCTTGCTTGAAAATACCCATGATATCTATAGATTACTTAGTGAGAATGGCTATTCAATTTATTCTGGTTTTATTCCACGTGATGTTTTCAAGATAAAATCACTCCTTCAAACAACAGGTATTACCACAATGAAACTAGTCACCAGGGAAAATTGGGCTTGCCTGATCTGGATAAAATAATTTATCCTATTAACAGATTACAGCCCCGAATATCAGCATTATCCAATCTGCCCATCACTTCAAAACTTCCATCGTCATATACTTTCCCCAGGTCTTCAGTTGCAATAAACGCACATGAATCTATATTAGCCAGATCGACTATATTCAGTGCGGCCACTGTATTTCTTCTTTCTATGGCCAATGGATCTGAAATAGATCTTGGAAAAACCCGCATGCTGAAAGGACTATGGAACAATCCTTTTTTTACGGCATAAGCCTGCGAAAGTAGTTCAGTCATTCCATACTCTGAAGAAACAAAATCTATATGAAAAGCTTTGCCAATAACCTCATGCAATTCCATTCGGGTGATTTCCTTTTCTCGGCCTTTCATACCACCTGTTTCGATGATTTTCAGGTTTTCGGTTTTGAGAAAACGCTCCTTCCATCGCAATAAAGCATAGGATACTCCCCATAAAAAAATTTGCTTGTCTTTATGTTTTTCAATAAAGTCTAATAAGCTCTGAGGATTATCATGAAAATAGGCTCCCCCACCCTTTTCTATGAAATAATCTAACATAAAAAGTAATGAAGAGTCAACATTGGAAGCATAGGATGGAAGCAAACCCAGATGCATAACTTCAAATAAATTTATCCCAAATGCATCTTGAAAACAGATTTGGGAAATTTCATGGTACCATTCAAGGTCCCTAATAAAGTGCCTGCTTCTGGTTGACGCTGTAGTACCACTACTTGTAAAAGTCTTTTTAGAAGTAAAACTTCCTGTCCTTATCTCATGTGATTTAAAAAAAGTAATCGGGAGAAAAGGGATCGCTTCTATCAAATTTACTTTCGATGGATCTACTTTTATTAAATCTATATATTGGCGATAACTGGGATTAAATTGATATTGAAGTGCAAATAATCTTAAGGCAAACTCTTCAAAGGAAAAATCTCGATTTACAATTTTGTTCTGTAATATCAATCGCTCTTTTTCCCAATTCATGGAGCATTATATAAAAGATGAAGCACTTACTTTGTAATTCATGGCCGCCTGAATAAATGCTACAAATAAAGGATGAGGCACTTCTACCGTGCTTTTTAACTCCGGGTGAAACTGTACACCAACAAAAAATGGATGTGTCTTTAATTCCATGATTTCGACCAATTTGGAAGCTGGATTGACTCCAACGGAGCGGAAACCCGCAGCTTCAAATTGTTTTAAATATTTATTATTAAATTCCCAACGATGCCTGTGACGCTCTGATATCATATCGCTGCCATAGATCTTAAATACTTTAGAATCCTTTTTTATTTTACAATCATATGATCCCAACCGCATAGTACCTCCTTTGGCGGTAATTTTTTTCTGATCAGGCATCATATCTATTACCGGGTTTTTTGTCTTTGGATTTACCTCGGTGGATGATGCGTCTTTAATGTGCAATACATTTCTGGCAAACTCTACCACAGCAGATTGTAATCCCAGGCAAATACCAAAAAATGGAATGTTATGTGTGCGGGCAAATTCTATCGCCCGATATTTTCCTTCAATACCTCTTTCACCAAAACCCGGGGCTATCAAAATGCCATCGAGATTGTCATATAAGTTTTCTACTTTTTCTTTGTTTTCTAATGACTCGGCATGGATTGCCACTACATTCACCTTACATTCATTCACTGCGCCGGCATGTACGAAAGATTCGTAAATAGATTTGTAGGCATCTCTCAATTCATGATATTTCCCTATCAGACCAATGTTTACTTCCCGAATAGGGTGTTTTAGTTTGGTAAGAAAAGTCTTCCATGCTTCGAGATCCGGGTCATGCTTTGATTTCAAGTGAAGCTTATTCAGAACTATTTTGTCGAGACCCTCCTTGAGCATGAGCAAGGGAACATCGTAGATAGAATCAGCATCGATGGCTTCTATCACGGAATTTTTATCCACATTACAGAATAAAGCAAGTTTCTGGCGAAGTTCTTTATTGATATGGTGCTCTGTACGGCACACCAGTACATCAGGTTGCACTCCGGTAGTTTGCAATTCTTTTACACTGTGTTGGGTAGGCTTTGTCTTTAATTCTTTTGCTGCTGATAAATACGGGATCAATGTCAAGTGTAACAAGACAGTCTCATGATCTTTCATTTCGTGCCTGATTTGCCTTATTGCTTCCATATAGGGCAAAGATTCAATATCACCCACTGTGCCTCCGATTTCAGTGAGAATGATATCAAACATTCCAGTCTTCCCCTGTAGCGTAATTCGCCGTTTGATTTCATCCGTAATATGTGGAATCACTTGTACTGTCTTTCCCAGGAAATCACCTGCGCGTTCTTTATCTATTACGGTTTGATAAATGCGGCCAGTGGTAACATTATTCGCTTGGGTAGTAGGGACATTTAAAAATCGCTCGTAATGTCCGAGATCAAGATCGGTTTCTGCGCCATCATTGGTGACATAGCATTCTCCATGTTCGTATGGATTGAGCGTGCCCGGGTCTACATTAATATAAGGATCAAACTTTTGAATAGTGACTCTGAATCCTCTGGATTGAAGCAATTTTGCCAGGGATGCGGCGATAATTCCTTTTCCCAATGAGGAGGTCACTCCTCCCGTAATAAATACATATTTTGTCATGCCGCTCGATTTTTTACTACGGGATGCAAAGGTAAAAAATATATCTTAGTAACTGCTAATCCAAAGACTATTAATGAAGACATTGACTGATCTTCTTCTATTAGGCAATCCAATACTTTACCAAAAGTCCTTACCTATTGAGCAATCTGAGTTGCCATCAGTGGTAGAATGGGTAGCCGATCTGGACAATGTAATGAAAGAGATAAGGCTGAAATACAATTTTGGCAGAGGCATTGCTGCACCCCAATTAGGTATTATGAAAAGGCTGATCTATATCCATATTGATAAGCCTACGGTAATCATCAATCCGGAAATCACGTTTAAAAGTGAAGAGCTGTTTGAGGTTTGGGATGACTGCATGTGTTTTCCACAATTATTTGTAAAAGTAATGCGTCACCAGGAAATTAAAGTGAATTATCGAGATCAAGATTGGCAACTAAGAGAATGGTATATAAAGGATGACCTCGCTGAACTTTTTCAACATGAGTATGATCACCTGGAGGGAATATTGTGTACTATGAGAGCAGTGGATGATAAGTCTTTTAAATGGCGGGGTATATCAAATTAAATAATTAAGAAATTAAGAAATTAATAATTAGCTTTTCTTCATTCTAGCCATATAAAAACCATCATAGCCAAACTCTGATGGCCATAAATGAGTTTCTTCTAAGAAGGAAAATTCAGGATGCTTTTCCAGGAATTTCTTCACCTGATTTTCGTTTTCATCAGGAAAGAGACTACAAGTAGCATAGATTAACTCGCCTCCGGATTTCACCATTTTACAGAAAGAATCTAAGATCTGAGCCTGCTTTAGCATCAAGTCTTTAATATAGGTATTGGTCATTCGATACTTGGCATCAGGATTTCTCCGAAGTACACCCGACCCACTACATGGGACATCCAATAACAGTTTATCTGCCTGACTTTCCAGCCGTTTGATCACTTTATTATTTTCAATCCAACGGGTTTCTATAATATCGGCACCTGCCCGACTGGCTCTTTTCTTCAGATTTTTAAGCTTAAAATCATCAATATCCAGAGATAATATCCGGCCTTTATTACCCATCATAGCTCCCATTTGTAGGGACTTGCCGCCTCCGCCTGCACAAGCATCTATCACGCGGCTACCAGCTGTAGGATTTACGAATGCACCGACCATCTGGGACGCATAATCCTGTATTTCCACCCATCCGTTTTGATAAATAGGACTGGTAAATAAATTGACATGCTTTTCTACCACTATGGCTTGTACACCTCCTTTAGCTTCGAGGTGATAGGGTATCATATTTTCGTTTAAAAATGCCTCCACCTGATCTTGATTGGCTTTGATAGAGTTGATCCGAAGTATCATTGGTGCGGGCTTATGCATGGCCCGCATTTCAGTATACCATCGATCACCTAATTGACTTTTACCGAACTCGTTCAATTCTTTAGGAATGGAATACCTGATGGCAGGAGTCTTGTGTGAATCTTTATAAAACCTTTTTATTTGATCAATATCTAAATTCTTAAATTCTGGCCAATCAGGGACTTCAAATTCTTTTAGTTTCATCCAGGCACCTAATACCAGCCAGGGATTTCTTTTATTCTCCAGGCAATAGGTAATCAAAATATAGTGTCTTACGATATCATATACCTGGCCTGCGATAAATCCACGATCACGCTTACCCAGCTTAGGATTATTTTTAAAGCAATGCTCGAGTACTTTATCAGTGGGCCGATGATTTTCTAAAATTTCGTTTATACTGGATATAATGGCCTGTGCTACTGGACGATGGAGTTTAAAAGGGGATAAATTAGGCATTAGTTAGACGATTGCTAAATGTAGATTAAGAATGTAAAAAAAGTAGTCCCGACAAGAATCGAACTTGTATCAAAAGTTTAGGAAACTTCTATTCTATCCATTGAACTACGGGACCGTTTTTCAATTGGGATTGCAAATATCTCCTTCCTGCGGCTGTTTTCCAATATTTTTCTGATTTAATGGCTATTTCCCTTGTTTCGAAGGATTCATAATATATTATTCTAAGTGGAATAAGATGCTTTATTGATTTTGTCATTCCCTGGTTATGCTGCATTAATCTTTTCTTCAAATCATCGGTATGACCTTTATAATATTTTTCAGGATTAGATATGCTTTGAGCCAGATAAGTAAAATACATGCTTCGAAAGTTTAGGAAACTTC
>JBBSBH010000061.1:0-22870 GCA_038251405.1 Chitinophagales bacterium
ATCCCAGACAAGGAATTTACCATCTGCTACATCGGCACCTCTGCCACCTGATCTAAGTACAGGCGTCCAGAATGCTGATTTGGCATTTACCTGGCCTGCTTGATCGTATGTATCTAAGGTCAACCAGGTATGGCAATATACCGGAGTCCATACAGAGAAGCCTCTGAATCTATCGGCTATTTCTTCATTCGACATAGACTTTCCGATTCCACGGTAATCATTTTGATCACATGCATTAGTAGGAGCTCCGTGCTCATCCTCGTGACCCGCGCTCGCACCACAGCCATAGTAGCCATAGTATTTTGCTTTGGTACCATCTAAGGTATCTGTAAGATCACCATCATTTTCCTTAATGCATTCGATCAAACCATAAGGATTGCCTTTGCCATCTCTACAAGTATAGTCGTGAGCATTATCTTCTATTTTACTGGAAGTATTATGTACGAAATCATCTGTATAATCATCATCTCTACATGCACTGTATGCATATTCATAATAATTATCTGCATTTCCTTTACCACCTACATTATCGCAATACCAATAAATCACTGGTGGAGCTTCACATACTGGTGGAGTCTTGTCGTCTACGGTTACGTTTACCATACAATCGTTGTATAGTCTTGCAGAACATCTGTTGCCGGGAGCACCGCTATATGAGGTATTACCTGCTGTCGTATTCAATGGTATCGGATTAGGAAAGTATTCAAATAGATAAACGTAAGGGATACAAGACTGAAAAGGCTCAAAAATTGAAGATCCTATTGATCCTGGGTATGCTCCCGTTAAATCGCCTATAAAAGGCAATTCTGATGATTGCTTATTAGCATATTTATAGATGTCTTCTCTGCAAAGGATTGGAAATTTGGCAGCACAATCTTTTTTGCCATTCTTACCAAAAAATGAATAATTGTGAGCTGCTCTACATATGGCATAGGTATTGTAAGTAAACCAATCATGCTCTGAACATGGGAATACGTGGGGATCATATCTGGGCACTCCACATGCTTCGTATACTCTCAATACTACTTGGTTAGTACCACATTCGGTAAGATCAATATAATCTTTGAATACATAGCAATTGATCCATTCTTCGATAAATGCATCGTATCCTAAATAATAACCATTTGTGATGCCTGTATTTTTATATTTCCAGTAGTCGGCTTTGCAATTGGCAGTTAAATAATCTACCCATGACTTTCTAGCTGCATCGATAGCAGGCATAGTAGCTACTGCAAAATGCAATACATTGCAACAATTGTCACGGCTACCATTGTCCAGATCATGAGCATATATTCTTGCCCAACAGGTCTGCGGATCTACTGTAGTGCGGGTAAACTCATCACAAACAGGTGTAGGTGGAGTTACATCATATACACATACATAATAATAATAATTACTTCTGTTATAGCATTTATCTGTCAAAGTAACAGCAACTTGAAAACAATCTCCATAAGGGGATGCTGGTAAACTAATACCTGTAGCAGGTAAAGTACCAGCTAATACTACCGTTTTACCGGGATGTGAATTATCAGAATATTCAATGATATAAGTCTGATCAACCGGACTGCAATCAGTATATTTAAAGGCAGGAAGATTCACTCTTGCATAGCAATCGTGTGGGCTGGCATCAGCATTGATATTGCTGATATAATCATCTTCATTAACATAAGGGCCAACCTTATCTTCTACTTTAATGTATTGGATACATACGGTGTCTCTATTAGCGCACCAGTCGTAGATTCTCCACTGGCGACGAATCTTGAAGCCTGCGCCACCTGGGCAGATTTCCAATATTTCGTCTGTATAGCCTACAGTAGTCTTACATATGCCACCTATAGCAGGCCACATATCTACGCAGGAGTCTACTAATACACAAACTGTATTTGGATACGTACCAGTTATTCTGGCTACCGAGTCTCTCAATTGAGGTACTACTCTGGATTTACTAGTAACCATAGCACCACCTACTAACCAGCCACTTGGGCAATATTTCTTTAATAATTTTAATAGCTCTGGAGTAGGATAGTCTGCATTTGTCTTATCTTTTGAAAAGTTGAATGTCCTTTTAGGAAAAGCATCCGTGTTTTTTGCACATACTAATGTACATGGCAATTCAACTAACATGCTATCACATTTAACATTCTTCAATGAATCTCTGGTGATAGTCAATGAGTCAGTACAAGATGAAGTATTGCCCCAGGTATCCCAAGATCGAATAGTTCTATACACCGTAGCGATGCCACGTGGATCACTACAATCATGTGATTCTACCCTTAAGCTTTCAATCTTAGAATAACCATCTTGTGCACAGTTATCAATCACTACGCCAAGTTGAGAATTTAATTCCCCTACCTGGAAGCAGGATAATTTTCTGCTCTTACAAGCAGGCTGTGGTGCAGCTTTGTCTTCGATAGTGACATAGCCCCAGCAAGAGTTACTTCCATCCAGTGTATATACGCTATACACAAAAGTATAGCCCAAATGCGATCGGTCAACTTTAATAGCTGGATTATAACTAACTGTACCAAATGGATAGCTAAGCCTTACTTGATATTGGCAGTCTCCTGTAGGGTTTTGGAGAAAATCAGCCGCTACGAAAGTACGCATACATCCAGGATCAGACGGCATGGAAGCATTTACATGGTCATTACAGACCAAATTGCAATTTTCATTTGGAGGCAAGTCTTGAGGTACACCTTTGACAATAATGTCTCCAGCCCATCCAGCTGCATTTAAAATTGAAGTCCCTTGAAACTTAATTGAAATGCAACCATCAACTGCATTGCTTGTATAAGTGGTACCTGCACTTGGCGCAAAATATGATCCTCCTATTGAAATAGTAAGCAGGTCTAATCCACCATTTGCTAATACTATTGAACTGAAATTGACACAAACAATTCCACTAGCAGCACATAACTTTAATGTGGAGATACAGTCATTATCAGTACGATCAGAACAATTTAAATAATTTCCGGGAGATCCATCAGGTCCTCCACCTGGTCCTCCGCTATCATATATTTTATCACCTGTCTTTACAATAATAGAAGGTGGTGTAAGGCCATCAACTGGCTGCAATATGTCAGTCGCATTCAAAGAGAAAGCAACCAGGCAGAAAAACAATACTGTAAATTGAGATAACGTTTTTTTCATGAGATCGAATTTTCGTAAAAGATAATTGTGTAAGTTCATGGATTTGATAATTCCAACAAATATATTTTAAGTGTTCCTTAAGTTTATACCCTATTAATGGTATTTTTAACATTACGTATTTACTTAATCTATAGAGTCCTGTATCAAAGCATTATAAACTTGACGAATTTAATATACTTGTCGTCCCTTAAGGAAAATATATATTCTCCGCTACCACCTAAGTCATTTTTATTCAATAAGATATGGTTCCAGCCTTGCTTTATATCTGAAAAATTGTAATTAATAGACTTTCCGGTAATATTTGTTAACGCAATGTTAGTCCTTTGTAATTCATTTACATAAAATCGAAGGTTAACCAGATCTTTCGAAGGATTAGGATAATACGAAATTTTATATTGATTTTGATCCAACAAGAGTAATTCAAGTGGAAATTCTTCCTGATTAAAATATATAAAAGACTCTTTTTTATCACTCAACACAAATTGTCTAAAAGAAGCCGGATCTGATACCTGGAAAGTAAATAATGGCCATTCACTATTTAAATATACTGGGGATGAAGATGTCCAAACAATATTTAAAAAACCATTGGAGTAATAGCTAAATAGGTCTTTGAGTTGTTGTATTCCACTATTCAATAGATAAGATTCGGGAAGTTGAATACTCAATTGCAATGCCTGAGCATCATCTATATTTTTTTCAAGGTATACTTTGTATTCAGGAATAGATGCATTGTTATCTTTAACTATATTTAAAGGGACTGGTGTATTATTTCTTTTTTCTAAATGAATCAATCCTAATTCCGCAGAATTATTGACATCACCTATTTTAATACCTATAAAATCAGCATCTTCAACGGTATGGTTTATTGGGTTAAAAACAATGCTTTCAGGAAAGTCCCAAGGAGCGAGAACATTATTAAATTTATATTTTTCAGGAATA
Organism: Chitinophagales bacterium; assembly: GCA_038251405.1. Taxonomy (GTDB): domain Bacteria; phylum Bacteroidota; class Bacteroidia; order Chitinophagales; family Saprospiraceae; genus JADJLQ01. The sequence continues at coordinate 4,090 of JBBSBH010000061.1, forward strand.
AACACCCAATCTTTATTATTTGAAAATGAAGTAATTGAACCTAGAATCATTTTCCTGAGTTCGACCAGGTCGGTGACCGTAACAGAGCCCGATTTATTTACATCGGCTGCTATCAATAAATAAGGATCCGTAATAAGGGTGATTCCCTTTATATGTTTTTCAATTATAAGTAAATCTACAGCGCTCAAGCCATTTATTGGGTCATCTTTTTTATCGGCAAAAAGAGAAAGTTGCTGACCTGGATCGATCTGACCAAAAAGATATTTACCTTGTATATCCGAGATTGCTGATTTGGCTTGCTCGGTACATTCTATTTCTACATTTTTTATACCTGCCAAATTACTGGTACTGATTTTGCCAGAGACAGTAATTAACTTAGAAGTATCCATGCAAAGCGAGCCATCCGCAGTGATTTGAAGGTTAATATTACAATTTGATTTTAGACCTGAAACATTAGTAATCCAAATATTAATATTTTTAATACCTACACTATCACAGGTGTAAATTCTTAAAGAATCAAATGTATTTTCGCTAAAGCTAAAAAGCAAGGGGCCTTGATCACATCCTGCTAACGACCCGGCATCAAAATCTTTCGCAAAGACTTGAACGAACTTACTGGAAGGCAAAGGTATAAGTACAGCAGATTGGATGCAGGCAATGTTCGGGGCTCCATCATCCACAATAGTGATCGTATTGTAGGCCGTATCCACATTTCCGCATAAATCAGCCGACACCGTTCTCAATGTGTGCGTTCCAGGAGGTAGACCTGCAGGTAGGTGAATTACATTACTGTCCCTCTGGAGATTTTCATCATATTTACCATCAGATAATAAGTCAAGATCATAGTACGCATTCAGAACCTCATCTGGTGTACAATCATCATGTACCAGGGTAATAAAATCAAATTTGGGTGCCGCACAGTTAGTACTTTTTATTACGGTATCTCTATTTGAAATAATGGGTGGAACTATATCAATATACTTGATTATTTGGCGATAATTGATAATGCCATCTCCACCGTCTTTAAGATTGCGATAAGTACAATATCGGTCTGTTCGATTTGCAACTATAGAATCATTGATAATAAATTCTGTCCTATTTTGAAAGGAATCCCTCGCGGCATGATCAATCACCTGCCATATTCGCTCAGTCAACAGGCAATACTCACCGGTAGTCTGAGAGATAAATACATCTTTATAACTTACTTCTATGCAATCAGCATTCGAGGATTTTATGATTGGAAATCCAAACAAATTTCTAATCGCGGATGAATCTTTCAGGAGCTTTGCGCTGCAATCGATTTTTTTATCTTCTGGAAAAAGTACTTCAAACTCAGATCTCCTTTTGAAAATCAAATTTTGATGAAAAGCATATGAGTGCTGGCAATTATCTTTTAATTCCCAGAATCTAATAGTAGTATCAGCCAGGCAATTGGAATTTTTAATCAAAGAATCTTTAAAGGATAATTTCCAAAAATTGGAGCAGTTCACTTTTACCGCAGTTAGATTGCTTTTATCAAAATCTACTCTGTTAAAAATACTATCTGCTATAGACAATTGAGGTTGGGATGGGATCAATCCTGATTTGCAATAAATTGGTCTTAAATAACTAATGGAATCATAATAATTACACCCCGGATAGTCATAATATCCAGAAGCATTATAAACAGCGTTATTATTTACTGGGCCACCAAAATATCTTGGAAAATGATTGGAATCAATTAATATATTCAGATCCTTTGGCCAGGAATTAATAGGATATGCTTCGCCAAGGCAATGGCTATCCTTGCAACAGGCCATCGAAGTTGATTCTGCGACGGTAGAGTAAGTTATCAAATCAGGAAGGGTTGGTAGACTTGGTTTGAAACTATCGATTACCTGAATGGAAATGGCAGTATCGGTGATATTTGGTTTTGAATCAATTAATTGATGAAGCAGAAAATCTGCACTACAAGAACCTGTATTTAAGAAGGTATCCGATGGGAAAAGGAATTTCGAATTACCCTTTTTCAATACGTTATTAAATTCATCAAAACATAGAATTGGATAGGGTGTGCTGCAATCACCGGATTCGTTCATTTGAATTCTAAATCGCGTATTAGTATGATAGGCAATCCATTTTTGCATGGAACATTTAAAGGAAATATCCTTCACAGGCAGGTCGGTTATATCCAAAATAGAAAGTATCACTTTATCTGATTGACATGGGAGTAAGTCCACGTAATCATGAAATTGGTAAGTGTAAAGCCAATCATTTATCCATTCATTCATGGGCGAAGTAGTGCAATTTGCTACAAGTAAATCAGACCAATATTTTTTGTAATATTCTACAGAGTCTTGTTGGGCAATGGTCAGAAAATACTTTCTTGAACAAGTAGGGGAAATGGATTTGGCGAAATCTGCTGCATAAATTCTGGACCAACATGTTCCGGGGTCTACAAAAGCCTGAATTTTAGGATCAATCGTAAATGAAGGCTTGTTTTGGTCTTGAATCCAAAGACATTGACTTTGATAACTTACATTAAAACATGGATCAGAAAAAGTATATTTCAATGTATAAGAACCTGCTGGTAATGATAGGGTTACGGGTAATGCATTATTGATTACAATTTGCTTTGAGGAATGCGATGGATCCACATAACTTAGCTCTACTTTCTGAGTAATACGGTTGCAATCCTGGAGGTCCCCAATACTGTCTAAAACAATTTTTACTGAGCATTCATTGATTGGAATCTGATAATTCAATGGCAACATGTTGGTTAAGAGTGGTGGATCCAGATCTTCTATGGATAGGTTTTGAATGCAAACAGATTCTGTGCCAATACATGCACTCTTAATCATCCATTGTCTTCTGATTTTGAAATTATTACCACATCCGGGAATGACAACATCAGAATAATCTATTGAAATACCACAAAAGCTACTGGAGTCTTCTATTTTAAAATTTTTCAATTCAGGAGTAATCCGTTTTCCAGTACCGTCCATTCTATTATCTCCATCCTGATCAAATAAAGAGCTTAAATATTCGGGAGTCAGCTCCTTGGCAGTAAGATTTAACTTTAAATCTTTACAATTAAATTTCAGATCAGAGGGACACTGAAGAGAATCTAATGCAGCCTTCTGGATAAAAAAAGTATCGGTACAAAGTTCGGTATGGCCATCTGTAAAATCAATTTCAAGTTCTCTTGTAATAAAACCCACAAATGACGAATTACAATCAAATGATTGGAATGTTTGCTTCTTCACTGTAAAGCCATTTCCCATGCAAGTGCTCACTTTAGTGATTTTACTATATACATGCTCCCAATCAAAGCAAGTGACCGTATCCGTACGACAGTCAGGAATTAAGGCATTGGACTCATTGACTTTAATATAACCAACGCATGAAGAATTTGTAATTGAATCTGAAACCTGAAATAAAAACTTATTTCCCAGATGGCTCATATTCACTGCATGATTTCCTAAATCATCACTTCCTGATGGATAGTAAAGTTTGAGTTGGAAGGCACAATTCTCCAAAGGTTTACTCAAAAAATCAGTCAATCCAATATTTGCAAAGCATGTATCAGAAGGCAAGTTTATGTTCACATCGTTTTTACATTGAGGAGTGCACTCATTTTGTGAACCAGATTTTTGATAAATTATAAAGTCTGCATCCCATCCAATACTATTTCCAATCGTAGTGCAAAACCACTCCACCGTAATGCAGCCATCCGGAGCTTTACTTTTCAATAGAGATCCTGTGGTAAGACGCATCCCATTTATTGAAACACCTTGCTTTTGGCTATCGTATAGCAGGCTACCGGAAGCATCGTTACCGGAGTAAATCTTCAATAAATCACCTGTTACAATCAAATAGTCTATAAAATTCAACCCTACAGTATCTCCACTAGAACAAAATGTAAATCTGGAAGTACAGTTAGCTGATTCATTAAAGGGATCAGAACAATTGAAATAATTGCCTGCTTGATCAGGCAATCTACTTCCACCAGGGCCACCCGAGTCATAGTATTTGTCCCCGGTTTGAACAAAAATGGTATCTGTAGATTTGTCTCTACCTTGAATAATGACCTTATTTTGAGAAGAACCGAGAAAAAATAATTGGAGGAAAAAGACGACAATAAACAACCTAAAAGATGACTGTTGCCATCTAAAATAGTGTAACATGGAATATGAGTGAAAGCTTTGCACTTTACTCTATTTTGTCTTAAAAAGTTCTGGTTCTAAAAAAAAATTATAATTTCTTTGTCAGAGAAATTGAAGCAAAAATATATATAATCCCTCTGAATATCAGTGCATTTAAGTTAAAGTTTTAGATAATTCTTTTGTTAATATGTAAGTCAAAAGATCGTATTGAGCTAAACTGGAAGTAGCTGTTTTTCATTAGCCACTTTAAGAAGAGAAATAACATTTTTTACAGCCAGTTTTCTAAATAAATTTTTACGGTGCACCGCCACGGTCTGATCTGAGATAAATAATTGCTCCGATATCTGCAAAGTACTAAACCCATGGGCGATTAGCTCCAGTACTTCCTTTTCACGTGGAGTAAGTGCAAAATCCAATTTTTGAGGTGTGCGCTTTTTGTTCTGAACTTCACTGAGATTTGGGTGAATACGGAATCCAGATGGCATATACACTTCGTTTTTCAAAATAGTGTGTATAGCTGTTAATAATTCAATTTCGATACATTTGGAATAAACATATCCATGCGCTCCTTTGATTAGGCATTTCCGCGCCAAACCAGTATTTTCAACATCCCCAATCAAGAGAATCATAGAAGTTTTTGAGTGTCGCTTAATCAATTCTATAATCTTTATCTCTTCACCTCCATGCCCGCTTATTTTCAGAAAGATCAGCCTTGAATCGAGGCTTTTTATTTGATGTATAGCTTCTTTTATCGAATACAGTTGATACTTCAATTTATAGGGAGGTGATGTTTGCCTGTATAAAAAATCTTTCAACCCCAGATGCACTAAATGCTCAGGATGTATGATGGTGTAATCAATCATTCAGGCAGGTAGGATTTTGATTTGAATAAAGTATGTTCTCCATTCGTACTTACGGCATAAGTAAAACCTGGCTGAATAGAATATGCTCCTATTTTACCTTTCGTATTCATTGCCAAAAAAGCCACCTGAAAAGTCTTAAAATCAACATTTTTATGAATGATTCTATTTATAGCCTCTTCACATGCTTTTTGAGGGGACTTGCCGTTTCGCATGAGCTCTACTATCAAAAAAGCAGAACATTGAGTTAGGACTTTTTCACCCAATCCTGTTCCAGTAGCAGCTCCCACTTCATTATCTACAAAAAGTCCAGCTCCTATCACAGGGCTATCACCTACTCTTCCGTGCATTTTATAGGCTAAGCCGCTGGTAGTACATGCGCCGGCAAACCTGTTTTGAGTATCCCTGGCAATCATCCCTATAGTATCGTGATTTTCAATATTTATCCTGGGCTCGTATTTCGAGGTAATTTTCCATTTTTCCCACTCCGCTTTAGATGATTCAGTGAGTAAATCTGTTTTACCAATACCCTGCTCCATCGCAAATTGAAGCGCGCCATCACCTACCAACATTACATGAGGTGTATTTTCCATGACCTTTCTGGCGACAACTATAGGATGAAGAATACTTTCTATCGCACTCACGGATCCTGCCTTACCCCGGTGATCCATGATGCATGCGTCTAAGGTAACCCGACCATCGCGGTCAGGCAGGCCACCCAGGCCTACACTGGAATTAGAAGCATCGGCCTCTGGAATCTGCACACCTGCTTCCACGGCATCTAATGCGCTATTGGATTTAAGGATATTAGCATAAGCTGCCTTATTGGCTTCAATACCAAAATTCCAGGTAGAAATAATAATGGGAGGGTGAAAACTAACTGAAGGCAATGATGCATCTACAACAGGTGCCAGGCTAAGGCCAGCTATTTTTTTAACAAAACTTCTGCGGCTTCTCGATTTCATGAGAATGAATAAAGATTATAATTGTGTTAGCAAGGTAGTTATTTTTGACCTCGTATGAAAGAATTTGAATATTTATTGTTCAGAGCTGCTGTTTGGATTGCAAAGAATTTATCTGATAGAAATTTATATAGAATTTCCTCCTTTTTCAAATGGATTGTCTATCGGGTAATTGCTTATAGAAAGGATGTAGTATTAAAAAATCTGAAAGCTTCATTTCCTGCCAGATCAAACGCTGAATTAAACATCATTTCCAGTCAATACTACCAAAATCTTTGTGATATTATTTTCGAAACATTTGCATCTTACCACTGGAGTGTGGACAAAATGAAAGAACATTTTATTTTTATAAATCCCGATTTATTAAAAGAAGAAAAATATAAAGAGACAACATTCATTGGTATTTCAGGGCATATTGGAAACTTTGAACTAGGAGCAGTATTAGTTCCGTTTCATTTGGGGATAGCGAGTTTTGCCGTATACAGGCCATTGGCGAATAAAAAAATCAACGACTATATACTTGAACAACGCAACAGGACTGGTTTAAAATTTTTAAATAGTTTACACCTCAGATCGCTATTACAGGAAATGCCTTCGCCATCTATACTCTTTTTATTAGCGGATCAAAACCCCACCAATATAGAAAAGGCTTTTTGGGTAGACTTTTTACAGCAGGACACTGCTTTTGTACATGGACCTGCTACCCTGTCAAAAGAATTGAACGCACCCATAGTCTTTTTTGACACCCAAAGGATCTCCAGAGGTATATATCAAACAGAATTATCGATCTTGATTGAAGAGCCCTCTAGTCTGACGGCAGAAGAAATAACCCAAATAATTGCAAAAAAGCTTGAACAAAATATAATACAAAGACCTGACGATTGGCTATGGTCACATAAGCGTTGGAAATGGCAACGGGTAAACAATATACCAGTAAGAGTGTAAAAGAAAAAAATTGTCAAAGTGATTTAAAGTTACTTTGTAATCCAGTACATGCAGAGAATAGAGATCAACAATCCTTTACCTTTTCTTTTTATCATTTTTTATATGATAATCGGACAACTACATGCACAAATTTCAACTAATAAATTTGAAAAAAATATTATCCTTCATTTTAAAGATTCTCTCATCATCAAAGATTCATTTTATATCATTCCAGAGAGTGTAAGAATCCCCGAATCCCATACCATACAATTTGTTGTGAGAGGAAAATCATTATTCCTTTATTCAAATACTGATACTACATGTACTTTAATCTATAAAACGCTCGCATTAAATCCCGATATTTCCATATCCGTTTTTGATAGCAATCCTGATATATTGCAATTAGAAGCGCTATCTATGAATTATAAATACAATCCCAAACCTATTGCACCTGCTAGTAAAATCATCGAGCAAGATGGCGTAGAATATGCGGGCGCCTTTGGCCGGGGTCTAAGCTTTGGGAATAATCAAAATTTGGTGCTCAACTCTACTCTAAATATGCAGTTGAGTGGGAAAATCGGTGATGATATCGAAATCAATGCAGCCATTTCTGATGAAAATCTCCCCATACAAGCTGATGGTAATACACAAGAATTAAACGAATTGGATAAAGTATATATAGAGCTAAAAAGGAAAAACAATTCACTAATTGCAGGCGATATGCAAATATCACCCGATGAAACTTATTTCTTAAAATATTTTAAAAAGTATAAGGGCATTCAAGTACTAAACCAGGAAAACTTAGGTGTTGATAGATCTTTAGAGACCAGATTGCAAGGATCTGTAGCCAGAGGAAATTTTAAAAGGCAACTCATATCCGTTCAAGAAGGAAATCAAGGTCCTTACCGAATGACAGGTGCTAATAATGAACTATTCATCATTGTACTCTCAGGATCTGAAAAAGTATACCTCGATGGTCAATTACTGGTAAGAGGATTAGAAAACGACTATGTGATGGACTACAATAGATCGGAGATAAGTTTTACGGCAAAACAAGTTTTGAATAGAAACAGCCGCATCGTCGTAGAATTTGAATATTCCAATCAATCCTATCTTAAATCTGCCCTTGCATTGCAATCAAAATATCAATCTAAATCCTGGACCATCCAATGGAATAGTTACCAGGAACAAGATAATAAGACATCCAATATTTTACAAACGCTGACAGCTACGGACAGAGCTACTCTTGCGGAAGCAGGAGATAATTTTCAAAATTTATTGCAATCTACCATTGCCCCTGTGACAAAAGAGGAAAACCAAATACAATATATTATAAAAGATACTATCGTAAATAACACACGCTATGCATCCATTTTAGTTTTGAATCAAAGAAATACCAATGAATCATTTACGGCAAGGTTCAATTTCGTAGGCCCGGGAAATGGTGATTACCTAATAGAAAAAGATCTGTTTACTAATGGTCGTGCATACAAATGGGTTGCGCCAGATCCAATGACGGGGCAAAAAAAAGGTGAGTATGCCCCCTTTACCACATTAATAGCCCCTAAAAAACAAGTTCAACACAATCTGAAATTTGAATATCACCCCAAAGCACCATTCTATTCTAAGACTGAGCTAGGCTTAAGTAATGTAGACCTGAATCAGTTCTCCCAAAAAGACAAGCAAGATGATCTGGGCTTGGCCTGGAAACAAACAATAGGGTCAAATTTCAATCTTGGAAAATTTAAATGGCGCAATGAACTCAATGCCGAGCAACAAGCTACCAACTTCACATTATTTGAACCATTTAGAAATCCGGAATTCAATCGAGATTGGGCGCTGGGCAATGAACTCTCTAAAAATGGCCAGGATGTTTTACTTCAATTAAAATCATCTCTTGAAAACGAACAGATTAAGGCGGCTTACAGCTTCCAAAATTATGCAAAACAACGAACCTACAAGGGGCAGATTCATGCATGGCAATTAGCTTATAAAAATAATGGAACAGCCATAAGCTTTACCGGCAACAATCTTCAAAATGATTTACGTAAAATCCATGGAAATTTCTTTAGACCCAAATTGGATCTTAGTCAATCAATTGGCAAAAAAAAATTGCATCATGCCGGCCTAAGCTATGCCAGGGAGACCAATATCCAATCAGAAGCAGGACTACATTTATTATTACCACAAAGCTTTTCATTCTCTCTATATCAAGCATACCTACAAGGAGTGGTTTCAGAAAATAAATTTAGCTACCAACTCGAATATCAGAGGAGACAGGATGAAAAAATTAATGGTCTGGACTTTACTCATTTTTATCATTCTACTCAAGTTTCAATCCTCAATCAATGGCATATCAATAATAGTACAAATTGGACTTTTAGATTAACAAACAGAAGGTTATCATTTGATCAAATCAATAATGAAGCAACAGATAAAAATTCAAATACTATTATCTGGCGTCAGTCGTTTGATACCCGATCAAAAAATGATGCATTTCGATTTAATCAAACGCTGGAAGGAGGCACTGGTCAAGAGCCAGCCATTGAATACACTTATATAAAAGTAAATAAAGGCCAGGGCTATTATACCTGGATAGATATCAATAAAGACTCCATTATACAAGTTTCAGAGTTTGTCCCGGCTAGTTATAGTGATCAAGGAGAATATATTCGGTATGCCGTCACCGGTAATGACTTTGTATACTCAAAAAACTATACTTTTTTACAGGATTTTGAATTCAATGCATTAAAATTTTGGAATGGTCAATCCAAGAAAAAATGGTACCATCGACTTTCCTGGATATCAAATATAAATTACACGTGGAAATCAAATGCAAGTACCGGTTTTGCATTTCCGACTTCTATAGTAAATAGCAATCTGATAGCTTTGCAAGGCCAGGTAAGAAATCAATTTTACATTAACAGAGGCGGAAAACAATTAGAGCTTCAGATTGGTCAGTCTCTTTCAAATAATAAGTGGAGGCTATCCACCGGTTTTGAATTCCGCAGCATGAAAGAACTTTATATCCGCTCCAGACATAGAATAAACGCCAAATTTTCGTTAGAAAATTATATAGGCAAACAAACCAGTACGAATAATACCGAATTCTTTAAAGAGAAAAATTTCAATCAATCCAATTTTGTACTGGAGCCATTAATAAATTTTCAAACAAGACAATTCCTTCGACTTTCAGCGGCTTATAAATTTAAATCAGGAAAAGAAACAATAAACAATATAAAAACACAAATCCACGAAGGTCGCTTAGAATGTACCGCCCAGCCTGATCTCAAGTGGAGCTTTAGAGCTTCGGGTTCCCTGGTATATGCAGGATTCAAAGGGAATGTCACCAATTGGACTGAATACAATATTTTACAAGGATTGCGGTCCGGCAAAAATATTTTACTCCAGCTAAATGTAGATCGTGTAATCAATGCAAACACTATCTTGCGGCTGGGATATAATGGAAGAAAAAGTGAAGGCTCCAGATTTATTCAAAGTGGAAATGCACAGATACTTGCCAGTTTTTAATTTTATTACGATTAAAGTATAGTTATGACCGATAAGATTTTCCTTTTATTGCTAATTTTTGGAGTGTTCAACTTAGCTGATTCGCAAAATATTGTTTCCCCTTTTACTCCAATAAATGGTCGAAAATATATACTAAAAACAGAAGATTTTACTAAAGCAATTCAAGAGCAAAAATTCCTGCTTACCCCTTTTCAGAATACGGCTGTGCAATTTTCAGAAAGGTCAAATTTCTCCAAAGAACTCGCCCTCAAATACCCGAAAATAAAATCATATGTAAGTAATTCTTTGCCGGCTATATACCTGGATATCTATAATGGTCAATTTAACTTTTTCACAATTACCAGGGAAGGCTCAGAATTTATAATGCCCATAGAAAACACGACTAATGAGTATGAATGGATTAAAACCAAAGAAATGGATTTTACAAAATTTTCGAACACTCCTTTTGAATGTGGAACCAAAGATCCTATAGAAAATGGAAAACCTATTGAAATCCGATCAAAGCCTAGTGACCCTGTTCAACTTAGAACCTATAGATTAGCTCTTGCCGTCACCGGAGAATTCGCCAGAAACATCGGTACTACCAAGGAACAAGTATTAGCCGGATTGAATAGTCATCTTACTCGAATAAATGCCGTCTATATGGTAGAAAATGCAATCGAGTTTAAACTGGTTTCCAATAATGATACCATACTATTTATGGATGGCTCTACTGATCCATACACTAATGGTAATCCCAATTTGTTGCTCAATGAAAATCCAGGTGTATTGAATGATCGAATAGGATTAAACAATTATGATATTGGACATGTATTTGGCACGAATACCGGGGGAGTCGCTGTATTGTCAAATGTGTGTAAGTCCACCAAAGGTGCCGGCACCAGCAGTACCTTTGGCGTTTATAGTGGAATTAATTTCTTTCATATTCCTTGCCATGAAATGGGCCATCAGTTTAGTGCCGAGCATACATTTAATCTATGCGATAATTCCAATGAATCCTCGGGTAGTGCTTTCGAACCCGGAAGTGGTAGTACTTTAATGAGTTATGCAGGTGCTAGTGACTGTGGAGCAAATTATGTCCAGGACATTTCTGATCCCTATTTTCATGCCCAATCCTTAAGTCAGATAAAATCATATTCGAGACAAAGCACTGGTTCATTGTGTGGCACTACTACTGACATTGGAAATCTAAGTCCAGTCGTGACTATTCTTTCTCCGGGTAACCAAACTATTCCTAAACAAACCCCTTTTGAACTGGAGGGAAATGCAACTGATGATAAACCAAACCCCCTGCTTTTTAACTGGGAAGAAATGGACCTTGGGCCGAAAAGCATACTCGGTAACCCTATCGGAAGTGCGCCTTTATTTCGAAGTTTTACCCCTAACCCTATTCCAAAAAGAATTTTTCCTTCTCTCCAGTTTATTTTAAACGGAACCATGTCTGTGAATGAAGTATTACCTCTGAATACCCGCCCGTTAGTATTCAGACTTACTGCCAGAGATAATGACAATAAAGGTGGTGCTACTACCTGGACTGACCTTCAAATGATGGTAACTGGTAATGCAGGACCCTTCAAAATCACCTCATTCAATACACAGGAAACTATACCTCAAAAAGATTTTTTCAATGTAAAATGGGAGGTAGCCAATACGGATAAATCACCTGTGAATTGCAAATTAGTAGACATCTTTTGGTCAAATGATGGAGGAATAAATTTTGAAAAACTAGTAGATGGCACTCTAAATGATGGAAATGAGTGGATCATAGTGCCCAGCAATGTTACCACTGCCGGGAGGATAAAAATAAAAGCAAAAGAGAACGTTTTCTTTGATATCAATAATGCAAATTTTACGGTAACCAATACGATAAGCAATCAACTCACTGTAGCACCATTTCCAGGAAGTATAACCGTATGTGCGGGCCATTCAGCTTCAATAAAAATAAAAACAGCTCTATCATCCAGTGCAGATACTTTGTTTTTACTTATGCCCGATAATCTGAGGGCTGGATATTCTATAAATAAAAATTTTCTGGTTCAGAATGATTCCATAAAATTGACTGTTTTTGCTTTCAGGGATGCCCTGAATAGTAATGAAAATACAACCCTTTTATTTAGAAATAGCACGACCAATGACACGGTTCCAGTGAGCTTCAAACTAAATATTCTTTCAGGAAATATTCAGAGAACTTTACCTGTTAACGGCCAGAACCAAGTGGGGACGAGACCCATTTTCAAATGGAAAAATTTAAATTCAGTGTCAGATTTTAAATTAGAAGTTTCATCGACTGCTGATTTCAAATCATTGGTTTGGATGAAGTCAATTTCGTCTTTGGATACCTCAGCCACCATCGATGTAGATCTGGATCCAAATGCTATATACTATTGGAGAATACATCCCGCCCAAATTTGTGATCTCTCTGACATTCCATTTTCAGTATTCCATACCCAGGCTTTAGCTTGCAAAGTGTACACCGCCAATGATCTTCCGAAATTTATTTCGGCCACAGGCACTCCCACCATTACCTCTACTATTAATGTAACTGATACTATTTCTTTAGCATTAGTCACATTAGCTATTCTTAGAGGAAATCATGATTTTATAGGTGATCTGGTGACTAGTCTGAAAGCACCATCTGGTGACTCTGTAATTCTCTGGAGCAATCTATGTAATAACCTTAGTAATTTCAATCTATCACTGGACGATCAGGCACCTTTACCTCTCACGTGCCCACTTACAGATAGAAAAGCTCATCAACCACAAAATCCATTGAGTGGTTTGCTGGGTTCTGCATCGACAGGTGCATGGACTCTTAAAATACAAGACACAAAAGGTGGCTCAGGTGGCAGTCTTGAAGAATGGTCATTGCAATTATGTGGTGCTGTGGCTACTCAAGGTCCGTCAGCAGTATCCAATAAAGGAATAGAACAATTGGAACAAAGGGCTTTAACAGTAAATAAAAATATTTTGGAGTATACTGATAGTGATTCCAATGCTGAACAGTTAAATATTATTTTTATAAATACTCCCGGTTTAGGCACTTTTTTACTTAATTCAAAAGATACCATAAAACCAGGAACAACCATCACTCAGAATGACATTAACTCCGGCAGATTGAGTTTTGTGGCTATAGCTGTTAAAGCAGATACATCCGAAAAGATCTCTTTCATAGTAGTCGATGAAAAAAATAATTGGACCGGCCTGCAAATCTTACAGATCAAAGTATTGAACGACCCCACCATTGCCTACCATTCTATTCCAGACATTTTTCAAAATATCAAAATTTTCCCTAATCCGATCAAGTCCAATTTTTACATTTTGCAGGAAGAAAATCATCGGTTACGAGCCGAAATCTTTAATGCTGCAGGAATGATACTAGAAAAATTCAATATTAATTCAAGACAATTTGCTTTGGATTTAAATGGTTTCCGGGCTGGCATTTATTTTTTAAGAGTGTTTGATATCAATGAAAAAAGGATGATTACATTTAAATTGGTGAAAATCTAAGGGTTAGATAAAAGAATTTTGATCACTCATTTTTCAATATTTCATTTTTTATCATATACTTTGGTATTTTTGCTTCTCTTTTAGATTTTTTGATGTGGATTCAAAGCTTCCTGTTTATAAAGACCCATTCGTATGGCGGAATATTTTCGCTATGCTTCTGTTTTTAATTACTTTACTTATCATAACTTCTTGGTGGGCAAAGTGTTACACCAGGCATGGTCAGAGCTTGGAGTTACCGGACTTTGTGGGAAAATCAGTAGCTGAAGCTGCTGGAATGGCGCATCAGTATAATTTTGAATTAATAAAAATTGATTCCATTTTTTTGGTAGACAAACCAGGTTCGGTGATTTTGCAGCAGAGTCCTCCTGCTACATCTCTGGTAAAAAAGGATCGCAAAGTGTATATCGTGGTGACCAAACACAATGCTGATATGATCCCAATATCTGCACTTCCAAGGTTATATGGACAAAGTTATGATGTAAAAAAGGAAGAGCTCGCAAGAGGGTTTGAGATAAAATCTAATATCATCGGATACACCTATGATGCAGGCCCTACTAATTATATCATGGCGGTAGTCTATGAAGGCGACACTATTTTGAGTTCCAGACTTGAAAAAGCTGATACCAAATTACCCAAAGGCTGCACATTGAATTTCGTCCTTTCTACAGATACCGGGGCTGACATTCCAGTACCCAATGTGACCTGTATGAACTATACGGCTGCCAGTTTTCTACTGACCAGCCTCGGTCTCAATATAGAAGAAATAGAAGAGGATGTGATCGATAATAAAAATGCATGCTTCGTCATTCACCAGGAACCTTTGTACGATATAGACTCCCGTATGCATAGCGGCGATACGGTGAGAATTTTCCTCAATCCAAAAAAGCCAGCAGACTGCCCCGAATAAATATTTGAATATGGATATTACCGTAGAAGAGCTTAAAGCCAAATTAGATGCAAAAGAAAAATTTGTATTTATCGATGTTAGAGAACAATATGAATATGATGAGTTTAATCTCGGTGCCAGATTGCTTCCTCTTGGAGATCTGCCTTACAAACTCACTGAAATAGCTGAGAATACTGAAGCTGAAATCATAGTGCATTGTAGATCAGGAGCTCGAAGTGGCATGGCTAAATCACTGCTTACACAGGCTGGATTCAGCAATGTGCGCAATTTGATGGGAGGTGTACTGGATTGGCAGGAAAAGTTTGGGAAAGGGTAGATCTTCATTCTTTCATTCCTCAACCACATAGGGCACATAGAATTAAGTATTCTTTCATTATTTCATTCTTTCATTATTCATTATTCTATCATCCTTTGCATTTCTTCTCCTTAGTCTTTTTCGACTTATCTACTTTACCATTTACTCCCACCTGGTCAGGGAAAAAACAATTAGAATTGACCTTTAAATCATCAGCCTCGGTGCTGCATTCCAGGCTACATGCGCGACCGTAAACGAGTTTAGTTTCTCCTTGTTTATTTACCATTTTCAATGAATATTTTATAGCTCCATAGTACGGCTCTTTGTAGCCATCGCGAAGTCCATTCCATCCATAGTTGGCAAGATCTTTATACACTACAGTAGGCCTGTAAAAAAGTACCGTATCTCCTTCATCGGTATATATGGTAAAATCGATCACCTCTACCACATTGCCATTGAGATGCGGAAAAAACAAATCATTCAGACCATCCTTGTCAGGGGTAAACGCGTTGGGAACAAAGATAGACATATCACTATGCACTATATCTACTGCCTCTGCGCCACAGCAAGCTGCATATTTTTTAGTAGCCTGCCCAATCGCCACCTGAACCATTAATGCCAATGCCAAAACAAAAAGTATTTTTATCATCTTTTAATTTTTTTAATTTATGCAAAAAATAAAACCCCAAAACCCACTCCTAATTCCTAATTCCTAATTCCTAATTCCTAATTGTCTTGCATTCCTTCATTATTCATTTCTTCTCTGTTCATTTTCCATTCCTTCATTATTCATTATTCATTATTCATTATTAACTACTCCTTCACCACCGTCACCACCCTAAACTTTTCTTTATCACTCACTCTAATAAAATACCTTCCCGGCTGTAACTCAGAAATATCCAATCGCCCTTCTTGTAAATAACCTTCTCTGATGACCCTCCCTAAAACATCTGTGAAGAGAATCCTGCTTTCAGGATTAAAAACTGAAGTCTTTAACAGAATAAAGCCGGTAGTCGGATTAGGAAATACTTCCAGAGAAGCATTGCCATTGGTATTTACACTAGTCTCTAAAATCGCTAGCCTTGGACTACTAGGCCCTGCAATAGGTGTCGGACAGATATTGCGTGCGATGCGATCACCGGCAGCATCATAGGCGTATTGGATGCACTGAGCAGCGCATAAATTTGAAAAACAAATTCCTAGAAATATTTCTGTAATTTTCAATCTCAATAGATTTTTCATAGTACTTTATTTTTTAAGTAATTTACAATTTTCACATAAAAGGCTTTTGGTGGAAAAACTCTTACTTCTATTATGATATCCTATTTTGTCTGATTCTGTTAATTTTGAAACATAATATATTAATGGAAATCCTCTCAACTTTTTAACCGGATATTTAAAAATGACTTTAATCTGTCTTTTTTCATTTGATTGCTCGTACTGGTTTATGCTAACTGCAATTAATTCTTTATTATTCCCAAAATGAAGTACTATTTTCTCATCTTTACTTATTGTCGGAAACATGGTTATAGTTGCGTTCCCAACCAATCCTCGATCATCAAATAAATTTTTATAAACTCTTCTGGAAGGTATTGAATTATATGGAATCAAATCAATGCAAGTAGGGCAATTGTCATCTATCGGATTAGCCTTTATTTTAATAACCTGAACTGAGTCAATAAAATAATAATTATCCAAATTCTCCAAATTATCAGAAGAGTTAATCTCTTTATTAAAGAAAATTTTACTCTTACCACTTTCTAAATATTTACTAATCTCTTTCCTTGTTTTGGATAACCCTTTTTCAAATAGAGTGATATATTTTTTATCATTATCATAAGCGAATTTCCCTAATGTCAAAAACCTTTCTCCTCCTAACGCTTTATATGGAAATTCAATTCTTGTCCAAGAGGTATCATAAAAAGGTTCGTCCAACTCAAAATCTGAATAAATTTTTCTTGATTTATAAAGCATAGTATAGAACGGTGATATTTCATTCAAATCCCTGACAGAATTTTGAAATAATATGGAGTCTGATGAAAATTTGAAACCAAACCCAGGTGTAGATACTTTCCCACTTGCTCTCTTTATATATGCACTTATGGAATAAATACTATCTTTCATCATAGGCTCTTTAAGCTCACCTGTAATGTGCTCCATGGAACCTTGATAATTAATCAATCCTAAACCAATGGCGTACCTGCCATTTAAAACTTTAATGCAAAAGTCTAAAATGGGCTCAAAGCTTTTTAGAAATTCATTTGTACAATATTTTTTATCTCTGAATATATCTACTGTACACCCTGTAGGTGCATACCAATGTAGTGCATAGAATGAGTCTACTTTTTTGTGATAATCACCGATTTTAGAAATCGTATTCTCAAAGCTTCCATTCCAAACCAAGTTTTGCGAATAAGATTTCAACCAAGTGAAATAAATTAATGCCAAGATAAAAAACCTCCCCATGATCTATGTATGCCTTGAATGATTAAATATGATGAGGGATCAGTCGTAAAAACTAAGGGTTGAATATACCTTGGACCAGAAATACCCCATTGGATGCTATTACCAGCTTTTAGACTTAATGTAACCCTTTCACCTCTAATATTTGTTGAAAATACTTCTTTGCCATCTACTTTAATGTAGAATTTTTCGCCTGGTTTTGGAAATGCTCTTACTTTCACTGACAAATTACCTTTAAAATTTTGAGTATTTATTCCTGACCCTACCCCTCTACCCTGTGGCACATTGTGCGGATTTCCTAATGAGTTAACATCTGAATTACTTATAATTTGTTCAATTCCTTCATTTGAATTGATGTCAATATCAGTTGTTTTTGGTGTATTCCCCGTACCTAAAATATACCTATCAGTTGGAATTCCTTTTCCATCCCAAAAATTATGCCCTTTAAAAGCTGCATCTATTCCACCTATTATTCCACCAGTTATTCCACCTATAAGGGCACTTTTAAATGAGTTTCGGAATAGAGCACCTATACTTCGATTATTTATTATTCCACTAGTCAATCCTGCGGTAAATCCCGAAGAAGCACCAGTAATAGCACCACCCACAAAACCTCCGATATGTGAAGCAGCTAAGGTCGGAG
This sequence comes from Chitinophagales bacterium, assembly GCA_038251405.1. Classification (GTDB taxonomy): domain Bacteria; phylum Bacteroidota; class Bacteroidia; order Chitinophagales; family Saprospiraceae; genus JADJLQ01. The sequence goes on from JBBSBH010000061.1 coordinate 22,327, forward strand.
CTAAGTAACCTCCGACTGCTCCTGCTACAACTGATCTGCAAACGCTCCCCAGTTCCAATTATTAAATGTGAAACGATGTGTAACTAAATGCACCTCAGAATGTATAGCTGCTCCTATGCCCATTCCTATTAAAACAGGAATAAAAATAAAGTTCCCATCAGGATCATTGTACTTCAAAGGATTATTCAAAGCATAGCTATACCTGTTGTAGTTTTGGGTAAAGCCAGGTGCCTGTACATTATTATCAACGGCAAGCATCCTCCCCACCACAGGATCATATAGCCTACCATTCATATTGATGATACCAAAGAGATCATGATGCCCATGCCCTGTGTATCCACGGTTGATAAATGGGATAATGGAAGATCCCGTGCCAGAATAATCCCACAGGCTAGGATTACGATAGCGACCCCAGGCATCGTAGTTAGGTGTATTTGCTACTGAACTATATGCATTCAGTACACTAAATAGTATAATTAAAAGGAAAGAAATTTTTCGTTTATATAGTATATGTTCCAATCTGTCTTGAAGTGTCCATCTAAAG
>JBBSBH010000062.1:0-21131 GCA_038251405.1 Chitinophagales bacterium
ACCAATTGTATACTATGGAACAACGACGCTAATTCCGGTCTCGGTTCCGGTCCGGTTTTTGAAAATTATGAAGCTATTCCTAAAGTCGGCTATAGCATATTGCAAGGGATAAGTATGAATGATGTGTCCGTAACCGGTGGGGTTGGTATGACAATGGACAACGGATTTAATAAATTTGTGGATCCATTTTTTATAAATGCTCCTTCAGCTGGTTTATCCACTGCAGGTAATTTCCACCTCCTGATAGCTTCACCAGCCATCGATATGGGAGACAATTCTGTCAATAATTATCCAGCAGACTTAGATGGCAAGGTCCGGATCTTTAATAGTACTATTGATATTGGTGCATATGAATCCGCCGACTTTGTTCTATGCACTGTATATGGTAGCTTGACCAGGATATATGTTGATGCTTCAGCTACTGGAGCCAATAATGGCCTCACCTGGGACAGTGCCTTCACAGATTTGCAGGATGCATTAGCTGTAGTAAGGTCTTGTGGAGTAGATACTATTCTGGTCGCCCAGGGCACTTATTATCCGAGCGATACGCTGGTGAATTTTGATCTGTGTGGGATCCCAATAAATACTGTTTTACCTGATCAGACGATATCGTTTAATATCCCTGATTCTGCCGTCGTGCTTGGAGGTTATCCTTCCGGAGGCAATGGCCCTCGCGATTGGGTTTGCAACAAAACGATTTTATGCGGGGATATCCAGCAGGATGGGGATAGTTCAAACAATAGTTACCATGTAGTTACCACCACCCAGGTGAGCTCAGAAACACTTTTTGATGGATTTTGCATTACAAATGGAAATGCCAATGGAATCGGGTTTCATGACAATGTAGGAGGAGGATGGTACAATAACGGTTACGGTGCAGGCAGTGAGTCAAACCCAACTATTGTTAACTGTATATTTACCGGAAATGAAGCTTTTTTAGGAGGCGGCATGTATAATTTTGGATCAGACCTCGGCAACAGCAGCCCGGTACTAATTAATTGTATCGTTAGTAATAATCGTGCATCTGGCATAGGTAGTAGAGGTGGTCTTGGAGGTGGTATGTTCAATGATGGTTTTTCAGGCAACAGCAGTCCTCAATTTACCAATTGCATTATCAGAGGCAATCAGGCAAATGTCGGAGGTGGTTTATTTAATGGCGGGTTTGGAGGGAAAAGTAATCCAGTCCTTATAAATTGTATCCTCAGCGGAAACAGAGCCATCGTTTTCGGTGGTGGTGGAGGTATATATAATGACGATGATGCTAAGCCAACTTTGGTAAATAGCATCACCTGGAACAACTCCTCGGCCTTTCAAGGGACAGGAACCATTATCCTTAGTTATTCAATCTCTCAGACCGGGGCTGTGTATATAGATGGCGGAAACAATAAACCGGATGGCACTGATCCGCTATTTATGTTTGCTCCGCCATTTACTGCTGCCCCAACTGCAGCCGGTAATTTCCATGTGATGGATGGATCTCCCGCTATCAACATGGGCAAGAATGCTGCCAATACATATCCTATTGATCTGGATGGCCTTCCCCGCATATTGGGTGGAATCATAGATATAGGCGCTTATGAAAAACTGATCCGTTGTGATAATGGGTATGATACTCTGTATGTGAATGAGGATGGCACTGTTCCTTCTTTGCCGGTAGATTCATTCCTTGGTGATACTTTACCGGACGGATTTATATTATTAATAAATGGAGTTTCTTTTGCAGATACCGATTCAATAATTTTTGATTGCGAAAATTTGATGGACAACTTTTTTGATCTGTTATTAATTCGCAATTGCGATACTATTGATGCTTGCTCCAAATTGATCGTGATTCTGGATACTTTCCCCAAAAACCTGGTTTGTAACGACCTGGTCAATGTGTCCCTGGGTAACGGTTGTTTGAAAGTGATCACCCCGGATGATGTCCTGAAATTTGTCCAGGGCTGTAGAGAAGTATTGTATGATATCAATCTCGTGTATCCCTTTGGTACTCATCGTTTCCCTCCAACAAATGATCTTTTGGATGCGAGTCATATCGGTTATACTTTTGTTTATAATGCGGTAGAAGCTTTGACTGGCAATAGTTGTTGGGGGTATATTCATGTGGAAGACAAATTGCCTCCACTATTAAATTGCAGAGATACCACTATTCCTTGTTACGTACTTCCAACTTTGCCTTTATTGGCAGCTAATACAGATGATTGTAATGAAGGTAAAGTGGAATTGATCTCAGAGGAATGGTTTGATTACGGCTGTGATTCTGTTTTATCAGGTTATGTCATAAGAACCATTCAGGGTGCTGATCGTTGGGGCAATTTCAGAAGATGTACGAGCAGGATATCCATTCTTAGAACAGTATTGGATAGTGTGGTATGTCCGGAAATCGTTGCTTTACCTTGCGAAATCAGGTATCAAATCGGTCATTCAGGTCAACCACTAATTCATCCATTGAGCCTGGTGACACCTATAACTGTTGATCTTACAAAGGTTACACCTGCATTTTTATTGAGTTTACAGAAGCCCATTTGGGATGTATTTGATCCAACTATTATGCCTAAAAAAGTGGTTAAAAGTTGGGTTCTATTCCCTGATGTTCAAGTCGTGCCTCAAATTGATAGTCAGAATATCTGGCCTGGAGCAGGTGGTATCTGTAAAATAAATACCTTATATAAAGATACCAAACTCGATATCTGCGGTGCAGGATTTAAGATTTATAGAGAATGGACGATAGTAAATTGGTGCACTTTAGAAGAAAGAACATGTGTACAATACATCAATGTAGAAGATAAAGAAGCCCCGCAAATCATCGGTAGTTTATCACCATTGGTTTATAATGCAAGTGCCCATGAATGTGTTGCTTCTGTAACTATTCCTGCACTAATTGCTGGTATCAGTTATCGCGATTGCAATTTAGTTGATCAAACGTATTCTATTCAATACGATGAACCCGGACATCCAGGTAAAAAAGTAGTATTGAACGAAACTCTTCCATCTGCAAAATTGACCTTGCCGGTCGGTGAATACAAAGTTGAAATTACACTTACTGATCAATGTCAAAATAGATCACTGACTAGTCGATTGATTTACATTTATGATATCACGCCACCAACACCAGTCTGCGATGAATTCACACAAGTGACAGTAGACCCAGAAGGCTGTTGGTCCAAAATAGCTGCAAAGGATCTGGACAATGGAAGCAGAGATAATTGTGTAAGTCAATTACATTTCGCAGCAGCAAAAATGTCAGATATAGAGAAAGCAAGATCAGATTACTTCAAGCGAATAGTAGATAGCTGTGGCAATACAGAATATTGGGCGAATAAAGCCTGGTATGATCAATATATTGAGCAATGGATCAATTGCTATGTATTCTCCGATACCATACATTTTGATGAATGCGGTAGCAATCAGGTAGTGCTAAGAGTGTATGAAGCAGATAGCTCACCAAGACTAGACCCACACTTATGGAAATGTGGTGAGCATGCATGGTTTTGCTACAATACCTATCCAAATTATAGGGTGGTACATAATTGGAATTTTTTTAGCACGAGCACTACTCCAACAAAAGATTGTAAAGCCACTGCACCGCGAATGTGTAAATCAAGTAATGATATTTGGTTTGTGACCAGAGCGGCATTTAACGCAAGTATGTATATTGGAGCAAATCCAAGTTATAATTTACCTATAAATCATCTATATGCTGACTGTATGGTCAATGTATTAGTGGATGACAAGCAGGCACCGGTAGCAGCAGACCTGGAAGACATCACGATCTATTGTGATGGGGCCCCCGTATGGGCAGATCATCCAAGAGTCTGTGACAATGGCTATAAAGATGGCAAATGGCCAGGTGAATTGAAAGATTCCAAAGGGAATGTATATGGGTATTATGGAGGCTCCGATTTCTTAGGAATCCATCCCAATGGGAATGATCACGATGATCCGCAAGCCTGTGCGAGTGCGCAAGGCTGGGCACCTATCTACTGCAGGCAATGGTTGTTATTAGATTCGACAGATCAGGCAGGCCATGTTGATTACAAATCATACTTCGATCATCTGGTACTATTTGATAAAGATTCTGTACAAAAAGAGTCATTGGATGAAAATCAATTCAGCATTACAGATAATTGCATATTAGATAAGACTTCATTGAAAGTAACAGACGTAGGAACGATTAGTGGCTGTGGAGAAGGCTGGATCTCCCGCACCTGGACTATCAAAGACAAATGTGGTAATCCGGTAAGTGCCACGCAAAAGATTTATGTAAAGCACCGATCTGATTTTGAAGTAATTTTCCCTGAAGATAAAATCGTGACTTGCGATTTCCTCAATAGAACGGATACCAGCAAGATGGGAGCCGGCGCACCGATGATATCTGATGATGAATGTGAGCAAATAGGTGTCCGATACAATGATGAGATCTTCACAGTAGAAGATGGCGCATGCTACAAGATAGTACGTACCTGGACATTAGTAGATTGGTGCATCTACCTGCCTACCGGACAGGCAGGCGATCCCAATCAACACAATCACCTTCCGGATGTGATCGTGAATGATTCACTGCGAGCCAACAAAACAGATAGATCCTGTGTGTATAGAAATATCAAAGACAATAATGATGGTTACATGCAGTATGTACAGATCATCAAAGTGATCGATGATATTCCGCCAGTTGTTAGTTGTGAAGATTATACGATATGCATCGATAAAGATTGCAGTGTATTGGTGAATATACCATTAACAGGAACGGATAATTGTGCTGACCAGCTAGTATTCCGAATAGATATTACCAGGCCTGATAATACGCATGACATCCGATCCAATGTTACATCCATTGCCGGAACATTTACCGAAGGTGTTTACAAAGTACAGATCATAGGAAAAGACCGCTGTGGCAATGAAGACACTTGCCATATGAATCTGACCATAAACGATTGCAAGAAACCCACACCATACTGTCTCGATGCATTGGCAACCGTGATCATGCCGAGTACTGGAACAGTGGAGATCTGGGCAAAGGATTTCAATAGAGCAAGTACAGATAATTGTACAGCAGAAGCAGATCTGAAATATTCATTCAGCAGTGATGTGACCAAAGCAAGCCAGGTGATCACCTGCGCAGATATGACGGTCGATGGCAGAATCCAGCTCATCACATTAGATGTATATGTGACCGACAAAGCGGGCAACCAGGATCTATGCCGCATCAGTTTACAGGTGCAGGACAATGGCTCAGCAAGCCAGCCCCAGGGCGCATGCAGAGACACTTCGGCAAGCTTAGGAAACCTTACTGGAATCTTGAAAACCGAAGAGTTGGAAGGAGTAGAAAATGCCACCATACAAATCATCCCGATGACTATCGGGACTAATGCAATACCCGCATTTAAGAGTGGTATCGATGGAAGATATCAATTTGGTTCTATCGCAATAAATGAAAGTTACACCATCAAAGCAATCAGAGATGATGAGACCATGAATGGTGTAAGCACATTGGATCTTGTCAATATCCAGAAGCATATTTTGGGAATAGAACGATTGAAGAGTCCATACAAAATGATAGCCGCCGATGTGAATAATGATCATGATATCTCAGTGATCGACTTACTGGAGCTTAGAAAATTGATCCTGGGTATCTATGATAAGCTCCCAGATAATACGAGCTGGAAGTTTGTACCAAAGTCATATGTCTTTCCAGACATAAATAGCCCATGGTCCTATCCAACAGAAGAGTCACTGACCCATATGGAAAGCAATATGGTGAAAGACTTTGTAGGTATAAAGATCGGAGATGTAAATGCAAGTGCCTTCCCCCATAGCCTGATGGGTACAGAAATCAGGAATACGGAGACAGGATTGATCTTTGAAGTAGAAGACCAAATCTTCCATGCTGGTGAGCAGGTGAAAGTAGAATTTAGATCTCCGAATTTTGCGGGAATTAGCGGCTTCCAGGGAACGATCAATTTTACAAATGACCATTTACGATTTGACAATTTAAGCGCGGTGCCATCAATTGAAAAATCGTCAATTGTAAATAATAAAATTAACATTACGGATAAGAATATCGGGAAGCGCTGGGCTAATGAAGGTCAGATCACCATGAGTTGGAATAGTGATAAGTCAGTAGATGTTGATGCCAAATCTGTATTATTCACCATGACCTTTACAGCTAGCAAAACCGGAAGCCTGAGTGAAGTACTACGAATAGGCTCACAACATACCATAGCCGAATCCTACGAAGGAAAAGGTCCACAGGATGGCGAGCATGGGCTCGCTCAGGAGCTAGGCAATTTATCGATACGATTTGTGAAGAATGGTAAAGAAGTGGCAGGAACAAATACCTTGTATCAAAACTATCCTAATCCATTCGATCAAAGAACAGTGATCGGTATTAATTTAACACAGCCCACTATGGGGCAATTGAAGATAACTGATGTGACCGGAAGAACGATTAAATCTATCGATCGCGACTGGAACAAAGGCTATAATGAAGTATGGCTTGACAGGAGAGAGATCGGAGCGACAGGCGTATTGTACTATAGTTTTGAGAGTAGGGGATTCAATGCTGTGAAGAAGATGGTTATTTTGGAATAGGATTCCAAAATAACCATGCTGACTGTGCTGATTTTAAAAGTCAACGCTAATCTAAGATAGTTTTAGTGCGAAGTTGGTTTAAATTCGGCCAGTGGGCTCATCACTTGCAAGGCTGGAGCATATAATATATAGTTTATGGTATCCTGAAGTTTCAATTTATTTATTGTACATACTTCATCGAATAAATAAAATCTTCTTGAATAGAATGATAAAATGATTTTGTAGCGTAGCATAAATACCATAATGTTGGTGCATTATTTTCCATCTTTCTATTAATGCTTTCGACCTTTTTTGTGAAGAGATACCCCCATATTTAAATTTTGAAATGGTGATACCTACGTGGAGAAATGACCTGGCTAATTTCGTACATCGAATAGCCCAGTCTATATCACTAGCTATCATATAATCAAGATTAAAAGGCTGCACTATAGAAGTCTTTATTATCAAAGCTTGATGGCTGACTACCATTCCTTGTTTAAAGCTTTTCCAGGACAATTTTTTGGGTATTTTCTTATGCCTTAAACTTTTAAAACTACCATCCGGATTGATATGAATGGCATCTCCATAGAGTATGTCATTTCCATTAGATTCAGACATGACATCTTCAATTACATTATTGTCAAAAAACAAATCTCCTGCATTTAAAAATAAAATATAGTCGCCAGTGGCCATGGAGATACCTTTGTTCATCGCATCATAAATGCCCTTGTCTTTTTCACTTATCCATTTTGAGATAATATCTTTATTCTCGTCAATTATTTTTTTAGAATTGTCCGTTGAACCTCCATCAACTATAATGCATTGTATATGCGGATAAGATTGTAATCTAATATTAGCTAGGGTATCTGCAAGATATTTTTCATCATTAAAGCAGATAGTAATAATACTAAGTGTTGGTCCTATTAGTTCCAAGTTATAAAGTGCTATATGGATACGTTAGATTCAAAAATTAATATTCCTACACGCATATCCTGGTTATACTCTTTGAAAAATGGTTTTGATGCTTTTGATTTATCATTCATTTACTTAAGCTTGATTTAGGAGTTGGTAAAAATATATAATTCGAATTTGGGATCATTATATTACTTAATTCATATTCAAGCTCTTCAGTAAAATGGATTACCCGAATATTTCTGTTATAGGTTCTTCTTTTTAATTACAATAATTTCTTTGTTTGGCTTTTCTGATAGTGGGTCATGATGTAATGTGGCTATTTGATTCCATCTTTTAAGGACTGAAATAAATAAGTAGGAAAGTAAAATAATTCCAAATATCATTTTTGCGATCCATTCGATACTTTTATACCGAATGATGGTAGTAGGGTTAAACTTAAATTCAATGGTATGCTCTCCACCTGGTACGGGAAGTGCTCTGAGGATATAATTTACCCGTACATGCTCCACCGGTTTGTGATCAATATAAGCTTGCCAACCTTTATTTGGTCCATACCATAATTCTGAAAATACGGCAAATTGATCTGCGCTGGTTTTTGAAAAATAAATTAGATCGTTCGGAGAATACTTAGTAAGCATTATTGAACCCTCACCTGTATATTCTTTTTTTACAGTTGTATTACTAAATTCTTTAGAAAGTAGGGCAGCTGAATCTTGAATATGGAGATGGGCAATAGAAGAAATTTCTTCATCATGACTATTCACCGAGAGGAGACTTTTTACAAACCAGGCATTCCCCAAGGCTCCTGTATTTACTTGTAGGGAGCCATTAGGCGATATAATGTATTTGGTATTCATCATATCAAGAGCTGATTGGTTTGATTTTGAAAAATATAAATCAATCATATCCTGGTACCTTCTTAGCTTAGCGGCATGGTGGCCACCAATGGTTTTATGGTGGTATGATGACAGCGCATAATTGTAAGTACCTATACTTAAATCTTGAACTCTGTAAGAAAGCGAAGTGTCTCGTAAGATTTGTTGATCGACAGGTCTTTTAGCAAATAAATTTTCATATGATTTTGGAGACATATAATCTGATTCATCGAGATATCTTCTGGCTATGGTCCAGGAATCAAATAATACCAGGATGCCAATACCCAATATCAAATTTTCACCTTTAATTTTTTCAACCACAAATAAATACAATAATCCTCCTGCAAGAATTAATAAGATAATCGATCGGAGGGTGTCAAATCTAAAGTAGAAATGCCGGGCTTCTAATAAAGCACTATACAATTTTGGATTGACTTTAAATGTATTATCAGAAGTTGAATTCGTCATTTTAAAGAATGCTCCCATGGCAAGTAAAACAACCAATACCAGAATGGTGGGGCCTGCTGTTTTTAAAATTAAATTTCTAAACTGGTTTAAAGTCCATCGGGTTTGAATAAATTTATAAATTGCCAGCACACTAAATATAGGAACGATGCTTGAAAGTATATTGAGACTTGAATTAGGCGCTCTGAATTTATTGTAAAGAGGTAAATAGTCAAACAAAAGCTTGTTGATGAAACTCAGGTTTTTGCCTAAGGACAGGATGATAATTAGAATAGAACTAATAAGGGCAAACCACTTTATGGGGCCCTGGATAATAATCAATCCTATCAAAAAAAATAATACCATTACGATGCCTAAGTAATCAGGAGTACTGGTAAATGGCAGATTTCCCCAGTACAAGGGTGCATGAACTATTGCATCAGCAGGATAACCAGCATTTTTGAGCGTTACTCCTATTTTAGAGTCACTTTTTACTTTTTCGTTAGAAGAACCTCCAGTTGCGCCCGGTATTATTAAATTCATAAGATCAGCGATTCCATTACTCCACTGCATTGCATAATCCCATTTTAATCCAGCATCGTCGCTTGTGGTGGAAGCGAACTTACTGCTTAGAATTTTGGTACCTCTGGTGGTGTCTTTACTATATTCTTTTAATACAAACAAAAAAGAAATATTAATTAAGCAGGAGATTAAAGTGCCGATAAGAAGACATCCTATAGATTTCTTCCATTTCTCTTCTTTGTTTTTAAAGGCTTGAAAAAATTCAGCAGCTACATAAATGGAAAGGCATATAGCGGTATAATAAACCATTTGAATATGGTTTTGGCTAATACTTGCAGCTAAGCCCAAAGTAAATAATAATGTCCCTTTCACCCATCGCTGTTTCCATATTAAATACGCTCCGATGAATATCAGAGGTATAAAGGCTAGTGTGCCTATTTTGGTTAGATGACCCTCGGTGAGTAGGCCTATATGATTAGCAGAAAAGGAAATTGAAACAGCTCCTATCAAAGCTAACCAGGGCCCAATATCTAAAAAGCACAGCGCCAGGAAAGCACCCATAGATAATAATAGAAAATAACGGAGATTCAGATTGCTGCTAAATAAGCTTACGGCGTTAATGATAAAATCGAATAGATTAAATTTCGCTTCGGGTGCCCAGATCTGATAAGTAGGCATTCCTCCGAACATGGAATTGGTCCAGTAACTTGTTTCTCCAGTTTGCTTATAATATTGATAGACTTCTTGTCGCATACCATAGGCATTGTCCATGTCTGGTTGTACTAACTCACTTCCATTTAATAAATCAGAGAGGAAGTATAAATCGAAAGCAATAAGTAATGTTACTGCAAAAAGATAGGGTAGTATTTTCTGAATCACTTCCTTCATAACAGGTAATAACTATAATGGCAAACTAATAATTTTATTGAATCCTTTCATATTGGATTTCTTTCATCAAAGTTTGAAAAGGCCCGCTGCCCGGGTGAGCACGCAGACTACTAATGATGACTTTCTCTGCTTTCGAATATTCACATTGGTTTTTATAAATGGTAGCCAACGTACTAGACACCTCTTCGTTCATAGGGTCGTATTTATAGGAAATCTCCAGGTGCTGAATGGCTGAGAGAAAATCATTTTTACCAAAAGAAGTCATGCCCAAAAAGTCTTCTTTATTTTCTCTTCTTACAATGGCACATATAGGAATTCCATCAGCTTGTATAGTATGAATCGTCCCTTTTGGAGGCCATACATGAGTGAGCAATTGGTCTCTATCAATAAATCTGGAGTAGAATATTCCATAATCCCAATCCAGTGAGCTTTTATCATAATACCTTGTATATACCGTCTTTCTATTACTAAGTGAATCATCTAAATATATACTGGCGGGGTAATAACAATTGGTTGCAATCCGAATAGGGCTGCTTTTTGTTTCTAATAGTTCATTTTTCAATAGCCATTCGGATGCTTCTTTTACGGATAACATCCAATAGTCCGTCTCAAAATTTCCATATGCTTTTTTTAAACCTCCAAAGAAAGGGTTGAAATATATATACTCGTATGGATGAAGTGTTACATTGGCTATAAGGTTTTCAGCAAGTAACAGGCAAAGTATCGAAGCTGAAATTATAGTCATTAATTTTGAACGAAAGGAAGTAAACCACCAATACCAACCAGTGGCTGCTAACGCTAATAAGGAGGGATAAATAAAAATAAAATGCCTCCAACCATCATGCAATGTAGAGTGTTTATAAATCGCATATACTATAGGAAATAACATCGAAAAAAGGAGTACGAAAATTTCTATAAAAGGTAAATCCTTTGACCTGAATTTTAAAAGTCTTAAAAAAAACAGAATACCTATAATAGAAAAAAGAGGTATGGTGCGGATAATCCAATGCAATAAATAATTCCAGGGCAATTGAGCGGAATAGATATGTTGCCCTTTAAATAATACATTGATTAAGATAGGCTGATGAGTGAATTCTATTAGTGCTTTGAAAGGGTTTACCAATGGATTAACCAGAGCATATGGCCAAAAAAGTATTCCAGCAAAATATGAAACTATTCCTATTCCAAATGTAATTCCAATACTTCTGATAAATTCAGAAGTATTAATTTCCTGTTTATTATAGATTTTCCATAAAAAATATATACCCACAAAGAAGTATAAGTACACAATGAGCAGTAAACCACCGGCTCTTGTGTTTAGTGCAATCAAAATGCCTAATACAATGCCTATAATAGGTCTGGCACCAGGCTTAGGTAACTGTCTTATAAATTGGGTGATGAAATATAGTGCCATAATGTATCCTGCGGCAAAAGGCGTGTCTTTAGGATTTACCATAATGTCACCGAGGAACCGAGTAGAAAGCAGGGATAACAAAAGAGTAAGAAATGCCAACGGCCATCCTCCTATTTCCTTTGTAAACAGACAGGTAAATAATATAGCAATAAAGCCAAAAATAGCACACAATATTCTACGAGTGGCATGAAATGAAGGTGCTGTATCATCATTATTCCCTATCATTTTATTTATAGACAGGGCGGTCAGATCAAATAGACCGCCATATAGATGCATCTGACCTTCAGGTATGTTTAAGGCAGTTGTATCTTTTCCAAAAGAAGCATAATAGCTCCATAGCTTTTTAGAGTAATCGACCTGAAATTTTTCATCCCCATTAATCCCAAAATCCACGCTCATGATGATCATTAGAATCAAAACCAATAAGGCCGTTATGCTAAAATTTTTTTTGTTAAAGAATTTCCGGGATAAAAAAGGTAGATTAAAAAATTGATTTTTGGAGTTCATATGCAGCGCCAAAAGTATTATTAATTATTATAGATTTAAAAGCTATATTTTCAGGTAGATTTGCCTGATGTATATCTGATGCTGCACTATTTTAAAAAATTACTTTCTATACCCTCATTTTATCATTATTCAAGGCAAATACTTTTGTTGGGAATGCCATTGAGGAACTGGGCAGAGATAGGGAACTATTATGTTGACGACGAACGAATAGCTGATGTAGGATGCGGTCCTTCCGACATACTTCGGTACATCAATCCGCAAAAAAAACCTGCGTTTTATCTGGGTATCGATCTTTCTAAAGAATATCTGAATTATGGAGAGATAAGGGCAAGAAAATTAAAATTGGACTCGAAATTTATCGAAATGAATTTAAACTTTCTTTCTAAGGACCAATCCGTTGACAGAAAATTTATAGATGGTTTATCAGAAAACAAGATTAGCACGGTAAATCTTTTTGGAGTGCTGCACCATATTGATGATCAATCCGTAATCGCCACTTTAGATGCAGTTTATTCAGCAGGATGTGTGCGGAGTGTAAATACCCAGGATGTGCTGATAAATGATAATGCCATTAATAACTTTTTTGTAAAACTGGATAGGGGAGAGCATGTGCGGACGGAAGCCCAATACGATGAATTGCTGGGTAAGACCAAATGGAATAAAATTGAAAAGCTATGGACCAGGGCCGGCCTGCATGCGGTACGGTATATTCATTATAAATTGTTGAGGTAGAGCTACTTATTGTGTACTATCAAAGAGTGCTGAATATTTTATCCACTTCATAAATAGAATTTATTTTTCCCGAAAACAAACAATAGAAACCAGGCCGGGTACTCAGTTTAATCAATTCTGTGGGTCTGGAATCATCATTAGTACTGGAAACTAGCTTTGCTTTGATCGCATAGGAGGAGCTGACATAATCAATAGGTACATCTTGTGTAAGATATTTCTTTATTTGATCTAGCATCTTTTCATGATTACTCATGGGCGCTGCACTACACATATTGCAATTGTAAATAAAATCAGGCTTACACTGATGGTTCAATAACTGACAGTCAAATGTTGGCATTACATCCAACGATTTCTTGTGATGGGTAAATGGCACAGAAGAAAGCGTAATCAAACCAGAGAGACCATATGGTGCGTAGGATGCAAAAGGCCCGTCGATAATAGTGAGTGAAGTATTTTGTAAAGCCTCAGATTTAATAAAGGCTAATTCGGATAATTCATAGAATAAGCCAATGGAAGAAAGCCCAAAAATGGCATTGATGCCGTTGATCCCGCTATAGGTAGCATTTACTACTGCAGATGTTATAATGGTTTGAATTTTCACATCATCCAAAACTTGAAAATCAATTTTCCATTTATCTGTTAGATTTTCAGCTGTCAGCATTTGGGTGGCGGTAAGTATTGTAATATTATCGCTTGATCTAATTTTTTCTATATAGTACCTGGATAATTTTATTGGATCAAATGAATATTCCTGCGTGCGGTAAAGTGCCTGAAAGGATGCTTCATTAAAAAGCCTGAAATGGTCAATTCTCGTTGCGGGGATATTTATTTCCCTACAAAATTTTTCAAATGCAACATCATTAGTTACAGAATCAAATTTGTCTATGCCATAGAAACTTTCGTATTGTGTATTAATAAAATCGGCATGATCTTTATTGAATTTTTCCTTGTGATATTGTGACAAGGATGCTGTCGCCATACTTCTCGGATAGTGATAACCTTCGTGTAATCTTGCCTGATTTATGACAGAAGCTTTTGTAAAAAGAGCCTTTTCCTTTTCTATTAAACACACCTTAAAGTTTTTTTTGGCCAGGTAGATGGCAGTGTACACCCCGAAAAGCCCGCCACCTAGAATTGTAAAATCAAATTCGTTCATAAAACTAACTCGAAATGGATATGGGCTTAAAAGATTTTAGACGCCTCATCGCTTTTATATATTCCAAAGCTAAAGGAACTATTTTTACATGACTTTCGTCAGAATCTCTCCATTCAATGGGCAGCTCAAGTAAATTATAGTGGTTCCATTCACCTGTTACGATTAACTCTGTAGAAAAAAACCAACCATCGCTATTTGCCCCTGAATTATATAATTTATCAAAGACCTCTTTTCTCAAAAATTTGAATCCACACATGCCATCCGTAAGCTTCACTTTTAAATATTTTCTTACAACGAAATTAAAACATCGGGAGGTAATCTCTCTTTTTAATGATCGTCCACTTACTTTTGAGTCTACTAATAGCCTGGATCCATATACTATATCATAATTATTGGCAAACGCCGGAAGTATCTGTTTCATATGCTTCAAATCTGTGGCCAGGTCTAAATCCATATACCCAATATAATTCGCTTTTGAGGCAGTCCAGGATGCTTTCAATGCCCGTCCGACACCTTTTTTATTTACGTTAAGGTATTTGATCTCACTATATTCATGTGTCAGACCAATACTGATAGCTTTTGTTTCATCAGATGAACCATTATCAGCGATTATAATTTGCCAATCACCGATATTCGGAATTTCGTTTGCCAAATAATAATGTAGAAATAATACATTTTTCTTCAATATTTTTTCTTCATTGAGGACGGGAATAGTTATGTCAATCATACACTTGGATGGTCGTGAGAATGGTAAATTACAGTAAAATTAGAGCCAGGAAGGGATTGAATATCACTTGCCTTATATTTGTTAATAAAATATGCATAAGAATATGATATTCAGCATATGATATAGAAAAAATATTTATATAAATTTAAATTCCTGTTTTGGTCAAATGTACAGAATATTGAGTTAAATTTATATGAATTCTCCCAAGAGCAAGCATTTATAAAAAAGTTTGTCTGGAATTTAATTTGCATTGAAACTGCCTGGTTATTAACGATTTAAACAATTTATGAAGCTAAATTTTACCGAAATAAAGAAAGAATCAACCAATCCTGCTATACCAAGCCTCAGTGGATTGAATGCTCTGATTTCATTGATTATTCTTAGTGCCAGTTTATTTGGGTTAAAATCTAAAATGGAATTCAATACCCAAGTAAAGTACTTTACCACGTGTCCCTCAGATTTAACCCGACCAGGATGCCAGACCAGGAGTGATGACAGTTTAGCCTATATGAATTGGATTATCAGTGCGATTGCTGGAATTCAAATGGGTGATCTAGGCATTATTGTAACTCCTGTCGGCAATTTTATTGCTCCTTGCGAAGGGAACTCTAATATTGTAACTTTTAATTACACGGGCAATATGTCAGGTTCGTGTCAGGCAACTTTTACGATACCGGCACCACCCATATTCTTATGTCCTCCGAATGCTTCAACCCCATTAGGTCAAATTCAGGATGATGTAGATGCAGCATTTAATGCCTGGCTTGCCTCCTTTAGTGGGGGCTGTCCAGCAAATGGATCAAATGTCTTTTCAAATAATAATACTGGTGCCCCTCCTAACACGGGTGGATCTAAGACGGTGACATTTAGCTATTCACATAGTTATGCGGGCAATTGCCCGCCAAACCCAGCATTATCTTCTTGCCAGGCAAGTTTTTTCGTAGGTCCCC
This sequence comes from Chitinophagales bacterium, assembly GCA_038251405.1. Classification (GTDB taxonomy): domain Bacteria; phylum Bacteroidota; class Bacteroidia; order Chitinophagales; family Saprospiraceae; genus JADJLQ01. The sequence continues at coordinate 15,701 of JBBSBH010000062.1, forward strand.
CTCCTGCTATAACAAAATGCGCTAACGATACTACTATTGTTTGTATAGCTGATCTTCCTTCTCCACAAACAGGTTCGATCCTATACACAGATGGATGTGGTAATGCCACTGTTTCTTTTGTGAAGGACTCTACTTCAGTGCCAGATTTTGTTTGCGCTAATAAGCAAATTGTAGTTAGGATTTTTCAAGCTAAAGATACTTGTAATGGCGTTGCACAATGCTTACAAATGATTACCGTAAAAGACACTATTGCTCCTACCATAGTTTGTGGGCTTCCAGATACCGTGGACTGTAGAAATGATGTACCTGTGCCTGATGTATCGTCCATTTTAGATGCCCAGGATAATTGTGAATCTTTATTATTTAATCCAAATGTACAAGTATTCAACATTTCTCTTTCCGGTGCTAACGAATCCCCACCTACTGTATCGCCTGGTATAGGATCAGGAAGAGTGCTCGTTGACAATATAGCAATGACCATGAGGGTAATAGTTGATTTTACCGGATTAACCGGTACCACTACAGTTGCACATATTCATTCTGCTACCGCTGTTCCTCTCACTGGAAATGCCGGTGTAGCAACGACAACTCCGACATTTACGGGGTTCCCCTTAGGTGTCACCAGCGGTGCTTATGATCAAACATTTGATATGACTTTGTCCAGCAGTTACAATCCTACGTTTGTCACAGCAAATGGGGGTACCCCTGCTACCGCTTTTGCTGCACTGCAATCAGGGATGACTGATCAAAAATCGTATTTGAACATACATACCAGCAGTTTTCCAGGTGGAGAAATCAGGGGGTTTTTAATTCCATTTCTCGCATTTGTAAAAGACAGTGTTTCAGCTTCTGATTCTATTTGCATCAACAAATTGACTATTTATAGAAAGTATAGTGCTACGGATGAATGTGCCAATACTAGTTACTGCTATCAAACAATAGTAGTAAATGACACTATAGCCCCGGTTATTAATGGTGTCCCTGCTAAAGCTGATACCATAGCCTGTGCTTCAGGTGAACTTCCGTGCCTTCCAGTCAATCCAATTACAGCTACAGATAATTGTACTGATGATAATTACCCGGTAAGGATAGTTGTTAAGAGGAAGGTGATAGATAGTATTTGTTTGAATAAGAAAACAATCTTGTACATATATACTGCTACGGATACTTGTAAAAATATGTCGGTGGACACCTTTACCATTGTGGTACTGGATACTATACCTCCTATGTTTACTTTGCCAGGTAATATCGATACGGTGGAGTGTGGTCAGATCTACGATTTGGTAGTACCAGTATCTCCTATAATGGATAATTGTGATGAAATAGTATTTATCAAATCACATTTTTATACCATTGATAGTGCTTGTCCTGGAAACTTTAAGACCGTACTTGAATTTTCAGCTACTGATACTTGTGGAAATAATCTTACACTGAGAGATACTATAGTTCATCTGGATCGAACTCCTCCAATGGTAACTTGCCCCGAACAAATGACAGTTGAGTGTAGTGTGATGTTTCCAGCTACTTTTATGACCTTAGATTCTTTCATCAAAGCAGGTGGATTTGTAACTGATATATGTTGCGTGGATTCCGCTTCGCTTACAAAAGTTAAAGACACCACGGCATTTGTACAAGGAGCTAGCTGTACGTTTAGAACTTATGAAATCTCAGACTGTTGCGGAAATAAAGACTCTTGTATCCAAATAATAAAGAGTCCACCCTGTGTTTTAGATCTTGCTTTGAAAAAAGAAATAGATGGTGTTACGCCATTCTTTGCTCAGCCAGGTGGCAATGTTCCTTTTAAAATAACCATATATAATCAATATGCAACACCTGCTGATAGTATTAAAATTATAGATTATTTACCTTCTCTTGGCTCTACAGTGACTTCTCCAGGTTGGATAAATAATGGTAATGGTACTTCATGTCTTTATCTTTCCAGGGCAAATGGTTTATTGCCTCCTACAGGCTTGTTGATGGGTGACTCCGTAGTGATTCATTTTATTGTGCAACTAGGATTGGATATAAATAATGGAAACCCGGTAAACAGGGCTGAGATTTCTGAGGCCAGGGATTTATTTGGAAACATTTTGCCTGATATTGATAGTTCTCCGGATAGTGATCCTACCAATGACGCTGGGGGTGTACCCAATACCGATACGGATAATCAGATAGATGAAACTTCACCAGTTGATGAAGACGATGAAGATCCCGCAGGCTTTTTGATATGTTTCCCATTTGTTTGCCAGGATCAAGTAAACATCAGCCTCAATGAAAATTGTGAATATTGTGTGAGTCCATATGATGTGATCAAAGGTATATTAGTGCCTGAGTCTTTTTATAAAGTAGAAGTATTTTGGTCTGATGGCAAAAAAGTAACTAATGCATGTTTGGACAGATCGCAATTGGGTTACAAGTTTACATACACAGTAGAAGCTGATGTACCCTGTATAAATAGCAAATGCTGGGGCTATTTAACTGTCGAGGACAAAGCCCCCCCGATGATCAACTGCCGTGACACCGTCGTCACTTGCTTCGATATAGCTCATCTTCCGCAGGATGGTTACTTAGTAATGGACAATTGTGGTAACCCGGTAAAAGTAAAAGTAGCCGAGGAATCATTTGAAGACTATGGCTGCAACGGCGACCCGTTATTACTAGGCGTAGTGACCAGGCGATTAATTGCGACTGACCAATGGGGTAATAGTATCGATTGCACCCGGAAATTGTATATCGCAAAGACCTCACTCGATAGTGTCCTATGTCCGCGGGATACATCCGTGGATTGCAGTATTGCAATTATACCGGTTACCTTAAAAGATAAGAGCATAATATTGGTACCGATCACCGATCCATCGCGCAGTCATGCACCACAAGTGAAGACGATGGATGGCCTGGTAGACATATGGCCAAATAATCCATCCTGCAAACTGACGGTACACTATACGGATGAGAAAGTAACTATCTGTGGTGGTGGCTATAAAGTTCGCCGTGATTGGCTGATCACCGATTGGTGTACAGGAATAGAAAAACATTGTTATCAATGGATAGTTGTAGAAGATAAAACAGCGCCGATTGCGAGGGATACTACCTTGCCCGTGGTATATTCCGATCCGCATGACTGTGGCAGATATGTAGACATCGATACACTACCTGTAAAAGATTGCAGTCGCGTAAAACAAAACTATTCGATAAGATATAGTGAAGAAGGCGGCAACAGAATCATAGAAGGAGTATTGCCAGTAAAACATATCTGGTTACCAACGGGTGTGGATACCATAAGAGTCTTTTTGGTGGATGCCTGTTTCAATACGAGCAAAGCATTTATCAGGATACCCATAGTAGATAATACACCACCGACTCCGGTTTGCGATGAATTCACGCAGGTGACGGTAGATCCCGAAGGTTGTTGGTCCGCAATAGCAGCGAAAGACCTGGATAATGGTTCCAGAGATAATTGTTCCAGTCAGTTACACTTTGCGGCAGCAAAAATGGATAGTATTGAATACTGGAGAAAGTATTGGCAGACGACATTGGAAGCAAAATGTGGAAAAGAAGCATATTGGAATAATATTACACTTTACCAGTCATGGGTTGAAGATTGGATAGATTGTTACGTATTCGCAGACACGATCCATTTTGATGAATGTGGAAGTAATAGAGTAGTGCTGCGGGTATATGAAGCCAATAAAATTCCAAAATTTGATAACCATATCTTCCCTGGCTCAGAACATAATTGGTATTGCTACCATACCAGTGAAGTATACAGAATAGCGCATAATTATAATTATTTCGATAGTAAAGGATTGAAATTAAGAAGCTGGAGGCTGCCATTGGACTGTGCAACAACACTCACTACCTGGCTTTCCGATTTAAGAATGAAATATATCTCCAGCAGGTATAGTTTTAAAATAGCAGAAAGTGCTCCTCCGCTAATGGGTGTCATGGATTCTATAAATGGTCATATCCTATATTGTCCGGTAGATACATCTATCAAGCTTAGTCCCGGAGAATGCAGTCGAATATTGAAATATTCTATTGATCTTCCTGTAGGTTATAGTGCTATTCAAACTGCGGGTTTACCTTCTGGCATGGCATTCCCAATAGGTACTACAAGCAATTCATTTAATATCATGAACGGTATGATGTTAGTCACTACCTGTTCTTTTAAGGTGACGATCACTGAATTTGATTTGTCACATACTCCATCCATTCCAATGGATGTTATCTATACACATACCACCTATTGTCCGGTAGACACATCGATTGATCTTAATCCTGGAGAATGTAATCGAATAGTGAAATATTCTCACGTGCTCCCTCTAGGTTACAGCACTATTCAGACGGCGGGTTTACTTTCCGGATCATCATTTCCAATAGGCACTACGACCAATACCTTTAATATCATGAATGGAATGATGTTGGTCACTACTTGTTCTTTTATGGTGACTATCAATGAATTTAATATGCCTGGTAATGAAATTTATTGTAATGAAAATGTTTCAGTAATATTTAACAATAGTTTTACCATTTTGAACGCTGGAAATGTACTGCGAGATGCACCATACAGGTGTTTTGATAATTATATCGTTGAGGTATTAAAGAACAACAATTATGTACCGGCAGTATTTGGTGCACAGGATTTTGGGAAAACGTATACGTATAGAATTACAGACCCATATACATCACATAAATGCAATGGACAAGTAACCATCACCTCGTATCCTATTTATTGCAAAGAAGATATTACTGTTTCACTAAATAATGCTGGATTTAGAATCCTTCAGGCCGCAGAAGTACTGCATAGTGCTGAGTATAGATGTTTTGATAATTATATTGTTGAATTTTTAAGAGGAAATGCATATACCCCGGGTGTTGCCGGTACAAATGATGTGGGAAATACATATGCATATAGGGTAACTGACCCCTATTCAATGGGTACCTGTAGCGGAAAGGTATTTATAGATGATGTTAGCGGGTCAATAACGGAGTTAAATAATTTATCATCACGAAGATATTTGAAAACACTCTACGCCGATTGCATGGTGAATGTCCTGGTCGATGACAAACAAGCTCCGGAAATCAAAGGCTTGGAAGACATCACTATTTATTGCGATGGAGCGCCGGGCTGGGCCGACTATCCAAGAGCGTGTGACAATGGCTACAAAGATGGCCAATGGCCGGGCTATATTGTAGATGGAGCAGGAAGTAAACTAGATGCAAATGGGTATATCTATGGGTTTTATGGCGGCAGTGAATTCTTAGGCATCCATCCCAATAGTAATGATCTCGATGATCCGCAAGCATGTGCCAGTGCGCAAGGCTGGGCGCCGATCTACTGCAGGCAATGGTTACTGATAGACTCATTCGACAAGGCAGGTCATGTAAATGCAGCAGATTATTTCTTTACCTATAAATTTAAAGACAAGAA
>JBBSBH010000063.1:0-18884 GCA_038251405.1 Chitinophagales bacterium
GAATTATTTATATTGATTTAAAATGGTAAGAAATAGTTACATTTTCAAAACTCAGGTCTGATGACTCCAATAGTCGTATCAGACTCATAGGAGGTTAACCTCGATAAATAGTTGGTTTTCAATTCAACTATTTCATCGACCATTGGCAATTTTTGCTTCAGCTGCAAAAATTGGGTTAATCTAAATATCTTGCTATATCATCCTATCATCTATCTTTGTCAGCATGCATATTGGTATTGTGGGAGGTGGCTTATCCGGCCTATTTAGCGCCTATTATTTATTGGAGAAAGGTCACCAAATCACCATTTTTGATGATATAAAGGAGGTAGATTCTGCGTCGTATGGAAATGCAGGGATGATCTGTCCAAGTCATTTTATACCGCTTGCCGCGCCAGGGATTATTATGCAAGGCATGAAGTGGATGTTTGACAAGCAGAGTCCTTTATTATTTAGACCAACACCAAATTTAGATTTTATAAAATGGTGCTATACCTTCTATCGAAATTCAAATTCGAATAATGTAGCTGAAAATATGGGGCTTTTATCAGGACTTTTGAATTGGTCAAAAGAGCTCTACCTCGAGTTAGAAAAAAAACATATTCTGCCTCCTGTTCAGCAGAAAGGAATTGTAATGTATTGCAATACTCAGCATGCCCTCAATGAAGAAATCCATCTTGTAAAAACAGCTCAGGCCTTGCATATATGTACCAATATCCTCAGCAACAAAGATCTCGAAATACTTAATCCTGGAATAGAATTTAATGGAATTGGTGGCGTTCATTATACTGGTGATATGCATATTGAACCATATCACCTGATGAATAAATTAAAAAAATATTTACTCCAACATCAAGTAGATTTTATCCAGGAGGAAGTAAATAATTTTGAAATTACTAATCGTAGCGTGGAGTATATCATTACATCCTCCGGAAGAAAAAAAATAGATGCTTTAGTCATTGGTGCAGGTGTCATGACGCCTCATTTGACCAAAAAACTAAACTACCAGGTATTAATACAGGGTGGAAAGGGGTATAATATTACCTTACCGAAAGCATCCCCCCAGCTTACCACACCTTTAATATTGGTAGAAGGTCGTGTGGCACTAACTCCAATGAACACGAATTTGCGAATTGGAGGCACTATGGAACTTGGGAAATTAAATTCCAGCATAAGTCAAAACAGGATAAATGGCATACTACGGTCCACCGAAGTTTATTTACCAGATTACAAAGCAAATCAGCTAAGGGAATTGAAGCCATGGTATGGTTATCGGCCTTTATCAGTTAATGGCCTTCCCATTATTGAAAAAATACCACATTTGCAAAATGTGTTTATCAATTCCGGACATGGCATGTTGGGTCTTTCATTAGCGCCAGCCTGCGGGATAATGATCGAACAAATAATTTCTAATACCTTGGCTCTTGCATGAAAAGAGAGGATTTTAAACTTCTTCAGCCATTGATTCCTGAACAACCCGGAATCTATAAATTCATGGATGCTAAAGGTGAAATCATTTATGTTGGAAAGGCAAAAAATCTTTTAAAAAGAACCACTTCCTACTTTACGGATTCGAAAGGTCATTCTTTTAAAACGGTGACCATGGTAAAGCATGCTGCCAAACTGGAATACCTGGTAGTAGAAACGGAGCACGACGCTTTGCTTTTAGAAAGCACATTAATCAAAAAAAACCAACCTCGCTATAATGTAAACTTAAAAGATGGGAAGACCTACGTATTCATTTGTATCAAAAAAGAACGTTTCCCAAAAATCTATTTTACCAGAAGAATTTACCGCGATGGGTCAGAATATTTTGGCCCGTACACTTCTAAGTATAAAGCAGAGATTATTTTAGATTTCATAAAGTCAATTTTTCCATTGCGCAATTGCACCCTTCATCTTACCCCTGAAAATATAGATCGTCATAAGTTTAAAGTTTGCCTTGAATATCATATAAAAAACTGTGCTGGCCCGTGTGAAGGACTTGAAACCGAAGCTCAGTACAATGGCCGTATAAAACAGATTCGCAATATCCTCAATGGAAATTTTGGAGAGGCAAAAGTTTTTTTAAAAGATGAGATGAATCTGGCCTCAGAAAACCTTGATTTTGAAAATGCGCAATTGCAGAAAACCAGATTAGATGCCTTCGAAAACTACCAGTCTAAATCTATGGTGGTACATCCCAGTATTGGCGATGTAGATGTATTCAGCATAGAGATTGAAGAAAAAGAGGCTACTGTAAATTATATGCGGATCATTAAAGGCGCTTTAATCAATTCCCATACCTTTGAACTTGAAAAAAATCTCGATGATGAACCAGAAGTACTATTAGCTTTTGCCATCATAGAATGCAGAGATACCTTCAATAGTATTGCTCATGAGGTGATTGTACCCTACGAAGTAAATCTTAAGGATCCCGCATTAAAAGTAACGGTGCCACAAATAGGAGATAAGAAAAAGCTGATTGAGCTTTCTCAAAAAAACCTTCGATACTATATTCTGCAGAAGAAAAGCGAAATTGTAAGCAATACCAAAAAACCGATTGCTACCCAGAGGATATTATCCACCTTGAGAATGGATTTGCGTATGGATAAAGATCCTGTTTATATGGAATGCTTTGATAATAGTAATATTCAAGGTACCCATCCGGTTTCATCCTGTGTAGTCTTTAAAAATGCAAAGCCTTCAAAAAATGATTACAGGCACTACAATGTAAAGACGGTGACTGGGCCCGATGATTTTGCTACTATGTCTGAAGTGGTGTATCGACGATACAAAAGGTTACTTGATGAAGAAAAGTCCCTACCCGACCTGGTCATTATCGATGGGGGCAAAGGACAATTAGGGGCAGCCATGGAAAGCCTGGAAAAGCTCGGCATTCAAGACAAAATGAAAGTGGTGGGAATTGCAAAACGGTTGGAAGAAATCTATTTCCCGGGAGATTCTCTGCCTTTGTATATCGATAAAAAGTCGGAGTCGCTAAAAGTAATCCAACAGATTCGAAATGAAGCTCATCGCTTTGCGATTCGATTTCACAGAGATCAACGATCCCGGGGTTTTCTTACCACAGGGCTTACTGATATACCAGGAATTGCTAAAAAATCAGCTGAAAATCTATTGAAACATTTTGGCTCTTTAGCAAAAGTACAGGAGGCTACGAAGGAAGAATTAAAACCCATTATAGGTCAGAAAAAAGCCGAAGGAGTTTTTAAATATTTTCGACCTGAATTGGAAGAAGAATAGTGATTTGAAATGGAAAAAGCACTGATCATCCAACCTCTAGCCTCCAGCAAACTCGCCAATCACTATTATTAAAATTGTTCATAAATAATATTCAACCCAAACCATTCATTAGAAATGAATGGTTTATCCTTCGGATTGACGATGTAATTGTAAAGCAATTACTTGTCAGGGTTAACCTCCTATGAGTCTGATACGACTATTGGAGTCATCAGACCTGATATTGAAATGAATGAATTATTTCCATTGGCCTTTTTCATAATTCATTCATTTTCAATCATCAGATAGTTCATTGAATTTTCTAATGAACTATTTGGGTTCAATAATATTTATTCATTTTACTACCTCCTTGTATCCCAGGAATAACTCAAACTAATTTCATGTGTCTTTCCAAAAAAATTAGCAGAATCCGAAAACCCATCTTCAAAGGAATATCCAATTCGCAAAGGATTTGAAGAGCCTATATTCTCACTTAAAATAATGCCACATTCCACTCTAATATATTTAGATTTAGATGCACCCTCTCCTATCCAAAAAGTCTGATCCATTTGGAATTTAAGGTTAAGATTAATACTAAGGGGCGTATTTTGCACCTTCTTTATAAAATGGAATTATATTTAAAAATACCAAAATATTTGAAAATTGGTATCCGAATTGTATCTATCCATATACATCTTTCCTGTGTCCTATAGTTATCACTTCGATTATAAGTAAGTCATCCACAATATCATAAAGAATTCTATAATTTCCTACTCTGATACGATATCCGGTTCTGCCGGAGAGTTTCTTATACCCTTTTGGGCGAGGATTGAGTCTTAAAAGCGTTATTCTTTCTAAAATAGGGCTTGCAATTACATTGTTTAATTTATCTAATTGTTTTCGGGCTGATGGTGAGATAATTATGTGGTATTCATTCATGCTTTGTTATTCTGGATTGCATATACTCATCAAGAGATATTTTTGATCCATCGTCATTTTTTTTTGCTTCATCATATAGGATAATATCTTCCATCTCTTCCAATTCTTCGATGAGTCGTTGATATTCTTTTAAAGGTAAGACTACCATAGACTCATTACCTTCGGCATCTTTAATGATCTGGGGATGATAGACAGACATATTTATTAGTTAATTTGATTGGTGGATTAGATATAGTAAAAATAAGGAAAAAATTGGGGTATATCTTTTGAAAATACATTGGCTGTTTCCGGTATGGGCTTAGTTTAACTAAACTATACTATTGCATATTATTGGTAAAAATGCGAAAATGGAATGGAATTTATTATTAGTATCCCTTTTTTTAAGGTAGCAAAACTGAAGGAAGAATAATTAGAATACTCCTAAATATTACGATCTTAGAGTATAAATGATAACTATAAAATCCAGTTTTTTTATATGCATAATATGCCTGATGCAGGCATATTTTTGCTTTGGACAGGCATACACTCCCCAAAAAAATAACCCTGGAACCCTGGTCAAACCCCTCATACCTATCAATGCATTCTCTTTTGACCTTAAAGATGTGAGACTCTTACCCGGAAGCCCTTTTAAAAATGCCATGGATAAAGATCTCGAATACCTGCTCTCCATTGACCCATTGAGATTGCTTCACCGTTTTTACAAAAATGCAGATCTGCCTACCCACGGTGAAATCTATGGAGGCTGGGAAAAGGAAGGATTATCTGGTCATACTCTGGGGCATTATTTGTCGGCCTGTGCCATGATGTATGCCGGAACTGATAATCCGGAATTAATAAGAAGAGTGAACACTATCGTAGATGAATTAGAAAAATGTCAAATCGCACGAAAAACAGGATATATAGGAGCCATTCCAAATGAAGATACCATTTTTGCAAAAGTCGCCAGAGGAGATATTAAAACCAGTGGCTTTGATCTCAATGGCGGCTGGAGCCCCTGGTATACGGTGCATAAGGTAATGGCGGGATTACTGGATGCTTATGTATACACTCAAAATAAAAAAGCATTGGGGTTAGTAACTGGAATGGCTGATTGGACATATAATACCATCGATCATTTGCCGGATTCTTCGCGGTTGAAAATGCTGCGCTGTGAGTATGGGGGTATGAACGATGTGCTAGCTTCTATATATGCTGTTACCGGCAACAAAAAATACCTGGATCTCTCCTATAAATTCTACGATGATTTTGTGATGCAGCCCCTTTCAGAAAAAATAGACCCTATGCCGGGCAAACACTCGAATACTAATGTACCAAAAGCTATTGGAAGTGCGACACAATACGAATTGACGGGTAACGAACGCGATAAAACTATTGCCTCATTTTTTTGGCAAACGATGGTACACCACCATAGTTATGTAATCGGTGGAAATAGTAGCTACGAATACTGCGGCGAGGAAGATAAACTGAACGACAGGCTTAGCGATAATACCTGTGAGACATGTAATACCTACAATATGCTCAAATTAACCAGGCATTTATTTTCATGGAATCCGGATGCTAAATTTATGGACTATTATGAAAGAGCGCTCTATAACCATATTTTAGCCTCTCAAAATCCTAAAAATGGAATGATGTGTTATTTCGTTCCATTGAGGATGGGGACTAAAAAATCATTTAGTAATCCCTTCAATACATTCACTTGCTGTGTGGGTACTGGTATGGAAAATCACGCTAAGTACACAGAGAGTATATATTTTGAAGGAAATGATGGAAGTTTGTTTGTAAATCTTTTTATTCCCTCCCAATTGAATTGGAAAGAAAAAAAGGTACTGCTTATCCAGGAAACAAAATTCCCCGATGCAGGTCAAACTTCATTTACTATACAATCGAAAAAGCCAAGACTTTTTACTATTCGAATCCGGCATCCCTGGTGGGCTTTTCAACCTGTGACCGCTACCATAAATGGCAAAGCAATCTCGCTGGCGATCGATTCATCTGGGTATTTCTCCATAACCAGAAAATGGAAGAATAATGATCAATTAGAAATAAAGCTGCCTATGGAATTATACTCTGAAAGCATCCCGGACAATAAAAATCGAATTGCCTTTCTATATGGCCCTTTGGTCTTAGCTGGCCAGTTAGGAGATACCATACCCGATCCTGTATATGGAATTCCAGTCTTACTTACTGACGATAAAAACCCTAACCATTGGATGAATCCAATAAACGGTAATGGCGTTGCCTTCAAAATGCATGATATAGCACAGCCCTTCAATACGACGCTCATCCCGTTTTACAAAACAGTAGATCAGCATTATACCGTATACTGGGATTATTTTTCCGCTCAGGACTGGGCTCAGAAAAAAACCAATTACGAAGAAGAAAAAAGAATATTGAAAGCGATAGAGGCCAGTACAATTGACCATTTTAGAATTGGCGAAATGCAACCAGAACGAGATCATAAACTCAAAGCCAGTGAGCGGTCTTATGTGAGTGATGCCCTGGGCGTAAAAGGTCGGGAAGCCAGAACTAAAAACTTTTTTGAATTTCAAATGCAGGTAGATCCTACAGCTAAGAATACACTATTACTCACTTATATAGGAGATGATAAGGATCGAAAATTTGATATTTTGATCAATGAAAAGCCATTTACTACGGTGGAATGGAAAGGTGGCGAAGCCAATAAATTTTTTAATATAGAATATCCATTACCTGAATCACTGGTGATGGAAAATTCAAGAATAACCATCAGAATAGAAGCTAATTACGGGACTACCACTGCCAGAATATTTGGAGCAAGAACCGTAAAAAATTAAATATTATGAAAAGACGACTGCTTACAAAATTATACTGGATCTTATTACTCCAGATACCACTGGTATTGGTTTACAGCCAATCATTTTCCAATGATCTTTACTTGCAGACCAGTGAAGTAAATAATACGATGATCCACTATAATGCAGATAAGGAAAGCATTCTTAGGTTTTATTCCACTAATCCCAATAATCGGCGACAGTTTTTTAATGATACTAATTACGACACCCCGGAGCGAAGAGCTCGTCGATTTACCTTAATAGATAGTTACTTAAATGAGCTTACCCGACTAGACTTTGATGGAATGAATATAAATGGCAAAGTTGACTATATCCTTTTTAAGCGCAATCTTGAAAGTGAAAAATACGCTTTACAGCAACAAGAAATAATATACAATCAGGTAAAAAAATATTTTCCTTTTGAATCAAAACTATTTGCATTGGAAGTTCCCCGACGAAGAGGTATTCAAGTAAAAGGCGATGAGGTAGCCAAAGAAATGGAAAGTATACGCAAGTCTGTAAGTCTTCAAATAAAGTCTTTCAATAAAGCAGACAGTCTAGAAAAATCTCAATCTGAATATGCAATAGCCAATGTGAATGCCATGCAAGGAATCCTTAAAAAATATTTTTCTTTTTACAATGGATATGATCCACTTTTTACCTGGTGGGTTCCTCAAACATATAGCGAACTCGATAGTACGTTAAGTGTCTACGGAACACTATTAAAGGCAAATCGAAAATTGAGTTCATCTCAAAAAGATGATGGTAGCGGAATAATAGGTAACCCCATTGGAAGAACGGAACTCATCAGGCAATTGCAAACAGAATTCATTCCCTACTCTCCTGAGGAGCTCATAGAAATAGCTAATAAAGAATTTGCCTGGTGCGACAAAGAGCTATTAAAAGCATCCAACGAGATGGGCTTCGGTACTAACTGGAAAGCGGCACTTGAAAAAGTAAAAAATACCTATGTAGATCCCGGCAAGCAGCCGGAAGCTATGTTTGACCTTTATAAACAATCAGTAGATTTTTTAAAAAAGAATAATCTGCTCACTATACCTGCCCTGGCAGAGGAAGATTGGTCGATGTATATGATGAGCCCTGAAGCTCAAAAAGTAAATCCCTTTTTCCTGGGAGGTGAATCATTGATCATCTCCTACCCTACCAATACGATGTCGTATGATGACAAAATGATGAGTATGCGTGGCAACAATCCACATTTTTCACGTGCGACCGTACATCATGAGCTGATAGCAGGGCATCATCTCCAATGGTATATGAAAGATCGCTACAAAACGTATCGAAATTTTGAAACCCCATTTTGGGTAGAAGGTAATTCATTGTACTGGGAAATGCTTCTATGGGATCTAAATTTTCCGAGGTCTGCAGAAGACAGGATGGGCATGCTATTTTGGCGGATGCACCGTTGCGCCAGGATCCTGTTTTCACTTAATTATCACCTGGGAAACTGGACTCCACAAGAATGCATTGACTTTTTAGTGGATCGCGTCGGGCATGAACGCGCCAATGCTGAAGGAGAAGTTCGTAGATCTTTTACCGGCAATTATGGCCCGCTCTATCAAATAGCCTATATGATTGGCGGTTTACAATTCATGGCTTTGAAAAAAGAATTAGTGGACTCCAGGAAAATGACCTATCAGCAATATCACGATGCCATCCTCCGGGAAAATGCCATGCCTATAGAGATGCTTCGGGCACTGCTGACCAATCAAAAATTAACAAGAGACTATAAGACTAACTGGAAATTTTACAATAAATAAGTTTACTCCAATACAATTTTCAGGAAAGTATTCCTCTTACCACTTCACCCTCCACATCTGTCAACCGATATCGCCGGCCTTGAAATTTATAAGTTAATTCTTCATGATTAATGCCGAATAGATGTAAGATAGTAGCATGAATATCATGAACATGGATTGGGTTTTTGATAATATTATAACTAAAATCATCTGTCTCACCATAGCTTATTCCATTCCTGATGCCTGCCCCTGCCATCCACATCGTAAAGCATCTTGGATGATGATCACGGCCATAATCTTCTTTTGTCAATTTTCCTTGAGAATAAACCGTTCTACCAAATTCTCCACCCCATACCACCAGTGTATCTTCGAGCAGCCCTCTTCTTTTAAGGTCAGTGATTAATGCTGCTGTGGCCTGATCAGTTTGCTTGCATTGATTTTCTATACCTTTAGGCAATCCACTATGATGATCCCATCCCTGGTGATACAATTGAACAAAACGTACATCTTTTTCCAATAATTTCCGAGCTAATAAACAATTAGCAGCGTAAGAGCCCTGATCTTTACTTCCTTCCCCATATAATTCGAACACTTCATCGGGTTCTTTTGAAGTGTCCATTACTTCTGGTACGGAAGTCTGCATGCGATAGGCCATTTCATACTGCGTTAATCTGGCATCTACTTCGGGGTCATTCCAGGCTTCATTTTGCAGCGAATTCAGCTGTGATAAATAATCCAACATCTGTTTTCTATCCTCACCATCGTAGCCTTCAGGATTATTGAGGAACAAGACAGGATCTTTACCTGATCTAAATTGTACACCCTGGTATTGAGAAGGTAAAAAACCATTGCCCCACAGCCTGGCATATAGTGGTTGATCCTTAGAAGCATTTTTAGAAACTAAAACTATAAATGCTGGTAGATTTTTATTCTCTGAGCCTAAACCATAGCTAATCCATGAGCCTATAGATGGCCTTCCTGGCAATTGATGACCGGTTTGCATAAAAGTGATGGCCGGATCATGATTTATCTGTTCCGTATAAACGGATTTCAAAATGCATAATTCATCTATCACCTGGGCAGTATGAGGTAACAAATCACTTACCCAGGTTTTTGATTTGCCATATTGCTTAAAATCATAAAAAGATGGCGCAATGGGCAATGAAGCCTGGTTAGCACTCATTCCTGTAAGCCGCTGGCCATTTCTTATAGAATCTGGCAATTGCTGACCTAACTTGTTCATCAACTTAGGCTTATAATCAAAAGTCTCAAACTGGGAAGGGCCACCGCTCATAAAAAGATATACAATCCTTTTAGCCGCAGGTACTATAGTTTGTATTTTACTTAGCATGTTCTCTTCAACAGATCGATCAAACATCTTCTGTCCACTCCATAAGCTTTCCATAGCTATGGTACCTAAGCCACAAGCCGTATTCTTTAAAAAATTTCTTCTTGCTAATTTTCTATTGAATTCAGAAAAAGTGGTGTAATCCAGACTTGTATTATTTCTGAGCTTTGGCATGTAGTTCTATCTTTTTGTAATGGTTGCATCCGAATTCAATATTGTACTGGCGACTACCGCATTAGACGCTATCATGGTCGAGTCTAATTTTATATCAGTTTTATAAAGTCCCGTATTCAACCAACCTCTGGCTTTCACCGGGTTGTTTTTGAATAATTGGTAAGAATTTTTCTGAAGTTCAATCAGAAGGTCCACTTCTTTTTGGGTTGGTGATTGGCCAGTTAATTTTCGATAAGTAGTAGAAATGGATTGAGCAATATCACTTCCTCTTGTCATTTGTTCGCCCAGCACTTTGGAAACTTCGATAAAAGTAGGATCATTTAAAGTGACCAAAGCTTGTAAAGGAGTATTCGTTGATTGCCGTCTTACTACGCAATAGCTGCGCGAAGGCGCATCGAAAGTACTCAAAGTAGGATTGGGTACAGATCGCTTTACAATAATATAAAGACTCCGGCGATAGATATTATCTGTAGAATCTGGAGTATAATGCATGGTATTAATTTCCCATAGCCCATCTGGCTGATACGGTTTTATACTTTTACCACCTAATTTTTCATTGAACAAACCACAAGCATACAATGCATTGTCCCGCATCATTTCTGCGGATAAACGATTAGCCGGCCCTCTTGCCAGAAGCCTGTTTTCCGGATCGCGCGCTCTCAAAGCCATTGATGTTTTTGAATCTTGCCGATACGTGGCAGACATGACTATTAGTTTATTTAATTTTTTAATATCCCAATTGGATTCCTGAAAAGTCACTGAAAGCCAATCCAATAGATCAAGATATCCAGGCATCTCACCCTGATTGCCAAAATCTCCAGCTGTTTTTACCAGGCCAATACCAAATAGATTTTGCCAAAGTCGATTGACCTCTACCCGAGCGGTCAGTGGGTTATTATTATCAGTGAGCCATTGAGCCAAACCAAAGCGATTTTTTGGTAACCTGTCATCAAATGAAAGAATAGCCGATGGGGTGTTCGGAAATACTTGTTCGCCCGGAGCATCATACTGTCCCCTTTGTAAAATATATGATTTTTTAGGGATTGGCATTTCCTGCATCACCATTAATTCGTCAATAGACTCCATAGAATCTGTTAATTCAGTTCTGAGCTTTTGTAATACTCTTTTTGATCGGATAGTATTTGTATCTATAGCGGAGATGTAATAATCTTTCAAGAGTAATTTATCTTCTGTCGTCAACTGACTATTATTTTTTGAAAAAATGGAATTCCAATTTGCTTTTTTTGCTAACCCTTTAATTTCGAAAAGAGTTAATGCACGGTTGTAAACAACGACATCATCCACTTTACCCCCTTTGAATCCAAGGCCTCGCCACCAACCTCCAATTTGCAAGGCAGGTTCCACCTTTCGATGGAAAATAATGTCTTTGTACAATTGGTCAATTACGGTCTCCGTCTCCATTTCAAAGCCATTTAAAAACAACTTGAAACCTGCTGCTTTCGAAGAACCATCATACGTAAGGGTTAGCTGAATCCAGGTATTGCGCGGTACATTTTGTTGGGAGATTTTTGTAATGGCATTGGACGGCGCTGTATGAGCCATCATGATTTCAAGCTTATCATCTTTCAGGTATAGATGATATCCTTTAAAATTATAAAGTCTTTCAGCTTCACTCTTGTGAAAAATCACTCCTTCTTTTAAATCATCAGGAATAAAAGCCCAAAGACCAACACTAAACGGTTCAGATTTGCTATAAACTCCTACATCTTTCAAATCCAAATAGGTATCTCCATCCATCAATAATGCATTTCCCTTTTCTCTTTTAACAAAATTGACCTGGCCACCTAATACTCCTGCATCGAATCTCATGACACCGGTATCCTTTCGATTAATAGAATTAATTAACGAATCTTTGAAATCATAATAACCCTGCAGTCCTACTACTGGTATATCACTTTGAAGGATGGTTTTATAATGTTCATGCAGTACCCAGGTTTCAAAATCTGCTGCTGCCTTACTTTTAATTATTTCTATATGTTTTTCTTGTTTTGAAATAGATTCATCTAAAAATGAAATTATTTTTTCCTTTTCATTTGAAGGTAACAGAATGGTTGGAGTAGGTATATCATTATTCCAGGCTATTTGGCCTGCTTCCCGTACGTTATTGAAAAAACTAAATAATTCGTAATAATTTTTTTGAGTGATCGGATCAAATTTATGATCATGACAACGTGCACATCCCACTGATAGACCTATAAATACCTCTCCAAAAGTATTTGTTCTGTCCATGACATATTCTGCTTGAAACTCTTGTTCAATAATGCCCCCTTCCATATTTTGCTGATGGTTTCTATTGAATGCAGTGGAAATGATCATCTCTTTGGTAGGATGAGGCATTAAATCTCCTGCCAACTGATCGTGTATAAATGTATCATAGGGCATATTTGTATTAAACGCTTTTATGACCCAATCCCGATAGGGCGACATATCACGGAATTTATCTACAGTATATCCATGGGAGTCCGCAAAACGCGCCAGATCAAGCCAGTCAATTGCCATCTTTTCTCCATAATGCGGCGATGCCAGCAGGCGGTCTACTTGCTTTTCATAGTTATCAGGAGAAGAGTCAGATAGGAATGCATCTATTTCATCTAAGGTAGGTGGCAAGCCAGTTAGATCAAGTGAAACGCGTCGCAATAAAATCTCTTTTGAGGCCTCTTTTGCAATCGACAAGTCTTCTTGCTTTAATCGATCCAGGACGAAATGATCAATGGGATTCGTCGGACTGATCACATCCGGGAGACTTTTTTTTACTGGCTTTACAAATGCCCAATGCGGTTTGTATATCGCCCCCTCCTCTATCCATTTTATCAATATTGCCTTTTCTTTTGCACTTAAAATCAAATGTGATGAAGGTTCCGGCATCAGGTAAGTGGGGTCTGTAGAAATAATCCGATGAAAGACTTCACTTTTTTCCAAACTGGTTGGAGTAATAGCAACCAGATCGGGATGTACTGGAAGCGGAGCATAGGCTGACTCGGAAAAGTCTAATCTTAGACCTGCTTTTTGCTTTGATTGATCTGGGCCATGGCAGGCAAAGCACTTATCTGAAAGTATCGGTTTTACGAATTGATTGAAATCTAAATTGTCAGGAAGCTTTTTGTACGCTTCGGCCACCTCTTCCGGAAGCGGATCTGAATGGTTCAAATTGAAAGCCCAGGAGACGAAGATTAGAAATAATATGGAAAAATATTTTACCACTGTATTACAATTTTACGCAAATATTTGTCAGTATTTGAATGAAAATCATAACATCTCTTAAGTCCTTACTTCAATTCATTAATACCTGTCACCGTAGTATACTTAAATGAAAGTTTTTTATCAGGATAAATATATTTGAAAGCAGATTGACACATCAATGTTGCTTCATGAAACCCGCATAGTATAAGCTTTAATTTTCCCGGATAAGTATTGATATCCCCTATAGCATAGACTCCCGGAATATTAGTACTATAGTCTACCGTGTTTACAGAGATAGCCTGATTATCAATATTCAATCCCCAATGTAAAATAGGGCCAAGCTTTGGAGTAAGGCCAAATAATGGAATAAAATAGTCAGCGTCGATTTCTAATATACCTTCCCTATCGTGCTTTACGACCACAGATGTCAATATAGTATCTCCTTTAAGCCCAATCACTTGCGCTTCAGTAACTAATTTAATCTTGCCGCTGACCGCAAGCGCATGCACTTTTTCTACAGAGTCCAAAGCACCTCTGAATTCTGTTCGCCTATGTATCAAAGTCAATGACCTGGCACTTTCGGCTAAATATATACTCCAATCAAGAGCACTATCTCCTCCCCCAGCAATCACTATATCTTTTCCGGCATAATGAGTAGGATCTTTTACAAAGTAATCTATACCATGGTCTTCAAACCTTTCGATATCCTGAATGGGTGGCTTGCGAGGTTCAAAGCATCCTAATCCTCCTGCAATTACAATCACAGGTGCTTTGTGCTTATTGCCTCTATTAGTAGTAACTATAAATGCACCATCATCATCTTTTTCAAATGCCTCGGCTCGCTCTCCCAATGTAAATCCAGGATGAAAAGGTTCAATTTGCTTCACCAGATTTTGAACTAAATCTGCAGCCAAAATTTCAGGAAAACCAGGAATATCATAAATAGGCTTCTTAGGATAGATCTCCGTAAGTTGCCCCCCCGGTTGAGGCAATACATCTAAGATATGACAATGCAATTTTAGTAATCCCGCTTCAAAAACGGTGAATAAGCCACATGGGCCAGCTCCAATAATGAGGATATCCGTAGTAATCATTTCAGGACAAATATAGGATGTCATTTTTGAACTGGGGTAAGGGTTAAGCTACATGAGTGACATCATCAATGGTATTCATTGACATCATAAAATAATCAAGGGATTATAATAAATAGATTTGAAATACTATTTTTACTTTTTATAAAGTGTATTTGTTAAAATTTTAACTTTTATACTTTTTTTAATTGGGGTAGTCATTATACTGTAACTCGAATTTTTAAATGCATTTGACTATTAAAATAATTCAATGAATTTTGGTTTATTAAGCTATTCTTACCCTGGTTTGCCCTTGGCCTGTTTTTCAATCGATTTCATTATTTAGCATAAGTAGCTAACTATAAATATTTACCTTTTATGAGACAATATTAACTTTTTTAATATTTACTTGTATAAGATCTGAAATAAATCATAAATTTCGCTTACATGATTAGAAAAGTACTTAAGAAATTATCTATCATTAATAGTCAATTTTTAAAGAATGTTCAGATTCATTTTAGTCAAGAGGGGGAAGATATAATTCTACAAAGATTTTTCAAATATGATTATAAAGGATTCTATTTAGATGTTGGGGCTCACCAACCATATAGATTTTCCAATACCCATTTTTTTTATCAGAAAGGATGGAGAGGAATTAATATAGAACCTAATCCTGAAAATTTTGCATTGTTTCGTAAATATCGCAATCATGACATAAATGTAAATGTGGGAGTATCAAAAACAGAAGATACTTTGGATTACTTTATGCTGAATGAGAGTGCTTTGAATACTTTTTCCAAGAAGAATTTGGAATATTCCACTAAGCTTAATCAGTATAAATTGATAAAAACCATTCAAATACCAACTCTGACACTTGAGTCAATTTTGGACAAATATTTAATAAATTCTAAGAAAATTGATTTCATGTCCGTCGATGTAGAGGGGTTTGATTTGGATGTTCTAGAATCAAATAATTGGAATAAATATAGACCTACCTTCGTATTAGTTGAAAGTCATGACCTTAAGCTTGAGTCCTTGGAAAATTCTGATATTCATAAATTCATGAAATCTGTTAATTATAAATTAGTAATTAAAACATTTTATACTTGTTTTTATCAATCTGAATGATGTATGGATACCCCAATCTTATTCCTTTTTTTCAATAGACCTAAACTTACTGAGACAGTTTTTGACCAAATAAGAAGAGTAAAGCCTAAATTTCTATATATAGCAACCGATGGACCCAAGTTGAATGTAGTAACAGATGTACAGGACTGCAATGAAGCAAGAAACATTGTAAACAAAATCGACTGGGAGTGTGAATTAAAATTACTCTTTCGTGAGCATAATCTTGGATGTGGATTGGCAGTAAGTTCTGCGATTAATTGGTTTTTTGATGTTGTTGAATTTGGGATAAACTTGATAACCTTTGAAATTATAAAGTCTTTCGGCTTCACTCTTATGAAAAATCACACCTTCTTTTAAGTCATTTGGAATAAAAGCCCATGGTCCGACACTAAACGGTTCAGATTTTCTAAAAACGCCAACATCTTTCAAATCTAAGTAGGTGTCACCATCCATCAGCAATGCATTACCCTTACCTCTTTTAACTAAATTTACTTTGCCACCAGCGACACCGGCGTCAAATCTCATTACACCAGTATCTTTTCGATTGATTGAATTAATTAAATGCACCATCATCTTCTTTTTCAAATGCCTCGGCTCGCTCACCTAATGTAAACCCAGGATGAAAAGGTTCAATCTGCTTCATCAGATTTTGAACTAAATCCGCAGCCAAAATTTCAGGAAAACCAGGAATATCATAAATAGGCTTCTTAGGATAGATCTCCGTAAGCTGACCACCTGGTTGAGGTAATACATCTAAGATATGACAATGCAATTTTAGTAATACAGCTTCAAAAACGGTGAATAAGCCGCATGAGCCAGCTCCAATAATGAGGATATCAGTGGTAATCATTTCGGTGGCAAATATAGGAATGGCTTAATATAATTTTGTTTAGGGATTAGAATTGGAAGAATTTTTATATATTTCGGTCTCTTAAGTTAAGTTCAAATTAATCCCAGGTAGCACCCAATTTTATTTAAGAAGTAATATTTTACTTCTCAGAGGGCTTTTGTTAAAATTTTAACCTTTATACTTTTTATACTTGGTTAGTCATTATTACAAGAACTCGATTTTTATAACGAATTTAACAATTAACTTATACGATGAATTTTTGGTTTATTAAACTATTCTTACCCTGGTTTGCAATTGGTATTTTTTTTAATCAAAACGCTGATGGTGATTTATTTACAGTGAAAAAACAGAATTTTAGATCCAGTGTTTATTCTTCTAAATTAAAACAAGCGACCTTACTCGAACTAAATAAAGCAGAATTACAAAATATTTTGGACAAAAGAGCCAATACTTTAAATCTTAAAATACCTTATCTGGAACAAAGTTTTGATGTCAACCTTTATCAAATTGACATTTTCACTGACCATTTTAAGGTCGGCACTTCCGGGCCAGACTCCACTTCAAAGTCCTATAAAAAAGGTGTTTATTACACAGGTACTGTTTCAAATGACCCAGGTTCATTTATTAGCCTTTCTTTTTTTGAGAATGAACTGATAGGGATGATCTCTTCTAAAAAGTATGGGGATATTAATATTGGAAAACTCAATGAGCATAATGATCAGGACTATATCATATTTAATGATCAGGATAGATTTGAACAAAATAATTTTAACTGTGGTACAGTAGATACTATTTCATCCATATTTAAAATGGATGAAATTAAAAGAGATTTGAAAAATCAAGTACTAGAATCGAGAGCAGCTGGTTGTGTGGGTATAGATTTTGAAGTCGCCAATAATATTTATGTGGCAAAAAGCAGTGATGTTAAGACCGTGACGGATTGGTTGACTTCGCTTTTTGTGCACATTAAGACTATTTATGCAAACGAACAAATAGACATAAAAATAAATTATATATATATCTGGACTACCCCTGATTCTTATACAAAAAATGTGAACAATACCAGCATCACGCTGAATGAGCTTGCAAATTTGAGAAAAAGCCGTTCTGCCAATCCAGAATTTACAGGTAACCTGCATCACTTGGTATTGAAATCACCTTCCAGTACTAGTGCTGCTGGTGTAGCATGGATTACATCCAATCCATTATGTAGTGACCCTTACCGTTTTGGCTTAACATTTCTTTGGCTGGATCCTGTGCCTGTATCATTACCATACTACTTATGGGATATTGGAAGTGTAGCTCACGAACTTGGTCATAATTTTGGATCACCTCATACTCAAAGCTGTGACTGGGCGGGTGGTGCGATAGATGGTTGTGTAACACAAGAAGGAAGCTGTCATGTTGGTCCTTTGCCCCCTAAAGATGGTGGTACCATAATGTCTTATTGTCATTTGGTAAGTAGCGTAGGCACAAAACTTTCCAACGGCTTTGGACCTTTGCCTGGAAATTTGATAAGAACTACAGTAAGAACTTCTACATGTGTTGTAACCGGGACTTGTGGTGGTAGCATTCCTCTTCCTACCTGTAATGATGGTATTCAAAATGGGGATGAGACTGGGGTCGATTGTGGTGGAAGTTGTGGGCCTTGTGGAACGGGGGCGTGTCCTTCTCCTGTAAATTTAAGTCAAGGAAAAACGGCTACTCAATCATCTAATTTTAATGGAGCAAATTCTTATCCTGCCTCTATGGCTGTTGATGGCGTTGTTAATAGTTCTAACTTTAATCATACTGCTTCTGAACTACAACCTTGGTGGCAAGTTGACCTCGGTAGCACTAATAATATTACTCAAATTGAAATTACTAATAGAACAGGATGTGGTGGTTGCTCAGGAAGAATCAAAAGATTCAAACTTTTTGTGAGTCAGACACCGATCAACTCTTACTCAAGCACATCTGGCGTGGTTTATACATATTTTAATAATGCAGGGATCTCTGATGGACAGGTGCTTAACTTAACAGGACTAAATGCTTCTGGCCGGTATGTTAGATTTTGGGTCGACAATACTGGGTTCGGGAATAATTACCTTCATCTCGCAGAAGTCAAAGTCCTTGGATGTAGTGGTATAGACCCTTGCCTTTCAAATCAATTGCCTACTATTAGTTGGCAGGCAAATACACCTACTAGCTACCCTCAGAATAGCAATATCACTATCGGTGCAACTGCTGCAGATGTTGATGGTGCTATTGATAGGGTTGATTTTTATAATGGAACTACTTTGATTGGTAGTGATAATTCTTCACCTTATTCATTATTAATTAGTCCAGCTTCATTAAGTTCTTATAGCCTCACTGCCAAAGCTATTGATAACTGTAATGGTTCTA
>JBBSBH010000064.1:0-18134 GCA_038251405.1 Chitinophagales bacterium
AATAATGGGTGGGGGTCTACATTGAGCCTTTTGATTTATCGCTATTGTAAATCAATACCTTATACCCTATTTTGTACTTATAATGTTAGTGATTGATAATTTGGTGTTAGTCTTTGATTTTTGACCTGCAATATGGGTTAAGTGTATAGTAAACACATAACAAAAATTTAATCCAGACCGAAGGATTAGGGTTGTATTTTTTGAGAACAAATTTTGAACATGAAAGATGAACAAATGGTCTGGAAAGCCTACAATACAATACAATACGTGAAGTTGAAAATTCTTTCAGAAGCCGGGTCAGAGGATTTATTTTTTATTCAGGTTGTCATTTCACTCCATGCTGCAGATAAGCCAGTAAATCTGCCATCTCCTGTAGGGTCATATTCCCCTCCAGCCCTTCCATCATCAAAGAGGTACCAAGAGATCTTAATTCTTTGATATCCTTTTTTGGGATAGTCACCATACTGCCTCCCATTTTTTTTAAACTTATTTCCTGGTCCGTCTCCTTATCAATAATGCCTATATGAATATCACCTGATTTGGTTTCAAGCTTATGATTGATAAAATTGGTGTTCACCGCCGCGTTGGGATCTACGATATCCTGCAGGATGGATTCTTTACTCTTGCGGCTAATCTCTGTGAGTATAGGACCCACTTCATTTCCAAGACCTCCGAATTTATGACACTGTGTACAGATTCTCGTAAATACGGTTGCACCCTTTTCCACATCCCCTTTTAAAGCAAGTGCCGGCTTCATTTTCTCCAATGCATCTTTTCTGCTCACCACTCCGGAGTCTTTAAACAATGCTGCTGCTCTTTTCTTCACTTCATCACTATTCGACCATAGCAGTAAGGTGCGCATTCTTTCAAGATCAAAATTCATTTCTCCAATATTGATTTTTTTAGTCTCCAGGGCGGTCAGCAAAGCATCGTGATGCATGTAGCGATAAAGTAAAATATTTCCAGCCTGAGTACGTGCCAGTGGCCCTAGTGATGACCAGTGATTGACCAATTCTTGGCCGACTTCTTTTTCTTTTATATCATTCAATTGCTTTAATACAGCTTCTTGTATGGCTATAGATTTAGTATTGTCGAGGTATTTAAACAATATTTTGGAGCTTTCTTTGAAGGAAAAAGAGGGGATAAATTTCAATCGGTCTACTACTTCATCATCGGTGAGGTTATTGGCTTCTAATTCCTGTAAGGCTGATTTTGATAGTTTGATATAGGCTGGAGAAACCGGGAGTTTCAGATTTTTTCTAAGTGCTGAAAGAGTAGATATGATGGATGCATTATTTTTGTTCTCCAGCGAACTGATCAGGGGGGATAAAGTGCCTGCTAATCCTATATCATTTATCTTTGGAATAACGGCCTTTAGGATTTGATCTTGCAAAGTATCTTCTTTTATGGTTCTTTCAATAAGTGAAAAAACGATTACCAGCTGGGATTTGTCCGCAGTGGATTGATTCGCCAGAGATACCAATAGATCTTTGTTATTACCTGAACCCGAAGCAATAGAATTGAATAATGTACTGGGATCATATTTATCAGCAAGTGTAATCGCTGCTATATTCCAGGTATCCATAGGTAAAGAGCAGGCTTTTGTTAATGCTGAAATTATTTTTTCCTTATTGGCGTCGAAACTACTTTTTGTGATCGTACTTAAGCTAAGAGCGGCCTGCATCCTTACTCGTTGATTATCATCAATAGTGGCATTGATAGTAGATTCTAATAGGGGAAGCACGGATAAATGGGTTTCAGCCAGTTGCAGTACATTTTCTCTTATTCCGGGATCTTTATCAGCCAGTAAAACCAATAGTTCTTCGGTTTGCAATGCATTTTTTTTATTCAATATCCATGACGCATGAAGTCTTGATAGGTTATTAGTAGAAGTCAGGTTCTTTTTTAATTCTCTGAGCTGATGTTGATTTAATTCAGCTTCATTCAATAATCGATGAGCCGTTTTTCTTTGCCATTGATTATCACTGGAAAGAGCAGCTATTAATTTTTCAACATTTCCAGGTGGAGTATATTTATTTATTGGCAAATCGTCCTTTACGATTTTATAAATCCGACCTTTGTCTTTGCCTGCATGGAGATCAAGCGTAGCTTCAATGTCATCAGGTATCCATTCGGGGTGCTCAATTACATTCCGGTACATGTCTACAAGAAACATGGAGCCATCCGGGCCAATATTCATATTCACCGGTCTGTGAGCCCTGTCAGTACTTGCCAGGAAATCTCTTTTTTCGAGGACGCGACTTGCCGTCAGCTCAGAACCTTTTAATTTTATTTTATCTACATGCAAAAGGTTCAAAACCACATCTGCCACCCATACTGTTTGATTATATTCCTCACCCATGACTCCTCCCCCGTAATAAGTAATGCCACAAGACCCCGAAAAATAACCCGATTGCTCTGGATGATTCACTCTTGACTCTTGTTCTCCTATGGGATATATTCTTGCTAATCCATTCTCTTCGTGATCAGAAATATTTTTTAATGTATTTGGGATACTCAGAACAGCGGTTCCTATATATCGATCGGGAAATACCAATTGGGAGATATGGTGTAGATTGTGAGTTCCAAATAGTCGGCCATAATCATCCATTGTAATCCCAAATCCACCGGAAGATCTTCCTAATCTTTCCAGTCTTTTCGTTTCAATATCAAATCGAATATCGTTTCCTCTCAATGCTATGGAATGCGTAGAATCAGGCCACCAGTAGGGTGATCCGGAGTTACCACCATTGGCAGCATAGACCCACCCATCGAGTCCATAGATCAATCCATTATAATTATGTTGCAAATTACCTGTACTGAAGCCACCCATGATGGTATCTGTTTTGTCAGCCATCTGGTCACCGTCGGTATCTTTTAGAAATAATAAATAAGGCGGCGCGGCCACTAAAAAGCCTTTTCTATAAGCCATCATCGAATTGGCCATTCTAAGATTAGCTGCATATACTGTTCTTTTATCGTATTCCCCATCTGCATTTGTATCCTTCAGTAGAATGATTTTACTTTGAGCATCTTCCAATGGATAGCCAGGCATTTCCATTGCGTAAGCGTCACCATATTCATCGAACTCAATGTCTACAGGATCCGTAATAAGGGGTTCTTTGGCGACCAGTTTTAAAGAGAAACCTGGCTCTATTTGAAAAGTTGGAGGGCTAGTGTGCTTATCCATGGTGGAACAATGAATGAAAACTATAGACGCTATTAATGTAAGTATCAAGATGCCACGATAGAAAGTAAATGCCTTCATAAATTCTTTTTTTGAATAGACATCTAAAATAGGAAACTAAGCCTAAAACTATCTAAAATTATAAGTTGAACCCGGGCAGTTGGTTAATTGAGTTATATAGGGATAAGTTAAAATTCACTTGAAACTAACATTTTAAGCCTTTTAAATGCCATTTTTAGACCTGTAAAACATGTTTTTACATAAATTTTAGTAATGAAAGCCCATTTTTGAACCTCATTTTGACAATAATTGAAAATTACAAGGAGCCTTTGTTTTTAAATTTGGCAGGTAGATAGTGTTGTATAGATTTGACTCAACTAAAACGAATCAATCTATGTCAATGAGTAGAAAATTAGCACTAGTACCCTTTTCAATCCTAATTATTATTGTGATCCTAAGCTTAATTCATCCCAGCATTCCCGCTGCATTATATAACGGTGAGGAATTAAATACCGGGGATATAGCTTGGATGATCACTGCCACCGCTTTGGTTTTATTTATGACTCCCGGTCTGGCCTTCTTTTATGGAGGTATGGTAAGAAAAAAGAATGTGATCTCTACCATGGCGCAGAGTTTTATATCCATGTCGGTTATTACTATCCTTTGGTTTATCATCGGATTCAGCCTTGCGTTTGGTGATTCTATAGGAGGCATCATCGGTAATCCCGGAACATTTTTCATGATGGGAGATGTCTTGGGTAGTAAACCCTGGTCACTGGCACCGACAATTCCTTTGATCCTGTTTGCCCTTTTTCAATTAAAATTTGCAATCATTACTCCCGCATTAATTACAGGAGCATTTGCAGAACGGGTAAAATTTACATCTTATATCCTGTTTATCGTCCTCTGGAGCATAATGATATATTCTCCACTTTGTCATATGACCTGGCATCCTGATGGATTTTTCTTTAAATTGGGTGTGCTGGATTTTGCAGGTGGTACGGTAGTGCATATGAGTGCTGGTTGGGCTGCATTTGCTTCGGCATTGTTTTTCAGAAGCAGATCTACCGGAGGTTTAGAGCCAGCTCGTATCACCTATGTATTATTGGGTACAGCACTACTTTGGTTTGGATGGCTTGGCTTTAACGGAGGATCTGCATTTGGAGCTAATGCATTGGCTTCATCCGCTCTTGCTACTACTACAGGCGCTTCAGCTGCTGCTGCATTTACATGGATTATTTTCGATACGGTAAGAGGTAGAAAACCTTCTGCCATGGGAGCGGCTATTGGTGCTGTTGTAGGGCTTGTAGCTATTACTCCTGCCGCAGGTTTCGTAAGCTTGCCTCATTCTCTTACCATAGGTATAGTTGCGGCTTTAGTGAGTAATTTCATGATTGAGCTTAGAACATCTAAAACGAATATCGATGATACATTAGATGTGTTTCCTTGTCACGGTGTAGGTGGTATGGTAGGTATGGTACTTACGGGAGTATTTGCTTCAAAAAATATCAATAGTGCAGGGGCGAATGGCCTTTTCTTTGGTGAGACTCATTTATTCTTTACGCATTTAATAGCCCTGGTCATTGTTTCATTATTTGCATTCTTTGGTACGGCATTATTACTTCGGATAGTAAATATGATTACTCCTATGCGGGTAAGCGCTGAAGAAGAAGAAGCAGGTCTCGACCTATCACAACACGGTGAAAAATTATAACGAACAGATTTTTTAATACATATATTTAAGGTAGAAACAAAGCCCTGGTGAACGCATCAGGGCTTTGCTTTTATAGTTGATCTGAATAGCAAGAGAATGAGCATCTCCCCTACACCCGAGTTCCATTGCAGTAAAAGGTGCAAACCATAGCTTCCAGTGTTTGTTTTATAGTCCTCACTCAGTTACCTTTGCAATCCTTTATGAAAGAATCCATTTATGATATCATTAAAACCAGAATTCTGGTGCTCGATGGAGCTATGGGTACCATGATTCAACGATATGGATTGGAAGAAAATGATTTTCGGAATGATGCTTTAAATGACCATCCCTATTCGTTAAAGGGGAATAATGATTTGCTTAGTATTACCCGGCCTGACATCATCAAAGAAATCCACACGCAATATTTGGAAGCAGGGGCAGATATTATAGAAACGAACACTTTCGGGGGAACATTTGTGGCCCAGGCAGACTATCATTTAGAAGAATGGGTATATAAAATAAACTTTGAAGGAGCTAAAATTGCCAAAGAGGTAGCAGATAAATTTACAGCTGAAAATCCTTCCAAACCCAGGTTTGTTGCAGGCTCCATAGGACCTACTACTAAATTAGCTTCCATGTCACCTGAAGTTGGAAATCCAGGTTTTAGAGCCATCTCTTTTAATCAATTGAAAGCAGCCTTTAAAGAACAAATCACTGCGCTGGTCGCAGGAGGTGCAGATCTTTTATTGATTGAGACCATCACAGATACCTTGAACGCAAAAGCCGCTTTATTTGCTGCGCAGGAAATATTTGATGGAAAAAATATCTCGCTTCCAATAATGATTTCCGGAACGATCACCGATGCCAGTGGTAGAATATTGTCAGGTCAGACAGCAGAAGCATTTCTGATTTCAGTTTCTCATATGCCTTTGTTTAGTATCGGATTCAATTGTGCCTTAGGCGCCGCTGCATTAAGGCCTTATTTGCAAGTATTAGATGATAAAGCAAATTGTTTTGTAAGTGCTCACCCCAATGCAGGTCTTCCCAATGAATTTGGACAATACGATCAGACCCCGGATGAAATGGCAGATGAAATAGAAGAATATCTAAAACTTGGTTTGGTAAATATAATAGGTGGTTGTTGTGGTTCTACCCCTGAACATATTAAAAAGATTGCAGCAGCTGCAGCAAAATATTCACCCAGATCTGTTGAACACCACGAATTGATAGGGGCCTAAAATAGATTAATGAACGAGACACGATATTTAAAACTTAGTGGCCATGAAGCCCTCGTAGTTACACCCCAAAGTAATTTTGTAAATATTGGAGAACGTACCAATGTAACCGGCTCAGCAAAATTTTTAAAACTAATAAAGGAAGATAAGTACGAAGAAGCACTGGAGGTGGCCATGGATCAGGTGCGTGGAGGTGCCCAGGTCATAGATGTAAATATGGATGAAGGTATGTTAGATTCTAAAGAGGCTATGGTAAAGTTTCTGAATCTGATGGCTGCTGAACCAGAGATTGCCGCTATTCCGGTAATGGTGGATTCTTCAAAATGGGAAGTGATAGAAGCGGGATTGCAATGTCTTCAGGGGAAAGGTATAGTAAATAGCATTAGTCTTAAAGCGGGAGAAGATGAATTTAAGCGTCAAGCCAAATTAGTAAAAATGTATGGTGCGGCTACGGTGGTAATGGCCTTTGATGAAAAAGGACAAGCCGACACCTATCAAAGAAGGATTGATATCTGTAAAAGAGCTTATGATATTTTAGTGCAAGAGCTCAATTTCCCTCCGGAAGATATCATTTTCGACCCTAATATTTTTCCGGTCGCAACAGGTATAGAAGAGCATCGAAATTATGCATTAGATTTTTTCAAAGCTGCAAAATGGATTCGTGATCACCTGCCTTATGCACATGTGAGTGGAGGCGTAAGTAATGTTTCGTTCAGTTTTAGAGGCAATCAAAAAGTGCGGGAGGCCATGCATTCGGCATTTTTATATCATGCAATAAAAAATGGTATGGATATGGGCATCGTAAACCCTGCCATGCTTGAAATTTATGATGAGATAGACAAAGATTTACTGGAATATGTAGAAGATGTATTACTCAATCGGAAAGAAGATGCTACCGAGAGGTTACTTGATTATGCAGAGAATGTAAAAGGATCTGTCCGGAAAAAGGAAGTAGAAAATGTATGGAGATCAGGTAGTGTAGAAGATAGAATTACACATGCATTGGTTAAAGGAATTATCGATTTTATAGATGCAGATACAGAGGAAGCAAGACTAAAATATGACAAACCATTATTAGTGATTGAAGGGCCTCTGATGGCAGGTATGAATGTAGTAGGAGATCTATTTGGCTCAGGTAAAATGTTTTTGCCACAGGTAGTGAAGTCGGCAAGAGTAATGAAGAAATCAGTAGCTTACCTCACACCTTTTCTCGAAGAGGAGAAAAAAAGAACGGGTACCACCGGGCATGCCGCTGCAAAGGTTTTGTTAGCCACTGTGAAAGGTGATGTACATGATATTGGTAAAAATATTGTGGGCGTAGTATTGGCTTGTAATAATTATGATATTATCGATCTGGGAGTAATGGTTCCTTGTGATACTATTTTGAATACGGCTTTGGAGAAAAAAGTGGATATTATTGGTCTCAGTGGATTGATTACTCCTTCGCTGGATGAAATGGTCTTTGTAGCGAAAGAAATGCAACGAAGAAATATTCAGTTACCATTATTGATTGGTGGTGCTACTACTTCTAAAATTCATACTGCTGTAAAAATAGAACCACAGTTTGACAAAGCACCCGTGGTACATGTATTAGATGCTTCCCGGAGTGTAGCTGTAGTGAGCTCTTTGCTGACCAAGGATCAGCATAATAGAAATGTCTTTATACAAAGCATAAAAGATGAATATGACCGAATGCGCATAGCCCGCGAGAAGAAAGATGCTGGAAAGTCATTCGTAAGCATTCAAAAAGCAAGAGCAGAAAAGCTCAAAATAGATTGGTCTCGATATATTCCACCGAAACCAAATTTTCTTGGAATAAAAGTCATTAAAAACCCTTCGCTTACGGAGATTTCAAAATTTATTGATTGGACTCCTTTTTTCCAATCATGGCAACTAGCTGGCAAATACCCCGCCATACTTACAGATCATGTGGTAGGTGTAGAAGCGACAAAGCTTTTTAATGACGCGCAGGCTTTGCTAAAGAAAATAATTCGTGAAAGCTGGGTGCAGGCAGAAGCCATATTAGGCATATTCCCCGCCAATTCTGTCCATGATGATGATATAGAAATAAGGGATCCAAAGTCTGATGAATTGCTTTTTACCAGCTATCAACTTCGTCAACAACGGGAGAAGTCTGCAGGCCTTCCTTATCTATGCTTAGCTGATTTTATTGCCCCCAAAGAATCAAGTATAACAGATTATATTGGTGCATTTGCAGTGACAACGGGTGTAGGAGTTGAGGAGAAAGCAAAGCAATTAGAGCAGGAACTGGATGACTATACGGCCATTTTATTAAAGTCATTGGCCGATAGACTGGCAGAAGCATTCACTGAATATTTGCATCATCAGGTACGCACAGAAATTTGGGGTTATATAAATAATGAGACCTTATCTAATGAAGAATTGATTTCGGAGAAATACCAGGGCATTCGTCCGGCACCAGGTTACCCGGCGTGCCCTGATCATCTGGAAAAACGTACTATTTTTAATTTGATCCAGGTAGAGAAAAATATAAATATGTACCTGACTGAAAGTCTGGCTATGTTTCCAGCATCCTCAGTCAGCGGATGGTATTTTAGCCATCCGGATTCAAAGTATTTTGGGCTTGGTCAAATTGCCAAAGATCAGGTGGTGGATTATTCTAAGCGAAAAAATCAGGATATTAGCATCTCAGAAAAGTGGTTATCACCTATGCTTAACTACGATATTTAATAAATAATGAACCAGGAAGAATCAAATTTGTCCACCTCCCTTTCAGCCAATGATGATTTCAATTTAAAGGCAATGATCCTTAAAGGCCTTGAATATTTTTGGCTTTTATGGGGTAAAAAATGGTGGATCCTGCTGATAGCTTTGTTGGGAGGTGGAGCCATGTATCTTAGAGACTATTGGAAACCTATCAACTACCAGGCAACTTTTACTTTTACTTTAAATGAAGGTGAAGGTCCTTCCGGTGCAGGTCTTTCTGGTTTGTTAGGTCAAATAGGATTGGCATCATCCAGCTCAGGCAAGGTTTCTTTGGATAAAATAGTGGAGCTTTCAAGATCCATGCGAATAGTGAATAAAGCCTTGTTTGAAAAAGGAAGGATCAATGATAAAGACGACTATTTGGCCAATCACATTATAGAAGTGTATAAAATGGACAAAGATTGGGCTAAATACGATCCTTCACTCCAGGGTTTTAGATTCAAAAATGATCATATAGATTCATTCAATCTAAAAGAAAAGTCTATTTTGAAAGCAGTTTATGGCTCTGTAGTCGGTGGAATGAAGCCGGGCCTGGTCTCTTGTGTTTATGATAATAAAAGCACTATTTTTTCCCTTTCAGCTACCACCTTAGATGAAGGACTTTCTATTGCACTGACTGAAAAACTGTTTACACATCTTTCCGATTTTTATGTCAGACAATCAAATGATAAACAAAAACTGACCTATGATTTGATTAAGTATAAAGTAGATTCTTTATACAGAGTTTGGACTGGAATGGAGTATGCTGTAAGTCAATCTGAGCAATCTGGTAATGCATTATGGTCTATGGTAGATCGTACAGGGAGAAATATTCAGGGTAAAAAAGCAGTAATAGCATCTATGGCATATGGTGAAGCGCTTAAAAATCTTGAAATGGCTGACTATGCTTTGAAAAATGCCACTCCTTTTATCAGAGAAATAGATCGGCCGTTCTCCCCGCTCTATCCTATGATGCCCAATAAAATAAGAGATATCATCATTGGGCTTATTCTTGGAGGGGTGCTGGCTTGTGTATTTTTTCTTGGAAAAAATATCATTCTTCAAGCGCTACAAACATAATTTCCGCTATATTTGAGTAAAATAACTACTCAATCTTGATTGGAGATCTGATTTCATCAAAAACCCGCATAAAGCTATTGTTGAAGTTTTTTCTCAATAGCAGTACCACTTCTTATTTAAGGGAGTTGGAATCAGAATTTGGTGAGTCGACCAATGCTATTCGCCTGGAGCTCAATAAAATGGAAGACGCAGGCATGTTGAAATCCTTTTCTGAAGGGAATAAGAAATTTTTCAAAGCAAACAAGGAATATCCACTTTACCAGGAGATTCACAGCATTTTACTTAAGTATATTGGCATAGACCAAATCCTGGACAATGTCTTGACCAGGCTAGGGCATCTGGAGAAAGCATTTCTGGATGGTGCTTTTGCCAGAGGGAGAGATAGTGGGGTAATAGATCTGGTACTGGTAGGGCGATTGGATAAACCTTACCTCAGTCAGTTAGTAGAAAAGGTAGAAAAACTTATAAAAAGGAAAATCCGGTATGTGGTATACGAAAATGATGAAGAACTATCTGAAAATAAATCATCATTTATCGATGAGCCCTTATTGATTTGGACAGCTTCCACACAATTAGTAAACACCGACAAAAAGTAAATCAGAATTAAAGGAAATGGCCAGTACATTAGCTAAATATCAAAATTCATTATCAGAAAATACCGCCAGGTGGTTTGCGGTGCTTACTAAAGTAAAGTCTGAGAAATTTGTTGGGAAGCAATTAAGTGAAAAAAGTATCTCCAATTATGTTCCCTTGCAGAAAGTCACACGTATATACGGTAGGAAAAGAAGAACAGTATTATTACCACTTATTTATAGATACATCTTTGTGCATATTACAAGGCAGGAATATATTCGTGTGCTCGAGACGCTATATGTAGAAGGGTTTGTAAAATTCAATCAGAATTTGGTAGCCATACCTGACCATGAAATAGATTGGCTACAAAGAATTACAGGTGAAAATATAGAATTTAACCTGGAGGGTAAGCCCTTTGCATTAGGTGATGAGGTACAAGTGGTTTACGGTAATCTGACAGGATTGAAAGGTAAATTGATAAAATCACTCAGTAAAAATGAGCTTTTAATAGAGTTGGATCATATAGGAATAGGATTAAGAATACAAATAGATCCGGCTCATCTGCAACTCGTTCGATAAGATAGGGTGCGGCGTTTTTTTGGGAATTATTTTTTTGCGATGTGTAGTACGTGCGACACATCGAAGGCGAAGCCGTGCAATAATTAATGAAAAAATTAAAAAATGAAGAAATTAATTAAATTGAATGAAATAATTAATTGGATTTGAGAGAAAATATTATTAAGGATAAATCTTATCAATTCTCGCTTCAAATTATTCAAACCTACCTGAAATTGAATAGCCAAAAAGAATTTGTTTTATCCAAGCAACTTCTAAGAGCTGGAACATCAATAGGAGCCAATATTGAGGAAGGTGTTGCAGGACAAAGTAAAAAGGATTTTATTGCCAAACTTCAAATTAGCTACAAAGAATCAAAAGAAACACATTATTGGATTCGCTTATTGAAAGATTCAAATCTGTTGGATGCTAGTATTTCTGATAAATTAATTACTGATTTAGATGAAATAATTCGAATTCTCAGAGCCATTTTGATAAAATCAAAATCATGATTTCATTTACTTCATTCCCTTCATTTTTTCATTCATTTCATTTTTTCATTATTAAATTATGAGGCAATAATTAATGAAAAAATTAAAAAAATGAAGAAATTAATTAAATTGAATGAAATAATTAATTGGCTTTGAAAGAAAATATAATTAGGGATAAATCGTATCAATTCTCGCTTCAAATTATTCAAACCTACCTGAAATTGAATAGCCAAAAAGAATATGTTTTATCAAGGCAACTTTTGAGATCCGGAACATCCATAGGAGCCAATATTGAGGAAGGTGTTGCAGGACAAAGTAAAAAGGATTTTATTGCCAAACTTCAAATTAGCTACAAAGAATCAAAAGAAACACATTATTGGATTCGCTTATTGAAGGATTCAAATCTGTTGGATGCTAGTATTGCTGATAAATTAATTACTGATTTAGATGAAATAATTCGAATTCTCAGAGCCATTTTGATAAAATCAAAATCATGATTTCATTTACTTCATTCCCTTCATTCTTTTCATTTTTTCATTATTAAACTATGATCATCGCAGTAATCGGTACCGGATACGTAGGCCTCGTCACAGGCACTTGCTTTGCCGAAATGGGTAATCAGGTGATTTGCGTGGACAACGATGTCAAAAAAGTAGAATCATTATCCAATGGAAAAATCACTATTTATGAACCAGGGCTCGAACCTTTATTTGAAAGGAATACCCACCAACATAGACTAAGTTTTACTACTGATTTAAAAGAAGCAGTTGAAAAGGCGGAGATTCTTTTTTTAGCTTTGCCTACTCCTCCGGGAGAAGATGGTTCTGCTGACCTGAGTTATATAGTAGGGGTCGCTGAAAGACTTTCAGAAATAATTAAAGATTATAAAATCATTGTAAATAAAAGCACAGTTCCCGTAGGTACTGCTGAAAAAGTATCGGAAGTACTTTCGAGGAAATTGGATAGATCTTTATTTGATGTCGTGTCGAATCCGGAGTTTTTACGGGAAGGCGTGGCTGTGGAAGATTTTATGAAACCAGATCGTGTAGTCATTGGATCTACTAGTGAACGGGCCATTCATAAAATGAAGTATTTGTATGAGCCTTTTGTAAGACAAGGTAACCCGATATTGGTGATGGATCCGCGCTCTTCTGAAATGACAAAGTATGCAGCTAATTCATATTTGGCTACCCGGATCACGTTTATGAACGAGATAGCCAATTTATGTGAGCGTACCGGCGCAGATGTAGATATGGTGCGAAAGGGAATGGGCAGCGACAATAGAATTGGAAAAAGGTTTTTATTTCCTGGTATCGGCTATGGAGGATCTTGTTTTCCAAAAGATGTAAAAGCACTGATTCACACAGCAAAAGAACACAACTATGATTTTAGAATTTTGCAAATGGTCATAGGTATAAATGAAGACCAAAAGCAATCCCTCATCCGGAAAGTAGATCAATACTTTAATAAAGATCTTAATGACAAAAAATTTGCAATCTGGGGTCTGGCATTCAAACCGAATACGGATGATATTAGAGAAGCCCCGGCATTGACTATGATAGAAGAACTGCTGATCCGTGGTGCATCCGTTTCTGTATTTGATCCGGAAGCCATGACTCATATTGAAAAAATATTCGGCTCCCGCATCATATATGGTAAGGATGAATATGAAATATTAGCTGACGCAAATGCATTATTAATAGCTACTGAATGGAGTCTTTTCAGGTCCCCGGATTTCAATAGTATAAAAAGTAAAATGAAAGCACCCGTTATTTTTGACGGAAGAAATTTATATGATCTGGATGATATTCCCTCAGGATTTTATTATGCCAGTATCGGTCGAAAAGTAATTAATAATTGATAATTGATAATTGATAATTGATAATTCCTAATTCCTAATTGCCTATTTATGCAAATGGTAGACCTTAAAACCCAGTATCTAAAGATCAAAACAGAGATCGATGCTGCCGTTTTGAATGTATTGGATCACGGTCAGTTTATAAATGGACCTGAGGTGAAAATATTCCAGGAGAAGTTAGAAAGATATAGCAAAGTAAAACATGTGATCCCATGTGCCAATGGCACTGATGCACTGCAGATAGCACTAATGGCTATTGATTGTAAACCAGGAGATGAAGTGATTGTACCTGCGTTTACTTATGTGGCTTCAGCTGAAGTGATCGGCTTATTGGGTCTCACCCCTGTGATGATCGATGTTGAATATGATAGTTTTCTATCTACACCTGACTTGATTGAAAGAGCGATTACAAAGAAAACCAAAGCAATTATTCCCGTTCATTTGTATGGGCAATGTGCTGATATGGAGAATATTATGCGAATTGCCGACAAGCACGGAATTCGTGTAATTGAAGATAATGCTCAGGCCATTGGAGCCGAAATAAATTTATCTACTGGCATCAGGCAAAAATCTGGAACACTGGGCCATATTGGTTGCACATCTTTTTTCCCTTCTAAAAATCTGGGTTGCTTTGGTGACGGAGGTGCCATGATGACCAATGATGATGGAATAGCTGAAAAATTGAGGATGATCGCCAATCACGGCCAAAAGAAAAGATATTATCACGAACTAGTGGGAGTAAATTCCCGGCTTGATTCTATTCAGGCAGCAGTATTGAATATTAAATTGCAATATTTAGATGACTATTGCGATGCTCGTAGGAAAGTAGCACATACCTATAATCAGGCATTTGACTCTATTCATGAATTGAAAACGCCTTTTGAAGTCTCTCACTCCACTCATGTATATCATCAATACACCCTTAAAGTCATTGATGGCACCAGAGATCAGTTAGCCGAATTTCTTACTAAAGAAGATATACCTCATATGATATATTATCCGGTACCGTTGTATGACCAGCAAGCTTTTACTGGTATAAAAGGTAATATTGACTTTTTGCCTGTCACAGATCAGTTGTGCAAAGAAGTGATTTCATTGCCTATACATACGGAGATGAAAAAAGCGGATCAGGAAAGAGTGATAGAAGGGGTAATGAATTTTTTTCAAAATGCCTGAGATTTCAAGATTTTATGGAATTATAATCTACATGTACTTTCAAGATCATAACCCTCCTCATTTTCATGCAGAGTACAATGATTTTGAAGCTTTAATAGAAATTGAATCAGGTGAAGTACTTCGCGGATCATTGCCTTCAAAACAACTAAAATATGTTCAAGTTTGGACGGATATTCATCAAAAAGAATTAATGCGTAATTTTGAACTATTAAGTAAAATGGAAACTAGTTTCTTTAAAATTAAACCCATATGATTCCTCGGCTTCAAAAAATTCTTAGCACGAATGGTTATGTAGTCTCCTGTATGACTGACCAAGGGAAAATAGATATTGACTTCAAAGATTTTATTACCCAAAGATTAGAGAAAGGTAATGTTTATGAGTATCTCTTATTGCCTGAAAACTTTAATTTAATTAAGTGCAATGGAAGGACATTATATTGGGAAGGTCTGGCAACAGCAGTCAACCTGGATGGATCTAAAGTGAAAGCCGATTTCGAGCTTGATCCGATAGTGCTTTATGAATTAGGCATTCGACAGAAAAGGCTTGTCAATGTTTAAATATAAAACGTACTTGCAACCTGTACACTAAAGGCAGTTTAACTATTTAGTTTCATCATCATTTCAGGTAAATCTACAGTACACATTTCAGGTAAAAAAGATCAATTGGCTGGTTATCTTGTAAAGAACGAAATTCCAAATAGAAATTATTATCCAGTGAGACTTGTATGAATAAAATGAAATCAAGCATTGACTTTTTGACTGCCACAGATCAGTTGTGCAAAGAAGTGATTTCATTGCCTATTCATACGGAGATGAAAAAGGAAGATCAGGATCGCGTGATAGAATCGGTAATGAATTTTTTTCAAAATTTAATTTAATTAAAATTGGCTCAATTATTTATATATAATCATGCTTTAACAGACGATGAAATATTAAAATTAAGAGCTAAACGATTTTTGGCCCAATCACCTGAGCAAAGGGTAAAACAAGGGTTGTACCTGATGTCAATTACACGGAAATTAAGCAAGGTGAACAAGAACCGAATGGCAGATCATCCTAGAGTAAAAATAAAAAGCCTTCAATAAGTGGATATTTTGGGAGAAGAGTTTTTACGCCTAATCGATACTTTCGAAAAAAATAAATTAGAATATATTATAGTTGGTGGTTTTGCAACCTATTACCATGGTTATCAAAGAACTACCGGGGATATTGATTTCTGGATTAAGGATGAAATGGAAAATAGAAAGAAATTGATTGATTGTCTTGACCAGATGGGATATGGAAGATTTGAAGAATTAATGAAGGTGCCTTTTATTGCTGGTTTCTGTGAGATAATGCTGGACAATGGCGTCTATGCTGATTTTATGAATTCCATAATAGGGTTTGAAGATTCTGACTTCAATATGTGTTTTGATAGGGCTACCAAAGTAAAAGTTGAAGAAGTAACGTTGCGGTTCTTGCATCTAAATGATTTAATTTATTCTAAAGAAGTTTCTGATAGACCCAAAGATATCAACGATGCCATTGAGCTTAAAAAAATTCACAGAGATCTCTAGTTAATTATATGAATCGAGCCTACAGCTCTTCTATTTATCAGTTTTTCCACCACGGATTAAAATCCGTGGTTAGTATAGCTTGTGTGCCTATGGCACTTGAGAGGTCTTT
The DNA here is from genome assembly GCA_038251405.1 of Chitinophagales bacterium. Lineage (GTDB taxonomy): Bacteria > Bacteroidota > Bacteroidia > Chitinophagales > Saprospiraceae > JADJLQ01. The sequence continues at coordinate 16,241 of JBBSBH010000064.1, forward strand.
ACATCTTCAGGTTTTTTCTAACTATAGGATTTTAAATTACCTGGGTCGGTCATCATTTCCAGGGTTTAACTCCCCTGACTTAAAGAACCATAGGTTCGGCTCATTTATTAACATCGGGTTTCAACCCGAGGTATCAGTATAAATTAAAGTTCGAGAACGTGGGCCTGCCTGCCAGGGAGGCAGGTTCGGCACATATATTGTGAAAATCAGTTTTTATTATTGACAAAAAAAAGGTTTGAATGACAAAAGGGTTAAGTGTTTCTCATATAGCTACTCAGATTTTGATATAGTTTATTTACTTGTCCGATGCGCCTTATCTTTTGACTTAAACAGCAGACCCTAGTTAAGTATTAAAATTTTTATCCATCACACTTAACATTGAAATACCAGAAATCTACAAAGCCGAAATCCAATATACTTTCGAAATATTATTTGAAGAATTACTCGGTGTGAACATAAGTTTTAAATACAATCCTGACGCAGCCTCAGACTTTATCATTTCTAATTCAGAGATAAAATCGATTATTATAAAAAATCAGTTTTTCTCCAATTTCAAGGCTACCATAAATTACATTCAAGCTAATAACTTGCCCAAAAACATTTCCTATTGGTCTGATAGTACGCTCCAAATTCAGGAATTGCCAGTACTTTATGGGAAAGATAAAATAGATGAAACGGAAAATAGCATTACCCTTCATGCCGACCTGATTGCGTCTGCTTTTTTTATGCTGACCCGATGGGAAGAAATAGTAGATGCAGATAAAGATTTGCATGGAAGATCTATAGCAAAGAATTCTATAGCTTACCAATATCATTTTCTACAGAGGCCAGTGGTAAATGAATATGTTGAATTAATCTGGAATGTATTACAAAAAGCAGGGTATACCGGGAAAAGAAAAAGTTATGAATACAGAGCCCTGGTCACGCATGATGTAGACCAGCAATATCAGTGGCCAGATTTTTTTACCAGCATAAAACACATCGCAGGTGATATACTCAAAAGGAATGATTTCAAAATGGCCGGTAGAAATTTAAAAAGCTGGTATCAGACCTTAGTTTTAAACAAACAAGATCCATTTGATACGTACGATACTTTATTGAATTTGGCCAATGAATATTCCATTAAAGCATATTTCAATATAATTATTAGCAGATCATCTGAGCATGACATGGCTTTGCCAATAAATGACAAGAGATTATTAAACTTAATCTCCAAAATAGAATGCGAGGGCCATACCATAGGTTTTCACCCTGGATACAATACTTACCTTATTCAAAGTCAATTTGATAAAGAATTGGATGAATTGCAATCTATTACAAAGCAAAAAATAATTTCAGGAAGGCAACACTTTCTCCGGTTTCAGAATCCTGATACCTGGAGACTTTGGGATAATGCTGGCATGGAATGGGAAAGTTCTATGGGATATGCAGATCTTCCTGGATTTAGATGTGGCATTTGTCTACCATTTTCCATTTTTGATGTTCGGGCCAGAAAGAAATTAAAAGTAAAAGAAAGGCCAGTTATTGTAATGGATGCAACCCTTATTTACTATATGAAAGAATGGTCCTGGGATCAACTTGAAAACCTGAAGACGCAGTGTAAGAAATTTAAAGGTGAATGGGTGACCATATGGCATAATGACCTGGTGAATCATCCTTTATTAGAGAATTTTGAAAATATAATTTATAAATAACACTTGGTTCTTCGCTGTTTTATATGGGTAAAAACGTATTGAAAATTCTGAACAATAATTTAAGGTACCAGATATTCAGGATCTAGGACAGGACTGTGCCAAAATACTGGTCGAGCAGCAAAATGTATATTTGAAAAGCGAATCAATTGCCCGTGAAAATGCAATGACATGGAACTTATCCAAGAGCGAGTTTATTTTGG
>JBBSBH010000065.1:0-17658 GCA_038251405.1 Chitinophagales bacterium
AGATGAAGAAGCATTAAAACTTGCAATTGGACTGCCGTTGGTAGATTTACCCGCAGTTTGTAAGGTCATGCGCGTGCATTATTCATATATACACACGCTCCATATGGATCATAAAGCCAAACTTTCCTAGTGCAATTATGTAGGGCCTGCTTCTGACTGTGGAGCATCATCAGATGTAATGTCTTTCACAGCGTCTTCTACACCTTTGGTAGCTTTATTTAGTTTATCCAGATTCTTATCTTTTGAATTTTTATTCTTAAGATCGGTGTCAGCACTATCCATGGCGGAGTGATGCACATCTCCGGATGGATTGATCTTTGATTTGAAAGTAAATCCTTTTATATCCGTATCTACCATGATAGTATCGCCGGAGACAAAAGTGCTTGCCAGTAAAAACTTTGCTAATTCATCCAAAATGTCTCCCTGGATCACGCGCTTCAATGGTCGGGCGCCAAATTGTGGATCATACCCTAAATCTACCAGAAGATTTATTGCATTTTCAGATAGTTCGATGCCCAGATTTTGCTGTGCCAGATTCTTCCTTAATGATTTGAGTTGGAGCATAGCGATCTGTTTGATCTCTGGCTTGGTCAATGGCAGGAACATGATTTTATCATCGATGCGATTGAGAAACTCCGGACGCATATTTTCCTTAAGTAAGTCGAATACTTCCATTTTGGTAGTTTCTATTATCTCCGTGCGATGCTTATCACCTAATGCTTCCAGATCCTCAAAATTCTCCAATATTTTATCTGCGCCCATATTGGATGTCATGATGATGATGGAATTCTTAAAATTTGCTACCCTACCCTTGTTATCTGTAAGTCTGCCATCGTCTAATACTTGTAGCAGGATATTAAAAGTATCGGGGTGTGCCTTCTCAATCTCGTCTAGTAAGATGATAGAATATGGCCGTCTTCGTATTGCTTCAGTAAGCTGACCGCCTTCATCGTAGCCTACATACCCCGGAGGTGCACCTATCAATCGGGACACGGAATGTTTTTCCTGGTATTCGCTCATATCGATGCGGACGATAGCTTTTTCATCATTGAATAAAACTTCAGCTAAGGCTTTGGCTAATTCTGTCTTGCCTACTCCGGTAGGACCTAAAAATATAAAAGAACCAATTGGTTTATTAGGATCTCCAAGACCTGATCTACTTCTTCGAATGGCATCCGATACTGCCTTTACTGCAGCAGATTGGCCGATTAATCTTTTGCCTATTTCTGTCTCCAATTGAAGTAATTTACCGCGTTCGCTTTGCTGCATTTTTTGCATGGGAATGCCCGTCCATTTTGATACTACTGCCGCAATATCATTAGCTGTCACTTCCTGGTTGGTAAGTCTTTTCTCTTCAGGCAAGTCCTTAAGTTTGGCTTCTGCTTCTGCAAGTTTTTTCTCCTCTTCTTTTATAGAGCCGTATCTTATCTTTGCTACTACTTCGTAGTTGCTTTCCCGTTCTGCTTTATCAGCTTGATTTTCAAGTTCTTCGATATTTTTTTTGCAAGCCTGTATTTGATCTACTATTTCTTTTTCGTTTTTCCATTCGGCACTTACAATATCCATTTTCTGTTTTGCCTCAGCCAGGGCTTTAGAGATCACATCCAGTTTATTGGGATCATTGTCTCGTTTTATTACTTCTTTTTCAATTTCCAATTGCCTCACCTTTCGCTGCAATTCGTCTACTTCATCGGGGACACTATCCAGTTCAAGTCGCAATTTAGCTGCCGCCTCATCTATTAAGTCAATAGCTTTGTCAGGTAATTGTCTGTCCTGAATATATCGATTAGAAAGTTCTGCTGCGGCCACTAATGCCTCGTCAAGAATATTAATTTTATGGAATACTTCGTATTTATCTTGTATCCCGCGCAGAATGGAAACTGTTTCTTCTACGCTAGGCTCGTCAATATAAACAGTCTGGAATCTTCGCACTAATGCTTTATCGCTTTCAAAATATTTTTGGTATTCATCAGAAGTAGTGGCACCAATAGTATGCAATTCGCCCCGGGCCAATGCAGGTTTCAAAATATTAGCAGCGTCAATAGCCCCTTGTCCACCACCAGTACCGATAAGCGAATGAATTTCATCAATAAATAAAATTACCCGATCCGATTCTTTTACCTCTTTGATTACCGCTTTCAACCTTTCTTCAAATTCTCCCTTATATTTTGCTCCAGCTACCAGCGAAGCCATGTCTAATGAAAATATCTCCTTATTCCTCAGGTTTTCGGGCACATCCTGTCTTACTATTCTCCAGGCGATGCCTTCTACTATAGCGGTCTTACCTACACCCGCTTCGCCTAATAAAATCGGATTATTCTTTTTTCTTCTTGAAAGAATATGAAGTATCCTTCTGATTTCATCATCGCGGCCTACAATAGGGTCCAGTGTACCACTTTCAGCTTGCTCATTTAAATTCACTGCATATTTCTCTAAAGCATTATAAGTGGTTTCTGCCCCTTGCTCCTTTACCGTACGGCCTTTACGAAGCTCTTTGATTGCATTCTTTACACCTGCTTCGGTCGCACCTGCGTTTTTCAATAGCTGAGCAGCCTTGTCATTACCAGTAAGGATGCCCATGAGGATCAGTTCCATACTGATATAATCATCGCCAAAATCTTTCAGCATGCTTTTAGCTCTGGACAATGCCTGATTGGCATCATTGGTCAACGTTTGTTTAATATCACCCTGAACTTTTGGATAAGTTTGCAATAACCTATCTAATTCGATTTTTATAGTAGCCGCATTCACGCCACTTTTTTTCAAAAGAAAGTCGGAGACCCCAGACTCAGTTAGCATAATGCCTTTAAGCAAATGTGGAGTGTCCACCATCTGCTGGTCCAAAGATTCAGCTATTCGTTGTCCTTCTAAAATACATTCTTGTGCTTTTACCGTAAATTGATCGTATGTCATCTGTTCCAAAATTTGTATCAAAGTACGATGAATCAAATTCTCGTCCAAAAACACAATTTCAGACGAAAAAAGAAGAAATGGCAGAAAACCTGGAAAAATAAATGCCTATTAGGCTGAATGAAAATTCATCATCGGCATAGTTGTCAGAAGCTAAATGATCAAATGCTCTACTTCTTCGCGATACTCCAGGGGCGTCTTACCGGTGGTAGCCTTAAATAATCGATTAAAATGTGATGAATTATTAAATCCACTTTCGAAACATATAGCAGATACCGGGAGATCACTCTCAGATAATAATTTACAGGCATGAGTCACCCTAAAGTCGTTTACAAACTCAGTAAATGTCTTTCCGGTCACTCGTTTGAAATAGCGGCAGAAAGAAGGGACTTCCATAGAAACTACATCGGAAATATCTTCCAGAGAAATGGTTTCAGTAAAATGAGTTCTGACATAATCATACACTCTTTCGATTTTGTCATTGTCTTGCTTTTTGAAAACTAAAGATGGCCTTGAAGTATTCAAAAGTTCATATTCTTCTGATATTGCCAATGCCCTAAAGACTTTTAACAACCCGATCAATTTTTCAAAAGATTCTTTTTCTGCAAGTGCATCTAACTGATGGCCGATAAAGTCCTTTGTATGACCTGTAAAAACAATGCCAGAAGATGCTTTTATAAATAGATTTTGAATTTCTTTCATCTCAGGAATCTCAAAAAATGTATTGCCCAGAAACTCAGGCTTCATTTGAATCACAATTTCTGATCTGTGGCCAATAAGTCTCTCCGTAAAACCATAATGGGGTAGATTAGGGCCTAATAATACCAGGTCACCATTTATATATTCAGATATGTGATTCCCAATATGTCTTTTTGCTGATCCGGTTTTAATGTAAACGAGCTCTATTTCCGGATGAAAATGCCAAAAAGGCTTAAGATTTGGCTCTGGTTCTTCAAATTTTCTAAATGTAAATGACTGATTGAAACTAGGCTGAATCAACTCTAAGATAGGTGCAACACCAAGCATACTTTTCATACTGATAAGTTTACTGATTAGACGCAAATTTGCAGTCAAGAACATTAAGCTACAGTTAGTTAACAATTAGTTCACTAAATAACTATACCAAAAAAACGGAAGAATGTTTCTTTTCAAAACAGGGTAAGTTAATTCATCATCAATATCAGAAAATCTAAGCGTAGAGCTTTGCTCCCTGGTACCTACATCTTTGTCTCATCAGTTCGTAACCAAATTAATTATTTATATGAAACCATTTTTTTCAGTTCTATTAATGCTTGCACTAAGTGTATCAGCATTTGCAAAACCTGAATTTGACCTTACTGCCACTGGCAAGTACATTGTGATCAAAGCAGATGACTGGTCAAAATCTGATCTGGACATTCAAATCAAAGATATCCAGGGTCAGGTAGTTTTTAACCATTCGTATGCAAGTACATCTGAAACTGCAGGCATTAAATTGAATGTTGCTCAACTTCCAATTGGAAACTACGAGGTCGTTTTGTCAAATGATTTGAAATCACAAAAGCAATCATTTACAAAGACTGAGTATGAGATCAACCTAAGTAATGCGTCGAAGACCTTTTTCAAACCTCAAATTTCTGCAAAAGGACCTACTGTAAAAGTAAATTATTTGAACTTAGATAAATATGCAACGCTAAGAATCCTCGACCCAGCCAATCAAGTAATTTATACTGCCGATTTAGATCAAATGCAATATTCTAAGCAATTCAATTTGACTCAAGCAGGGCCTGGCGAGTACACATTTGCCATCACTCAAGGTGAGAATCAATATTGGAATACAGTAACTATTAAATGATTTTTTACTATGTGAACACCCGCGAATATTCATACAAATAGAGTTTCAAGTAAGGTTTTATTTAACAAAAAGGAGTGGACAAAGGTTCGCTCCTTTTTGATTTTAGGATTGCTTTGGTACTTTAACCCAATTTTTGCAGCTGAAGCAAAAATTGCCCAACGGTCGATGAAATAGTTAAATTAAAAACCAACTATTTATCGAGGGTTAAACCTCCTATGAGTCTGATACGACGATACTACTATAGGAGTCATCAGACCTGAGTTTGGAAAATGTAATTATTTCTTACCATTTTAAATCAATATAAATAATTCATTTTCAACACCTCAGATTTTGCATAGAAATTCTAATGCAAAATTTCAATATCATCTAAATTCTTATTGCTATGTAGACATTCGACAGGGCCTAATACCCTGGATGCGCTAGTAAATGCCCATCTTCCTGATTCAGATCCTGTCTATTGGAAGGTGCAGCCAGGTAGTTATCATCATTTTTTACACTTTTCTATTGATACCAAATCCTTAATTGGAATCAATTTCTGGCCTTTTATTGATTCTTAGTTGTTTATTGTATAGCTTGTTTATTAAAAAAATCGGCTTCGTTCTAATCCTTTATAAAGAACCGCCAAATTTGTATTTTTGCAGCTTAATGGAAGATGCCTTACAATTTGATTTTGATTGGTTGCAAGTGAGACACCAACTAATGGATACCCTGGGTTTAAACAGGCTACCCGATCTCAATGCAGTTTTGCTTTTAATAGGTGTACAGGAACTAGGCAAATGGAAATCTTCAAAAACGAAAAAAGAAGAAAAACAAGATCTTATGCATATCGCCGTGTGTACGTTGATGAGCATAGACGGCTACTACCAATGGGACGGCCTGGATACAGAGGGGTGGCCCCATTATGTACAAGTCAAGAAATTTGACATGAAAGGTGCAGAAGATCAGGAAATCTATTTAAAAGGAAAGGTGATTCAATATTTTAATAACATCAACATCAATTCATGAAACATGTAGTAATTGTTTTTGCGATCACACTATTACTAAATGCTTGTAATACCCAGGCCAATCAACATGCCATTATAGAGACCAATTTGGGGGATATTGAAATTATGCTTTACGATGAAACGCCTTTGCACAAAGAGAATTTCATAAAACTAGCTAAAGAACATTATTATGATGGTCTACTTTTTCATCGGGTGATTCCAGGATTTGTAATTCAGGGAGGGGATCCACAATCGAAAGACGCTTCACCGGAGACTTTTTTGGGAGGTGGCAGTCCGGGCTATTTAATAAATCCAGAGATAGGCGCACCCCATTTTAAAGGTGCTTTAGCAGCGGCCAGAAGTACAAATCCCGAGAAAAAATCAAATGGCTCTCAGTTTTATATTGTATTAGGTGCTCCGGTCACTGATCAGGAGTTGGATCAATGGGAAAGAACAAAAGGTATTAAATACAATGAAGCCCAGCGAACTAAATATAAAAACATAGGCGGCCTACCTTCTTTGGATGCAGATTATACCGTTTTTGGCGAAGTAGTAAATGGTATAGAAATTGTTGAGAAAATTATAAATGCGCCAACCAATCCAACGAATAGGCCACTTCAAAATATTGTAATGAAAATTCGACTTAAATAAAGTTTTATACCAAATACCATAAGATTAAAAATGAATAAGAATTTAAATTACAAATTTCTTTTTCTATCATTATTACTAATTTTAATTCATTCCATGCAAGCACAAGACACTGTACATATTCAAATTGAGACGCCAATAGGCATTATGAAGGGCTATTTATATAATGAAACCCCTCAACATAGAGACAATTTTGTAAAACTTGCTGAAGAAGGTTTCTATGATAGTCTTCTATTTCACCGGGTGATTCCGGGATTTATGATTCAAGGTGGTGATCCGGACAGCAAAAATGCAAAACCAGGAGTCCCTCTGGGGATGGGGGGTCCTAAAAATCAAGTCCCGGCTGAATTCGTTGATAGCCTTGCACATGTAAAAGGGGCCATAGCAGCAGCCCGAAACAATAATGCAGAAAAAAAATCATCTGGCTCTCAATTTTATATTGTAGCCGGAAGGCCTATATCAAACTCTGAACTAGCTTTACAGGAATTTAAATTTAATTTTCATTATCCTGAAAGCGTGAAGCAGGAATATTCTGAAAAAGGTGGTGTACCATTCCTGGATCATGATTATACAGTCTTTGGCAAAATAACAGAGGGGCTTGAATTGATTGATCAAATAGCGGCATCTATGTCGGATGGAAGGAACAGGCCGTTGGATAATGTATGGATGAAAATTGTAATAATAAAATAAATAAAATGGCTAAGAAAACTACAAAACCACTACTGGGAATTGATATAGGAGGCACGGGAATAAAAGCAGGACTCGTTGATCCGGTGGAAGGCGTATTAATAAGTGAAATAGTAAAAATCAAGACACCCAATCCTTCCACGCCTGCCAATGTGCTATCAGTTGTAAAAGAAGTGATCGACAAATTCCAGTATAAAGGTCCTGTAGGAGTGGGCTTTCCTGCCATTGTTCATAATGCCGTTATTAAAAGTGCGGCAAATATTGATAAAAAATGGATAGGAGTAAACGCTGAGAGACTTTTCAACAAAATAAAAGGATGCCAATTTCATGTAGCTAATGATGCCGATGTAGCAGGCATGGCAGAGATGCATTTTGGTTCAGGCAAGGGTAAGAAAGGAACAGTTATATTGATCACTATCGGTACTGGCCTTGGATCATCCTTATTCAGAGATGGGATTTTAATTCCAAATACAGAACTTGGCCACCTTAATTATAAAAAATCAGATTTTGAGTTTTACGCATCTAATACCGCCAGAGAGAAAAAGCGCATGTCGTGGATTGCCTGGGGTAAGGAATTCAATAAATTTTTAAATCACCTTCAATTTATTTTTTCACCTGATCTCATTTATTTGGGTGGAGGATTGAGTAAAAGATATGCTAATTATAAAAAACAATTAGTACTAAAAACAAAAGTCACGCCCGCAAAACTTCAAAATAATGCAGGTATTATTGGGGCAGCAGCATTTGCCCAGGTCATGGATTAGATTCATTTCCATACATTTGTATATTAAATAAATAATTTATATGAAATTATCTAGCCTTATAAGCACTTCTTTGTTCCTATTACTATTTGTCATCTCCTGTAAGGATGAACCCAAATCTTCTGATACAGTTATTGAAACTCCCACAAAAAAACCTACCGGTGGGGATATTTCCAAATTTGAATCATTAGACCATGATTTTTCCATTACGCCTGAAGGAAGCAAACTATTTGTAAAAGGCTTTTTCAATAAAAATCTGGCCAATGCTGCCATTACGGTGAATAAAGGAAATCTACATATAAAAGATGGTATGGTCTCCAAAGGGGAGTTCAATTTGGACATCCATTCCCTGGTATTAGTAGCTAACAGAGACGAGTCATTGGAAAATTTTATGAAAGGCAGCGATGCTTTTAACTCCGCCAAATATGCCACAGGAAGTATACTAATTACCGCATGTGAAAAAACTATAAATGATCAGCAGGCCACTCATTTATTAAAAGGGACTATCAATCTTCATGGTAAAACCATCTCATTTAATGTAAGAGTCAGAATAGATTACAGTCCTAAATATATTTCCATCAATTCAGATCAGATCATTATAAAAGCTTCAGACCTGGGTATCAAAGCAGCCGATCCCTCACAAGAAAATATCTATTTCTCACTCACTATTAACGGTAATATAATCAGTTAGAAAACTACTAAAAAGCTCACTTGATGGGGGGAACATTTTATGGTACTTTATTTCTATTGCAATCAAATATCATTGAATGAAATATCCAGGTATTAAAAAAGTAAATCCGGCATTCATTACTGGTCTTAAATCTGGCGGTAAATCCACCTCTAAAATTATATCTTATTCACCAGTTGATGGAAAAGCCATTGGAGCAGTAAAAATAACCAGCGAAAGTGAGTATCAAAAACTAATCAATCAGGCTGCTTCTGCGCAAAAGGCCTGGCAAGAGGTGCCTGCCCCTCAGCGTGGGGAAGTAGTGCGCCTTTTTGGAGATGTCTTTAGAAAAAATAAAAAGATTCTTGGCCATTTAGTTTCCTATGAAATGGGTAAAAGCTTGCAGGAAGGATTAGGGGAAGTACAAGAAATAATTGACATCTGTGATTTTGCGGTAGGGCTATCAAGACAATTATACGGGCTCACCATGCCAAGTGAAAGGACTAACCACCGGCTATTAGAATTATGGCATCCGATAGGATTGGTGGGCGTGATTTCTGCATTTAATTTTCCGGTCGCCGTATGGAGCTGGAATGCAATGATTGCATTAGTTTGTGGAAATGCAGTAGTATGGAAACCATCTGAGAAAACTCCACTTTGCGCGATAGCGGTGATGCAGATAATATTACCTGTACTAAAAGCCAAAAAAGTTCCTGAGGGTCTTATAAATGTAATTCAAGGCAATTATATACAAGGTCAATGGTTAGCAATGGATCCGTCGATAAATCTTGTAAGTGCTACCGGAAGTACAAGAATGGGTAAGTCAGTAGCCCAGGCCGTAGCGAGTAGACTGGGAAAGTCGATATTAGAGCTAGGTGGTAATAATGCCATCATCATTGCGCCTACCGCTGATCTTAAAGTGGTGATTACTGGTGTTCTTTTTGGGGCCATCGGAACTGCTGGTCAAAGATGCACCAGTACAAGACGACTGATTATCCACCAATCTATTTATAATAAAGTAGTTAACGCTTTAAAAAAGGCATATAGTCAAGTACGCATTGGCGATCCACTAAACCCTAAAAATCATATGGGGCCATTAATAGATAAGGATGCAGTAAATATGTATTTGAATGCTATAGAACAAGTTACGAAAGAAGGTGGTAAATTTCTGACCGACTATGGCCTACTAAAAGGCAAGGGATATGAAAGCGGATGTTATGTAAAACCATGTATTGCAGCAGTAAATGAGCACATGAAATTAGTAAGCCAGGAGACTTTTGCACCCATTCTCTACATTTTAAAATACAAATCCATAGAAGAGGCACTCCGCATACAAAATAATGTACCACAGGGATTGTCATCAGCAATAATGTCAAATGACTTCCAGGAAATTGAATATTTTACTTCTCACCATGGATCAGATTGTGGTATTGCCAATGTAAATATCGGGACTAGTGGAGCAGAAATTGGTGGAGCTTTTGGTGGTGAAAAGGAAACCGGAGGTGGAAGAGAAAGTGGTTCGGATGCCTGGAAAGCTTATATGCGTCGTCAGACAGTAACGATTAATTCATCAAAAGAATTACCGCTTTCCCAAGGGATTGTCTTTGACATATAAGGAGTTTAATAAGCCGCGAATTACCCAGGTTTTCACAGAGTATGAGCTCCAAATTTCGCCGTGCAAACCTGTGCTTTCTGTGGTTATCTTATTCAATATGTAGGCCGCAGATTACTCAGGTTTCACAGATTATCATATTCATATTCTCTGTGTAAATCTGTGCTTTTCTGTGGCTACCCTTAATTCAGTATGTAAGCCGCAGATTACTCAGGTTTTCACAGATTATAACTTCCCCATTCTGTGGCTTTCTTTTAAACAAAAAAAGGAGCCCAATTTCTTGAGCTCCTTTTTTATAAAGTAAATCGCAATAATCAATTATTGTTTATCCCACCATACTCTGGTAGTATATTCATTGGGTAATGTACCACCTGCCTGGAAATTAGCCTGGTTGGTAGCTAATTCACCATTTGGTACTTTCAATTTACGAGGAATAGTACCGTTGGTAAGATTTCCAGGGACAACCACAGGAACTAACTTTGGAAAGCCTGTTCTTCTCCAGTCAGCCCATGCATCCCACCAGTTGAGGAATTTAGCGGCCCATAATTGAGTACCTATTTGCTCGAGGCCAGCAGCTCCACCTTTGTAAGGATTAGCATCTACATATGCCTGAGCCATAGCATCTGATACTGCTAGAGAAGCATCATAATGCGTATACTGTTGAATAGCGGCTTTTACTCCTTTTGCAAAGTGACCAGCTGCATCAGATCCGGCAATGCCTCGTTCAGCAGCATCAGCTTGCAGAAGTTCTACTTCTGATAGATCCATGAATACATAATCTTCATCATCATCTAATAATTTAGAATTGATAATAGAAAATTCAATCATAAGATTAGAACCAGTTTTGCCCGTGTAGGCATCTAATGTTGAAGCATCTAGACCATTAGGACAACCTTTTTGGTTGGCCGGGTCTTTATCTACACCACCGACACCTCCGCTGATAATCATCAATCGGGGATCGTTATTGTTTTTCAAGAAATCCACCAAGGTTTTGCTTAGGCAAGATTGTTGACCACCATCACCATTGGCAAACGCCCTGGAGATACCGTTTTGGTTAGTCCATTCGCTGGGGCCAAGGGCAGTTTTGATCATTGCTCTATCTGACTGTGCAGTCATTACTCCACCTGCAATGGCTTGTGCAGCATATGTTTTGGCCATAGCAGGGTCTACATTAGATACACGCATTGCTAAACGAAGTAATAATGAATTGCCAAATTTTTTCCATTTAGCAATATCACCTTGATAAAACAAGTCAGCTTTACCAAATCCATCATCAGGATTAGAAGTACTAATAGTGGATACTGCTGAAGAGATTTCTTTCATCAAATCAGGATAAATAGCAGATTGAGGAGTATATTTTGGAAAAAATATACCATCAGTAATGCCTTTTCCCGCTTCTTCGTATGGAATATTTCCGTAGTAATCAGTCAATCGCATGTAATTATAAGCTCTCAGGATGCGAGCAGCCTCTCTCATGTTTTTACGTTGGCCTTCTTCAAAACCACCCGGACCCGTCTGACGACTAATCTCTGCTAAATTTTGCAATACATCATTGTATAAGAAATCCCAGGGAGCTGCATTGGTCTCACCATTTTCCTGATTGTATTTATCACCGGGAGCAATACTGGCACCTGTATTAGCTATATGCTGAATAGCGTGCGCGCACATACCAATATTCGTTCTCCAGTCAATATACCTGTTATCACCTCTTGATCCACCCGATGCAGTTCCTAATTGAGCTGAAGTCATCAGGAAATTCATATTGATAGTGTTGGGAGCCTGAGGATTTATATTTAGATCTTTTAGTGCATCAGAACCGCAACTTGCTAAAAGTAGAAGGGACAAAGCACCTAATAATATTTTTTTCATGTAATTTATTTTAAATTTTACAATATATCTTTTGTTTTAAGTTAGTTTGAATAAGGTTAGAATCCTACATGAAGATTTAATCCTACGCTTCTGGTTGATGGTAATGCGAAATAATCCAATCCTTGAGCGCCTCCATTGAATGAATAGGAAGATTCAGGATCGATATTCGGCACATTTTTATATAAAACAGCTAAGTTCCTGGCAACTAAAGAAATTCCCACATTTTGGAATGGAGTACCTGCAATTAGTTTTTTAGGAAGGTTGTAGCCAAAGGTCAATTGGCGAAGTTTTGCAAAGCTTGCATCATAGATATAGGCAGCCGCATTTCTACCACCAAGATTGCCCCAATAGCTAGCTGCTTGCTGCGGGTTCAAGGTAAGATTTAAAGGCTCACCTTTTTCATTTACACCGGATACCGTTAGAGGTGCTTCACCTGCTCTACCTTGCAATGATCTTTGAGAGAATCCCCAACCATCAATACTTTGATTAGTTCCAGAGTGAATATCGCCACCCATTTTCACATCTATCAGGAAACTCAAATTAAATCCTTTGTAAGTAAAGCTATTATTCAAACCTCCTGTAAAATCTGCCACGGATTTACCAATTGGCTGATAAGTACCATCAGTAACCGGAAGACCTGCGTCGGTAAATACCGGTTTGCCATTCAACATTTTTTGGGTAATCCCTGTAATCACACCAAATGGTTGACCAACAATGTGTTTGATGAATGTGGTACGGGTACGTGATTCTTCAAAAGTCAATTCATTAAGACCTTCAATCAAGGAGATTACTTTATTATTGTTTTTAGCAAAGTTCAAGGATACATCCCAGATGAAGTTTTTAGATTCGATAGGAGTACCACTTAATAATACTTCAATTCCCTTATTACTTAGTTTACCAATATTTACAGAAGTACTGGTAAAGCCAGATGCAGTAGATATAGTGGCATTTAAGATATCATCAGTAGTTTTTTGATCATATACACCAATATCCAAGCCTAATCGACCATTGAAAAATTTCAAATCAGCTCCAAACTCCAATTCAGTAGAAAGGGCAGGATTCAAATTTGGATTGGCAATAGTTCCTTTATTTGCAAAACTGGCCATACTGATACCCAAGTGAGGATTGCCATTAAGCGAATAAGGCTGAGAAAGCTGATAAGCACCCAAATTACCAGTAAGTCCTACCTGAGCCCACGAAGCACGTAATTTACCATATGACAACCAACTTGGCATGGCATTTTTGAATGCATCGCTAAATATGAAGCTAGCTCCTATAGAAGGATATAAAATGCTTTTACCGTTTAAGATAGAAAACCAGTCTTTTCTGGCTGTTCCTGTAACGTAGAATACATTATTCCAGCCAAGCTCAGCAGATCCATATACAGAGTTAATACCTGATTGACTAAATCCATAACCAAAGTTTCTATTATTAGCCACGTTTAATACACCGAAAAAGGGTACAGAAAATCCATTTCCATTAGCAGAAATTCTTTCAAACTGACCTCTTTGTTGATTCCCACCTAAAAATGCATTTACAGAAAGTTTGCCGAATGTCTTATCAAAACCAAGCATGGCATCGAAATTGTTTTCAGAGTTTTTCTGGAAATACTCGCCAATACCTCCACCTAATTGATAGCCAGTACCTTGAGGGGTAAGCTGAGCTACTTTAGTGTTGTAAAAATCAGTACTTACACGACCAGATAAATATAAAAAGCTGGTAATATCATATTTTAATTGAGCAGAAGCGGTGATGCGATCACGCTTTGAATTGTCTTTAAACTGATATGCTGACCAATAGGCGTTGGAACCCCAGAAATTATTATAACTGGAAAGGTTTTCATTTCCTATTTGTCTATTGTCTCCAACATATAGCGATGGATCCCAGTCAGAAGGAATCGCCCCAGGTTTATTTGGATCACCTTTTGTATCTTCTACATTTACATTTGCTGGAAGCCTCCAGATGGCTTCATTTGCATTACCTGGTGAGTCGGACACTCTTGGCCTATTGTTAGTAGTTTCTTTTGCATATAATACTTTACCTACCAAAGTCAATTTTTTTCCAAATTTTGAATCAGTAGAAACCGAAACATTTATTCTATCAAATCCTGAATTTGGAACTATGCCTTTAGAACGCAAGTCAGTCAAGCCCAAACGAAAATTTTGAGTAGCTGTGCCGCCAGTAAACGCAAGCCCATTAGTGGTACTAAAACCTGTGTTGTAAAATCGGTCGAAATTATTTCCTGCATAAGCATATGGATGTTGTTTACCATCAATGCCTATTACCTGAGATCCATCCAATTTAGGGCCCCAGCCTTGCAAGCCCCAGTCTGAAGCCTGTTGAATTGTTGTAGGCTTAGTCGCTATTCTTAGGATAGTAGGGTCATTGGCATTAGCCCCTGGAGGTAAGGCATAAGCTCCACTTCCATAAGTAGTTTGCAATTCACTAAAATCTACTAATTGCTCAGCTACATTATTCGTATTGAATTCTACTCCAATACCTTTTCTATTTGAACCTTTTTTAGTAGTGATATTGATTACACCATTTCCACCACGTGATCCATAAAGAGCAGCAGCATTGGCACCTTTCAATACGGTAATGGTTTCTATATCATCTGGATTGATACTTGACAATCCATCTCCCTGATCAGAACCACCCCACAGACCAACAGTTCCTTGTTGACTATTGTCTATTGGTACTCCATCGATTACATAAAGAGGTTGATTGGCACCACCTAAGGTCTTATTTCCACGGATGATGACCCGAGAGGAACCACCTGGACCTGTAGACATCGGAGTAACATTTACCCCGGCTACCCGGCCTGAAAGCGCATTTCCTAAGTTATTCACACGAGCCTGTGTGAAGTTGTCACCACCAATCTCAGTAACAGAATATTGCAGTGCTTTTTTGTCCCGGCTAATACCAAGAGCAGTTACCACTACTTCATCTAATACATTGGCAGTAGCCAAAGTGACAGACATAGGCTCAGAACTATTTATTACTACCGCTTTAGTATCAAAACCGATATAACTAATTACAAGTGTTTGTCCAATATTGGCCTCGATGGAAAATTCTCCATTCAAATCAGTAATGACACCCCGATTGGTATCCTTCAAAAGTACATTGACCCCAAAAAGTGGGTCACCGTTATCTTCCATTACTTTCCCCTTTACCGTAATAGCTTGAGCTATAGTCAAACCTGGTAATAGGAGGAGTAGCATGAAAGAGAAAATGTTAAAAGTTTTTTTCATATGCTATTTGTTAATAAATTTTATAAAAATCTGAGATGATTTAAGTAGTTAAACGATTAATAAGGATCAAATGTACTGTGGAATTAACAATATCTTTACTTCGAGACTAAGTTTTTCTTTTACGAAAAGGCTTTAGATAAAAAAATGATATAAAATGAACATTATGTACTATAAAAATACATAAATAGCTTTTTATCAATTAAATGTAACTAGTACGATTTTATCTAAATTAAGTAATATTTTTTTAAAGAATATATTAATGAAGCTTTCTAACGGGTAATGTAGCACTATTTAATGAAAAACCTGTTTGAGATCTAATGAAACTGTCAAATTTGTAAAAAGCATAAATATCCAATCCATTTGTTAAGAAAATCTATCAATAATGATTAATCTTATGGTTCTCTTAATAAACCATATGTAGTTTCAAAACCAGGAGTATCAGGTAAATTTAAATTTTCTTAAAATAGATCCAAAATTCATATTGAAATGAAACAAAAAATAATAACTAAGATCATTTTACTGTTTTTGCTCACTGCCTTACTCCCTTCCTTTGAACTGTTAGGCGAAATACCTCAGGTACTTTTTATCAGGGCTCAAAAAGATACAGTGGGCTTATTTGAAAAATGGGAACTGAGCATGAATATTAAAGCTGAGTTCAATAATCCATTTGACCCTGGCGAAATAGATATTTCTGCTAAAATGATTTCTCCATCTGGTGCCTCCTGGAATATCAATGGGTTTTACAATTATAATAGCTGGCAGTCTCTGTGGAGCATTCGGTTTTCACCCAATGAAACCGGCACCTGGAGCTATCAATTATTTATAAAAGATAAAAATGGGACTAATGATAGTACCAAAAATACTTTTGTAGTAAAATCATCTTCTTCGAAAGGTCCTGTATATGTAGCTCCTAATCATAGATATCTTCAGTATGCAGATGGGTCGCCCTACTTTGGAGTGGGACTTTGGTACAATGACGGATATGCGGCCTATAATAAAGGGCAAATATCGACTAGTGTATTGGATGATTTACAAAAATTAGGGGTGAATTTTATCAGCAGTTTTATTACTCCATTCGAAACAGAAGGCAGTGGCCTGGGGAGGTATGATCAGACTATTTGTGGTCGGCTGGACGAAGTATTAAATATGCTGGAGGAACGGGATATGCAGCTGAGCCTCAATTTGTGGTTTCACGCCTATTTATCAGAGACCGTTTGGCCTGGTGGAAATAAACGATGGAATAGTAATCCCTATAAACAAATAACCGCTGCCAAAGATTTTTACAGAAGTGAAGAGGCATGGAAGTACCAGGAACAAATGTATAGATATATGATAGCCCGATATAGTTATAGCAAGGCTTTGATGCTCTGGTTTGTAATAGATGAAGTGAACGGCACAGATGGCTGGGCTTCTGGCGATAGTCTGCAGGCTGCTGTGTGGGGTAAAAAAGTACATGATTACTTCAAGAAAAACGATCCCTATCAGCATCTCACAACTGGTACACGAAGTGGTGGTATTGGAGAATATTGGCACGAAGGCTACCAGGTATTTGATCTTCCATCCCGGGAGATATACGAAGCACAGGGTTTCCCGATATTAAAAGAAGGAAAAATAAATCCCGGAGACGAGCATCCCCTCACTCTTAGTTACCTCAACTATGCGGGGCAGGTAAATAAGCTATGGACAAATTACACCAAGCCCGCCATCATTGGTGAGACAGGTTGGGATCACACTTTTTACGAGCCTGGTATGCCTGGCTACCTGGCCATGTATCACAATGCATTATGGGTAAGTATGGCCAATGGGTCAGCTATGACTCCATTTTGGTGGGCTTACTCAGGGTATCTGAATGATAATATCATCACCAATCAGATTCGGTCTGTTTCAAGATTTACTAAAGAAATACCCTTTTCAAGATTAACCCATGTAAAGCCTCTTGACTCTATATCAGGGGGTAAAAATGCTTTCGCTATTTCAAGTGATCAACTAATTTTTGGCTGGCTTGTAAATCCTGATGCAGATGTAGCCAATGCTGAAGTAAAAATTTCTACCGGGAATAACGACAATGCCACTTACAAGCTAAGGATATATCATACCTGGCGAGGTATGTTTTTACAAGATTCTGATATACAAGCTATTAATGGTGAAATTAGCTTTATGGTGCCCAGTGTCAAAATACAAGGTGGGCAAGGAAGATATATCGGACAGGATGTGGCTTTTATATTGGAGAAAAAGTAGAACCAATTTACAATTTACCGTTCAATGTACGATTTACGATTTTAGAATTTAGAATTTTGTCGAAGCCTAAAAAGCGTTGACCGTTTTTATGTTCATTTGTCAATCATTTTTTCACAGATTATATCTTGAATCTGAGACCTTTTTTGCTCAGATTCTTCAGGGCTTAATGCCCTGAGAATCTGAATTTTTTCGTCGAAT
>JBBSBH010000066.1:0-14725 GCA_038251405.1 Chitinophagales bacterium
TCGGTCCATGTTTACAGGATTAGAATAGGATACAGTCTACTTGTGCGTACTAATAAATAGATATTCAAAAATAGGAGCCGAACCTATGATTCTAGAAATGGATATTATAGTGATACTCTTGGGGATGAAACCCGAGGTAAATTTATAGATCGAACCTACGGTTCTTGAACTATTTTATTGCGCTCAAAGTGCCGTAGGCACACTTAGGTATAATAACCTTGGATTTTAATCCATGGTTATTAATAATGTTACCGGGAGAGGCTTAGGCTCGGTCCATGTATTCAGGATTGTAATAGGATACTTTCTACTTGCTTGTATACTAATATAGATATTCAAAAATATGTGTCGAACCTATGGTTCTCGAAATGAATTTTATAGTGATACTCTTGGGATGAAACCCGAAGTAAATTTATAGATCGAACCTACGGTTCTTGAACTGTTTTATTGAGTGCAAAGTGCCGTAGGCACACTTAGGTATAATAACCATGGATTTTAATCCATGGTTATTAATAATGTTACCGGGAGAGCCTTTGGCTCAGTCCATGTAGTCAGGTTTGTAATAGGATACAATCTACTTGTGCGTACTAATAAATAGATATTCAAAAATAGGAGCCGAACCTATGATTCTAGAAATGGATATTATTGTGATACTCTCAGGTTGAAACCCGAAGTTAATATATAGATCGAACCTACGGTTCTTGAACTGTTTTATTGAGCGCAAAGTGCCGTAGGCACACTTAGGTATAATAACCATGGATTTTAATCCATGGTTATTAATAATATTACCGGAGAGCCTTAGGCTCGGTCCATGTTTACAGGATTAGAATAGGATACAATCTACTTGTGCGTACTAATAAATAGATATTCAAAAATAGGAGCCGAACCTATGATTCTAGAAATGGATATTATAGTGATACTCTCAGGTTGAAACCCGAGGTAAATTTATAGATCGAACCTACGGTTCTTGAATTTGACACAGGTTTTTAGAATCAATTCCGGAGGTTTTAAAAATGACAGGGTTTTCTACCAGTAGATTTGTTATTGATGTAGATCCCTGAGCTATGCTTTTACCAGCAATAAGAACAGGTATTGATTTAATATTGAAATAATACGACAGAAATTAGTAGGAGAAAGTTAGAAATTCAATAAATTACTTTGACTTTCAAAAAAATGAAAAAATACATTACTATATTCTTTATTTGCCTTTCCAACTTTTTACAGGGCCAAAAAATAAATCATTGGGAAACCGCAATTTACGCTCAGGACACCTGGAAATATTTTGTAGGAAATGCTGAGCCCAATACTTTTTGGAGAGTAATTACATATGATGATTCCAAATGGCTGTCTGGTAAAGGAGGTTTTGGCTATGGGGATGGCGATGACAGCACGGTGATAGCCCCTTGTTACGCTGTTTTTTTGAGAAAATCGTTTCATGTCACTGATACTTCAAAGATATTAACGGCATTGATCAATTTGGATTTTGATGATGGATTTATAGCTTATATCAATGGTATTGAAGTAGCACGATATGGGATCAGTGGTAATTACCCCGCCTACAATGTACCAGCACTTGACCACGAAGCCAAAGTATATAACGGTGGTAGTTATGATTATTTTCAGATCAATAAAGTGCTCTTGAGAAAATGCCTGATGAATGGTGACAATATGTTATCAATACAAGTTCATAATGTAAGTATAGGATCAAGTGATTTGTCAGCTATTCCATTCCTTTCTTTCGGGTTGAGAGATGACATGGAATATTACAGACCTACACCACCATGGTTTGTATCACCTATTACGGATAATGCATTTATATCCAACTTGCCCATTATTTCTATTACTACTAATGGACAGGTCATACAGGACAACGGCACTAAGTTAAATGCAATGATGCGTGTAATTCAAAACCCAAATGGATTGAATGAAACTACCGACTCGGCCAATATTTATTATGGGGTCATAGGTATAGAAATCAGAGGTTCCAGTTCTTCTGGTTACCCTCAGAAAAGTTATAATGTGGAGACCAGAGATTCACAGGGAGCAAATAGAAATGTGAGCCTACTAGGTCTGCCTGAAGAAAATGACTGGGCACTTATTACCAACTACAATGACAAATCTTTAATGCGAAACACATTTTCTTATACGCTTTTCAATCAACTAGGACACTATGCCCCGAGAACAAAATATTGTGATGTACTGATCAACGGAGAGTATCAAGGTATTTATTTGCTTTCGGAAAAGATAAAAAGAGATAAAAACAGAGTGGCTATTTCCAAATTTGACGATAAAGCTACTTCCGGCAATGCTATCACGGGCGGTTATATTTTTAAAAATGACAATAAGGATGCCGATGAAGTGTCATTTACCAGTAAATACACTGAATCTGGAATTTTGGGCAATCCGGAAGTTTCATTTATATATGTTTACCCAAAATCTTCAGAATTGACCACCGCTCATCAGTCTTATCTTCCTTCCTTTATTAATAGTTTTGAAACAGTACTTTATGGAAACAATTTTACACATCCTTCCAATGGATATGCTCAATATATAGATGTACCATCATTTATAGATTATTTTATACTGGGCGAAGTTTCGAGGAGCGTAGATGCCTATAAAAAAAGTAAATTTTTTTACAAAGATGTAGATAGTAAAGGTGGTAAAATCGTCTCGGGGCCTCCCTGGGATTTTGATTGGGCCTACAAAAATATACCTGAAGGGAATAATCAGTTCAATTGTTATTATGGAAATACGGATGGATCAGGCTGGGGGTACAAAGCCTACTTATGTAATCATGCTCCAAAGTTTGCCGGTTGGACGGCAAGGCTGATGCAAGATCCCAATTTTGTAAACGCCATAAAATCGAGGTATGTATTTCTTAGAAAAAATGTGTTGAGTGAGCAAGGAGTAAACCTGCTAATTGATTCATTGAGAGACCTGGTGAATGAAGCACAACCAAGACATTTTGCTAGATGGGATATCTTAGGTAAAATCACCATCGGATCACCGGAGGTGGATGCTCAGCCTGCCACCTATGCTGCAGCCATCAATCAATTCAAGGCATGGGTCTTTACAAGATTGGCCTGGCTCGATAGAAATATGCCCGGCATTCTTACAGATTTTAAAGTGGTACCATTAGATAAAGTAAATATATACCCTAATCCTTCCTTTCATCAGCTGACCATCCAGGCGGGTAGTGAAATGCTACATGCTCAGTTGTATACTTTGCAGGGCCAACTAGCTTTTGAGACTATGCTTCATGGAAAAGTAAGTGCTATCCACCATAATCTCCCTCCGGGAATGTATATAGTGAAAGTAGTTTTAAAAAATCAACAAGTAAATTTATTGAAATTAGTAGTTCATAATTGAGAAAGCCCTTATTTTTTAGAAAATAGTTTATTGCCTGAGCCACCGTTTTTTTAGGCAATTACCCCACTAAACTAGTATTGGCTAAAACTTTACATAAAGCGCTGACAGATGGTGTGCATTATAAATTGAATCTTTGAAATAACAGTTTTTATACTAATGAGTAGGGATAAACTCATCGATATCCCTGAACCAATCTGCGTACATCATATAATTTTTAGCAGTCCGGCTAATGAAAAAATCGAACTGCTCTTTGGAGAGTTCTTTCACTTTCTTGGCAGGCACTCCTGCATAAATGGCGCCTGATTCTAAGATTGAATTTTCTAAAATCACCGCTCCGGCAGCCACCAAACAACCAGAGGGCACCACTGCATTATCCATTACTATAGCGCCCATGCCTATCAATGCGCGATCATGAATCGTGCATCCATGCACAATAGCGCGGTGACCAATGGAAACATCGTCGCCAATAGTGGTCATTGCTTTTTCGTATGTACAATGGATCACGGCGCCATCCTGAATATTTACTCTGTTGCCAATGCGTATTGCGTTTACATCACCCCGGATGACCGTTTGAAACCACACACTGCAGTCTTCACCCATGATGACATCACCAATTATGGTCGCATTATCAGCTAAGTAAATATTTTTACCGAAAAGCGGTGTGAATCCTCGTACAGTTTTTATAATGGGCATTTTAAATCCAGTTTGAGGTAATTAAATTAAATGTATAGATCATGCTATAATGAACTCAAATATACGGAAGAGATAAGCAAAGCTTTTTTTGTGTTCCGTAAACTTCCACATATTAGATTATTTTTGCATGTAATAACTTAAAAATACATGTGTGGAATAGTAGCTTATGTGGGGCATAGAGAAGCGTACCCCATCTTACTAAAAGGACTGCAAAGACTGGAATACCGTGGCTATGATAGTGCAGGTATAGCATTGATTCATCATGGTCTGCATGTATACAAGCAAAAGGGTAAAGTAGCTTCCCTGGAGGATTATGTTCAAAATAAGGATACTCATGGAAAAATAGGCATTGCTCATACGCGCTGGGCTACTCATGGGGAACCTACTCATATAAATGCGCATCCTCATCAAAGCCAGTCAGGCACTTTGGCTATGGTGCATAATGGGATTATTGAAAATTATTCTTCTATTAAGCAAGAGCTTTTGGCTTTGGGCCATCAATTTGCCAGCGATACGGATACAGAGGTATTTCTTCATTTAATCGAAGAAATTAAGAATCAGCAAAAATGTGAATTGGAAGAAGCAGTGGCTTTTTCTTTGAAAAGAGTCATAGGCTCGTATGTGATCGTCATCCTGGATCAGGATCATCCTGGAAAATTAGTAGCTGCGCGAAAGGGAAGCCCTTTAGTAATAGGCATAGGCGAGCACGAACATTTTCTGGCTTCAGATGCATCACCGATAGTGGAGTATACAAAGGATGTAGTATATATCAATGATCATGAAATTGCCATCATTACTGCTGAGAAACTGGTATTAAAAAATATCGAAAATGAAATTACATCACCATTTATTCAAAAATTAGACCTTGATTTAGAGTCGATCGAGAAAGGTGGCTATGATCATTTCATGTTGAAAGAGATAAATGAGCAACCTGATGCACTTAGAAATTGTTTGAGGGGCAGATTACATGCTGCGGATTCTACCATTACACTTGGTGGACTTTCTAAACATTTAGATAAAATAGTTAAGGCCAATCGGATCGTTTTTATTGGTTGTGGAACTTCGTGGCATGCTTGCCTGGTAGCTGAATATGCTTTTGAATCCATGTGCAGAATTCCAGTAGAAGTAGAATACGCATCTGAGTTTAGATATCGGGACCCCGTGATTCACCAGGGCGATATAGTGATTGCTGTTTCACAAAGTGGCGAGACTGCAGATACCCTGGTCGCTATGGAATTGGCAAAGGCTAAAGGTGCTATTGTGCTGGCTGTTTGTAATGTGGTGGGCTCATCTATTGCCAGATTATCTGATGGTGGAGTTTATATTCACGCAGGACCCGAAATAGGTGTTGCCAGTACGAAAGCATTTACAGGCCAATTAGCAGTATTGTATCTGATAGCATTAAAAGTTGCCCAGGAAAAAAAATCTGTAGACCCGGAATCAATCAGTAAATATCTGCTTGCATTGGAAAATATTCCTGATCAGATTCAGCTAATATTAAATCAGGCTGATGCTATAAAAGCTATCGCAGAAAGGTATGTATTGGCGAGAGATTTTTTGTATTTAGGGCGAGGTGTAAATTTTCCGGTTGCATTAGAGGGTTCGTTGAAGCTCAAAGAAATTTCCTATATCCATTCAGCCGGTTATCCTGCTGGTGAAATGAAACATGGCCCCATTGCCTTAGTAGATGAAAACCTGCCTGTGCTTTTTGTAGCTCTAAAAGATCCGTACTATGAAAAAATACTTTCTAATATACAAGAGATCAAAGCCCGGAGAGGCCAGGTAATAGTGATCGTAAACGAAGATGATGAAGTAATACAAAATCTGGTACAACACATTATTCGCATTCCTAATACAGAACCTATCCTTTCACCGCTTTTATCTGTTGTCCCGATACAATTATTAGCCTATTATATTGGTGTAGGAAAAGGATATGATGTGGACAAACCCCGCAATCTTGCAAAATCAGTAACGGTAGAGTAGATATTTATGAACATTATTAAAAAGCAACCGATTGAAAATTTAGGATATCATTTTATTGAAGATATCTATTTGCCAAAGGGAAAAAACGAATACTATCTCAGGGATCTCCAGCATCAACCCACAAAACCGTATCGAAGACTCAAAGGTGATGAAATTGAAATATTAGTCCATAATAATAATGCATCCAGTGATTGGAATGACATTCTGGTTTCTGATGAATTTGATCCGCAGCTGGTAAAGCATTGCCAATTTTACGGACAGGTACGTATAGGAAAACTGGAACCATTTTATCTTGAATTTCATAATATAAAATTACCGGTAGGGCTTTACGATTCTACCATTTGTAGTTGCGATCTGGGTGATAATGTGGTGATAGATAATGTGGGATATTTGGCACATTATATTGTAGGTAATGAAACCATCATTGCCCATGTAGACGAAATATCTACAACAGACTATGCAAAATTTGGAAATGGGATCTTAAAAGATGGTGAATCTGAAGCCACCCGCATCTGGCTTGAAATCTGCAATGAAAACGGAGGTAGAAAAGTAATGCCCTTTGATGGTATGTTACCGGGAGATGCCTGGATATGGGCGAAGTATCGGGATCGTCCCAAGTTGATGGATCAATTGAAAGTCTTTACAGAAAAAATCTGGGATAGTAAAAGAGGGTATTACGGAACTATAGGCGAACATACAGTAATAAAAAATTGTAAGATTATTAAAGATGTTCGTATCGGCGATCATGCTTATCTGAAAGGGGCAAATAAATTAAAAAACATGACCATCAACAGCACCGCAGAATCTCCATCTCAGGTAGGAGAGGGGTGTGAAATGGTGAATGGCATCATGGCTGTTGGGTGCAGAGCATTCTATGGGATTAAAGCAGTACGATTTATCATGGCATCCCATTCCAATTTAAAATATGGCGCGAGATTGATCAATTCGTATTTGGGAAGTAATGCCACGGTGTCCTGTTGTGAAGTATTGAATTCGTTGATATATCCGGCCCATGAACAACATCATAATACCTCATTCCTCATCGCTACTACATTATTAGGGCAGAGTAATGTTGCTGCAGGAGCCACTATAGGTTCAAATCATAATTCCAGAGGAGCGGATGGAGAGCTAATAGCCGGGCGAGGATTTTGGCCTGGATTGTCAGTTACATTAAAGCACAATTCACGGTTTGCCTCTTTTACATTAATTACCAAGGGAAATTACCTGTACGAAATTGATTTAAAAATTCCTTTTTGTATAGTGTCCAATGACGAATCTAAAAATGAATTGGTGATCTACCCGGGATATTGGTTTGATCATAATTTCTTTGCGTTGGCACGAAATGAAAGTAAATTCAGAGTCCGGGATCTAAGAAAAGGAGTCAAACAGTCCTTGGTGTATGAATATTTAGCACCGGATACAGTGAATGAAATGACAAAGGCCATCAGCATACTTGAAGAATACACTTTGTCAGATGAAGATATTTTCATGGCGGGAGTAGAGAATTCTAAGCGATCGGTAAAAATCAGGAAACCCCGGCGGGCAGTAGAAATCTTTAAAGAATTAATAAATTATTACCTGATTAAAACAATAATTGAATCCAAATTTTCTATTGAAAATATCAAAATAGCAAGAGCTCACGAATGGGCCAATATAGGCGGTCAACTCATTACTATGCAAGAACTGGAAAGGCTTTTAATGAATATAGAGAATCAAAAAATCAAATCATGGGAGGGCGTGCATCAATACTATTTTGAGGGTGATAAAAACTATGTAAAATTAAAATTGGAGCATGCACTGAGTTGTTATCTGCAGATAAATAAAATGAAAAGCGTAAAATCCATTGATTGGCTATCGGCTTTGAAAGCTGCCACTCAAACCAATCAATGGATTTATGACCAGATATTAAAATCTAAATACAAAGATTTTGTAAATCCATTCCGCAAAATGATGTACGAAAATCATGCGGAAATGGATGAAGTGCTGGGAAAATTTGACGATATTTCTTTTTTCCGGGAAGCCAAACAAAATCGTGATAATTTTGTTAGAAATAGCAACGTTTTATTCAAATCAATTAGTAAAAAATAAATTTAAAAATATGGCAATCAGGCGATCAGCGACTGCTCATTGGGCAGGAAATGGAAAAGAAGGAAAAGGCACAGTTTCTACAGAAAGTGGGGTGCTCTCAGCTTCTAATTATTCATACAAAACAAGGTTTGAAGAGGGTATTGGTACCAATCCTGAAGAGCTTATTGGGGCAGCACATGCAGGCTGTTTCTCCATGAAACTGGCATTTGTATTGCAAGCAGCTCATATTACAGCAAACAGCATTGAAACTAAAGCCCAGGTAGTACTGGATGATGGAAACATTACTGATATTCATTTATATACCAGGGTGAGTGCGGACGGATTGACTGATGCAGATTTTCAAAAGTATGCCGCCGATGCAAAAGAAAATTGTCCTGTTTCTAAATTATTGAAGGGAGCGAATATTCATTTAGATGCGGAATTAGCTTAATTAAATTTGAAATCAAAAATGGAGATAGCATACCATCTTTTTGATTTGCTTTCAATTTTTGACAAAAAATATTTAATGGTTAATTTCCATTAGAATAGCACGTTTTTGAAATTTCTTTTAATGTCAAGAACAATTGAATTCCAGGAATGAAGTTCTCATCAGCTTCTTTTAAGCGGTATTAATATTTTGGTACTTCAGAAAATTACCTGGTCAGTGACTATTATTCAGATGTCTCTTCGGCCAGCTTATCAATTGAATTTTTATTTTAATGTAATTGATTTTTTATTCGGGATTACACTGTTGATTCAGGTTATATTTAATAAGAGGATATCCAGTCCGCGTTTTCATATGGTTAACTAAATATTATATTTGGTTTAATGAATTTATTCTGTTTTTAATTCTATTTTATATACCAATAATGAATAAATTCAATATAAAATATTTAGTTGTAGAAAAACAGTCAATCTTGGAGTTTGGTGAAATTATATTGCAATGTAAATTTCTGTTAATTTTTTTAATTTTAATTTATTAAATCATACCAATTTATTAAAAAAATTATTTTATGAAAAAAATTATTGCCTTTTTAATACTTGTTCCGATGTTTTGGTCGTGTAAAGATGCCGATAAGACGCCAATGAAATCTATGGATGATAAATCTATGGATGCTGCTGCTCCGGTAAAAGAGACTCCAGCCACTGAAATTGCTGATGATAAATACATGGAGGTTGGTAAAAAAGGTCTGGCATCTATGACCTCAGGAGATATCGACGCATGGACGAGTCCCTATGCTGACAATGCCGTTTATCTTTGGAATAATGGAGATAGTATTGCCGGCAAATCTGCCATCCTGGAGTATTGGAAAAAAAGAAGGACAGAAGTTATTGATTCTATCAGTTTCAGTAATGATATCTGGCTGGCAGTGAAAGTGAATAAACCGCAAAACGTTTACCATGCTCCGGGTACCTGGTTATTGGGCTGGTACATGGTAAATACAAAATATAAGACTGGAAAAAGAATGGGTCAATGGATACATACTGCCATGCATTTTGATGCCAGTGACAAAATAGACCGTGTCTTACAATTTATTGACCGGGCACCAATAAATGCTGCTATGGCCAAAGGAACAATGATGAAAAGTAAATGATCTGATTAAGCACAAATTAGTCAAATAGACTTTTTTTTGGAAAAATAGTATTACCGTTATAGTAGTTTTCCAAGTATGTTGTCGATCTTTGTATTGATTTACTTTCAATTTATAAAAAGGGATAAAATCAAGTTCGATTTTATCCCTTTTTTATAACTGGATGCTTATGACTCAGTAATATTTTCAAATCTTGATATAATATTTTTAATAATAGTTTGGCTGTCATAATTTTCATTCCCGATTGATATTACATTGCTTCAATTCTTAGTATATTCACGGTAAATCTGGTAATTCCAAAGAATATGAAATCAAGACGAAAATTCCTTAAAAACATTTCAGCTCCTTTATTAGCTGCTCCACTTTTAAATATAAAATGGGGAGAATCACTTTCTTCAAAAAGACGGAAGAAATATGATGGCCCTATTTTAAGAGTAGCCATTCTAGGCCTCGGCAGTTATGGAACGCGGGTCGCCGATGCTATGCAGTCATGTACCAAAGCCAAATTAGTAGGAGCTATCAGTGGTACTCCCTCTAAGCTTACAGCGTGGCAATCCAAGTATGGAATTCCGGAAAAAAATTGTTACAACTATACCTCGCTGGATCAAATAAAGAATAATCCTGATATAGATGCCGTGTATGTCATCACACCTAATTCTTTGCACAAGCCATTTACACTTCGGGTGGCAGCTGCCGGCAAACATGTAATCTCAGAAAAACCAATGTCGGTAAATGCTAAAGATGCGCAGGAAATGATAGATGCCTGTAAAAAAGCAAATGTAAAATTATTAGTGGGCTACAGAATGCATTTTGAGCCTAAAACGCTGGAGATAATAAGAATGCGAAAAGATGGTGAACTGGGAAAGGCATTGTTTTTCCAGGGGCTTTCCGGCTTTAGGATAGGCGATCCCACCCAATGGCGATTGAATAAACAACTGGCTGGTGGAGGAGCTATGATGGATATTGGAGTATATTCTATTAATGGGGCAAGGTATATGATCGGTGAAGAACCAACCTGGGTGACCGCTCAGGAGACCAAGACAGACTTTGTAAAATTCAAAGAAGGAGTAGATGAAACGATTACTTTCCAATTTGGTTTTCCAAGTGGAGCCACTGCGTCGTGCCTTTCCACTTACTCCATGAATGGCCTGGATAAATTTTATCTCAATGGCGAGAAAGGCTTCGCCGAAATGCAGCCTTCTACCGCGTACGGACCTATAAAAGGAAGGACCAATAAAGGGGAGCTGGTTTATGAACATGTCACGCATCAGACCGTACAAATGGATGAAATGTCCGAAATCATTTTGCAAGGCAAGAAACCAATAGTGCCTGTCGATGGCGAAGAAGGACTAAAAGACATGAAGATTATTGATGCTATATTTAAAGCAGCCAAAAAGGGCAAGAAAGTGTATTTGAAGTAATGCTAGTTCATTGTATCTGATTGCATTGTCATTTTTGCTACAGGAAATCAGGGTGATAAATGCTGCAACGAAACACATTTTTGTTATTTTCATTTTTTAATGTTGGATTAGTAGCATCATAGATTTTTATTTTTCTAAAAGGTTTACACTGTCCGTTTAAAAAACTGTAGGCTCATCCCTATGATTTATACAAGACATATGAATAAATAAAGGAATATTGAGGCTTGTAATATTTGTCTGTCCAAAGAACTACCTCGAGTTTTTAAGCCAAATTTCAAAAGTCGGCTAAAGCGTTGATAGCTGAATGTCCGATTTACTATTTTCTAATAGGTTAAAAAGTTTATGAATACTCTAGTGAATATTTTTTAGCAATTATATCAAAGTCCTTATCGTTGTGTACAAGACTTACACGATAATTGATTGAATAGAATGCAATTAAACAGTCATTGGGTTTACGTAATGTATAGCCTGCATTTCTTAACGTGATATGAATCTTTGCAGCTTGGTACGCCAAAAAATATCCATCTAATTCTAAATTTTCCAATGAATCAAGTAGACTTTTCATTTCAAGTGCTGACTCTATATCTTTAAATCCTTGCAGTATTTCTTGGTAAATAGTAGGGCAAATAAAGACTTGGTCTCCTGTCGCTAAATATTCCTGAAGTAATACCGTGTTTTTATTTTGAGTCCCTCTTAAAAAAGGAACCCATATAGAAGTGTCAAAAAGTAATGGTTTCATTTTGATTGAGTGCGCATCCTACTTAGATTACCCTCCCACAACTTACTGCCATATAGTTTACTTAATTTTTTCATTTTTTCTCTTCTGATCAATTCTATCAATGCAAGATGTATGGTATCTTTTTTTGTAGCAGCATGACTGATTTTCATGGCCTCCTCTAAGATTTTGTCATCGATATCTATATTTGTACGCATGGCGATTACTTTTCTATACACAAAGATATGGAAATTTATACACACTCTAAAAGCCAAAGGGAAAAAATATTTCTAAAGCATGTTATTATCTCTTATTCATTTCGTCTCTTGAAAGTCTCCTCTTTAAGCTTGCATGCTTTAATACAGATATGATTTCTGCATCTTGATCTGCTTTATTGTATTCCGAAGTCTATTTTACTAATCATTGCAGGAACTCATGATTTAAAGTTGTATTATTCTTCAGCGTTTTTGCCTTTATTTCAAATTCAGTCCGCTTTGCGGTTCCGCTTATTTCCATATTGCGTATCAAGATGCTCATCAAAAGTGGTTACTTTTTTTCTTAGTTGCCATGGTTATTATTTATTCAAGTAATCTGCTTTGTAAGTCCATACGTTCATGTAGTATTCTTACTACTTCGATTTCATCATATTGGATTACTTGATAAAAGATGATATGTTTGCCAACTTTGGAAGCCTAATATATTACTATTGATTTTGTTATATTTTCTCCCAATTGTTGAGTTGATGGCTATGTCGTTGCATGCTGCTTTTATCATCGCATAATATCTATCGGCTTGAATTTCTGACCAATTTTTTACAGTATGTAAATAAATATCAGTGAGGTCATCTAAAGCTTCTTGTCTTAAGATAAGGTTAGCCATTTTTTCTATTTTCGGCTTTAAGCTTCGCAAGATGGTCATCAAAATCGAAGTTCTCTACCCTTGGACTGTCTAGCCCTACTTGGATTGCTTTTTTTAGGGCAATCACCTTACTTTCTTCATTTTCCAAGAGTCGAAGTGCAGCTCGGATGACCTCGCTTACATTTTTATATCTTCCAGCTGAAATCTGTTCGTGGACAAACTCTTCAAAGTAATCACCAAGTGAAATGGAAGTGTTTTTACTCATTAATTTTAAATTTTAGTCTAAAGATACCAAAAATTGGTAAAATTTCGAAAACTGGAAGACACTTAACGGATCTTTTGACACCAATTTTTTACGTTCGAATGGATTATTAAGATACATCATTTACCTTTTAAAGTTAGGTTTTTATTTGGCTAAATTTGTTTATCCTTTAAGAAATTATGAGCACTTCAAAAAGCAAATTGATATTCCCTTCTATTAACGAAGAAGGTTATTTTGATCCAGTAATAATGATTGTTAAGTTGAATTGGAGTAAGGCGCATTTTGATAAAATAATACATGAGGGTATAAATGGTGATAATTTGAAATATTATAAGACACTTAGACAGAATATAGACATTTTATTGATTTTAATTCCACCAATTACGGTTTAGAGTATTTACATAATTTGTATATTACTCTTAGCCAGATCCTAAATAATCAGAAGCCTGAGTTATCTATAATTAATCCGTTGAAATTAAATAAAGAATTTGCATTATTAAACCATAGTGAAATATTGATAAAAGAAGTTTTGAGCGATGATGACATGAGTAAGATGTGGAGAATTTCTACTAAAAGCATATTTATGGATGATGTGCCCTTCTTGATTTTTGAATTTTCTAAGCCTACTAATGAATTGGTATGTAAATCACCAGTTACTTATACTTCTTTGTTTGAAAGCAATGCAGTTTATGAAGAAATTAATCTATTTCTGAGATTGGCTCAAAAGGAAAACTATAATAATGATAGAAAATTGGTTGAGAACCGAAATTATTTCAGAAATTGTTATGATTCGGAGCTAATTGAATATTCTGTAGCAGCTCATATAGTTTCAATGGTGCTTGAAATTGCTGATGTTTTTCAAGCATATTCTGTTTCATCTCAATTGTGCTCTTTTCTATTAAATATTCCTAGAACACAACTCGAAAAAATTGCAAAAAAAAATATTAGTGAGGCCCCTTTGTCGCTTCATTTTCATCGAATAATTAATAGAGATTTTGGATACTTGTTATATTATTTTTGCACTTGTTACAAATCACAGTTTAAAGCTTTGAAAGAATTTGATTTAGATGATTTTTTGACTTTTTTTGATTTAAGTAGCAGGAGTGAAATTGAGCAAGAGATATACTTTGAAATTGAAAATCGTATTGAGGATATGAATCCCAATGACTACTTATACCCAAAATTTCATACAATAATGAAGAATGGATTTTCATTATTAAAAAAAAGAGGATTGTTAGGTAACAATGTTGATATTTGGGATATATTGAGAGATCCGGACTATACTTTTTCTATTTTATTTGGTGATGTTACATGGGAAAACGAATCAAATATTAACCAATTGTTGAGTATACCAATCGTAAGTTTGACGAATTTACAATGGTATGATTTAGTTGAATTAATTAACCCATATTGCAGGCCAAAAATCAAAAACTAACACCAAATTATCAATCACTAACATTAGAAATACAAAGTAGTGAAATAAGGTATTGATTTACAATAGCGATAAATCAAAAGGCTCAATGTAGACCCCCACCCAATATTTGTTTAGGAGGTTAGGACTGATGACCTTTGGGGAATGTTTTTAAAAGTCGTGTTCAAGAATGAAAAAGAAGATGGTACGCGGCGAATCCATTATCGAATGATTGAGAGCTATCGAACAGGTGATCAAGTAAAACATCAAAATATATTGCATCTGGGAGCACTGGATCAAATACCACATCCAGATCAGATCAGAGCACTCGGGAAGCGAATAGATCAGCTAGTAAAA
>JBBSBH010000067.1:0-14208 GCA_038251405.1 Chitinophagales bacterium
ATTTTTTATGTCCTTTTAAGCGATTCTTACCATGAATTCATCTTTCCTTCTCCTGGATAGATCTACTACTTGTCCTGTAGATAATTCTATTCTTCCACCATCAGTCTTTAAATACTTTTTTACATGATGCAAGTTTATTAAGAAGGAGTGATGTGATCTAAAGAAGATATCAGGTGGTAATAAATCTTCAAATTCTTTCATCGTTTTACTCACCAGTAGCCTGGATTTATCTCTAAAATAAAAAGTAGTGTAGTTACTATCTGCTTCAAGGCAAACAATGTCTTCTATTGGAGAAAAAATCAAGCCCTCAGAAGTAGCGAGTGCAATTTTAGAGCTTTTATGTTGCAAGACTTGCAGTCGTTCATCAGTGAATGGGAATTTAATATTCTTTAATTTTTGAATGCATCGAATTAACTCTTCGGCATCTATAGGTTTCAGCAGATAATCAAACACGGCATACCGAATAGCTTTTATAGCATACTGATCATAGGCTGTGGTAAATATGACTTGAAAATTTCTCTCAGGTAATTGATTGAGCATTTCGAAGCCCGTCATGATCGGCATTTCAATATCTAAAAAGATAAGGTCAGGTCGTATACTTTGAATCATTTCTATGCCCTGCTTACCATTTTCTGCCTCTCCAATTACTATTACTTCAGGACAATGCATTTGCAACTTTGATGAAAGCGCTCGTCTTCCCTGTATTTCATCATCTATAATTATTGCCTTCATCTAATGTCGTTTATAGTAAGTTGAATGGCTACAGATGTGCTGAATCCGTCATCTTGAGCGATATGATCACACATTTGCATCGAAGGCACTTGCTCTTGATTAAATATTTTTACTCTTGACTTGGTTATTTCCATACCTAACGGTTCGGATTCCTTTTTGCGCCATGCTTTTGCTGCTTTCACTCCTATTCCATTATCCGATACTTTGTATGCAATTTTATCATGCTCTTTCCTTATTTCAATAGTTAATTCTCCTTCACGACCAGTTAGATTTCGCAAACCATGATGTATAGCATTTTCTACTACTGGCTGTAATAATAGAGAGGGAACTTCAATTTCACTATTTTCTAAACCTGCGTCTATAATATATATGGTTTTGAATTTAAAATTACTACGAAGCTCTTCAAGTTGAATATACAATTTTAGCGTTTGAATTTCTTCGAATAAGGGAATAACGCTCTTTCTGCTTCCATCCAGAATATTGCGCAATAGTTTTGAAAATTTATTAAGATAGAGGGTGGCATTCTTCTTGTCATCAGTAAGTATAAAAGCGTCAATACTGTTGATACAATTAAAAATGAAATGTGGATTCATCTGTGCGCGCAGAGCCTTCATTTCGAGCTCCATACTTTGTTGCTTTAATAATAAATTCTCATGCACATTTTGAGTATTTTGTTTTATTTCATCTACGTACTGAATTGTTTTTATTAATGTTTTTTCCAGATCTTTAAAATTGATGGGCTTCATTACAAAATCAAAGGCGCCTTTATTCATCGCAGAGCGAATATTGCTCATATCGCCATATGCAGAAATAATGATTGATTGCAAGTGTGGATAAGATTTTCGAATATGGTCTAGCAATGCAAGGCCATCCATTTCGGGCATATTAATATCGATCAAAGCAATATCCACCTTGCTTTCTTCTTTCAAGAGTTCGAGTGCTGCAAGGCCATTGGGAGCATACATAAATTCGTATTTCTTTGCAAAATCTTTTCGTGAAAATGCCTGCACAATCACCTCTTCCTGATCGGGTTCATCATCTACTATTAAAATTTTCTGCCCCATAGTTTTGTATGGATATAAATATAAAGCTATATAGGATGAATGGCGTAAAATATTTTGTCTGATCATTTTTTATTGGTAAAATAAATTCTTTTCACAGCTTTTACTGCTATATATGAGTACCTGGTAAGATGGAATTATCAACTGGTATTTACAGTACTTAATTTATTTCTGGTAGACTGATTACAAACTCAGTAAAATTTCCTACTTCAGAATTTACAGATAGCTGCCCTTCATGACCTTTGGTAATAATGTCATAGCTTAATGAAAGTCCCAATCCCGTCCCTTGACCTGTAGGCTTGGTAGTGAAGAATGGTTGAAAAATTTTACTCCTAATTTCTTCAGGAATGCCTGAGCCATTATCTAATATTCTTATTTCTACATTTTTTCCGTTTTGATTAGGAAAGTACTTAGTTTGTAGTGAAAGCTTAGGCACATATCCCATCTTTACATCAGTTTTCTTTGATTTCTCATTTAGCGCATAAAAAGAATTATTGAAAATATTTATAAATACTCTACCCAGATTTTCTGGTATCACTTCTACCTTGGGCAATTGAGGATCTAATTCCTTTACAATATCTATTGCAGAAGTACTATTTGTAAAATTACTGGCTTGTATAACTAATTGAAGATAATCTGACAATAATTTATTGATATCCACAAATTGCCTTTCATGATTTTCAGCACGACTATGTTCTAGCATACCTTTCACTATGTTGGCTGCACGAAGTCCATGATTATTTATTTTGATTGAGTTTTTTTCTACATCATGTAATAAATCATTTATCAAGTGTTCGTCCTTTTCAGTTTTGCTATTTTCTTCCTTTATCTCACTAATTAACTCACCATTCAATTGAGAGAAATTATTTACAAAATTTAGTGGGTTTTGAATTTCGTGTGCTATTCCGGCAGTGAGCTCTCCGAGAGACGCCATTTTTGCTGCATGTATTAGTTGTGTCTGTGCTTTTTTAAGATCGGTCAATGAAGATTCCAATAGGCCTTTCTGCAATTCAATTTTTTCATTTTGTGCAGATAATAATTTATTGTCCTTTTGTTTGAGTGTAAAAAATCTATAAAGAATAATGGCCAGCAATAAAGTCCCACTGAGCAGAATTCCTAATAGTCCTATCTTATTCTTTTGTTTTTCAGATAATACTGCATTTTTTATTTCTTCTTGTTTCAATTGATTATTAAATACCATTGTTTGTACTTGCCGGGTTTTGGCGGCACCACTGATACTGTCTTGAGCCTCTTGTGCAAGATCAGCGTATTTAAGAGCATTAAAAAAATCATTCTTTTTCGCAAATATTTTCCTTACTAATGTCGCAGCGGCTGTCATTCCATCATACCCATGAAAATCCTGATAATTAAGATAAGAATTTTGACTATAAACTATGGCAGAATCCAAATTATTTACATCATTAAAATAGGTTCCTATTTGTAAATTCGTCTCCGCAATGGCTGCCAGGGATTGACTGATGGCTGCATGTTTTTGTGCTAAAGAAAAGTAATGCAAAGCAGAATCCAGTTTGTTAATTCTACCATAGACCTTTCCCAGTAATAGATAATTATTTGTAAAAAAATAATCCATACCTGGCATGCCATCTATCCTGCTTACTCCTAATTTGGCCCATACTAAAGCAGAATCTAATTTATTTATTTTAAAATATAGATCGCCAATCTCATATGGCCCAGCATAGATACCCCTCTGATCCAATGGTATATGATTATCTATTTGATATTGAATGATGTCATTAGATTGTTTTATGTATGTCATTGCTTTTTCATAATCACCCTGAGCTTTCAGACCTATTCCTATAAAGGCAGATGTAATAGATAATTCACTAGATCTGGGTGGACACATGGGAAGTGCTCTTTGCAATATAGCTATGGACTCGGGTATCTTGCCACATTGGCTATACCCAAATCCAAGGGAAATAAAAATTCCCAGTTTTCTATCATCATCAGGAAAATGATCTGCTATATCTAATGCTTCTTTAAAATATTTACTAGCTATTTCCTGGTTGCGGCCAGTATAGTTATATCCTATCTGTATAAGTTGTTCCAATCGAATAGTATCAACTTGTCTTACTTCCCTTACATTTTGAATAAGGCTATCAAGTTGTGTATCCGTTAAAGGCATCTGACCAAATATATCAGCACTGACAATTGTAAAAAGTACTATTTTAAATACAAGTCGCATTATGTGGATAAAAGTAGTCCTAAATTTGATTAAAATGGTTTAAGATTATTTCTATTAGATATATCTTTCTTACATACAGAAAAATCCTATTCCAGGCTCCCATTATCTACAGGCAGACTAATAGCAAACTCAGTATTTCCTCCTGGATCACTAATAATACTTATACTTCCTCCATGCCCTTTTGTAATAATATCATAACTAATAGACAATCCCAAACCAGTACCCTGACCAGTTGGCTTTGTAGTAAAAAAAGGCTGGAATATTTTATTTCTTATTTCTTCAGGTATGCCTGTGCCATTGTCTACTATTCTTATTTCCACCGCTCTGGTCTTTTGCACAGGATGATACTTGGTATGAATAGATAGTTTTGGTACGAATCCCAATTCTTCACCCATTTTTTTTGACTTATCCGATAATGCATAAAGGGCATTATTAAAAATATTAATAAAAACCCTACCCAGGTCGTCAGGTATTGCTTCGATTTTAGGCACTTGATTATCGAGATCTCTTATAATACTGATGCTATCGCCCCTTTCTTTATAAAGACCAGCCTGTAATGCAAGTTGTAAATAGTCTGTCACAAGTTTATTAATGTCAACCATTTGTTTTTCATGGTTTTCGGTTCGGCTATGTTCGAGCATACCTTTTACTATATTAGAGGCCCTCTGACCATGATTATTTATTTTACCTGAATTTTTTTCTAAATCATTTAATAGACCATTGATTAATGATTCATCTCTTTCACTATTTGACTTTTCCCTTTCTACCTTAACTTCTTGTAATAAATCAGCATTTAGTTGTGAAAAATTATTTACAAAGTTTAATGGGTTTTGAATTTCATGTGCAATACCTGCAGTTAGCTCTCCAAGAGAAGCCATTTTTTCTGCATGTATAAGTTGTGTCTGTGCTTTTTTAAGACCGGTCAATGAAGATTCCAATTGGACTTTTTGCAATTCGATTTTTTCATTTTGTGCCGACAATAATTTATTGTCCCGTTGTTTGAGTGCAAAAAATCTATAAAGAATACTGGCCAGGAATATAGTTCCACCGAGTAGAATTCCTAATAGTCCTATCCTATTTTTTTGTTTTTCAGATAATACTGCATTTTTTATTTCTGCTTGTTTCAATTGATCATTAAATAC
This sequence comes from Chitinophagales bacterium, assembly GCA_038251405.1. Classification (GTDB taxonomy): domain Bacteria; phylum Bacteroidota; class Bacteroidia; order Chitinophagales; family Saprospiraceae; genus JADJLQ01. Next base: position 5,139 of record JBBSBH010000067.1, read on the forward strand.
CATTGTTTGCACTTGTCGTGTTTTTACGGCACCACTGATACTGTCTTGAGCAGCATTTGCCAAATCTGAAAAAAATAATGCATTACGAAAATCCTTTTTTGATTGATATAAAGATTTCAACAAGGTTGCAGACTCTATCATTTTTTCGTAGCCATGAAAAAAATCCAAACGGCTATATGCTTTTTGAGCATATACAATTGCAGAATCCAATTGATTGACATCATGATAATAGTTCGCTATTGATAGATCCGTTTCAGCAATTGTAGCAGAGGAATTTCCCTCAATAGTCTGATTGTGAGCCAATGCAAAATATATTGCAGATGAATCTTGATATTTATTTTTACCAAATACCTTACCCATCAGTAAATAGCACATGGCGTTGTAAGTTTCCATATATTTTATACTGGTGTCTATCCTACTAAGTCCTATTCTGGCATATTTTTCTGCTGAATCCAATTTATTTAAATTCAAGTATGCAGAGCCTAAGGAGTATGGAGCCATCAAATATCCTCTTTCATCTACTTTTTCATGTTGTGCTAGCTGTAACTCCATTAGATTATTAATCTCTCTAAAATAGGGCAAGACTTTGACATAGTCACCCTGCGCAGTCAATCCCATTCCTACAATATTCAATGCCATGGATCTTTGATTAGATACCCCTTTATACCATTCCAGGATTTTTAGTGCGACTTCTACGGACTTGGGTATATTGCCCCCATGATTATAATAAAAAGCAAGCATGATATAAGTCCCAAACTTTATATCATTCTTATCATCAAATTTATCAACTATCTTGATCGATTCTAAGAGGTAATTGAGGGAAATATCTGTATTTATAGAAAGGTAAGCGAAGTGTAATCTATTGAGCTTATGTACTTGAAGCGTGTCATCTACTTTGTTGGGCAAATCCCGAATCATGCTATCTATCTTTTCGTCAACTGTTTTTACCATGCTACCCTGACCTAAAGCAATAGAACAGCATACAAAAAATAAAAGCAGTAAAAATGTTATTCTGGTCAATTTGTTTTCTACAACTTCAATACTAAACTAAAGAACAAAGATCTGGGTTGAATACTTTGTGTAAAATAAACTGCATTGGGGTTAGCTTTCAACTTTTCTTTCGTAAAAATATCATTGTCAAACGCAGAAAAGGCAATTCCTCCTGATATAGGCGCAGACCATTGAAGTGTACCATATGTATTCAACACATTATTAATATTTACTTTGATAGTAGTATTCGGAGAAATAATATATGATGCATTCAGATCAAGTTGCCCAATAGCGGGCAAATAGAATGTTTCCAAAAGATTAGCAGCTCTTTTGCCCAGGTAATGAAAATTGAGATCAGCATATAACTTTTTGCTTTGATAATAAGGGGTAAGGTTAAAAATCAATGGCGTAGCGAATATGCTCAATTTTTTATTGGAGAGATCTATTAATGTATCATCTTCCGGGCCAGGATTCCTTAGACTCCATTGCACATATTTATCTGCATAGATACTTTGTATTACGCCATTGATACGGAGATTCCAAGTATTTGTAAAATGGATATTGCTTTCCAGTTCTATTCCATAGGCATGCATTTTATTGTAAATAGTTTTCAATGGATAGGTGGTAGATATTCCACCTACTAATGGATAGTTGCCATACCCTGCATTAGGTACATTGGGTAATAAACTGTAGAATGGAGTGAGGGCGCCTTGTACAATTTTCTTTTGAAATTTTAATCCTCCCTCCAATTGAACAGTGCGGGTAGCCTCTTGCTTTACATCATTAAAAGCCACTTGCGTACCGATAAAATCACTAGGCCTTGGTGTTTTGCTTCCCTGAGAATACCTAAAATAAACGGCAGTAACAGGATTTAGTTGATGATTGATGCCTCCACTAAATGAAACCGTACTCAATGTTTTGTCAAATGTGGATTGTGGTGATAGTTTCAGTATATAATTATCATACCAGGTATCGGGATCGCCATCTACGCCTCCATTACTATCGAATACAGATGATTTGGTAACGATAAAACTATTAGAAATATTAAAATGTTCGTACCTCACACCTAAATCCAGGGTCGTTTTTTTAGCAATATTCCATTGGTCTCCGCCAAACAAGGAAGTCTGTCTCAGTATTACTTTATTATGACTAAAACCGTTAAATCCTATACCATATCCCACTATACCGTTGGGATCAGACAGCTGCACTTTATTTTTGGTGGCATCATCTGGTGTATATTCTATTCGTACAGCCTGAGGCCTATCTTCAAAAGTTGTATAAGCTAAACCCGAAGGTGAATAACCTGCACTGATAAATCTTGATGATGCAAAGAATCCGCCCAATGAAAATTTATGATTTGATATATCTTTTGATAAAATAAACTGATCCATAATATCAGAAGCTTTATAGTCGATCTGTCCTGCCGGTGAATACAATAAGGAATTGGGTGCAATGTCTCCGCCAGGAAGGTTTAGTTTCTGTGTAAAAGTAAAATCAGGGTTATGTGTCATCGTACCATAGGATAATCCTGTATTGGCATTAAAAAATTCGTAAGTACCCGTCCTGCCTAAGAGGCCTTCAAATAATAAAAACGGAAAGCCTATTTCCTGGGGCAAAACGAATATACTCGCATTGTCCAATCTATGTTTGGAAGATACTCTCAAATTATTTTGAAGCGTAAATCCATTGCCCAGATTTTGTTCTACCATTCCTCCGATCGCATAATGCTCCCAGCTATTGTGATCACGGGAATCATAGTCTACACCTGTGCCACCTACAGAAGATGGGAAAGAATATCTGATCCTGGGTAATTGCAAAGAGGATGAGGCAGTAAATGAGCCTGCCGGATGCGGATGATCAAAACCTTGTGTGGGAATAAATTGAAATAATGCATTATTATCGTTAAGTGCCTTGAAATAAAATTGAATTTTCCCTCTTTGGGTTATTTTCTGAATATTACCTTTCAATTGGCCGCCACGGTTCAAAGCATATCCCGGATTTTGCGCACCATTTGCATATCGATAGTTGCCTCCTATATAATAAGACCAGGCATCATTAAATTTACCTCCCAAGCTTGCATCTATTCTATAATATGGATTTCGCAGATTACCTTCCAGGCCAAATCTGCTCTGCATATGTAATCCGGGTGCTGTAATGCCTGTATGCGAAATATAATTGAACATTCCTCCAGGAGAATTTACTGCCAGCACCGATGCAGAACCTCCTACTACGGCCTCTAGTCGTTGCAAAGTAATATCATTTCTTAAAAATCCATCTTGATAAAATAATGCAAACGGATCTATAGGAAGCCCATCTTCCTGAAATGAAACAAACTGTTGATCACCACCATACACCATACCTCTGGTATATACTTTAGCAGCTACTTCTCCATAGCTATTACTGGTGAATACCCCAGGTACTTTTTGTAGAAGGTCGGTAGCATTATTCGTCACGATTTGATTTATCTGTTCATTTTTAATGGTGGTGATATCAATGGAGGATTTAATAGGAATTATTTTACTGAATACACCTGTGACAATTACTTCATCCAGCGTATTTATTGACTCCTGCATATGTATCATAATGTTGGATGTGCTTTGAGTTACCGTTACTTCTTTCGGCTCATATCCTATATAAGTAATAGATAATATATCTCCAGGTCCAGCATGAATTGAAAAATTTCCATCCTTATCAGTAATAACGCCTTGATTAGTATTCTTAATTTGGATAGAAACTGATGCGAGTTTTTCACCAGTTGTATGGCTAGAGATAATACCAGTGACCTGGGCACCAAGATATCCACTAATAAATAAAAAGACTACTAAGCAGAATGACTTCATAATTTTTACAGCTAATAATTTATATATCACATGTAATAAGTTGATTTAAATTTCAATTAAAACTATAAAAATTCTTATAGTTGTCAATATATTTCGAGCAGGTGGCTATAATTTATGAGTAAGTGGTAAAAGAATTTAGTTCAAAAGGTAAGAACAAGTACTAAATTCTTAAGGTGTTTACCTACGTTTTATCATATAAACCATTATATATCAATAATATCAATAAGAAGAAAATTAAAATAACATACCTTCCTCTTCTTTTGATTTGATGGACTTCTACTTATATACCCCATGGTAAGGACTTCAAAATAAATCAATGGCTACCTCAGATTATAAAAGATTCCGGCTATGGAAATAAAATATTTCTAATAGAAAGGATAAATATACCATTTATCCAAAATAATAAACCACTTACTCATTGCAAAATACCATGTAATCAATAAGTGGCATTTTAAGTAACGAAGTAACTTTTAAAAACATTATTAAATATTATTCACCCATTAAATATTTATAAAATGAAACAATACATTTTATTATTAATCAATGTACTATTTTTTACTAATTGTAGTAAAGATCAAAAGATGACTACTATACTTGAGCAAAACTATCCTGATACGCTCACTGGTAAACAACTTCAAATAATATATCCAACGACCCAAAAGGAGGGTGATACATTTAAAATATTTTTAAGTGAAAATGAAAATAATGTCATATGTTATAGTGAAACATGCAGAACTAATAATATGATTTTTAAATCCTCGACTAATTTTTATCCAGCAATTGTGGAATGGTATGCCAGCCCAATATTTGAAACCTCGGCTCTATTAAAGATCGATACACTTTACGATGAGTATTCCCATTTAAGTTATGGAACGAAAATGCCAATTTCCTCTTCTTTGGGTATATTTTTTAGGGTTGCAATTAAACCTAATAATGAAGATGGCAAAACAATTTATTCCTTTATGGTAAAAACTGCTCCAAAATAAATATTAACTAATTAAAATTAAATTAAAAATGGTTTCACTCTGAGAATTGACGGTAGCTATATACCACGAAATGATCTGAAACTGAGTTTTGAAAATTAGTTAACCGACTTGGATTATTTTGTAGAAGACTTGAATTAATAGAGAAAGGCCAAAACAATTCATTGGTTCAATAATTTCAGAACATTGTTTTTATACAATTTACCTATAGGAATTTTTTTATTTCCAATCTCTATCGACTCTGACGAAAATGATTTAACCTTTGAAAGGGAGACAATAAAAGAACGATGTGATCTAACGAATTTAGTTTCAGGCAACAATTCTTCCAAAGAACGAATAGACTGCTTGGTTACAATGGTTTCGCCCAAAGAGTAGATTTTAATATAATCTTTCATACTTTCGATATACAATATTTGATCCAACATGACTTTTACCATTTTCCGGTCGGCTCTGAAATAAATAAATGGTTCGCTGACTTTTTCAGTATCCATTTTAGGTATTTCAGCTAAAGTATTTCTATCATATAATATTTTATTCACCGCTTTCAGGAAGCGTTCAAATAAAATGGGCTTCATTAAAAAATCTACTACATCTAATTCATATCCTTCCAGGGCGTACTCCTGATAGGCTGTGGTGATGATAACGTTGGGAGGATTCTTAATGGTTTTTATTAAATCCAATCCATTTAACTGAGGCATTCTAATATCCAGAAACAAAATATCAATAGGTTGCCTTTGCAAAAAAGTAATAGCCTGAATAGCATTTGCACATTCACCAGCAAAATGCAGCGAAGGCAAGGCATGAATATATCTTTTGATAATTTCCCTGGCTGGCGGCTCATCATCAACAACCAAACATTCCAAACTTTTCATTTCAGGCATGATATTGTCGTGATTTATGAGTTAACTGGCTATTTTCAGTGTTTTCACTTGAAAGGTCTATTTTAAGGTTTACTATAAAAACATCTTTCTTATTCGAAATAGAAAAGCTATGCTTTCCGGGATATAGTAGATGTAATCTCTTTTGTACATTTTCTATCCCAATTTGAGCATGTTCATATGTATGGGAGGGGTCGTTTGATTTTCCATTTAATAGTTTCATATTCAATTGATTCCCATGTAAATCTATATGGAGATTAATCCAGGGTTGTTCCAAAATCTGACTGGTACCATGCTTAAAACAGTTTTCTATCAAAGGCAATAGGAGCAATGGCGCTATTACCAAATTATTTGTTTCCCCCGGAATATCTGTATGAATTTCTAATTTATTACCATACCGGATGGACTCCAGGCGGATATAATCTTTGATCATTTCAAATTCCTTATTAAGGGAAACCAGGCTTTTGTTGCCTTCGTATAGCATATATCGCAAGATATCTGAAAGGCCAGCTACCAAATTTGCTGCGATTGGTGCAGTCGTTTGTGTATAAGAAAAAATATTATTTAAGGTATTAAACAAAAAATGGGGATGCACCTGAGCCTTGAGTAATTGCAATTGCGACTCTATATTTTCCTTTTGTAATAGCAATATTCTTTGCTCTTTCAAGTGCCAATATTTTACCAATTTAATGGCAACGGCCAAACCTCCAATGGTGATAGCGCCTCTCAGTCCGGCTAGTAAAGACAAAAACAACGAGGGCACATACACTTCATTATTAAATTCCGGATTCGATATCAGGATATATCTAATCACAGGAAGTATCTTCATTCCAATTAATGCTGAAATAAAGGCGGTGACTAAGAAAAGCACGAGTACTAAAGCGGAACCAACAAAGTATTTTCCTTTTAATATATACACCGGCAGAATATAATTCATCATGGAATAAGATAAAAACATATGAGGTATCAAAAAGAAAAAGGAATTTATGAGAGATGCTGGTATTTTAGTATAATTTGGAAGAAAGCTCATACTGCCGATGTAGGAATACAAAAGAGCGAAAAACAACCACCAAAAGAACCAAAAAATGAAGTGCCTGGCCAGACGGTATTTTACTACATCAGAAAATATAAATGGATATTGATTCATTAATTTCAATAAAATTACTTTTTAATTCAATCCACGGGCGAAAATTCTCAGGTGAAACAGACATAAAGCAACTTACTGTCGATAAAGTAATTTTATCGATAATGTTTAGCGCTTATCCTGAGCTATTCATTCTTATAATTCTGAAATGCCCAAGCCAGATATCCTTTATTTGCACCTTCGGTTCTAAAGACTTCATATCGTGTTATTGCTTTTTCCAAAGCCATTTTGAGTTGTACCTTAACTATTGGATCACTTAGATCAAGAAGGACATCAGATAAAGTCTCCGTATAGATAAGCGAATTATCCTTTAGGTAAAACCTGACCTTATGGCTCAACGGCCGATAAAGATTTGTTTCTACTACCCAATATCCCATACTGGAAACCGAAGGCATCACTACAATGGTATCTGAGTGATTAGATTGGGCTGATACACTCATGCCAATAAGTAACTGGATACTGATCATTACTGCATATTTATTTAATAGATTCATATTATAAGATTTAATAATTATTCACCAAATCTATGGGTGGCTTTACATCGAATGTGAGATTTTAGCTGTGCGTATGGGGTTTAAATACAGATTCCTGTTTCAGGTCGCTTGACTGTTTTTGTCGACGATAAATGAACGACTTAAATCATAGTCATTCTTCAATAACCATATGAAAATTTCAATATATAATCGAATCTATTTTTTTACTATATTCAGGCATGAAAAGTAGTAAACCTGTTATTCGACTAGTGATTTATATTTTGATGTTTTCTAGTTGTACTTTTTTATTCAGTCAGAATATTAATGAAATAAAACTTAAAGACTTCAACCCCGTTTCTATTTACAAAACTCCGGTAAGCCATATTACCAAAGCGAAATATCCTATTATAGATTTTCACAGTCATGATTATCCCAAATCAAAAGCAGAAGTAGAAACCTGGATAAAGACCATGGATGAAACAGGCATTGCTAAAATCATTATACTTAGTTATTCTACAGGGTCAAGATTTGATTCCATAGTGGATAAATATGCTCCCTATAAAGATAGATTTGAAGTATGGTGTGGTTTTGATTATACGGGCTATGATAAACCTGGCTGGCAGACTCACGCCGTTGCTGAACTCGAAAGGTGTTTTAAAAAGGGAGCTAAAGGTGTAGGTGAGTTAGGTGATAAAGGCCTGGGTGAATTTTATTCGTTTCCCACTAAAGGATCGGGCCTCCACATTGATGATCCTGCTATGAAACCATTAATCGAAAAATGTGGTGCCCTGGGTATGCCTATAAGTATTCATGTTTCAGAAGATGCCTGGATGTACCTCGATGCCGATGCTTCCAATGATGGTTTGATGAATGCCGGTAAATGGAAAGTAGATATGACCAAGCCTGGCATATTAGGTCATGATGCCCTTGTAAAAACGTTGGAAAATGCTGTAAAGCAAAATCCGGGAACTACGTTTATCGCATGTCACCTGGCGAATACCTGCTCTGATCTAAGTCAATTGGGGAGGTTATTTGACTTATATCCTAATCTGTATGCGGATATTGCTGCCCGCTATGGCGAACTGGCTCCCGTCCCAAGGACAGTAAAGGCTTTCATGGAAAAATATGCTGGAAAAATAGTGTATGGAACTGATATGGGCATGGCAAAGGAAATGTATCTCATCACGTTGAGAATACTGGAATCAGCCGATGAACACTTCTACGATCGGGAGCATTTTAATTACCATTGGCCATTACATGGACTTGATCTGTCTGACAAAACATTGAGGAAAATTTATAATAGAAATGCGAAAAAGATACTTGCAAAATGATAAAATTAGAAGTTATTCAAACATCTTCCTGTTCTTTTCCAATTTCATATCATAAACCTTAATGTCGTAGGCTCTTGCAATATCACAAAGTGTAGAATCAATCGAAATTAATTCCCAATTGTTTTTTTCAATGATTTTCATGATAATTGAATCTGTCAAACCAATTTTGGAAGAAAAATCGCTATTAAATCCTTCATTGGATTCAATATATAACTCTGGTTCTTCGCTGTTTTATGTGGGTAAAAACGTATTGAAAATTCTGAACAATAATTTAAGGTACCAGATATTCGGGATCTAGGACAGGACTGTGCCAAAATACTGGTCGAGCAGCAAAATGTATATTTGAAAAGCGAATCAATTGCCCGTGAAAATGCAATGACATGGAACTTATCCAAGAGCGAGTTTATTTTGGTCCCGTGTGTAAACCACGG
>JBBSBH010000068.1:0-13767 GCA_038251405.1 Chitinophagales bacterium
AGCTTAAACCCAATTTTTGCAGTTGAAGCAAAAATTGCCAACGGTCGATGAAATAGGGAGATTGAAAACCAACTATTTATCGAGGTTAACCTCCTATGAGTCTGATACGACTATTGGAGTCATCAGACCTGAGTTTTGAAAATGTAATTATTTCTTACCATTTTAAATCAATATAAATAATTCATTTTCAACACCTCAGATTTTGCATAGAAATTCTAATGCAAAATTCCGGTTAAACGAATTTTCGAAATTAATTTAAGTAAGCCGTTTGGTTCTGACCAATCGGCTTTTTTTATACCTTATATTTTGTTTGCCAGGGATATTTATAAAAGAATATCAGTGAACATGTCAATATTACCCCCCAATAGAAGAATTCAGAAGACCAGGCCCAAGCCAAAGGATGATAGCTCGAATGCACAGCTATATATGTATACATCATGTATATAGCAACATTCAGAATTTCTATTCCTAAATTTATTTTTGTAAGCCCCGTACCGCTTATCGCATTTAACCATACCGACCCTTGAGTCATTATTAGTACAGCTATGGATACTATCCTTAAAATGGGTATACCTTCATGAATAAATTCAGGTGATGCCTTAAAGATTGAAAATAAGGTTTGTGGAAATATATTCATCATTATACTGATAGGCAAAATCATTATAAAATTTAGTCGCGCAATCCGCTTTATCAGAGGAATTACTTCTTCTAATTGGCCCTGTCCTATAATATTACTTACCATATTATTACTTGTTGCAGCCATAGCCCATATGATTACACCACAAATGCCAAAAACATTGCGCATGGTGTTTGATATGGCCAGAGAGCGCTCCCCTAAATGCTCTATCCACAAATAGAATAACAACCAACTAATAATACTAAAAAGCAACTGTATGATAAGCGGCGCTGATCTGTCAAATATTTTAAAACTGTCTGCTTTGTTCCATTTTGAATGGTTCAGAACATTGAATTGCTGAGGGAGTTGTTTATGCCATAATAGCAAAAATACCACAGCCATTCCAAGAAATTCTGCAATTATGGTAGCATATGCAGCTCCAACGAACCCCATTGCCGGGAGACCAAAATGGCCGAATATCAGGGCATAATCGAAAAATATATTGGATATAGCTTCTACCAACGAACCAATAAATAAATAGCGTGTATTATTGGTGCTGATTAAAAAAGAGTTTCCTGTCTGATACAGATATAAAAAAGGCAATCCAAAAATCCTGATCTTAACAAATTCTATGGCCAAATTTGAAACTTCAAAGTTTTGAATTTGTGATTTTAAAATAGGGGCTGAAAAAAATAAAGTAAATCCTATTCCGAAAAGACTTAATAAAAAAACTATTTTCAGAGCTTGAGCTAATAATTTCCCAATTATTAATTTATCTTCCCTACCTGCTCCTTGTGAAAGCAAGGATTGTAAACCATTATTAAATCCAAAGCCTATAACTGAAAATATAAGGTAGTAAACTCCTGTAATTCCTGCAGTGGCGAGCTCCGTCTCCCCCAGCCTGCTTAAAAATACATTATTGGTAATGTAATTTACCTGAGGTATAATCATAGAAACAGATATAGGTATTGCAAACCTGATAATGTCTCTATAACCAGTATTCAAAGCTAAAGCACTCATTTCACAGAATGAAGATCATTTAAAAATTAGAATTTATGCGTTACTACCAGCTAACCATCCTGTTGTCCAGGCTGCCTGGAAATTAAACCCACCTGTGATAGCGTCTATATTCAACACTTCCCCAGCAAAAAACAAATTCGGAATCAACCTACTTTCCAAATTTTTCATATCAATTTCTTTTAGGTCAATACCTCCACAGGTAACAAACTCATCCTTATAAGTACTTTTACCACTTAATTGAAATTCGGCACTGGATAGTTGTATTGCAATTTTTTCAATTGATTTGATGGAAACCTCCTGCCACTTCTTATTGGCATTCCCTAAAAGGCTTACCCAATGTTGCCATAATCTCACTGTGAAACCATCAGGCATCCAAGCTTGCACTAATTTATTACTTTGTTTTTGCTTGGTTTCTTTCAAAATGTCTATTACTTCACTTATTTTATATGGATGCATAAAATTCACTTTCAATTTTTGGTGATACCGGACACTTGACAATTCTCTGGCTGCAAATGCAGAAAGCTTCAAGATGGCAGGACCACTCAAGCCCCAGTGTGTGATTAAAACAGGACCATGGCTACTGATTTTGATGTTTTCAAAACTTGCTGCTACGTTTGGCCAACTGGTACCAGCAAAACCATCAATAAATGAATCTTTTATATTAAAAGTAAATAAGGAAGGTACAGGTGGAATAATGGTATGCCCTAGTTGATGGAGTATTTTCCAAATCACTTCGTTTGACCCGGTAGTAATAATCAATTGATCGGCTTGGTACAAATTTCCATTCTCAAACTTTAATTCAAAGGTTTTTTGCTTAAGATGAATGTCTGAAAGTGAATGGTGAAATTTTAATTCCACATCTAGTTTAATTCTTTCGTTTTCAAGACAATCTATAATAGTTTGTGATTTATTGGTGACGGGAAATACGCGTCCATCTTCTTCCGTCTTCAATTTAACTCCCCTATCCTCAAACCATTGAATAGTATCGGCTGGTTGAAAATGATGAAATGGTCCTAATAATTCTTTTCCCCCTCTTGGATAAGCTTTTACCAGTTCTTTAGGAACAAATTCTGCATGGGTAACATTACACCTTCCTCCTCCGGAGATTCTTACTTTACCCAGTACTTTTGATGTCTTTTCAAAGAGAATGACTTTATTCCCCGGAAACAATTTTTTGTGCCTTAAAGCTGCAAAATACCCTGCTGCTCCTGCGCCTATAACAGCAACTTGTAGTGCATTCACCTATTTAGCAGTTAATTTGGAATCTATAAACCCTGTCATTAATTCAATTGCTGCAGAGAAATTTTGATTATTATTTATCACGATATCTACCTCATCTTTAAAGGGCAGTATATACTTTTCAAATGCTGGAAGCACGTGTTTTTCATATTGGTAAAGTACCATTTCCAGAGGTAATTCCCGCTCTATCTGATCTCTTTTGATTCTCCGGATTACTTTTAAATTTTCCTTGGCTTCGATAAACACTTTAAGATCGAGTAATGAATTGATTAATTTGTTGTGAAAAATAAATATTCCTTCTACTATAATTACAGGCGCTGGTTTAAAAAGAAGCATGTTTCCTTTATTTTTTTGGGTATTGAAAGTATATTCTTTTAGTTCTATAGGCTTCCCTTTAATCAGTTCTTTTAAATAGTATGAAAATTTTTTCTGATCAATTGAACCGGGTAAGTCATAATTTACTATACCACTGGCATCTTTCATTTGAAACTGATGAGGATGATAAAAATTATCCTGTGAGATGATACAAACCTCATTTTCTGAATAAATTGACCTCAATTTTTTTATAAACGATGTTTTGCCAGATCCGCTACCTCCGGTTATTCCTATTAAATAGGGCTTTAACTTTTTCACCTGGCGAAAATATCAATTTCAATAGCTAAGTAGTACATCAGATCTTATTTTTTAAATTCTTAGGCAATTGATTATCTTTCTCAAAAATTATAAGCCAGTTATGACATTGCAGATGGAAATCTTTAGAGGGGTACTAGGGATCTTAGTTTTGCTCTTCATTTGTTATCTTTTAAGTTTTCACAAAAAGAGCATCGATTGGAAGATGGTAACTATGGGTATGGGGTTACAAGTAGTAATTGCTATAGCTATGATCAAAGTTTCTTTCATTAGGGACATATTTGCTTCGGTGGCCGGTTTCTTTGTTATTATGATCAATAGTGCAGGAGAATCTGCAAAATTTCTGTTTGGTGATTTGGCGAAAGGCACCCCTTTTGGGTTTGCTTTTTTAGTATTACCTACCATCATTTTTTTCTCGGCCCTTTCTTCATTGCTTTATTATTTCGGAATACTTCAGCGAATCGTCTACGGATTTGCCTGGGTGATGCAAAAAACGATGAGACTATCTGGCGCTGAAAGCCTGGCTGCGGCTGCCAATGTATTTATCGGGCAAACGGAAGCACCATTAGTGGTAAAGCCTTATCTCGAAAAAATGACCAGGTCTGAAATAATGTGCCTTATGACTGGTGGATTTGCAACCATTGCCGGTGGGGTCTTCGGTGCCTATGTTTCCATGTTGGGTGGAGATAGTCTTGAATCCCAGCGCTTTTTTGGGCTACACTTACTTACAGCTTCCATTATTTCAGCACCTGCGGCTATCGTTGCTGCTAAAATCATCATGCCTGAAACTGAACCTGAAAAGATAAGTTCGAAAATCAAGATTACCAGTGACGAAGCTGGAGCCAATGCCTTAGATGCTATATCCCGAGGAACTACAGATGGCCTAAAACTGGCTGTAAATGTAGGAGCCATGTTGCTCGCTTTTATGGCTTTTATCTATTTATTTAATCACTTCCTGGCCTGGGTGGGTGATTTTACAAGTTTAAATGAAATGATTAATCATGCTACCGGAGGCAGGTATGCTTCTTTAAGTATTCAATATATTTTGGGGATGGTATGTGCGCCTATTGCCTGGTTGATAGGAGTACCCGGTCAAGATATGGTAGCTGTAGGACAACTTATTGGAGAAAAGACTGCCTTAAATGAATTTGTAGCTTATAGTTCTTTGGCCACTATGAAAAGTACGTTAGATCCTGCATCTGTGGTTATAGCCACCTATGCATTATGTGGTTTCTCCAATTTCGCTTCTATTGGCATTCAGATTGGTGGTGTAAGTGCCATTGCACCCGGACAAAGAGGTAATCTCATTAGACTTGGGTTAAGAGCAATGATCGGAGGAACTATAGCTTGTTTGTTGACTGCTGCCATTGCCAGAATGATCCTTTAGCTATTCGGTTAGGCCAGTAAAATGCCCACATATGCTTCACTATTTCCAGGTTAAGCTCGCATAATAAAAACGTGAACTTATAATTAAAAGACAGGATGGAATCAATAATCCAAAATAAAATTGGTCTACCGGGATTTTACAACCTAAAAAGAAGGGCAATTGACTTTCTTTCTGCTTATTTTTCTTGAAAAATTCTTAGCATCAAATGACCAGGCAAAGCCTAGCTTCATAAATAAAAACTGATCCTTTTGCTTGGGATTTCCTCTTGGTTCCCCTCCTGAATAATCAGGTGCCGTAGGCAGAATTTCTTTTGTTCGGTACGACAGGTCATAAGCAATCTGACCTTTATACTGTATCAATAAAGCAGGATTGTAATATATTCCACTTACATCATCTAAATAGTCAGTATTAGTAAAAAATTGGGTTATTTGAAATTCAGAGTACAAATTATTCGCAACTTTTATATAGATACCACCTGTTACAGGAATTGCCCCCTGAATTAATTTGTAAGGAGGAGGACCTCCCGGCAGCCCCTGACCTTCAGTACTATAATATTTCAAGCTATACTTTTTGCCATTTAAAGTGGTTCTTGGATCGAATTTGAATAGTGCATACCCCAGGCTCCCGCATAGCCCATAAGTATTGTTTCTGTTAAATTTAAGCTGAATCTTTCCTGACACAGCTAATAGTGAAAGAGGTGATTCAAAACTGAGGTTGCGTAGACGACGGCCTTCATTATTTGATTTAGCATCATTTCCAGTTAGTTTGCAATGTTCATACTCTACCTGGATATAAAATGGGGTAAATATCTTTTTAGAAATATAGAATCCAAACCCCGGATGAATTTCTGTGCTACTACTTTTAAGACTATTTGGAGATAGATCGCCAAAATAGGTACTCATTAAAAGCCCACCTCCAACATATATGTTTTGCGCAATACAAATAGGCAGCATTAAAATATTAAAAATACAGAATATACCTATTGAAGAATATCTCATAACATTAAATAGCAAAAGAAATTACTAAAATTAATTATTAATTATTTTATTATTCTTTCCTTGGGGCTTTAAAATAATTGAATTCTTTAAACAGGTTGTACTTTACTATTTATAATTTAAACAATTAACTTACTATTGGATTTGTTTTAAAAAAAAATAAAATGATATTTTACCCATTACCAAGGCAGTCTTATACGAATCACCGGAATTTACTCGCCGAAGCTCTTGCTGAAAATGCTATTGCCATTTTACATTCTAATGACCGCTACCCTATTTCTTCGGATCAATATTTTCCTTTCAGACAAAATAAAGACTTACTTAGGCTCTGCGGGATATACCAGGAAGAAACTGCTTTATTACTCTACCCAGGTCATCCATTGGAGGCTTATCATGAAATATTATTTATAAAGCGAAATGATGAGGCTCATAAGACCTGGAATGGACAATTATTGGATAAAGAAGCTGCAAGAAATATTAGCGGAATACAATCAGTTTATTGGTTTGATGAGTTTGAATCAATAGTTTATCCCATGATACCTAAGGCGGAATGCATATATCTCAATAGCAATGAGAAAGCGCAATATCCGATTTCCATATTTGGAAGAAACGAAAGATTAGGTAAAAAAGTAATGAAACAATTCCCATTTTATACCTATAAGCGGCTACAGCCCATCTTAAGGATTCAGAGCTTATCCAAATCGAAAGAGGAATTAGAAAATATAAAGAAGGCTATTAAAATTACGGGTGATACCTGGAATAGTCTCTCAAGAATAATAAAACCAGGCTTATTTGAATATGAAATAGAAGCTGAAATTAGTTATGCATTTGAAAAACTTGGGGCTATTCATGCCTTTCAGCCTATAATAGCTGCTGGAAAATCAGCATGCGTACTCCACTATACCTCTAATAATCAATTACTTTACAAAGATGATTTGTTATTGGTAGATTTTGGTGCCGAAGTAAACGGTTATGCCGCCGATATGACCAGAGTAAAAGCCATAGATGGTTCTATGACTAGTAGACAATTTGAAGTTTATGATCAAGTATTGAATCTTGTTCAAAAAACAATGGCCATGATGAAACCAAAAACCACTATTCATGAAATCAATATAAAAATGACGGATGAAGTATTGGTTTCTTTGGAAGAGTTGGGGCTCATCACATCAGAAGAAGCAAAGAATAAACAGGTGAGTAAAAAATATTTGCCCCATGGTATCTCGCATTTCCTTGGATCAGATGTACATGATTATGGGGATAAATACACGACACTAGCACCAGGAATGGTCATCACCTGTGAACCTGGTATTTACATAGAAGAAGAAGGCATTGGAATTCGACTTGAAAACGATATCCTGATTACTAAAAATGGCTGCGAAGACCTCATGAAAGATTTCGAATTATAATAGCTATTAGAAATCGAGATCAAGATTTAACTACCTCGAGGCTACTCACCAAAATGATTATTTCATCATTCAAAACCTCAATATAACCCTCCTGAATTTCAATGATTTTTTTTTCATCTTTAGTGTTGATCACCCTGATTTTACCTACTTCTAAAGCTGCAACTATGGGTGCATGCCTGGCTAAAATCTCAAATTGCCCACCAATGGCAGGAACCTTTACAGACTTTACTTTGCCACTAAAAATTTCACTATCGGGTGATAATACTAAAAGATGCATGAAGTGGTAATTAAGATTTAGATTCTTCGATCAATTTTTTTCCTTTCTCAATAGCTTCATCAATAGTCCCTACTAAATTGAATGCAGCCTCTGGATATTCATCTACCTCTCCATCCATGATCATATTGAATCCACGAATAGTTTCTTCAATAGGAACTAACACCCCTTTCATTCCTGTAAACTGCTCTGCAACGAAAAACGGTTGTGACAGGAATCTTTGAACTCTACGTGCCCGCAATACGGTCATTTTATCTTCCTCAGAAAGCTCTTCCATACCAAGAATTGCAATGATGTCTTGCAATTCATTGTATCTCTGTAGGATATTTTTAACCTTTTGAGCACAATTATAATGTTCATCACCCAATATAAGCGGATCAAGTATTCTGGATGTAGAATCCAATGGGTCAACAGCAGGATAAATTCCTAATGAAGCAATTTTTCTACTTAATACGGTAGTGGCATCCAGGTGAGCAAATGTAGTAGCCGGTGCAGGGTCCGTTAAGTCATCCGCTGGCACATACACCGCTTGTACAGATGTAATGGAACCCCTCTTCGTGGAGGTAATCCGTTCCTGCATTACACCCATCTCGGTGGCCAAAGTTGGCTGGTAACCCACCGCTGAAGGCATCCGACCAAGTAGAGCAGATACTTCGGAACCAGCCTGGGTAAATCGGAATATATTGTCAATAAAGAAAAGAATATCTTTCCCACCTTTGGGGTCTGATAAGTCGCCATCGCGATAGTACTCAGCAACGGTCAATCCTGATAAGGCTACCCGGGCACGTGCTCCTGGTGGTTCGTTCATCTGGCCAAATACCAATGTAGCTTGTGATTTTTCAAGTTCATTTTTGTCTACTTTACTAAGGTCCCAACCACCTTTTTCCATCGAATGCTTAAATTCTTCACCATACTTGATTACACCCGACTCAATCATCTCCCTGAGCAGATCATTTCCCTCACGAGTACGCTCACCCACCCCCGCAAATACTGAAATACCTTCATATGCCTTTGCGATATTATTGATCAGCTCCATGATCAATACTGTTTTACCTACTCCTGCACCACCAAAGAGACCGATTTTACCACCTTTCATATAGGGCTCTATCAGGTCAATCACTTTAATACCGGTGTATAAGATTTCTTTTTCTGTAGACAAATTTTCATATAAAGGGGGCTTTCTATGAATGGGGTAAGCATTTTCATCTTTTACTACTTCTCCTATACCGTCTATTGCTTCACCTACAACATTGAACAGCCTGCCTTTGATAACATCGCCGGTAGGCATAGTCATATTCTGGCCTGTATCATAAACCTCTATACCTCTCCTCAACCCATCGGTAGACCCCATGGCTATGGTGCGAACAGCGTCTTCACCCAGATGTTGTTGAACCTCCAGGACTAGCTTTTTACCATTTTTTTGATTGATCTCCAAAGCATTTAAAATAGCCGGAAGCTTATTATTTTCTCCTTCAAAACTAACATCCACTACGGGACCTATGATCTGCTTTACCCTGCCAATGTTTGTCATATATTTTATTTGTTGATAATGAGTATATTATGTTGAATTTTGCTCGTTGGCGCTGCAAAGATAAGATTTGTTTTTGGGAAAATAAAGTAGATTTTATGTCAATTTTTATAATGCAATGAATAATAAATTATCAAAGCATTTCTTCTTCGAATCCATTCATAATCAATATGAATCAATTGAGCTGGGCTGCCCCTTATTAAAATATTAAGAATAGCGTTCTATTTTAGAGTTAGTTTCACGGCTCATTAAATTTAAATTCATTATATGTGTAAGCCCTTTTCATTTTTATTTTTTGTATTGTTTACGATAAATCTTTCTGCTCAAAAAGATATAGATTATGAATGGGCACAGCATCAAATCATCTTTACCTTGGCTGAAGATTTTAAACCCATAACCAACACGGCTGATGAATTTACAGCGCAAGGAGACGGAATGGATTTTGGCATTTTCCCGTTTAGTGATAATACATTAGATCACTCCAATATTACAGCGTATACTCTTCAGGTTGCTAAATCACTCAAAATGGAGCAATTAGATGATGTAGATATAATCGAATTAAATGGGTTGGAAGGGGCTTATGTGGAGGGTTATAAAGACGGTAGAAGGATAATCACTCTTGGTTTTATTGATCCCGCTTCTGATACGAACTTTTTTGCAGTGATTACATTTGGTGATGATGACCAGGAAGCTGAAGAGGAAGCAATTAAGATGATAGAAAGCATTCGTAAAAAGTAGTTTTGAAATAATTTATCCTAATTTATTTTAACTCCCTAATCCCTATTGCTGGCTTATTTTAAAAAATATTTCCTTAGAAGAAACGCTCTGCGGATAACAGCTGAATACCCATCCAAATTGCAGCGATTTGAGATTCAGGGGCTTGGCGACATTGAATTTGAAACCTGGGAGAATCCCTTAGTGGAGCCATTTGCAATCACTACGGAAATGGTTGATTTTTTCAGATCCTATATTAAATCCGGTGATTTGGTTATTGATATAGGCGCTCACATCGGGGATACCACAGTACCCATGGCTTTAGTTGCAGGAGCATCCGGCCTTGCTATTGGATTTGATCCTAACCCATTTGTATTTAAACTTCTTGAAAAGAATGCCCATCTCAATAAAGGTTTGGTGAATATAATACCCATCAGAAACGCTATAACCACCCAGGAAGAAGAGTTTTTCTATATTTCCTCCGAAGCATCTTTTGCCAATGGGGGTATTTCAAAAACTCAAAAAAGCAACCATGGAAAATATATCTTTCCGGATAAAATACAAGGAATCAACCTCTTAAAATATCTGGAAAGAAATCACGCTGATAAATTAGGAAAGCTTTCCTTTATTAAGATTGATACAGAAGGGTATGATAAAGAAATCATTAAATCCATTTCGGATTTACTCGTCAAATATAAACCAACCCTGGTGGCTGAAAGCTTTGGAAAAGCGTCAAAAGAAGCAAAATTAGAACTATATGACCTTGTTTCAAATTTAGGGTATAAAATCTCCTATTTTTCAGATTTTAGTTCTATGGCAGATTTGAAAAAACTCAAGCATAGAAATAATATTTTGGACTATACCAAAACGATTAACATTATTTGTACTCCCTGAATACAAAATTTCGATTCTCAAGTCTCCGCACAAGCTTTTAAGGTTGAGATTCAAATCTTCCCGTCATTTCTTCTATTTTAATTCGATACATGGTAAACTTCTCCCGGTTTGCATCATCAATAGTCCCGGCTATTTCATGCTCATGGGAATGAATGCTACTGCTGGTCATCAATTGGAAAATTTTACCGAATAAAATATCGTGCGCTTTCCGGGAATCTTCACCTTGCAATTCCTGAAATTTCCCATTTATAATCACACTTTTCCAGTTGCGCATATCAGTCATCATATCTACTTCGAAGCAAACTGTGGGATTCTTTCTCAATATATCTAATTTCTTTCCCTCATTTGTCTGACCATAGATATACTCGCCATCGTAGGTATAAGTCACCGGAGTAATATATGGAGTCGTTCCATCCGTACAGGCCATTCTACCCAATACCTGGCTACTCAGCACATTCTTTATCTGATCACTATTTAATTCTCCAAGCATGGAATTCGTGTTTTTTGTAAGCCACAATTTACCTTTCAAGTGTAATTAGTTGGTCTGATCATAATCAATCTAAGGGTTGATTAAGATCATTACTAGCCAGAATTAAAGGCTGCATTAAAGAAAAATATGCATCCTATACATCCAAAAGAATCATAAGTATAATATTTCATATATATATCTAAATCCTGATTATACAAAAAAAGGGCACATTTTCATGCACCCTTTTAAGTCGGGAAGACAGGATGCTGATGCTTCGATCAGCATGATGACAAGCTACGCTTCGTCATCATTCGAACCTTTCTTATATTTTTCAATGAAAGTAACCAGTCGTGCCTTTGATAAATTCTTTAATTTTCTTTCAAGCATTACTGCTTCTAGGGGCAACTTTACTTTTATAAATTTAAAGCCAATTGTGAATTTAAATATTAGCTTATTTTTATTTTTTATTCAAGACTTAAATCAAATCTCATTATGGAAGTATCTTTTTCTACTTCTGACCTTTCTCAAGAATTATTAAGGTTACAAACTTACAAGTCTCAATTAATCAATGCAGGAAAAAAAATTCTTGAGACTTTAGATTTACCTCAAAGAGAACAATATTATACCTTTGATTTATATTGTTTATCAATTTTAAATCGAACATTAAATATAAATAGAGGCTTTATCAGCCAAGTCAATGACAATAATTTTATAGCTGCCGCACCTCTTGTAAGAGTTAATCTAGATACACTACTGAGATTATTTGCTGCATTTCAAACCGATGACATAGATAAGTTTGCAATGAAAGTCTTTAATGGTGAAAGGATTGATAAAATCAAAGACCGAAACAATCGGTTAATGAATGACGGTTACTTAGTAAATCAATTGATCAATTTGATTCCAAAATATGCATGGGCTAAGAAAATATACAAGGCTGGCAATGCCTTTATTCACCTATCCTCAAGTCATGTTTTTGCTAGCATTAAATCTGAGAAATCAGACAACCCTTTTCTGATTCAAGGAGGTATCCGCGAAGATGATGAATATATAAAGTTAAGTGAAAAAGTCTGGGCTACTAAAGCGATGATTCAAATTAATCTAGCAATCATTGAACTCCTTCAGGATGGATCTACAAAGGAAAGTCCTTTACCCATAAAATCTGATCAATATATTTGACCACTTGTTTATGGCACTTGTATTCACTAAAGTTGTAAAAATATTGTATAACCGTTTAGATAAGATTCTTTATATTTTAAAGGATATTTCTCAGGACCGGCTGTAAGTCTTCTTTGACCGACAAAATATCTTTGTTTACTTACCGAATAAAGAAAATGGGTGAAAAATTTCATTTTGCTTTCTGATCCCTAGTTTTACAAAGAAAGGCGTATTTTCATGTGCCCTATCAAGTCGGAAAGACAGGATGCTGAGGCTTCAATCAGCATGATGACAAGCTACGTTTCGTCTTAACCCTTTTCCACTCAAATAAAAAAGAGTTACGAAAACATCTTTCGTAACTCTTTGATTTTCAGTCGGGAAGACAGGATTCGAACCTGCGGCCTCCTGCTCCCAAAGCAGGCATTCTACCGGGCTGAACTACTTCCCGTGCTATTTAATTGATCAGGTTTCAGCATTCCCTAATCAAAGCGGCTGCAAATATAGGTTTTTCCTTGAAACATACTAGAATTTCCACCAGAATATAAAGGTCAAAAAACGGTAATTCATTTATCTTCGTATATTATATAATGAATGTTTTGATTTTAGGTGCTTCCGGGATGATCGGTAACCTGCATATCAATAAATGCATCGATTCTGACAAGGTGGATAAAATCGTTTATAAACAGGCTTTATTGGAAAATGTTGAGATCATAAAAAGCCTGAGGTAATTATCTCCATTTTGTTTCCTAAAGTTGTGATAATTTTGAGATAAATCAATTACAATTTTGTGAAATATTAATGAAATATAGTATGAAAAAAATATCGTTCTTCGCTTTGTTTATTTTGGTATTAGCGGGAAGCTCTTTTTGCAGCCTCAATAAAAACAATTCAGCCAGTACTGTTGCCGATGACTCAAAGAATGCACAAATTGACCTGACAAAGTTTTCAAAAGCTTATTTTGCAGGCGGCTGTTTCTGGTGTGAGGAAGCCGTGTTTGAAAGTGTTATAGGAGTTTCAGAAGTAATATCCGGATATTCCGGAGGACATACCAGTAACCCTAGTTATGAAGAGGTTGGAGGCGAACAGACAGGCCACGCAGAATCAATTGAGGTATATTATGATCCTGCCATCGTGACCTATTCCAGCCTGGTAAAAGTGTATTTAGCATCTATAGATCCTACCCAGGTACAAGGCCAGGGCCCTGACCATGGCGATTCCTATCGGTCCATTATATTCTATCAAAATGAATCTGAAAAAGGCATGGCAGAAAAGCAAATTGCTGAGCTGACTGCTTCAAAAAAATATGGCCGACCTATAGCGGTGCAAGTTGTTCCTTTCGAAAAATTTTGGATGGCTGAAGATTATCATCAAAACTACGTAAGGCTTCACCCCAGTCAGTCTTATGTAATGCATGAGTCTATTCCCAGACTGAAAAGAACT
>JBBSBH010000069.1:0-13431 GCA_038251405.1 Chitinophagales bacterium
AAAGGGGATGTTGAATTAGCAATATCTTACTATAAAAAAGCAATAGCAATTGACCCCGATTACGCTTCAGCTTATTATAATTTAGGAGTTATGTATGCTAAAAAGGGGGATGTTGAATTAGCAATATCTTATTATAAAAAAGCAATAGCAATTGACCCCGATTACGCTTCAGCTTATACTAATTTAGGAGATATATATGATAAAAAAGGGGATATTGAATTAGCAATATCTTACTATAAAAAAGCAATAGCAATTGACCCCGATTACGCTTTAGCTTATTATAATTTAGGAGTTGTGTATGCTAAAAAGGGGGATGTTGAAGTAGCAATATCTTATTATAAGAAAGCAATAGCAATTGATCCCGATGACGCAGATTCTTATATTAATTTAGGAAATATATATTATAAAAAAGGGGATGTTGAATTAGCAATATCTTACTATAAAAAAGCAATAGCAATTGACCCCGATTACGCTTCAGCTTATAATAATTTAGGATATATATATGATAAAAAAGGGGATGTTGAATTAGCAATATCTTACTGTAAAAAAGCAATAGCAATTGACCCCGATTACGCTTTAGCTTATTATAATTTAGGAGATATATATGATAAAAAAGGGGATGTTGAATTAGCTAAGTCTTACTATAAAAAAGCATATACATTAGACCCTAGATTACGGAATTAAAATATAACAGGGAGAACTCATCTACGAAAGCTTTCGGAGCATAAATATCAATTTAATATTTGTGTAGATATAATAAGTAAGTAAAGTGAGAATTTTATTATCTTTAAGTATTCAACTTTCGCCAAATGCTAATTAGAACAGTTGTTACCTTATTGTTTTTAATAAGCCCCTTCATTAAAGGCGAGATCCACACGCAGGAATATTATTTGATTTGTATGGGTAAGTATTCAAAGTCATATCATAAAGATTATAAATCTCAATCTGAATATTGTCGAGGATTAAACTCTTGTAAAGCGGAGATCAGAAGGTTGCCATCTAATGAAGCCAAGCAGCTTAGATCTGATCCTTGCAATTTTTGTTTTGGCAATTAATTAAATCTGATATATTAAGCTTAAAATTGTATTCGGGTTTCAATTGTTATTTTATTCATCTTTTTTGTTTACCCAATATTCTGTATATATTTCAGAATCAAACTCTAGAAGAGATATTAGAGTTAATATTGGAGAGGACATTTCATTTTCAGATATAAGTATCAAATATCAGTAAGCATATTCAAAAAGCAAGAAAGTAAAAAGTATTCTTTGATGTTTCATAGCTAGAAATTTAAAGTAAAAGCATTAAAAATATAAAATGTGATCTGATTTTCAAAATTGTTGGCTGAATTATTTAAAAATTGGCAGATAATTGGCATGGGTTTTGAAATATAGCTTATGTAAAATAGATGCTATGAGACTATTGATTATTGTTTTGCTATTTCCATTCCTCTCTTATTCACAAGATTCAAGTTCTACTTACCTCTATGCAGAAATTGTTGGTACAGGTAAGATATTATCAAATAAGCTGAATGTTATCATTGATCATGGACAGGGAAACAATCCGTGGTTTAATAATAAAATGGTAGATGACAAAGGCAAGCCTATTACATTTAATTCTATGGTGGATGCAATGAATTATATGTCAAATATTGGTTGGGAATTTTTACAAGCTTATGTTGTTACTGAACCAGGTGGATTAGGCGGTTCTCAAAATGTTTATAGATGGCTTCTTAGAATTAGTGCGAACCCGGATAATGCAGGCGATTTAGTACCAATTACAAAGCGGGAATTCAAAAGTCAAGGGAAGAACTAATTATACTAATTTGTGTAACCTAAAATTACTAATTCCTTTTTCCATCTTAGCTTCAATTTTTTCAATTTTTTTGGTCGGCTTGTTTCTATAATGCCTTTTAAAGTGCTTCTTACTTTCCAAATCTCTTATTTTATCATTCAGAGTCAATATATCAAATGAGGTATAGAAGTCTCTTGTTTTCTTATTTAAGTCTGTTTTTCATAAAGGCAATTAAAAGCCGTTCGATGATAGAAATAAGACCCAACCAAATGAAGTTTTCTGCATCTTTTTTGCGTCTTTGGGCAAATAAAATACCAGATTATTCCTTTCCCCAAATTGGAAGGAATTGAGACTAAGGGAATTTTATATCGGATAGGTATCTGATTGATACGATAACTTACTTCAAAGTAAGGTTTAGGATTTGTCATGTAAGTGGAAATAGTAATGCTTCCTGAAGGCTCTCCATTGCAAGTCCAATTCAAAGATCCTGTCAAGTTTCTATCTGGATCTAAATATCCATCTTGTTTAAGCCTGGTGATTCTGATGGCTTTTAATTCTTCGATTTTTGTTGGGAATGTATAAGGTTTGGCCATGTCAAAATTATTTCTAACCTAAATCATTAAGGAACTTCATTCTTTTCAAGACATAAAGCCTTCAAGTGGGTTGTCGTGGTCTATAGATTCCATTTTGGGGAATACATAAGGCATAAGCTTGATGATGGTCACGTAGCCTTAGGGCATTGGTTACTCGAGCATACTGAAATTGTAAACGTGTTCTGACAGTTCAAAGGCTTTCATCTCAACAAATGTTTGAACGACTGGAAGTGATATGGCGGTATCGGACAGGTATTGCAAATCTTTTTACTCAAACTTTATTAAATAGTCAGCTAAATCAGACCCTTGATTCTCTCCCGTTTGAGTGTATTCCACTATGCTTTTTTTAATTATAAGTGCTCGTAATAAGTAATAAATATATTACCTTTATAGTAATGAAGTACAAAGACCTTTTTAACCCAATTTTTGCAGTTGAAGCAAAAATTGCCAACGGTCGATGTAATAGTTGAATTGAAAACCAACTATTTATCCAGGTTAACCATGAGTTTTGAAAATGTAATTATTTCTTACCATTTTAATTCAATATAAATAATTCATTTTCAACACCTCAGATTTTGCATAGAAATTCTAATGCAAAATTTCGGTTTAAGCTACTTACTAAAAATGGCTGGTTTGAAATAAGGCAAAAGGGAAGTCATGTCATTATGAAGCACCCTTCAAAGTCGGGGCAATTAACTGTGCCATTCCATTCAGGTAAAGAAGTTAAAAAAGGTCTGTTACGTGCTATTTTGAAGCAAGCAGATATTAAAACAACAAAAAGATGAAAAAACCAAAAATTAAAATAACAGTAATTAAAGAAAATACAGGTTATAGTGCTAATGCGTTGGTAAATACTCGTTTCATTGCCACCGAAGCCGAAAACTTTAAAGAACTCAAAATAAATATTTTGGAAGCTGTAACCCTTTCCTTTGAAGATAAAGGCTTTGTTTATAGCATGGAAGAAATTCAATTTGAATATGATCTTGAAAGTTTCTTCGACTTTTATAAAGTGATTAATGCAAAAGCATTGAGTGAGCGTATAGGCATGAATCAAAGCCTTTTGTCTCAATATATCAAAGGCATTAAAAAGCCATCCATTACCCAAACAGAGCGCATTTTGCAAGGTGTACGGCAAATAGGGCGTGAACTTTCCGAAGTGCAGTTTTTGCTATAGTCTATTTGTACGCACTCTTTAAACTTTAAGTAAAAACTCAATTCAAAACTTCACTTTCCGATACAAAACTTACTAAATATACTCTCCAATAAATCATCCACCGCTATCTCACCCGTGATCAGACCCAGGTAATGCAGAGCCTGTCGTATGTCCATTGCTATCAGTTCATGTCCCGTTTTATTCGCAGTATTTATTCGTGCGGCATCGAGGCAGGTCTGTACTTTTTGCAGGCAATCAACATGTCGGCTATTAGTGATAATGTTTTGCTGAAGTAAAGTATTGTCGCGTAGTATCGACTGGAGCAATCTTTCTTTGAGATACACGATATTCATATTATTGCGGGCGGAGGTAGGTATGATATCTTTTTTCTCTATGCCGGGCATGATGTAATCCTCCGGATGTGCATAAGGGTTGAGATCCATTTTATTGAGGACGAGTATGATTTCAAGATCGTCGTGCCGCAGTTTTTCGAGATCTTTTTGCACATCGGCAGGTGACATTTCGGTGATATCGAGCACATATAGTAGTATGGATGATTGCTTTATCTTATCGTGGGTGCGCTGTACGCCTATGGCTTCTATCTGATCTTGCGCTTCACGAATTCCAGCTGTGTCTACCAGCCTGAACGGAATACCTTCTATGTGTAAAACTTCTTCAATAGTATCTCTGGTGGTACCTGGAATCTCGGATACTATGGCGCGTTCTTCCTGTAATAAAACATTGAGCAGTGTGCTCTTGCCGGCATTAGGCCTACCAGCGATTACGGTGGTGACTCCTTGTTTGATAGCATTCCCCAATTTAAACGAATCGATCAAAATACGAATGCGGGACTGGGCTTTTTCGAGTAGGTTTAATAGAGAGGATCTGTCTGCAAATTCTACATCTTCTTCCCCAAAATCCAACTCCAGTTCGAGCATGCTGGCAAAGTGAATGAGTTGCTCCCTTAGTATAGCTATCTCTTTTGTAATGCCACCCCTCAATTGATTTAAAGCCATGGTAGCTTCGGCTTTTGATTCGGCGGCGATAATATCTGCTACACCTTCTGCTTGTGTTATATCCATCTTGCCATTCATAAAAGCTCGAAAAGTAAACTCCCCTTTGCCCGCCGCGCGAGCTCCTGCCTGCACTAGTCTGTTCAGGATGGCCTGTTGGATAAAGGTGCTTCCGTGACTACTGATCTCGATCGTATCTTCTCCGGTATAGGAGTGCGGTCCTTTAAATACGGTGATCAATACCTGGTCTATGACTTCATTGTTTTCATCCATAATGTAACCAAGATGTACAGTATGACTAGGGACTTCATTTGGCGATTTTCCTTTGAAACAATGATTTACTATTTCAAATGCGTCTTTTCCCGAAACACGTATCACAGCGATAGCAGCAAGGCCTGGCGCAGTGGCTAATGCAGCTATAGTATCCCGGAGTTGATGATGATCGTACACGAGTGGAAAGATAGGGAGATTTTTTGCCGGATCTCCGCGCACTTCTAATTAAATGATGTATTTCTATTACAATCTTCTTCCGATCAATAATTTAAATATCTGTTGATTGCTGCCAGGAGTAAGTCCAAACAAAAAGCCTGTCTGAAGCTCCCATTTTGGGCTTGTATAAAGATCAAAAATAGGGCCTAGTAAATGTTCCTGTAATTTCAGCGGAGCTATTTTAGAAAAAGTACCTAAAGCACTGTAATACTCAAAGCCCAAACCAAATTTTTGCTTGATATTATATACAGATTTTAACTGCGGTGCAATTTCGAAAAATTTATCACTACCCGTCAGCACAAAACCTATATTTGGATTGAATGAAAAATAAAAGTTCCCCGTAGTTTTGTCCAAAATGGGTCTGAGCTCCCCATCCATTACGTATTTTCCATTTGGATCAGGCTTGATAAATCCCAACTCTAACGATAATGAAGCCCCCAATTTCCACCCCCAGGATTCTGGGATAGTAATCCTGGGCCGTATGTGATTGCCGAAATAAATGTATTTGCCATCTGGAGAAAAAGCTGAAAATATATAAAATCCCAGCTCAAAATCGCGACCAAAACCATGGGTGATTTCTATAGATTCGTTTACAAATCTAGCAGATCTTGGATTGGTAAGATACGTAGACCCATTGAATGTAAAATTCTGGTGCCATTCAGCCAGAGTGACATTTTGTGGAGTGATACTTGAGGCATATACTTGAATTTCCAAATCTCCCTGCCCTTTTGAAAGCAATGGAAAAAGTAAGATTCCAATTATAATATATTGCGGTCTCATATTACGCAAGATAAAAAATTACCAGCAATGTTTTCAGGACTGCCGTCGGAAAGGCATGTTCAGGGAAGGAGTTAACCCTTTGTCTATAAAACTTCCTGAAAATGAACTATATATGCACTATCGATTGTTATCTCCGTATAAAAATCAGTAGTAATGAAGACTTTTAAAAAATGGTTGATCAGAATAGGAGTTGCGTTAGTGGTGATAGCTGTGGCCACTGCTTCTTTTTTCACATTCGTACCCTATAGTGAGGGTATGCGAGCAGGTCAGGTAATCAAATTAAGCAAGAAAGGAGTGATTTTCAAAACGTATGAAGGGGAGCTTAATACCATGATGATGCCTTCAAATAATAATATGGGATCAGTAACGCCTAATGTGTGGAATTTTTCGGTTCAAAATAAAGAGGTGGCCGAGAAAATCATGAAGGCTTCGGCTTCAGGTGATAGAATGGAATTGCATTATAAAGAGAGATATTTTAAATTTCCATGGCAAGGAGATACCAAATATTATGTATTTAAAGTGGAATCCACTCCCATGCAAATGCCCAATCAAATGCCTCTTAATATGCCAATTGGAGGTGTGAACTCAGGTAAAGTGATAGAAGTAAAATAAGTTTGCCACATAGGCACATAGAATACATAGAATTTTTTTAATAATATTCACAACCTATCAGGTGCGATTTCAAATTGAATGATAAAATTTCCAAAAAAAGATTGAAATATTTATCGCTTTACTTTTTTATAAAAAAAATCTACTCTCCCTTTAGTAATACCGGCACCAGCATCTACATAGGCGTGCAGAGAATCTTTACTAATTAAGTCATAGATAATTCTTTTGGGAAAATCGTGCCCAGGGTTTTCAAAAACAAATACATTTTTATTGGCAGATGTCAATTTAAAATCTATAGGTTTACTATCATTTTGATCCTCTACTGTCGAGGTATAATAGATGGCATCTTTACTGTTTTTTAAAGCCACCCGTTCAGTAGTAATGGTATCTCTTTCATTGATAAAAAAGCCTTGACTTTGCATATATTTCCTATTGACCTTATGCCAGGTTTCTCCAATAACACCCTTCTTAGCATTCGTGACCCATGTACCTTCTAATGCATACAATTTCTTAAAGGTCTTATACTTATTCTTTATTAAAAAAGAAGTTAAAAGCAAAAAACCGCAAAACAGAATCAGGTAATATTTCATGCTTACTAATTTACTTTTTATTTACCACTTACTACAACTACAAACTCGCCTTTAACCACACCTTCTTGTTCAAAGTATTCTTTTACTTCTGTTACACTACCCGTCTTAACCTCTTCAAATTTTTTAGTGAGTTCCCGGCAAGCAGCAATATATCTTTCAGGCCCACAGTGTTCCAAAAGCTCGTCAAAGCATTTGATGATTCGGTGTGGAGATTCATACAAAACAAATGTATTTTCCAGCGAAGCAAGATACTTTAGCCTGGTTTGACGGCCTTTCTTGTGAGGCAAAAATCCTTCAAAATGGAATGGTTCCGTAGGAATTCCCGAAGCAACGATCGCATTTATCAAAGCACAAGCACCTGGCAAAACAGTCAATGGAACACTTTCTTTCCTGCAAGCGCGTACTATCAAAAACCCCGGATCAGAAATGCCCGGCATCCCGGCTTCGCTTACCAGTGCAATATTTTTACCCGATTTTAAATCTTCCAAAATACCAGGCAATCTGCCATGCTCATTATGGTCATGATAAGATCTTGTCTCTTTTTTTAGACCATAATGTTGTAATAAAGATTGTGCAGTACGAGTGTCTTCAGCCAGAATATAATCTACCTCACCAAGTATTTTGACCGCCCGGTAGGTGATATCATCCAGATTCCCAATGGGTGTCGGTACCAGATAAAGCATTTAGTTTTTTTCTGTAAGAGAAAATTCAAAATATTCCATAATGGGATTGGTGAGGAGTCTTTCACAGGCTTCTTTCACTATTTTTTCAGCCGAAGGTTTGTCCATAGCTTCTACTTCCATTTGGATGTTTTTGCCAATACGTACCTCTGAGCAAGCTTCTAAGCCCATACGTTTCAGGTTTTTAGTCACTGTCTTGCCTTGCGGGTCTAAAAGAACTTTATGGGGCATTACATGTATTTGAGTGGTATACTTCATAATCTATTAAAAATAAGGAGCTTCAAAATTACACAAACAATGCGAAGAAATACCTCTGATGCTCAATTATTGAATGGGTTCATAAAAGATGGATAATAAATATAAAGGATTTTAGAAATTTTAAATTAGTTTGATTTTCGTAAGAATACGGTTACTTTCTATTTTAATAAATCTGGGGTGTTGGTAATTTTGACAAATGATTCTTTTAATCAGTAACAGAAAAATATAATTCAAGCAAACTAAAAGGTTTGGGACTCAGGGACTAGAAGTATCACGCATCGGACTTGGATGTATTGGCATGCGTTTCTCAAATCCACTATTTTCGCCCAAAAACAGATTCCATGGTACTGATCAGAAAAGGAGTAGATCTACTTTAGAATAACAAGGCAAATTCTAAATTATAAATTTGAAATAACAGCCATAATATGGGATACATGCCTTAGAATAAAAAATTAAAATTTTGAAAGTAGCTTTTGAAACACCCATTTCAATCCTTTCTAAAAGCCATCCAATCTACCTCGAGTTCGTAGGGTTTCAAAGGCTTTTCAATAGAATTAGGGTTTGTTTCTACCGCCCAATTGTTTGTATGCCAAAAATTCATTCGATAGTAAGATGGTTGCTGTGGAATGCCTAACATAGAACCTTTATAATCCCATAAGACCAGCGTATCATTAGTAACCGGGTGAATCATCCACCATCTCATGGCATCCGCTTTCCAGTCAAACCCATAGGTATAAAACTGTTGAGAAGCATCGTAATTTGAAATGACAGGTACTTGCTCTGGTTGATTTTGTGCTCCTGTGAAGTCTGTTGGTTTCCCTGCATAGCCAATTTTGGAAATAGTACTTAGTATCTTGCCTTCAGCCAAATTAATGGTACGCCCTATTCGTTGTAGTGTGTCTTTGTTCCCAGTCCAGGTACCGATATAAATAATTCTGGGATCTGCTATAAGCCATTCAAAATCAATTTCACTTAAATGGGAGTTTTTATCCACATTATAGGTAAAATACCCGACTACTGCACCCACATTAGGTTGTATTTCTTTTACATCAGGTACTTTTAGCCGGGCAGCATAATGACCAAAATGAGTTTCTTCAAGCGAGATTATTTCAGGTCCTTTTCCGGCGCCTGGTTTTTCTTCAGGATCTATCTTGAAAGAAAGTATTTTAGTACCAGCTTCTGTAGGAGAAGAAATCCCCATCTTATATTTAAAATCAGCTTGCGTTCCGGTGGAGCCATACCTAAAATAAGGTGATTGTTCATGATCAAATTCTTCTTTGAAGCTAATTGATTCCTTATGAAGCCATTGACTGAAACCTAAGTACACAACGGCACTGAAAAGCAGAAATTTCAACATCATGTTCTATTATATTTTGTTTTTAAAGATAATCGAATTAGGCACATTTCATTAACTACCTGGAGGCTTTATTTTTTATGAAAGAATAATTGCTAGTTATGCATGAATTGCGATCAGGTTGAACAATGAAATTTATACACGGATGATTAAGGATAAAATACTTTAAGTGATAAATATTTACTCATTAATTGAAAGTGTTTGTCGAGGCTCCATAGTTCCAAATTAGCGTCCATGCAATGTTGAGAAATCATAATGTCAGGCAAGCCTACTTTGTTAATTCCATTTTTGAGATTCACTATTTGTAAGGCTTTGATGCCCTCCCAAAAAATTGAATATGAAATACAGGGCAATGACCTCATACTATCAATGATTTCTATTTGATTTCTAATTTTTAATACAGGAATAAGTTCTGAAAGGATAATTTCATTGATACAGATAATATCCTGTTTCAGTAATTTTTGAAGCATATCTGAAGTGTTACCCCCTCTTAAACCCAATTTTTGCAGCTGAAGCAAAAATTGCCAACGGTCGATGAAATAGTTGAATTGAAAACCAACTATTTATCGAGGTTAACCTCCTATGAATCTGATACGACTATTCTAGCTTTGATAAAGCTAAACGATGATGCTAAGAAAAAACTCATCATTAAGTTGACTGAATCAATCAATACACTCCCAGGAAATAAAGAAAACGTAGATAGCTTGACGGGAGTTTGGGATGATGATCGGGATGCTGATATCATAATAAAAGATATAAGAAACTCAAGAGCTGCCAAAGAAAAAACTGGATCAACCCGAATGAAATAAGGTGATCAACTCAATAATTTTTCGCCGAAGGACCACACTAAAACAAATGTATTAAATCTAGTTAGCTGATCAAAGACCTTACACCCGCTCCACACTCTTCTTCACAAAATCAGCCAATTCCGGGCCCGTAAGCATACCCTGTTGTAATAATGCTAATCTATAAAGTTGCGTTGCCATTTCTTTCTTACGATCATCATCAGCTTTGATTAGTTTATCTGCTATAGCGGGATGGTTTCCATTGACAATTACCTGGTAAGAATCTGGAAACATATCAGCACCCATACCCTGCATCATTTGCATTTCTTTCATTCTCCGTAGAAATTCTGGTTTAGTAATAATTACCGGTGCATCCGTAGTAGCCAATGGTTTTACTTCTACTCTATTCATGGAGCCAGCAACAAATCCTTCGAAGATCTTTTTTATGCTTTCTTCTTCCTCTTTGGAGAGTACCAGGTCTATTTTTTCATCCTTTTCAATGAGTTTGTCCAGGGTATCTGAGTCAACACGGGCAAAATGAGTTTTTTCAATTTTGGTTTCCAGGTGTTGCATAAAATGGTTGTCGATCGGTTGATCCAATACTAAAACATCATACCCACGATCTTTTGCGGCATCAATCTGAGCATGATGCAAAGCCTGCGCATGAGTGTATAGGTAGATCACATCTCCATTTTTATTGGTCTGGTTGCTTTTGATCTTCTCCCGATAAGACTCCAGGGTACTGTAACTGTCATCGGTGGATTTTACTAAAGTGATCGCATACGCTTTTTCATAAAATTTATCATCGGTAATCAACCCGTATTTTACAAATGGACCAATGTCTTGCCATTTTGATTCGTAGCCTGCGCGATCATTTTTAAATAAATCTTCTAGCTTTTCGGCCACTTTTTTACTAATGTAATTTGTAATTTTCTTCACTTGCCTGTCACTCTGCAAGGCACTTCGTGATACATTTAAAGGAATATCCGGAGAGTCAATCACCCCATGCAACATCATCAGAAAATCCGGTACTATGTCTTTCACTTCATCCGTAACATAGACTTGATTGCTATACAATTGGATTTTATTCTTTTGCCAATCCATGGCAGAAGTCACCTTTGGAAAATATAGAATACCCGTTAGATTAAATGGATAATCAATATTTAAATGAATCCAAAACAAAGGTGGTGGACTGAATAAATATAAATCACTGTAAAACTTTTTATAGTCTTCCTCCGTCAGTTCAGCCGGATTTTTCTTCCAAATAGGGTGTGACTCATTAATAATATTATCAACTTCCGTTTTGATTTCTTTACGGTCATCACCTTCGCCTTCCCAATCATACTCTGTACGCTTGCCTAATCGAATGGGAAATGGTAAAAAGCGACAATACTTTTTGAGCAGGTCTTCTATTTTATTTTTTTCACCGTACTCCTTGCTGTCTTCCGAAATATGGAGTATAATGTCTGTACCTCTGTCAGGTTTCTCGACTTCGTCAAGAGTATATGATGGACTACCATCGCAAGTCCAGAGAATTGCTTTTTCATCTTGTTCAAATGATTTACTTAATACTTCCACTTTGTCTGCCACCATAAAGGCAGAGTAAAAACCTAATCCAAAATGGCCGATGATATTGGTCTCGCCTTTAAATTTTTCGATAAATTCCTGAGCCGATGATAGGGCAACCTGGTTAAGGTATTTCCGGGCTTCGTCGGCACTGAGGCCTACACCCCTGTCACGGATAGTTACTGTCTTTTTCTCTTCATCCACAAGAATATCTATTGTAAGATCTCCCAACTCACCCTTAGCAATTCCTTTGGATGACAGGGTCTGAAGTTTTGAGGTGGCATCTATCGCATTGGATACTAATTCTCTTAAAAATATCTCCTGATCAGAGTAGAGAAATTTCTTTATAATTGGAAAAATATTTTCGGCCTGTACAGCAATATTTCCTTTTTCACTCATGATATTTACTTATTTAGATTAATTAAGACCAGGGTAATTCAATGGCTCAGTTTGGGATGGTCAAAGGTTATGCCACTGAGGTTTTACCTGACAAAATGACGGCTTAATGGAATTTTTAGTCAAATATTGCTTTGTTGAACTACTTGGCTGGCCTTGTTTTCTTACCAGAAGTCAATTTCGATTTCGGTTTAGAATCAATTTTATTTTTCATCTTGAATCCTCCTGGTTTGCTGTTGGTGGGCTTTTCCAAATTATTTATCTTTTCCTGACGACTTTTTTTAGGTAAGGCTAAATCTGGCTTGGGCGCATTTTTTTTACGATTTCCAAAATGTTTTAACAGCGTAATTTCCTTTTCGGTAAGGTGACGAAAATGCCCACGGGGAAGGTCTTTCTTATTCAACCCTGCATAGGATACCCGATCCAGCTTTACCACATCGTAGCCAAGATGTTCAAATATCCTGCGTACGATCCTATTCTTACCAGAATGCAGCGTAATGCCTACTTCGTTTGCATTCATCCCATCTATATAGCTTATACCATCAATTACAGCTTTGCCGTCTTCCAGATCCAGGCCTTGTGCAATTTTCTCCAGATCCTGAATACTAATGTTTTTATCTAAGACTACAGCGTATACTTTTCTTACTTCACTGCTTGGATGACTGAGCGTTTTTGCTAATTCTCCGTCGTTGGTAATAAGCAAAAGCCCGGTAGTCATTCTATCCAGTCGTCCTATTGGATATACTCTCTCTGTTATTTTTTTCTCTACCAGATCCATTACCGTTTTTCTACCTTTTTCATCATTTAAAGTGGTAATCGTGTCTTTCGGTTTATTCATCAAAAGGTAAATCAGATTCAGTTCGGGTTTGAGTAATTTTCCCTGATAAGTAACCCTATCTGAAGTTTTAATTCTTGCACCGGGCTCCATCACTACATTTCCATTCACCCATACTTTTCCGTTTTTAATCAAATCATCGGCTGCCCTTCGACTGGCTATACCACATTGTGCTACATACTTATTCAATCGTATATCTTCAGCCCCATCTTTCAATAATACTTTTTGAGGTACCGGCTTCTTTTCAAATTTTTTGGATGGATTCTTCAAGGCTAAAAATTGTATTTAAATGGCGAAAATACTACAAATGCAAGCATACCTATCACCAAATGAAATTTTATACTCGGTCTAGCCTATGTTAAACCCAATTTTTGCAGCTGAAGCAAAAATTGCCAACGGTCGATGAAATAGTTGAATTGAAAACCAACTATTTATCGAGGTTAACCCTGAGTTTTGAAAATGTAATTATTTCTTACCATTTTAAATCAATATAAATAATTCATTTTCAATACCTCAGATTTTGCATAGAAATTCTAATG
>JBBSBH010000070.1:0-11934 GCA_038251405.1 Chitinophagales bacterium
CAGCATCATTTTGTTGCTAGATGATGGGTATTCCTACTCACAGATTAGCTCTATCCTAGGCATCAACGAGAAAATGGTACAGCGGGTAGTCAAGCTTCATGAGGAAGCAGGTGTGGAAGGTCTGTCAGCCTTTTATTACAATGGTTCGGAATTTACACAAATTGGTTCAATGAAGTTGGTGGTTTTTCGGTACTTCCTTACCGTATTCCGGGACAGCCCAAGCTAGCGAGCTATACCCTTGGTTGAATATCCATTTAGTTGAAGTTTAAAATCAGATTTACTTATTCCATTTTGATTGTCTTTGCAGCCGTATCAATTTTTGATTAAGGACAAATGAAAGCTAAAGCAATCAAAGCTTTCTTTCAGGGAGGTCAACATGCGCTGGAATGAAAGGCACCCAAGAGGGGTCAATATGCCGGAATGACAGATGCTTTTGTCGGATTTTATACACTAGAGGAATTCGGGCAAGGAGAAGCTTGGGAGAAAAAATACATGATACTTTAAACAGAAAATAGTCCTAAAACTGAGAAAACCAAACATTTCATCATTTAATGCACTATAATTTAATAAGTTTGATAAAACGCTTAACTATTAGGAGACCAGGGTGTAAAAGAAAAAGCTTAAGCTCATTCACCTTTGTGGCACTCTTAAGCAATGGCTTACCTTGAGAAAAATGACAGAAAAAATTTGGATATTGACCATAAAGTCATATTTTGAGTCTCTGAGGAGCCAAAATAAAAGATCAAAGCCTACAAAGCCAAAGCTTTTAGCAGTTCCATTCAGTCACCTTAAACCAACTAAGTTATGCCATACCCTACAGGCACTAATTTTCAACCATCCTCCCCCTATAGATTATCATGGACTTTAGTTCCTCAGACAACTACCCTGAAGCTTTCGAATCACAAAACGAAATCTATGTATTCGTCTTTGTCCCCGGCCATTCCTATATTTTACATTTTAATGTTCATAGCCATTGGATTGGATGTATATTTAGCTTTAGCTATATTAGCTAGATCAGGGGTTAGTCTCGCCCTGGTTATTGGGTCGATTATTGCGGACCTCTTTTTGGCTATATGTCCGTTTCTCTTTGAGGGATTCTGGGTCAAAGACTGGAATCATGTTGTAGTTGAAAATGATATCTTTAGAAAGGAACTGGAATGTATGACGAAGAAAAAAGGAGAGGACGATGATGATTTTAATCGAAGAAAAGCAACCATTCTTACTGCATCAATTCCTCAATTGAAAAGCTATCAGAGAAACGGTAAGATCCTTCGATGGTTTCTCATCCTATGTATTTTCGCACTTGCTGCATGGAAAATCTATACTTTTAATAAAGTGATTCCGCCTGGCATATCTATTTTTAGTACCGTGAATGGTAAAATTGTGATAACTTTTTCTTTGCTGTGCGCTATTTTTCATATACTTGGATCTGAAAAAGCTGTAGCTCATTTACGATTTTATCTAATTAGTAAACCTGAGTTCAAAAAATTTCTTAGAACCCATGATGGTGCAAAACCCATATATCAAAGATCAACAATTCCCTTTGTCGGTAACTACTTAGACGTCGAATCACAATCCAAAAATGTTAAAATTGTCAATATAGGGGATCTGACTTTTCTGGATTATAATCCTGTGATTTGGGATAATGAAATACAAGAAGTAATAAATAAAACTCCGGATGAAAATGCTAAAAGAGGAATCGCTATTGCTTGCAAAGAAACTCAAATAGTATAATATGAAAATCGCTTATTTTATTTTACTGACATTAATCATGATTTCATGTAACAATCAACAGGAATTTATTCCAATCACTTTTGTTTTTGAAAAACCTTTACATAATCAAACAAAATACCCTCCTTACTTCTATTCTATCGCGGAACCTTTTACCACCAAATGTGGAGAAGATAAATTCGACATATTACTAAAGCCTATAGCAGTAAGTCGATTGGATATTTCTAATAAGGAGGTAGCAACAAATGCATGGTATTTTGAGGGTATGGGGGAAAACACGGTTGAATTTAGTAAAAACTGGCTATCCCAGTATTTCAAGGACACTACTGTTAATGCATTTCTTTTAGAACCTACAATTCGTGAAGCATCTGTTGAGCAATTTTTATTCAAGAATAAGGAATCTTGCTTGATCTATTCAGAAGATAGCCCTGAGCCAACGCTTTACGATTTACCTGTGTATTCAAAGCCCCAGCCATTAAAAAAAGCAATGGAAGAATTGATTTGTAAGAAACATCCTGAAAACATATATGTACTTATAGTATCAGATACTAAACTTTCTCTGACGGATACTGGTGGTTCGGCCGTTGCCGGAAATCTAGGTTCTGATAATCCATTCCAACCGCTTATAGATCATTCAAAAAGTGACGAGGAGCGACTTGCTGAAATAGATGGCATTATTACAAAATATTTTACCTCAACTGCAACAGTCACAGAATACGGTTCTAATAAAACTATAGTGGAGCCTGCAATGCCTGCCAGGGATTATATGAATAAAATAGCATTGTTTCGAACATTAGAAAGAATTGAAATCATGGAAGCTGAGAAAGATAATAGTGGCAAAATCTGGAATATCAAGGTTATCGAGCATCATAACACAACTAACTAGTTATGGTTTCTCTAAATCAAAAGCACTGGCCTCTTCTTTTATTTTTTCTATTGCTGACGCAATATTTCTATGCCCAGCCTTCTCGATCAGCCTTTGAAAATATTTCAACTCCATGTCCAACTGCACCTGCTGATCATCAATTAGCAGATTTAGCTAACAAAGCTCAGCAAAAGGTAACTAGTTTCTTTGAGACAATATCAGAATTAGGGACTAATGAAAAATCAGCAGCGATCAAAGCTATCTATATTCAAAATACGACTAAACTTTTTGTTACAAATGGGACAGTTGAGGAAAGATCGAAATACCAAAAAAGTGGGGTCATTAGAAATGTTGCGGCATATTTGGCGTCAATCAAAGCTAGAGGAGAGAACTCTCGAATTGTTATTAATTATGAAATCACAGACCCTTTGCTACCAAATAAATTAGTTTGCACAGAAGAAGGGGATCAGTTAATCTTAAAAGGAAGTATTACTGTCAGGCAATACTATTGTAAACTTAAAAAATACGCTAAACCTTCCGATAATTTTGATGATGAAGCGCAATGTGATTATTGGGATATAACGGATAAGAAAATAAATATTGAAATGAAGTTAATGAAAACGGTAAATGGATATGGTTGGGTAGTATTGATAAATTCTATTACAGTTTTAAAAGTGAAATGAACATTATATTCCTAATTTTTATTCATTTATTTTTCCTGAATGCACTTTCTGCGGTAATGCCATCAAATAATGGTGAGGCAGATATTAGGGTAAATCAATACATTAATTTTATTCAGTCTTATTGTAATAATGGTTATTCTGAAGATGATTTCCAATATTTACTTAGTCAATGTGCAGATCCATCTATTCTGGTGGACAATGATATTCCCGGAGTCCAAAAGAGTCTGGATGAATTAATACTCTATTTAAGGATGCTTAAAAAATATAAGATCATAGTTCAATATGAGAGAGATTTCACCATAGCTAGCTGTAAAACAATGAACGGCAATAAATTTGGTTGTTTTCTTAAAAAGAAAGTAACAAGTAAAACGGGAGTCTTCGCGTATGAAGAATTCATTGAATTAACGAACCTTGAAAACACCTATAAAATTAGATCCATCCAGTCTAATCTATTCCCGGCATCTGTCGTTGGTATAAATTGCAGTGAAGAAAGTATCTACAGTACGTCCCAGCAAATCAACATGGCCGAAGAAAATCTCAATAGTGGAAATGTTGAAGAGGCTATCATTCAATATCTCGAGGTACGACCTTTTAACCAAATAAAATCTCCTAAATTGGAGAAAAAGTTGTTAACAGTGAATCTTGATTCTATTTTTCAAAAGAGATACGAGCAGGCAGACTTAGAATTTCAAAAGGGAAATTATGAAGAAGCTGTCTCCAGATATGAATCCATCATAAGAAGTTATAGTACCTTATCATTCTCTTTTAAAGAAAAGATCACATCGAAAATTAAGGAATGTAAAGATCAAATTGAATATTTGAGTTCGCTTCAGTTGGGTAATCTATATTTTTCGCAGAAGGACTATAATAATGCGATCTCAGCATATATTAAATGTCTTTTAATCCGGCCCAATGATAGTATAGTAAAAGACAAGCTTTTATATTGTAAGGGGAGTATAGCGGAAGCATTTAATGCAGAAACACGGATTGATGTCCAAAAAGCTGAAAACCTTATTCTTTCAAATAAAAAAAATAATAGAGAACTTGGTTTTTCTATATTAATGAAATATGTGCATAGTGATAAAATTAATGGAAAACAATATTTTTTAATGGCGCAAATCGTTGATTCTCCATCTGCAAGGACATCTAAGGAGTTTAATCTAAATTCACGAAAACGGTGTTTATTAACACACCAATTTATGTTAAATGCACATGCTTTAGGTTATAATTCGGAAGGCTTTGATATATATTGGAATGAATATTTAACTGAAAAATCTCGATCATGCGATTAATCGGCATTATACCATACTTTTTTTTAATGTGCTACTTCAATTTAGAAGCGCAGGCTGATTTGCTCAACACGAAGCAAAAGTTAATATCATTTAGACAATCTAAGATATCCTTTGGATTAGGGCTTGAAGGGGGGGGCGCTATTTTTAATGGAGCTCTTCCATATGGATACCAAGCAAAACGTGATACAAACACTTTATTAGCTGCAGCCATTCTTATTTTCGATTTAGACGCCCCAAATTCCAGATTAAGTTTTACTTCTGGTGTTGAAACCAGCAATCAAGGTTTATTATTTGTTAGCGATTCCATTTCTAATCAAATGACCTTAAGATTTAGGCAAATTCATATCCCATTATTTTTGAAGTTTAAAATAGGTGGAAAATTTTCAAGGAGCAATTTACTTTTCTTGTTGGGTGGTTCATACAATATTCCTATTACCTATTCAAGCATGAATGGCAATGGATTTGTGAGTAAAAATATTAATTCAATTCAAAATACATATTCTTGGATTTCTTCTATTGTTTGGCAACTGAA
Source organism: Chitinophagales bacterium (assembly GCA_038251405.1). Classification (GTDB taxonomy): domain Bacteria; phylum Bacteroidota; class Bacteroidia; order Chitinophagales; family Saprospiraceae; genus JADJLQ01. Next base: position 5,104 of record JBBSBH010000070.1, read on the forward strand.
TATTAGAGGAGAAGAATCAGCTATTGGTACTAATGTGCCTCCAAGAATTTGGATTTATTTTAAAGGATCAGGTTTGATGAAAAGCTTATTTAATCCGCAAGGCAATGGAAATATATTAGACATTGCAGGGAGTGAAGAAATAGATTATAGAGATTTGAAATTAACTTTTGGTATTGCTTATCTTTTTAGCGGGAAAAAGAAACATGAGGTGAAATAGTTTAAAATACAATCCTACCAGGTATGCGATAATGATGACAAACACCTTAAAGTCAATAAACACTTTAGCGTATTCTTTGAACATTTCCTTCTCATTTTCCACTTTGCTAAATTGATAATATTTAGGTGTCTCTCCATACTGGATAGTTCAGGTTATTGAACGCGATTCTGACGTTTTCCACCCAAGAAATACATAAAACCAAGTGAAAATCTAATATCCCTAAAATCTAGTTCTTCATTAGTATAATCTGTGAAAATTGGAACTCCATAATCTACATTATATAAATTATAAAGCATTTGGCTAGCCTTTGCATAGATCCAAATTCTGGGAAACAAAATATCAAATACCTTTTCATTAGTACCTGTTTCTTGCACTGAGAAAGCCATTTGATCACGCATTTTTCCTCTGAAATTAAGTTGCAATGCAATGCCAGCCGTTGTGGAAAATCCACTTTGCAGTATAGCATTATCATTGTGATTAATTTGTAATGTTAAAGTATTTGAATCCTTATACATAATGGGTATATCGAATGATCCACCACCAAAAAATACTAAATTTGTTGCAGAAAATTTCTTCCCAAATTTCATTTTAAGGTAGAGTGGGATTTTAATGTACTGAACATCAATATTGTTGTATGAGAAGGAAGCGCTATGTGTTCCAACATAAGTAAACATTAGCCAATCAAAATTAGGTGCTAGAGCCAATCCAATTATTGATTTAGGTGAATGAAAGTCAAAAAATAAAATTCCGGAAAAATAGAATGGGCCAACAATCTCCGATTTCATTGGCTTAGTTCCCTTATAAAGAAATACACTATTCCCGCCAATGTCACCGCCAATGCCCAAAGATAATTTAGTCTTATTAAAAGATAGAAGATATTGTCTCGTATTGAGTAGGTCATCCTGAGCAAATAAAGGAATGCAACATAATTTAATCAACACTATATAAACAATTAATCGCATGTTCTAGATTTATTCTTTAAATATTCTTTCCAATAGATATCAAATCCCTCCGAACGATAGCCTTGTCTATAAGCATTTAATATCATCTGCCTAGTGTACTGATCTTCACCCTTTTGATAGGATAGCACAAATGATAAACTAAGTTAATCATTATCACCATCATCATCACCTTTCTTTCTTTATTGCTACTTTTTTCTTTCATCTATGCCTCCGAGCACTACACCTCCTTCCCAGGAAGCAAATTCTCCAGATTCGATAGTTTAGTTTCCGTATATGTTCCAGTGTAGTCTTTAACAATTCATACGGATTGATATCTTGAGCTTTGCAGGAACCAAATGGAAATACGCACATGGTTTGGAAGAAACAAGATACTCTGATCAATTGCATTTGTTGATTGATTATTCATATTGGTATGGCGATACCTTTATGTAATATTCGTTATCAATTTTTAATACATCTTACACAAAAGCCATTTGTTTTTTCATATTGATATATACTAAAATTTACTGAGCTGCTAGCCAAGTGATTACTCCAGGCATTTGAACTGTTGATGTCTGCTGATGAGGACCAGAAAAATGCATAATCTCCTAAATCGCTAAATCTTCCATCATAACTTCTTCTTCCACTCGGCAATCCGGTAAAACCTAAACTATTTCTTGCCTCCGAATTCCAATTTGTCCAATGGCTATTTCCTATTTCTTTTAAAGAAGCATTAGCTGTTCGTTCATCACCTAAATAATTTACTAAGGTCCTGACTGATTTTTTTTTTTCATATCTTCAAGATACAAACCTCAATTCACATGTCATACTTTTATGATAGGTTTTTAGAAGTTCTCTTAAAATGTTGTAACGATTATTTTCTTTTGATTATCTTAACCTTAATTAAACAACCGAAGTTATCTTCTCCTCAATCTTTCGAACACTTCGTTGGATTGATAAAAAAACGAGGATTGTTCCGATTAGAACTATCGCTAAAATTCCTCCACCAATACCACTAAGAGATTTCAATTTGAGTTCGGCTTTTTTCAATTGTTTTGACATATATTCTTGCTCTGCATTGGCAACTGAAGAAGTATATTCAATATCTATCTGACTTACTGATTCCTTGTATTCATTTTCAATTTGGGCTATTTTCTTTTCCCGATCGACATTTTTTGCAACATAGACTTTATAGTATTGTAATAAAGCTTTAGCTTGTATTTCGGAATTTATTTCAGGTAAAAGTTGCAAGAATGAATCAGTTGATTCTTTTAAATATGTCAAATTCTGATTAAAGTAATTGTAATAGCTATTTGTTAATCTTTCTATAATTGTATTCTGTTGTTCATCACTAAATTTATTAATGATTATTGAAATGTATTCAATAAACGGAACTCCATCCTTTGGATTGTTTTTATAGAAATTGGAAAGGATACTGATATAAGAGTTATCAGCCTTTGACGATAAGTTCGTAATAACCTTAGTTAACGATTGACACATAATTCTATTAGTTGATACATTATTGATTACATTGTTAATCAACCTTGTAATCCCATCTGCCCTTTTATCAGCATGGACTAAGGTGATCACTTCTATGTAACCATCAAGTAGACTTTTCTTATCTGAATAATTAGTGGCATTTGAAACTTTGTAAGCAGCGTTCAATTTGTCTTCTATTCCAGGTTCTATAATCACCCATTGTCTATATTGCTCATCTTTATATACCTGCCAGTATCTCTCACCATAAGGATAATACCATTTGCCACTACCGTCCCAAGAAGCCTTGGATGCAATTAGTTCCTTTAGTTTATTTAATGATATTTGGTATTCTTCTATCCCCTTTGCGTCTTCATTGTTTTCATTTGACGTTGTCGTTTTTTGTTGCCTGGGGGCTTCTACTTGAGGTTCATCCTTTTTTTCTTCGAGGTGTAATTCTGCAATGTCTACTTTGATGGCTTGTGGATACTCTTGTTTTTGAGGATATGGTTTCTTATCAATTTGTTTTTTTTGAGCAGGAACCACGCTCCATAAGAGTCCTCCTAAACTGACAATAATGGCTAATGATACACAAAGAATGAGTACATGCCAAAAAATCAGTGATACATTGAAAACATATTTATTCTCAATTTTAGTAAAATAATTGTATTTCATTTGTCAGTTAGATTTTCTGTGAGTATTGCGTAAAGTGTTTTTCCTTGGTTTAATAATTCTGAAATAGAATCTCCGCCTATTAGGATTTTACATATTGCTGTTGATTGCTGTGATTCAATAATTTCAATTAAACCTAAGGATTGAGTTAAATTAGTCTCATTATAAACACGAAGAGTATATTTATTACTTAATCCTAAATTTTGGCCTACATTTATGAGGATAGACTTCACGATTCCTTTTTTATTTTTATCAATGGTTTTGATAATTTGAGCCTTAACTTTAAATGTTTTATACAATTCAAGAATGACTCCGTAGTTGACACACTCAGGCGATTGTTGAAAGGCCACTTCCTTTGAGGTGTATATTAAATTTGTGCGTGGGCCCATGGAGGAAGAGGAAATAGTTCTATTATTTATCAAATCTTTAATTGTTATAGAAAAATCAGATTGACCTCTATAGCCTGGTGCAACATGAACATTAAGAGCTGCCATTAGAAAAGTGGTGGATGAGTTACCGTCATCATATACTGTTGAATATTCAGGTTGTGTAATTTCAATACTGTATCTGAGTTGATTTTTGTAATAATTTGGAACTTCACTTCCAGCTATATAGTGAAATCTTGTTTCTAGTGCGTGAATAATGTTATATTTAAATCTTTCATTAAAGGAATTAGACTTGAAGGGCATATCCACCATAATAAATGAAGTTTCATCATTCATGCAATTACCCACACTAAATAAGAAACTTCCCGATTTTAGTTTAGATTTAATTGAATTGGCGGGATCAACCTTATTTTCATATAAGATCTTACTTAATTCCCCAGTTTCATATAGGGCCTCAATTTTCTTATCACCATTGGAATACCATTCACTGCATTTTCCAGAGCGTTTGCCATCTAAATAATTACATTCCGATTCAATTTGACCGTTATCATACCATTCTGTCCACAGGCTATCTTTATATCCATTCTTTGAAATCCCTTCACTTTTTTTCTTTTCAGTCCCATTGTAATATTCGAGAAGTTTTTCGTATAAATTTCCATCTTTAAATTTCCCTTCTTTGGTTTTTACACCATTTACATATGTTTCTTCCTTTTCTTTTTCGCCTGATTCAGTATAAACCAAATATTTACCATCAACAATATTTCCCTGATTGTATTTATATATTACTTGAAGTTGTCCATTTTCGAACCACAATCTATACTCACCTTGTTTCAGCTCATTGACTATGGAAGATTCAATCTTTTTTTGACCACTTTCATACCACTCTGTATCTTGACCATTTAGCTTGTCTCTGAGATAATTCGCTGCATGTTTTTTCTTTCCGGAAGAGAAAAATTCAGTGCATATACCTTCTCGTAAACCATTTATGTATGATCCTACATATTCCTGCAATCCTGTTTCATACCAGACCTTATGGTAACCATTTGCCTTACCATCCGTATAATCGGTTTCAGATTTCTTAATTCCATTTTCATACCATTGACTAAGTAGCCCATTGTTTGCACCGTACGAATAGACTCCTTCAGATTTCTTTTTTCCATTATCAAATAGTTCAATGAAATTTCCGTTCTTATATCCATTTTGGAATTCACCGAGTCTCATATTAGTTTTTTCATCTACTAACATTCCCGTGAACCGAGAATCACCAAAATAAGCTAATCCTTCTTTATATTTTATTTCACGAGGGAAGGCAGGGAATAGTTGGGATGAACTTCTTACTTGAAATAATAAAGTAAATATCAGAAAAGGAAAACCCTTGAATATCATCTCTTTCATTGAGGTAATAAGTTAAATTTATATTGGATAGTTAGCCAAATTGAACATCAATTACGAAATAATTAACTGGGCCAAAGTAAAAGTAGGTAGAAATTAAAAAAATGACCTTGCTCCAGATTTTTCGTAAAATTTTGTCAAATGAGTCTCATGTCTGATATTAGTAGATTATAGTACTATAATTGCTTTACAATTATTTAAAAGTGATTATCTGCCTAGGTTTTTATTATAATTACTCGCCGCAACTGCAGCCCAGACAATACCAATAGGAAATGTAAGGAATAATCCAAGCCCGGCTGTTAAGAAGAAGGCTAGACCATCGACGACCATCATAATCAGGCCTCCTGCGATGGTAGAATATAACATACCAAATGGACCGAAAAAAAATGAGAGCAAAATAGCTACACCAACACTTTTGGTGCTTTTAACAATTACTGTGTGTGTTTGTGTGGGTTGTTGATATTGATTTTCCATTAGAGTTAATTTAAAGAGGTTAAGGGTTAAATTATATTAGAAAATTAAATTATACTGTCAATTGATACTGGCGTTAGGGTGACTACTCGGATTTGCACAATCCTTCTATTATGTATTTAGAATTTCTTGTTAAGATCTTTGGCAAATTTGTCATAATCATTCACTATATGTTCAGTTCCTTCAGCTATACAATTCTTCATATCTTCTTGCCTAAGCGCTATTATTTTTTGAAGGACCATTATTTTCTTTAGATAGTCTTGCTGAATATCAATTAATTCATTTTCGGAAAAATTTTCAGAAAGATCTGAGGAAACATAATAAATAAAACAATCACACCAATATGGTGGTATCTCACCAAGTGATCCAGTGTTGACCGACGAAATATTTCCACTAGAAGCCACATTTGCAAGACCTGAAATTAGGCCACTTACAATTCCAGAACTCAATTGGCTAATTTCACTGCAAGATTCAGAGGCAATACGTTGAGCTAAAATCTCTTTATGAGAATTGGTAAGATTTTGACAACTCGAAAAGAAAAATAACCATGAAAAGGTGAAAATGGAGAATCGAGAATTCATTTTGAAAAATTTAATTGGTTCCGTTTTTCAAAGTTTTCTATATTCTGTCTTAATATACCTTCAGAATATAAAAGCAAAATAATGCACTATTTAAATGCCCCGCTTGACTTTATATATTTCTTAACCGTATTTAAGAAATCTTTAATCAAAAACCTCATTCCGACAACTCAATACTCAGTTTCTCTTTTTATAATTGTCGGAAATTTAACAATATATTTGAACATCAAGTAGACTTTCTGAAATATCTCAGATCTTGATGATAGTTGGGTTATAAAAGCATCGATAAGCTTTCAAGACAAAGTATCTTTTTAAAAAGTCAAGAAATGAATCGTCACAAAATCCATTTCATTTTTTCTGGCGCACCTTAAAGTAATAAGTAGTTCCCACCTAATCTTTAAGATTTTTGAGAAGGTATCCTTAGGCATATAAACTTAACTGGCATTTTACACATTACTCCCCCCTTACATATATCCTTTTTTCAATATCTAAATATTTATCCCCCAGCTACTTGTCCATTACATATATTTGTTATATATTCACATTATAAAGATATGTAATATAATCTTGTTGAGAATACTGTTTCACTAATTTGTGAATAGCCACCACCCGAGATGAAGATTTCCGGTGGTTTTTTAAAAATAAACGGTGGGAAAAAGTGGTAGAAAGTGGGAGGTTAAGCTACATTTGAGGTATCA
>JBBSBH010000071.1:0-11793 GCA_038251405.1 Chitinophagales bacterium
AAAATCAATCTACACAAGCCTAAACTATAAATTGAAACCTTTTAGCTGTAAAAAATCCGTAGTACCCCACTCGGCTATATTTAAAAATGAAGCTTCTCATTTTCAGTACTTTAAATCTGGATAGCTGCAATATGGGTTAATGTCCTGGCATAGAAGGAAGATAATTCAACAGGTAAAAGAATGGAAACTGCTGAAGCATAGATGGCTCCCGTTACATCAACACCCAATAACTCCTCGTAATGATCTCCATTATTGCTATTGGTCCAAGAATCATTTACCAATTCAAAAGTGGCTGCCCCCAACCCATTTCCATCCTTATTGATAGTCATGACAACCACTTCTTGATTAGCGGGCCAATTTATAGTTTGACCAGTAGCTTGGGCAAACTTCTGATATCTGTAAATTCCGCTAACTTCCTCAGCACCATCCTTCATGATAAAAAAACTTGAAGTGGGATTGAGCAGAGACACCCCATAGGAATCTAACCAGCGAATCGTAAACACTACATTCGAATAAGGACCAACGAAAAGTACATCTGGCCTAACTCTTATTTCAAGTGTTCCACTACCTGATGGATTTTCAAAAATACCAATATCCACAACCTGGCCTGAGGTATTCTTCAAAAAAGAAAAAAGAAAAAAGAATATAACGGTAAGTATTTTATAAGATCTCATAATAAATTGTTTTTATGGTAATTGTTCTAAAAGGGTAGCAGTTAAAACTAAGCCCCCTAAATTCACTAGTATAATTGCCCTGTCGTTATTTGAACCCGAATATTTTACAATTCCATCCAAATTAGTATCTTCAGAGAGGTATCCTGAAATTGTTGCAGTCAGGACTGTTCCTCCAATAGCTATCAAGATCGGCGCCCGATCATTGTTACTTCCAGAATATTTTAGCGCTCCGTCCTGAATAACATTTCCTCCCCACATACCCATAATATCACCTCCCAGGTTTTTTTGAGCATTAGTTCCGTATGTCACAGTGTTAATATCAGTAAAATCAATATTGAAAGGAAGTATTGAAAGTGCTAAAGCGGTATCAGTGCACACGCCAAGGTGATTACGGTGCCGCACAACCAAATAATAATTATCACCTGCAATACCTACAAAACGCACTTCCGATGTACCATCGACATCAACGATGTCCCCGTCACTTTGTACCAAGGCTGAACGAGTCTCAATCACTGTAGATGGTGTATTTTTATCCCTAAGCTCCAAGAATACCCAATCCACTATGGCGTTGTTTCCTGCTAATTCAAACACCGCCGGATCAACGGTCTCTCCACCACCCCTACCCACATGGGTGAAGTTGGGAAGGGCATCGTATGGTTCTACTGTCGGAATAAGAGCCTGGATTCTTAGGTCATCATTCATAAGGGAACCGAAATAAGGTCCTTGTAAAAAAACCTTTGGCGTAACCGCCACATAGGTCATCAAATCCACACCCCCTACGGCAAAATAACCCACCTCTGCCACACCGCTTCGGGTGCGGGTATAAGGGTCAGTGCCAGAGGCCATTCCTGCATCAGCATTGGTGAGGTCCCAGCCGGTGCCGCCATAGTGGGAGATGCCGGAATCGTCACGGTCGAAGCCTGTCAATTCATCAGTGCCCTTCCATTCTGCAGTAATCGTCAGATCGGAGCCGCCAATGACGGATTCGGTGACTTCCCAACTCGCATCGGCCACTCCCTTTATGAGGACGAGTCCGGAACTGCCGTCGGCCAACACGTTTTCGAGCACACGGACACCGAAGTCGTCAACGACGCCACTGTCTGATTGCACTAAGGTAAGGGGGTTGTAAGTACTGGCATCAAAGCCTACAGGGAACACAAATGCTGTTGTTCCCAAATTCGTTTTTTTCACTTGGCCGGTACCACCTGTGACGATGTAATCGTTATTGTCGTAACCCGTCACAGTGGCTGATTCACCGAATGTCAGGTCATTGTCTGCAATGAAAACCTGGTTGTCGTCGGAAATAAATTCGAGGTTATGGAAGACCACCATATCATCGGCAAGCAGGAGATCGGCAGTGGTTTTTGCCAATTCCAAATCATAAAAGGCATCGCCGCCGGAAGTGACGATACTATTGGTCGCCCCCTCGAAAGTGACAGTGGAAGTACCTGCATCGAAGGTCGCCAAGTTGGTCCAATCTCCTTTGAGGGTGTACTGGCCATTACCTTGCATTATGGATGTACCACCATTATTGATGTCACCTTGAGTATTCAATGTTCCTTCGTTGTCGAGGGTAGCACTGCCTGCGGTGGTGACATCGCCCGTGTTGTACAACACTGCCCCGGATTGGATGATCAGTGTGCTGCTCGCTACATGGAGTTGGGCCAGCAAGCCACCCGGGGCACAGATCAGGATGAAAATTGGTAAAAGTATGTTTTTCATTTTACAGTTGTTTTGATAAACTGGTAGCAAGTATTGGTTTGGTTTTCAAGTTTAAAATGACTCATCCATTATAATTGTGAATAGATAAATATTTATTTCTAAGGCCAGAAATACTGGTCTCAATTTCGATCATAAAAGCAAATTAATAACCTATAGATAAGCTGTAGTCGGTATGAACCAAAAATGCTCCAGGATCACTCAGGGTTCCTACTTTTATTTCAATTTCGATTATTCCCGGCATGCTACTGAGAATGATTCTTAGCACCTAATTCCTGGTTATTGCTGTTAGAACTGAATGAGACATAACAAACAAAATGAAAATGCTTTGTTTGCTACCAGTCTAATTTACTTTTCCATTCGATGTCACTAAAATCATTTGATGATAGTGCGAATGAACAGCTGCCTTTAGCCAGAATATATGAAGAAGTTGTAAATGAAGTAATAGGTATACTGTCAGAAAATGAAATGTTTCCAACGCTTTTGATCCGCTACAATAACCCAATGGGCTTCATCATAGTATGGAGCATATTAACGGAGGCAACTACAATCAACAACCCGGTTAAGGGTGCACTAATGGCAGTCCGATGTATTTCAGTTAATCCTGGTAAAAGTATTCCTTACGTTCTAGACTCTAGCTCCAGAATTGCAGGCGCATCAATATTAGTGGGCTATTGCCAATTTTTACTTGACCTTGTAACAAAGTGGTAATAACTAAAAAAACATTAAGTAAGATTTTATCTCCCATAGTTATCTAATTAGTATTAATAAAAATTGCTGGTTAGTAGATTGCAATAGGTTTCATCACTTGCAAATGACGATGTAATTAAAATTGGATTTAATTTATTACTAGGTGAAGTTAAAGAGGTTGAAAAATATTAGTGTTACACAATTTTGGAAATAAGTAACATAATTCACACATTTTGATCCATCAGGTAAGAAATGTCTAGCGTATCCTCTACTTCAGACAGGGTGATCCCAAATTTTTTTCTCCCTATTTAGTGAGCTGACAAAATCAGCAAATGAAAGTGCAAATTCAGATATTGAAACTGAAGTATGGGAAGCGATTGCAGGTTCTTATCAGCAATTTCTAAAGCAAACCATCGCCTCTAGTTTTGAAATAAGAAGTGAAGTATAAATTATTATTACTAAGGTCAAATATGTCTTCAGATGAAGTTTTAGAGAATGTAAGCTTGACCATCTTATCAGAGGTAGAAGCGGAGAAAGTACTTGATTTGTATAGTCTGGATCACAAACCCTTTATTATTCTTGAATGATTGTGAAGTAGATTTGTCCAATCCCACCGGGTATTTAAGGACTCGTTTTTTTTGATAAGGGTATCTAAGTCACTCCATAAAATACTAAATTGAGTGCTGAAATATGAAATTCAAAATTATTCTATTTCTCAGCCTGGGGCTCTTTTCTTTTCATTCGAAAAAAGAATCAATAAAATCGAGAAGGCCTAATATCCTATTCATTCCAATAGACGATCTAAGACCGGATTTTGAAACGTATGGCAACACTATTTTAAAAACACCCAATATGAATAGAATAGCCAGAGTCGGTGTGACATTTAACCGGGCTTATTGTCAACAAGCTGTATGTAATCCATCAAGAGCAAGTTTGATGACTGGCTTAAGACCAGACCGACTTCGAGTATGGGATCTGCAAACCAATATGCGTAAGATCACTCCCGACCTGGTGACCATTCCTCAATATTTTAAACAAAATGGATACACTACTATTGGACTCGGGAAAACATTTCATAATATTTTTCCTGATTCACTTTCCTGGACAAAAGATATTCATATTGAAGGGACCCCTTTTGATCCAGATGCGATGTATGCAGGAAAGGAAAGCCTGGATATCATCGAAACCAAGAAGAAAAAATTTGCAGATGAGAATAATTTTTCCAGGATAGACAAATATGGAAATTGGTATATAAAAGCAAATGCAACTGAAAATGCCGAAGTACCAGATGATGCCTATTTTGATGCATTGCAAACAGAAGCAGCCATCGCTCAGATGAAAATCCTTAAAGTTGAGGATAAGCCGTTTTTCCTTTCAGTTGGCTATTACAAACCACATTTGCCGTTCAATGCGCCAAAGAAATATTGGGATTTGTATGACCGAAGTAAATTAGAACTGGCAGATAATGAATTTATTCCCAAAAACAGTCCAAGTTTCGCTGTGCATGGAGATCAGGAGCTAAGAAGTTACGACGATTATAGAGACCTGCCTTTGCCAACAGACAGACCTCTTGATGAAGAACGACAGCGGGAATTAGTACACGGATATTATGCATGCGTTTCTTATATCGACGCACAGATAGGGCATTTATTAGATGCTTTAGAGAACCTTGGAATGGCTGATAATACCATCATCGTTTTATGGGGCGATCACGGTTGGAAACTCGGAGAACATAATAGTTGGGCAAAACAATCGAACTATGAAATTGATACCCGGGTTCCATTAATCATAGGTGGTAGAGGAGTAAGATCTAAAAATACAAAATCGGCATCCCTGGTGGAATTCATTGATCTTTTTCCTTCTTTATGTGAACTCGCTCATTTAAAAATTCCAGTTTACTTGCCCGGTAAAAGCCTAGTACCCATATTGAATAACCCTATGCGTAAAACTAAAATGGCAGCTTATAGTCAATTTCTTTTAGGTAGATTTCCTAAAAATTCTAAGACGCCTGAGCGAATGGGTTATACTGTTCGTACTGATCGATACAGGTATGTGGAATGGTATCAATGGCAAAATGATGAAAAAGGCAATTTGATAGCGAAAGAATTATTTGATCATAAAAATGATCCTAAAGAAAATGAAAACACAGCTTACTTGCCAGAAAATGTAAAGCTCATAGACCAATTATCAATTTTATTGAGCGAGAATTTTAAAAAATAATGATCTAAGAAAATGAATTTTTCAAACCCAATTTTACTTATTTTATCCTCATTACTCTGCCTCCATTTCGAAAGCCCAACTCCAGACTCAGAATTTATTTTCGATTCGGCTTCGTATCCTTCATGCCATGCCTCTACTATTGTGGAATTGCCAAACGGTGATTTATTATCCGCCTGGTTTGGAGGTACAGAGGAAGGAAATCCGGATGTTGCCATTTGGGGTTCCCGTAAAACCAATGGCAAGTGGTCAACTCCTGTTGAGATTATCAGGGAGAAAGAAACCCCATGCTGGAATCCGGTTTACTTTATGGGAGCAGATCATCGCCTCTGGTTTTACTACAAATATGGCACTTCACCTATGACCTGGTCTGCAGGAAGAAAATATAGTGATGACAATGGACTTAGTTGGTCTGAAATAGAACATTTACCTGCAGGCATTTTAGGACCTATTCGGGCTAAACCTTTAGTATTAAAAAATGGAGTAATAGTGAGTGGAAGTTCAGTGGAAAGTTACGGGACTTGGTCAGTTTGGATTGAGCGAAGTAGTGACAACGGCAAATCATTCACCAAAATAGGCCCTATCACTGTAGCAGAAAACTTAATGGATATAAATGCTACCCGCGCATTGATGGGAAACAAGAGATCTATTGGCATTATACAGCCCTCTATTGTGCAAATTTCAAAAAAACACCTTCGGATGTATGCTCGTTCCACGACTAATATTGGAAAAGTATGTGTCGCAGATTCTTATGATGAAGGTAAGAAATGGACACCTGCCCGGCCTTTGAATATCCCTAATCCCAATTCAGGGCTCGATGCCATTCGATTAAATGATGGCCGGGTAGTTTTGATCTATAATAATACCAGTACAGGCAGGACCCCTTTAAATCTGGCAGCAAGCGATAATGGCGAAAATTTTAAAATGTTCTATACTTTAGAAAATGCACCCGGAGAATACTCCTATCCCAATATCATTCAGGGTAAGAATGGTGACCTCCATATCACCTATACCTGGAATAGAACTCATATTAAGTACGTACATTTTAAACTGACAGACATCCCTTAGTTACTGGCAAGCATCCATCTTTTGTGGAAAACGAAAATTGTTATGTAGAAAACAAACCTATAAATTTTGGAAAAATAATTTTAAACTTTATCATTTCATTAAGTACAATCAAAATCTAATCACCCATGACATTCAAACCATTTAGATATTCATGGACTCGTCACCCCGGAATACTCGCATTAATAATTACTTTATTTTTTCAAATCAAATGCGAAGCATCTGACCAAAAGTACGAACCAGTATTTGAATATACTATTTCAATTCCTCATCCTGAAACACATACTTACCATGTAGATCTGTATTGCAAAGGATTAAACAAAGACACTGCTATATTTAAACTGCCAAAATGGACTCCGGGCTACTATCAAATCATGAATTATGAAAAAGCAGTTGAAAATTTTACAATAAAAAACAATAATGGGAAGCCTATTAGCTTTACTTCTACCAATGAAAATACATGGCAGGTACTACTGTCTAAAGTCCGTTCTTTTCATATTAGTTATGATATCAAAACGGATAGGCAATTTGTGGCAAATTCCTATGTAGATAGCTCCCATGCGTATATAATACCTTCAGCTTCGTTTCTATACGTACCAGAGCATCTAAATTATCCAGTCTCAGTTACTGTAGACCCGGTAAAAGATTGGGCTAATATGGCAACCGGTCTTGAAAAAGTATCTAATAAATCAAACGAATTTAAGGCGGCTAATTTTGACATTCTCTATGATAGCCCGATCCTTATGGGTAATTTAGAAGAGCTACTATCGTTCATGGTGCAAGGAATCCCCCATCGGTTTATAGGCTATAAATTGGGGGATTTTGATAAGGCAGCATTCATTAGCAATCTCAAAAAAATAGTAGAAACTGCTGTGGGTATAATTGGAGATATTCCTTACAAAGAATATACTTTCATAGCTGTAGGTCCTGGAAGAGGTGGTATTGAACACTTGAATAATACCACTGTGAGCTTTGATGGAAAAGAACTCCATACAGAAGATGGCATGAACCGAATGATGAATTTCTTAGCTCATGAGTATTTCCATCACTATAATGTAAAAAGGATAAGGCCTTTTGAATTAGGACCATTTAATTACGATAAAGCAAACAGAACTAACCTTTTATGGATAAGTGAAGGACTATCCGTCTATTATGAATACATGATCGTTAAAAGGGCAGGATTAATAAATGAAGAATCGTTACTTGATGATTTTGAAAAAAATATAAATGCTTTGGAAAATAACCCCGGCAGACAATTCCAATCGCTTGCTCAGGCGAGCTACGAAACCTGGAGTGATGGACCATTTGGAAGGCAGGGAACAGAGGCAAGCAAATCTATTTCCTATTATGATAAAGGCCCCATCGTCGGTTTATTTTTAGATTTTGTTATCCGAAACGCTACTGAAAATCAAAAGTCATTGGATGATGTCATGAGGTATTTATACTGGCATTTTTATAAAGAACTGCATCGGGGCTTTACAGATGCAGAATTTCAACAAGCTTGTGAGACTATAGCCGGATTTTCTCTAAACTCCGTTTTCGAATATGTGTATACCACAAAGGAGTTAGATTACAATTCATATCTTAATTATGCAGGATTGAAAGTGGAAATGAAAGATGGTAATTTAGGTTCAAATAAATCTAAAATAAGTGCTGTTATTTCGCCTATCGACAAACCTACAGAGCTGCAAAAATCTATTTTATCTTCATGGATTAATAAATAAATCACTAGTTTTTCCAAGATTAAAGAGGTGACTTAAAAATGCAAATCAAACTAATAAATGTTTTTCTGGTTCTTCCTTTCCTTTTTAATTGCAGTTCTCAGCAGAGTAACAAACATAATCAAACTACCTATGGATCATCACAGAAAGATCCATTCTCAGGCACCTACGCTGGCGAAGAAAGTACTGTTAATAATATCAGACTTTGCTGGTGCCCTGAAGGAAATTTCATCATAGGAAGCCCTGAAAATGAGGTGGAACATAGAAGTTTTGAAAACCAGGTTGAAATCACTATATCTCGAGGGTTTTGGACAGCTAAGTATGAACTCACACAAGGAGAATGGAAAATGATAGAAGGGGATCTCCCCGGCAAATTGACGCTCGAATTATTAGGAGGAGATGAATACCCTGTAGGAAATGTCAATTTTGAAGAAGCTGAAAATTATTGCAAAAGACTTTCTGATATAGCTCATCAGAAGGAAGAATTGCCTGAGAATTGGGAATTTCGATTACCTACGGAAGCTCAATGGGAGTATACCTGTAGAGCCGGAACTACTACAGCCACATCATTTGGAAATATGCTTGATAAATCTCAAGCCAATTTCAGAGGCAAGCCTTACAATAATACCAATGACACTGCTCTTACATTCAATACTTGCCATAAAGTAGGTAGCTACCCTGCTAACCCCTGGGGCATTCATGATATGCATGGAAATATTTATGAATGGTGCAGAGACTGGTTTCACGCAAAATTACCAGGCGGCATAGATCCCGACCTACATGACTCATTAGCCACTGCACTTATGAATGGTACGGGAGATTACTCCAGATCACGCAGAGGTGGAGCGTGGGTTGATGACGGGTGGGCTTGCAGGGCAGCATTCAGACTGCGGTTTGAGCCAAATCGAAAGTATGATCACATTGGCTTCAGAGTGGTTTTGGTCAGAAAATAGATATGTTTCCTGAATGATCTGACCATCTAATTCAGGTTTCAAATAAAAATTCGTTTATTCGCAGCCATTTCTTAAAGTTTCAATAACCCTATACTTTGTATTTTACGTTTATTATATTTATAATTTGATTGGAAAAATATGAAAGTACTCATCTCGTTATTATTTGCATTTTTTTCATTGCATAGCTACAGCCAGCGTGTGATGGCCGTGCAAACTCCATCTTTTCAACGCGAATTATTATGGTATTCCTGTAACTACACCAAGCAGGATTCCTTGCTGAGAATTCCACCTCGGAATAGTAACACTACTGCCTCTATCAAGCTGGTAGATGAAAAACCAGTGTACAAGCAAGAATTGGTTAACCTGGTCAATGTATCCAATGAAGCGTTTGAGGGTGTATCTCAAAAATTGATAAAACCCATGGAGAAATTCAAAAATTATAAACTGTATTTCAGTGCCAGCAGGGATACCTCTTTTCATCATCTGAAAGATGAAGTGCAGTATAAAAAAAGACCATTGAAATTATATGTATTCGGTTCCGATGGGCACTGTGGCTTTAACGAATTACTAGCTGCACCTTTTAATATCACCAACCATCGATGGGACAAATATGTGATGACGCTAAGAGCTACTAAAGAATGGTCTCATATCATTATGTATGCCGCATATGACGACGGGAATGAATCAGATACAGAAAAAAATAGTGAATCTTATTTAATGATTTCACAACACGGACCACTTCAAAGGACAAATTCTTCAGCCGGGAGGAGAAAGCGAACTTATGACCCGGGAGTATTTAGAACCGATGCCTACTCTACCCTATCTTTTGGAGGATTGGAAATGATGTATGAGATTACTCCTAAGGCTATTACCGTGTTTAGTAAAAAAAATGAGATCATTGTTTCAGACACCCTGCGTAAGGACCTTTCCCGAAGTCCTACGCTGGATGGAATATTGGAGAAATTCAGGGGGATCGATTTTTTATTCCTGGTGATGAAAGAAAAAAAATACAGGGATAAAAGACTCAATATTATCAGTTACCTCAAGACGAAATACCCTGAAATTTTAGAGGCTTCTAAAGTCATGAAATATTCGTCACTCACTGGTAAACGTAAAAACAGGACTCTATTGAAAAAAGTATATGATAAAAAAGACGAAGATGGTGACTTACTCATAATAGAGAAAGTGCAGGAATTTGTAAAGTAAAGATAGGTTCATTTGAAATATCATATCCTCAACGGTGATGCGCTATATGCTGGATTCTTAGCAACCAATCTAAGCACTGAAATTTTAATCATGCGCGAATGCCTGATAGTAGGTGATGTCCATGCTAATGATCTGGGATCTTTTTATCAATCCCGTGCGAGCTATCTACATAGGCATTATCAGGTTTCCCCTGATTCTTATTTCAGAGATGTAGTACCTGCTTTTGATAGCATTGTGAATGCACCCGGCAACAGTCATTTTTATCTATGGTTTGGTTATGAACTTTTTTGCCAGGTAAATCTCTGGTTTTTACTCTGGCTAATCCACCAACGGTCAGAAGCCGACCAGGTGTATTTAGTTTACCCAAGCTATTTGAGTCAAGAAATTCGCTGGGAAGATTTTGGCAATGCGACCACTGAAAATTTATTGTATTGCCAGGAACATAAAATCACGATGGACAAAAGTGATCTGGCCTTTGGAGCGGAGCTTTGGAATGCATATTCGAGATCTGACTTCAGTGAATTGAAAAGACTTTCATCTGTTCCATCCACTTGCTTTCCATATTTAGCAGAAGTAGTCCAGGCACATTTGGACAGATATTCGCAAGACGGAGACTTACCTAAGCCAGAACAAACTATTCTAGAAATCATGACTAGTGGTAGCCCAGATTTTGAAACCCTATTCCCTATATTTTCCAGTAAAATGGGAGTGTATGGATTTGGTGATTCTCAAGTGAGAGAAATCTATGAAAGGGTCAGGATGAAAGAAAAGACTAAACGGTAGTAGAGCATTTCCTTGAATAATGTTAAGTAAATTTGGATATTTATTGTACATTTATTGTACATAAATCATCCACCATGCAAAGAATAAAACTTGGCAAACCCTATGAGGACTATATAGAAAAGCAAATCCAGGCTGGATATTTTAGTACAGCGACGGAAGTAATTCGGGATAGTTTGAGGGCCAAAATGGTTGAGAATGAGAAGAATAGAATTGCACAGATTCATCGATTGATAGAAAAGGGAATGCAAAGCGTAAGAACTGGCAAGACAATTCCTTTTACTCCTGAAACCATGAAAGAGATATTTGAACAAGCAAAAGTAAAAGTAAAAAACAATGCTACTATTCCTGATCATGTGAAGCCATGAAAATGGAATTTTCAAATGAGGCAGTTGAAGACCTGGCTGACATTCTAGCTTATACGATCCTAGAATATGGTAATATCCAAGCTGAAAAATATACAAATGCTTTTAAAGATGCTTTTAATTTAATCCAAGAATTCCCGCAAATTGGTCATTCAAGGCCAGATCTTGAACAAGATTTTAAGTCTTATAAATCTGGACAACATCTTATTATTTATTTTATAGGACTCGAAACAATCTTTCCTGACTTGTACCTTTTAGTGCGGTCGGGTCAGTTTTGCAATGTAATCCAATGTTTCAGGATTAATAATACTTCTAATTTTGACCTCGATACAAGTCAAGTTATGAAGAATTCTTTAATCAGTAACCTTTTTAAAGTTTGTAAGTACACTATAAATTTAGGTAT
>JBBSBH010000072.1:0-11739 GCA_038251405.1 Chitinophagales bacterium
ATAATTCTACAAGGCCTTCACCCAAAGGGTGTCAGTTCAACAGGCGTTTGGCAAAAGTGGCGGTTCAGTGTTCCGCAGACACATTTGTGATTAATCAAAGTTTGGTTCTCCGCATCAACATTTGTGGTGAAAATCGCCACCTTCGCCAAGCCGCAAACCGTTAGCAACAATGCCCTTCCTGTAACCCGACAAATCCTCCCAGACGATAAAGTAACGTTCGACAACGCCATCTATTAAGTTTTTTCCACGGGGACAAGTAATCGTATCTCTAGACAACGTGGGACAAGGGAGAAGAAATAAAATAATTAGGGACTTGGACTCAGCAAACGATAAAGACTCGTCTCCGAAGCCCAACCTCACGGCAACCTGAAAAGATTCTCGCCCACGCTTTTGGCACATGCCATTGCCGCTCATGCCAACGCGACACCAAAGCAAAGGCAAGAGCCAAACCCAATGCCCCACGCCAACAAGATGGTAATTAAACAACTTGCGTATGCAGACATAGATGACCAGTTTGCAGATCATTTTTGCCTACGTCAAAACAAATAGAGTCTTTTAACCTTCATATTAAGTAACTTCAAATCTTGAAAAAGTCATTTATTGTTTTATTACACATAGGCTTTTGGGCTTGCTATTTTTTATCAATCCTAATCATACTAACAGTTGCTTACAGAAATAGTGCAATAAGTGACAGAGAATTACGCATAGTTAATGCTTTAAAAAACCTCTTTTTCTTTGCGTTTTTCCCTTCATTCATCTCCTTTAATCTGTTTTACTTCTATCTTTTTCCAAAATACATTCAACAGAAGAGGTTTTTTTATTCAATCTTGTATGGCACCTTGATTACTATTGGTGCGGCTGTGATAGGATATATTCTTCATCGATACTTTATAGAATCGGGCAGAATTATTGACATGGACAGTGGCGGTAAACCTGGCCGATCTACCGCTATGATCGTGATTACTGCCATGACTTTAATCGGTGTGATATGCGGCATTGTGGCATTAGTTATAAGAGGCTTTATAACATGGTTCAATGAAATTAAATTGAAGCAGATGTTAAAGGATAAAAACCATGAAATGGAAATGGCTTTGATCAAATCCCAACTAGATCCTCATCTCCTTTTCAACACCATAAATAATATTGATGCCCTAATTTTGAAAGATGCAATAAAGGCGTCTGACTATTTAAACAGACTGTCGGATATTATGCGATTTGTGCTATACGAGACAAAGGGCGATAAAATCCTCCTTTCGCAGGAAATTGAATACATAGAAAAATACATTGCTCTACAAAAAATAAGAACAGCGAATGAGACGTATGTGCATTTTACGGTAACAGGTAATATTGGTAATAAACTTATCGCCCCGATGGTTTTTATTCCCTTTATTGAGAATGCCTTTAAACATACCAATAATAAGAAACTGGAAAATGCCATTATTGTCAACATCACTATAAAGGCTGAAACAACCCAATTGATCTGTGAAAATAAATTTGATTTACTGTCGGCTAAGCAGCCTATTGGCGGTTTGGGCAACGAACTTGTGCAAAAACGGCTGGATCTTATTTATGCTGGGAGGCAATCGCTAGAAATAAACAAAGATGATGAACTGTACAGTGTCAAATTAACAATTCCCAATGATTAAATACACTTGCATCATCATTGAAGACGAGCCTTTGGCACTTGATAAGACTAAGGACTTTGTAAATAAAGTTCCTTTCTTGCAGTTAAGTGCAACATTCGACAATGCGCTTCTTGGGCTTGCCTATCTGAATAACAACAAAGTAGATTTACTTTTTTTGGATATAAATATGGATGAACTATCGGGCATCGAATTGCTTGAAAGTTCAAAGATAAACAGCCAAGTAATCATTACAACAGCATATCAAGAGTACGCTCTAAAGGGTTATGAACTTCATATAACTGATTATCTTCTAAAACCGTTTACGTTTAACCGCTTTTTACAAGCAGTAAATAAAGCACAGGAAAATATAGTTCGCCATGCTTCAGAATCCCACCCAGACTTCATTTTCGTAAAGACAGAATATCGACTAGAGAAAATCATGCTCAATGAAATCGTGTACGTTGAAGGAATGAGAGACTATAGAAGAATTCACACTATACATAAAAATGTCAAGGTAATGACCTTACAGAATTTCAGTGAGTTTGAAATGCTAATCCCTTCAAGTATTTTATGCAGGGTTCATAAGTCATACATGGTAGCACTAAGTAAAATCGAATCCGTTGAGCGGAGTAGGATAAAAATAGCTGACCAATTAATCCCTATTTCAGAGACCTACAAAGAAGCTTTCTTTCAACTGATCAATAGCGGTCAATAAACCTCCGGTTATTTGGCAGGCTGAAATCCTAATTATGCAGACACCTCCTCCCGCTTTGCATAATTGAATTGTAAGACCCCACCCTTTCAAGTTCTTTTGAGCAAACAAAAAGAATTATGAAAAAAAATCTACAGATAGGTCTCATACTAGGTATGATTATCCTAAGCAGAAATTCATTTGGTCAAACAAATGGATCAGGGTCAGAAAAAATCAAAAATATTAGAGTGACGGAGACTTATTTAGACCTTGTGCTAAATGTGGTTGGTACAAATCTCAATTACGGAAAATCAAACAGCGCCTTGTCCGATTATAAGAAATCAGTTCTTGGTGCTCAAGTAGGAGTATCATTGCAGGCTGGTATTACACCACATGTTTCACTTGTATCTGAGCTTTATTTTTTTATGAAGGGTGGTGAGTTAAAAGCCAACAATCCACTAACTATCTCCAATACAAACATACGGTTGTACACTTTGGAATTGCCTGTAATGGCTCGTGTTCATTTTGGCAGGTTTCATTTGAATGCGGGGCCATCCATTGCCTATAATATTTATGGATCACAGAAAAATGAAAACTCAACATCCGATCTGGCATTTGGTAGTTCGACTGAAAACTATAAGCGTTGGGAGGCGGGCGTACAAATGGGTGGCGGCTATACTTTCCATACAAAAAAGAAGGCGATTAGATTAGATGTAAGATACAACTATGGCTTAACCAATATTGCTAATAGAGGTGAAATGTATAACCGAAGCCTTATCATGGCCTTGCATTTTGCCAAGCCTTGGAAAAACAATCCTCTCGGCAGAAAATAGCAATGATTTATTCATTGAATTGGATGATACAAAATACCAACAAAAGAAATTAATAATCTTAAAAAAATAAACTAAATGAATTCAAACCAAAATCAACCGACAACAGAAACTGCATCAACACCTATGAGCTCACTACGAAAGACATCCCTGGTCGCGGGTATTCTATATCTATTAACTTTTGTCTCTATTCCAACACTTGCGTTATACAGTGTCATACACGGAGCCAACTACATCATTGGCCCTGGGCCGGACTCCTCGGCAATGATAGGAGCTGTCCTTGAGATCATTGTAGCCCTTTGTGGTATTGGCAGTGCGGTCGTATTGTTCCCAGTACTAAAGAAGCAGAACGAAGCCACTGCCCTTGGGCTGGTTGCTGCAAGAATTCTGGAATCTGGAACTATCTTCGTTGGTGTAGCATTTCTACTGGCGATAGTGACGTTGCGCCAGGCTGGCGCAGGAGCAGGTGCGCTGCCTACAAGTCTTGCCTTAGTTTCGCTTTACGATCGTATATTCCTGCTAGGACAAAGTTTCATGCCAGCAGTATGCGACATGTTACTTGGATTCTTGCTATACAAGTCACGTCTAGTTCCACGCGCACTTTCACTAATCGGAATCATCGGAGCACCTCTGCTCATAGTTGGCTACATTGCTATTCTTTTTGGAGTTGTAGACCGAATTTCTCCATTGGCAGCCTTATCTGCAGTTCCAGTCGCTCTCTTTGAATTTTCACTTGGCGTTTGGCTCATCGTTAAAGGATTTAGTTTAAAGCCTGTAGCTATTCTTCCAGTTCAGAATTTATTCAAACTGGCTGCCAATACAAAGACCGATTTGAAACCATGAACATCCTCGCATTTCTATTCGTAGGAGGATTAACCTTAAAGGGTATTTTCATCCTTACTAAGCTATCGATTGATCGATTGGGTTTAAAGTACGATACCAATATTATTTCACTTCCTGTAAATGTGGAGCAGGATGAATTTACCTTCGAAAATCAAATGGAAACCGAAGTTATACCAAATTCCTTAAAACCATTAGGTAAACAAATTTATATGAACACAGCGATACAAAAAACATTTAGCGCCTAGCGAGTAGGTAATTCTATACTCAAAAGACCGTGTCCAAAAAGGTATTTATTCAGTCAACCAACCTCTAAACCAACAATATCATGAAGAACTCAATAATTATTATTTTTCTTAGCATCGTGTTTGGATTTTCAAATATTCCGAAACCTCTGCAGAATGGCAGATGGTTTTGGGATACCTATTTTACAAAACAAGTTGATAAGTTATTTGATTTTCAATTTAATCCTGATCTGCAAAAGCAACATCAAACAACTCCCAAAACCTCGCCTGAGAGACGTAATAACATCTAACAGAATATTCAAAAATTTACAAATGACACCAAAACAAGTTAAAACTTATATATTTTTCTTCCTTGCTTTTGGAGTTCCTTTTTTATGCTGCTCACAAAGCAATAAGAGGGAAGCTCTCAACATTAATGTGCTAATTGATTCTTTGAATATTTTGCTGAATAACAACTATGTTTATACAGAGAAGGCAAAAATTATATCCACCTATTTAGTATCTCAGTTAAAAAATAACGCATATTCCAATGAATTATTAAATCCTAAAATAATTGCTGATCGATTGCAAAGTGATATTACTAAAATACATCATGATCCACACATGCACATTAAATATGATCCAGGCTTTCATGTGAAGGAAAACGTGGCTCCTTCTGAGGAAGAAATAAACCTGGCCAAAAAATATTGGAAGGAAAATAATTATGCATTTACGAAGGTTGAAATCCTTCCTGGCAACATCGGCTATTTTACTTTTAATGTATTTGTTGATGATGTGAAAAGTGCTAAGTCTACGATCTCTTCGGCATTAAAGTTTTTATCTAATACCAGCGCCATCATAATAGATTTAAGAGATAATTACGGTGGAAGTCCAGATATGGTAAGCCAAATAGAGAGCTACTTTTTTAACGTAAAAACACACATGAATGATTTGATCAATCGCTCAGCGAAAGATACTACATTCTTTTATGCTGACCCTAAAAAGGCTGATAGTCTAAATCTCTTAATGCCGTTATATATTTTAACAAGCCATAATACTTTTTCAGGAGCTGAAGATTTTAGTTATGGAATGCAAAAAGCAAATAGAGCAATAATTGTTGGAGAGCCAACAGGTGGTGGAGCTCATCCTCAAAAACCTTTTTCTGCGGGGCAGGGCTTCGTTATTTCCATTCCGTATGCCCGTTCACTAAGCCCTGTCACCAATACAGATTGGGAAGGCACGGGTGTGATACCGGATGTAAAAGCGAATGCTCAGAAGGCTTTGCTAACTGCCCAGCAACTGATTTTAGAAAAAAAAATGCTTACGGCAAAAAGCGAAAAAGATAAATACAAAAGTGAATTTTACCTCTATACACTTCTATTAAAAAATGAAACTATAAATCCATCATTAAAATTGTTGTCACAGTTTTCAGGAACTTATCCTGATGTTACTATTTATCATTGCAAAGGAAAGCTTCTATGTAAAAATAACGATGATAAAACTGTTTCTGAACTAAAACAGATAGCTAAGAATCGGTTTAAAATCGATGAGAATGCACAGTTAGAATTTTTTAAAAATAATAGAGGGCAATTTTCCTCAATTAAGATTTATCTAAGTGACGGAAATGTTTTTGAGCAGTCAAAAAAATAGCAATCCGAATGTGTCTCTTCCTGGAATGGAGCAGAATAATTTTAAATTCTAACGTCCGTGAGTAGTATTCTCGTGACCGCGTATAAAAATGCCGCACCCGTGACTAGTATTCTAGCTTCCGCATTTAGAGTTATCGTCCCCACGACTTAGATTCTCCCGACAAATCCTCGTATTTGAACAGATTTGAACATATCTAACCCGAAGGTGAGGCCAGCCCAGGCAGCACACTTGGCAAAGCCCGCACAATCCCACCCGCACATCCAAAGCATTGCCAAGAATGCCGCACCCCCGCAACAATACTGAACAGATTAGTAAGAGTAAACCGAAAGATTCTACAAGGTTGCCCGCGCGCAAGTACACTATATATAGAGTGACCCATGGATAAAGAACAAATGAAACACAAACGTTAGCATCGTGTTTGGGTTTTCAAATATTCCGAAACCTATGCAGAATGGCAGATGGTTTTGGGAGACCTATTTTACAAAACAAGTTGATAAGTTATTTGATTTTCAATTTAATCCAGATCTGCAAAAGCAACATCAAACAACTTCCAAAACCTCGCCATCGGAAGATTTCGATGCGGAATAATTTGATTAAAAAAATGGTAAGAATTAGTAGTCAAAGACAAACCGTGTTATTTGGCTGAACGAATCGAATAAAATTAGCATCTAAGCTAACTAATTGGCAAACTATCGATCATAAATCATATCTTTCTCATTTAAGCATCATAGTCACGTTTTTTAAATATCGCATAACAGGATTGTAGCGATTTTGGGCAGCAATTTAAAAATGAAAGATATTCCTATAAGACATATTAAAGCAACCGAAATTGAACCAAATTTTTCTGAGAGATTTGGAATAAGGAACGTTCGGGATTTGCTTGGTGGGAAAGACATGATTCAAGAACTTCATCGGCATGACTTCTTTTTTATCTTGGCGTTGGAGAAAGGAAATGGCAGTCATGTTATAGATTTCATGCCTTACGAAGTCGGTGACTATTCTGTTTTCTGTATGCGCCCTGGTCAGGTGCATGAGCTTTCTCTGAAAACGGGAAGCTCAGGATACTTGATGGAATTCGGGACTGATTTCTACTATCCGCATGACAAGGAATCAAATCAGCTCTTGCGCAAAGCTAGCAGTGCTAACCTTTGTAAACTCGATAGTAGCGGGTTTAAAAAGGTAATTTCTTTATTGGGCTATATTTTACAAGAGTACACCGATAAAAAAGAAGGCTATATAGAAGTCATTAAAGCGAACTTGGGTATTTTCTTTATTGAACATTTGAGACATAGGAAGGAAGAAAAGAGCTTATCAAATAATGTCAATCCTTATGCGCAAGAGCAGCTTGAGAAATTCTTAGAACTTTTAGAAAAGCATATCTACTCTCATAAACAAGTATCGCAATATGCAGACTTGATGAACCTTTCGACTTACCAGCTTAATACAATTACTAAAACTACGCTGGGCAAAACGTGTTCAGACCTTATTAATGAGTATACCATCTTGGAATCCAAAAGACACCTTTTGGCAACCTCAAATCAAATAAATCAAATAGCCTACCTCTTGGGTTACGAAGACGTTTCTTACTTTATTAGATTCTTTAAAAAGCAAACCGGGTATTCGCCCGAAGCATTTAGGCACAATTTCAGGTAAGTCCTATTCAACTTCATTTTTGTCCTACACTACAGGTTACTGAGGGCTCTACTTTTGTGGAGTAAAAAATTAAAACTCAAAACAAAACCTGTATGAGCACAAAAATAAAATTAATTATGGCCTTAAAAATTTGGGTTGTAATCTACCCCTCCATCACATTGTTTCTTTTTCTGTTTGGCGAATCATTATCTGTGTTGCCATTATACCAAAGAACACTTTTGTTGACACTCACCCTCGTTCCTTGGATGGTGTTTATCGCGTTGCCCTTAGTAAATATTATCGTTGACCAGTTCCCTACTAAAACTGACAAAAGATAGAAGGGAATGGAAACAGTCAAGAAAATTTTTCCATCGCCAACAAGGAGAGAATTTATCAAGCAAGGCGGACAAGCTTTGATGGCGCTTTCACTACCATTTGATCTAACAAAATTTTCAATATTTAATATGAAAACTGACAAGAAGGATTTTGATGTAATAATCATTGGAGGAAGCTATTCAGGCCTTGCGGCCGGCATGGCCTTGGGCAGGGCAGTGAGGCGAGTTTTGATTATTGATAGTGGCAAGCCTTGCAATAGACAAACGCCTCACTCGCACAACTTCATTACCCAAGATGGAAAAACACCGAGCGAAATTGCAACATTAGCTAAGCAGCAAGTGGAAAAGTATGAAACTGTGAGGTTTCTTAGCGGCTTGGCAATCGCTGGAACTAAAACTGAGATCGGATTCGATATTCAAATAGCTACAGGTGACACGTTTAGTGCAAGGAAAATAATTTTTGCAACGGGTGTCAAGGATATTATGCAAAACATTCCGGGATACGCAGAATGTTGGGGCATCTCAGTTCTACATTGCCCGTATTGTCACGGTTATGAAATTAGAAAGGAGCGTACAGGAATTTTGGGTAATGGAGAGTACGGCTTTGAATTCGCCTCACTTATTTTCAATTGGACAAATGACCTTACCCTTTTTACCAATGGTAAATCTACATTCACCAGAGAGCAAAATGCAAAGCTTGAAAGCCATCATATAAAAATTGTAGAAGCAGAAATAGATCGACTTGAACATGCCAATGGGCATCTCCAAAAAATAATTTTCAAAGATGGCACAACAAAACCTATCAAAGCCTTATACGCGCGCAGCCCATTTGAACAACACTCCACTATTCCGAAAGCGTTGGGTTGTGAATTAACCGATGATGGATACATTAAAGTAGATGGTTCTCAAAAAACCTCTGTTCATGGAGTTTTTGCTTGCGGTGATAATACTACGCGGATGCGCACAGTGGCAAATGCAGTTGGAATGTGTACAACAACAGGAATGATGGTAAACAAAGAAATTGCTTTTGAAGAATTTTAAAAATAATAAAACAAAGTAATCATAAAAAATAAACTACAAAGGGAACTCATATCTGATATGGTTTCCCTTAGCGTAAACACATTTAGTCAGTCTAATGGAGTAGGGTCGGGAAAAACCAATGACGAAAGCGCAGATAAAATAATTCAATTCTGTCGCGATTAGAATAGTAGAAACAATTTCATGTAAGTCCCACTAAACTACACTTTTGTCCAATCGTGAAGGTTACTGTATAAATTAGTTTTGTGGTATAAATAATTCACTATTAAAAATTATAAAAAAATGAAAATTATTATTGTAGGTGCTACAGGCACCATGGGAAAACACTTAGTCGGTGCGTTTGAAAAGGAACATGAAGTAGTACGAGTGGCTGAAAAGGGTGGGGATGTTCAGGCTGATATCACTTCACCTGAATCCATCGAAAAGATGTTCAAACAAGTTGGCTCGTTTGACGCACTAATCTCCACAGTAGGTCCAACTTATGTAGGGCCATGGAAGAATCTGACAGACAAGGAATTCAGGAAAGGCGTAGATGGAAAAATGATGGGGCAAATCAATTTGGTGCTCATCGGCCAGCACTACATTAATCCTAAAGGTTCATTTACTTTAATAACCGGGGCGCTCACTCATGACCCACAACTGAACTTTGCCAATGCATCGGCTGCCAATGGAGCGGTAGAGGGTTTTGTAAGAGCTGCTGCAATTGAATTGGGAAACGGAGTACGCATTAATGCAGTAAGCCCAACGGTTATCGAAAATTCTCCGCATTATTTCCCTTATTTCCCTGGCGACATACCAGTGACTATGCAGCAATTGGAATATGGCTTTCGTAAAGGCGTGTTTGGTGCAAACACAGGGCAGATTATAAAGCCCTATTAATATTATTATTTAAACACACTCTGTCGGGTCATTATTCACTAAAGGATAATGACACGCTTGCCGTCAAAAATAAGTTCTTGAGAAATAGCTTTCAGAGAAAGGCGGCTTCTTTCACACATTTTTTTATGAACATCAAATGAAAAATTTAATTATCATAACCCTATTGTTAGGGTACAGTGCTTTTACTCACGGTCAAATTAACATGCTAAGGTATAATGATAATTTCACCAAGGTGAAGAATGATAGCATTCAAAAAAAAGGTTTTACGAAAATGAAGCACGTACTACTTTTTGGAGGAAGCAATATTTCTTTTGGTGGCGAAGTCAGAGAACAATTCCAATATTATGAGAACCAAAACTTTGGTGATATCCCACTCACCTTTAGCAAAGTAAGCACAGGTCAACTTTGGCATAGAGCCATGGCGCATACGAATATTGAAGTTGGAGATAAATTGAGAATCTTTGCGCAGCTTGGAAGCACAGTTCGCTTTTTAAACCCGAATCCATTGACTCCTGAAATTGACGAAAATCAATTGAGCTTGCATCAAGCCTTTATAGAATACAACTTTCTTAAACAGGTTGCTGCCCGTATAGGTAGGCAAGAGATAAGCTATGGCAATAATCGATTGCTTACATTTAGAGAAGGCCCCAATACAAGGCTTTCATTTGATGCGGTTATTCTCAAATATCATGCGGGAAAAAGAAAGATGGACGTATTTGCCTTAACGCCAGTAACATCAAAGCCTGGCATATTTGATGACAAATCATTTGAAGATTTATTAATCGGTATCTACGCTACGGAAAACATTGAAGCTGATACATATTGGATGGATTACTACTTTATCAATTTCAATTCTGATAGAAGAGTGTATAATCATATTGCAGGTAGAGAGAACAGACAGATCTATGGCATTCGCTTCTTTACGCAGAAAGAAAAATTTAATTATGAGCTAGAGGCTACTTATCAATCAGGTAAATTCAATGAGTTGAACATTGGCGCTTATGGAATTTCTGCTGATGTGAATTACAATTTTATCTCTAAAAATAATTTCCAACTTGGATTAAGTGCCAATTATTTTACTGGTGATAAAGCCAAAAGCGATAATCAGCTAAACACCTACAATCTTCTTTTTTCAAAACCACAATATGGATTAGCTGCGCCCATTGGTTCTTCAAACATTGTTAGCCTCAATCAATATATAAGAATAAGTTCTACAAAAAAGATGAGCACCTATGGGAGCGTTACTCTTATGTGGAGACAAAATAACCAAGACGGTACCTATTCGCCAGCAGGGCTAGAAGTAAGACCCAACCCTTCATTTATCTTTCTATCAACCGAAAGAGAAATTGGAACGCTAGTTAGTTTAGAAACCTCTTATTCTGCAAATAGACATTTATCATTTGCCTTTGACATGTCCTATTTTTTGCCCGGAAAATACGTGAAGGAAACAGGCAGGGGGAAGGACATAACTTATATTTCGGTTAGGGGAGGCTTTAAATTTTAATAATATCAATTCGCTATAAGATCTGCACTATTTGGGGCGGTAAGCAGCACTACAAGCAAAGGAGATCTGGTCGAGCACTATCAAGGCTCCTATCAATCAATTGCCAAGAAACTTTAAGTCGTCAAGGATAGATTCTTAGAACGCATCCTCAAAGAATAAAAGCTAGGTTAGAAGATTCCCCGTGCTCGATTAATTGTTTTCGTTGGACTACCGTTTTGCGGACGTTGCTGAGGGATCGTGGTGTATTTTGGTGAGGACTTATACAATAGAAAATACTTAAACCGCTGTGGTTTTTAATCTTGCCGTCCTCAACAAGTAAATCGGAAGTAAATACACTATTCAATTTGACTTTACTTCTGATTTAAAATATTCACTTCAAAGTTATATCAGCGTTGGTTTCGATTCAGATACTAGTTAAAAGCATCCATTTTAACCCCACTTTTACAAAACAAGCGTCCACAACCCTATTCATTTGTTTTTTGCAGCTTAGC
>JBBSBH010000073.1:0-11504 GCA_038251405.1 Chitinophagales bacterium
ATCCTTGACACCTACTTCAGACGTCGATGATGACTGGCATTCCTTTGTGGATGAGAAGAAGCAGGAAGAGCTGGACAAGATCATTGGAGATGAAAATCTGAATAAGGAAGAGACCTATGGTTTTATTCAGAATGCTTTTCGGGATGGATATGTGCAGACGACGGGTACGTTGATTACGAAGGTACTGCCACCTGTTTCAAGATTTACACCTGGTGGTGAGCGCACAAAGCTGCGTGAGACGGTCCTTGAAAAGCTGATTGCGTTTTTCAATAGGTTTTGGGATATATCGGGGGGTGTGTTTATGGGGGAGGGGTAAAAGTTGCTTTCGAGGATGATATTGACTCGACTGGAAGTGGAGTCAAAGAAGCGCCAGCCGGCTTCTTGAAGCATCTGGTTAATCTTGATTCTTGCTTTAGCTTCGGGCATTCCGGGTAAAATGTAAAAGTTTTTAGGACTCAAGGCTAAAACACTTTAACCAATCTTACAGCTAATGACTAATAACCTTTGATCAATTTTACCAGGAGTTTGTTGATTTTTATACAGGCGTGGGCTTCGGGTATGGGAGTAAAGGTCGGGAGAAAAAGTAAAGTATCAGTCAAGATTGGGTACACGAGGCAAGATTGAATAAATGGAGATCGGTGGAACTAAGAAGCCTTCTTAACATATACTTTTAAGTTGTTAGTTTTTAGGGTATTCAGTTAATCATTAAAAAACTTTTCTTTTGAAGCCAGATTTCATTTCTTAGGTTCAAGAGTATATTTGAGTGATTCTTCATAAGTTTATGTAATGGAGATGACCCTAACGTAAAAAGATGAAAGTATTCCAATATATTAAACCATTTGAAGATTTTCTAAACACTTTAACCAGGTTTGATCCAAACGACATTGGTTATCAATCAAAAATAGCAGTCCCAAAAAAGTCATGGTCATTTCCAAACAATGATGAATATTTTAAGCCGGAACAATTAATATGGTTCAAAAGTGATGGCTCATTTAGTATGATGTCTGCACATAGAATATTAGAAAAGGCCTTAAGGATCAGCAAGCACGTATATTCAGAGGAAATAATTGATAGTATATTGCTTCTATTCACATATTTGCCAAATAGAAAAAATGGGAATATCATTCAATTAGACGATTTATTTCAGAAAATTCAAACAGTAACATTATCTCAATTTCATTTTCTACCTTCAAAGCTTGTTGACGATTTAAATTTTATTCGTTTTGGTAGGTTTAAGATAGGAAAAATTGATGAGAAGAAATTTGAATATAGATGTAAGAAAGCGACATCTGATTATTATGAATTATATAAGGAGAATATTAATAATAGAGCAGTAGTTGAAAGAGATTATTTTGATACCAACATTATTGTTTGGCAAAATATGTTTGACAGACATTTTTTGAAACCATCTACTTTTGAAGATCATCTTCTAAATTTTTATGAGAATGTTTCAAATTTACTTTTTGGTGAATTTTGGGATTTATTCATTGAGGATCAAACTCTTTTAATTGCACTGGGGGTTGATTACATTGATGATAAAATATTTAGAAATGTACTTACCTATGAAAACGTATCGATTTACACAAATATTGAAGCATTCGATAGAAATGTTGGATATGTCGTACCAGAAAGAAGAGGAATTAAAGGCGTTAATTTTAGATTCAGATTAAATGATATAATCAAAGAAACAAACGATAGATTAAGGAAGGAATATTCATTTGACAAATATAATAATTCTGATATACACAATACGATACATTCTTTTGTAAAGTATAATGCTAAGGCCTATATATATTTATATGAAAATAAAATTGACGATGCATTTTTACACTTTGTAATTTCACTAGATCTATTATTAGGGGATGAGGGGGCAAACACTAAGACAGTTTCTAGAAGGACTGCCCTATTAACATTTAAGACTTTTAATACTACCTTTTTATTGCAAATGAAAACCGTATCAGATATTTATTCTGTACGGAGTAAATATGTTCATCAAGGCAAATCTGTAAATGCTGAACTTCTAGAGACCCTAAAACAAATTTGTAGAAGTATTTTGGGAGCTTTGCTAAAAATACAGGCTAATCCTAAGTATCAAGTGAGTGGATTTATAGTCATTTGGATGAGAGAACTTGATTATGTTGCATCGGCTTTAGAAGCAGGTAAGGAGATTGTAGATGAAGAATTAATTCAAATGGGTATTCTTAACTAGATTACCACTTTATTAAGAAATAGGAATTCGCTTGTAAGTAGTATCAAGGAGAGCAATCAGATCGGATGGAATACTTTGAAGCCGAAAAAGCAAAAGCCAATTTCATCCAGGATTTGATCAATAAGACAGATAAGGAAATTCATGCAATGGTGTATGAGTTATATGGGCTGACGGAGGAGGAGTTGAGGGTAGTGGAAGGAAACTAATCTTGAACGTTAAAAAATTTAATCGAAAGTTGTATTATGTTATTACCGGATAGATATCAATTTAGAAAGTGGAGTTTGCCAGCAAAATATTCGGCTATTGGTATTCCTATCGGCATTGTAGGAATTATTCTAACTATTTATTTTGGATGCTGGCCTAGTCAAAACAGAGAATTAGAATATAGGGAATTAAACAATATGGCTGGTATAGTTATGACCAGAATATTAGAAGGATCACCTCTTTGTTGCGAAATTAAAACCCTTGAAACGATTGTATATTTACCGATGGAGCTCCAAATTACATTGAATGCAAGGGTATTAATTGGACGTATTCCAAATGGAACTGATCTTAAGGGTTTATCTTTTGCATACTCAGTTGATCCAATAGATACGATTAAGGCTTTCGATTGTAAAATGGTTGGAAAAACCGAATTAAATATTTTCTTTTTTAAAAATAGTAAAGTCTTCTGTTCTAAACCAGCAATTTTGCATTTAAGAGATCCCGATTCATTCTGTGACATTCCTCAAAATAAATAAGTGAAATCATCAAACTAATCACCAATTGAAGCAATCTGTGCGTCGTTTGTTTTATTAAATACAATTCAATATGTATTTCAGTTTCATAGTAAGAACTATTACTTAGTGAGCTTATTCCGTGTTTCCAATCCGGCGGACCTCGGGCATGGGCGTAAGATCATGTGAAAAGATAAGAAATCCTTGGTCACATCTTCGAGCACAGTCTTTCAGAAATTGAGAGATCGAACAGGAACTTACGGCTAATCCGGATCTTGCCAAGGGATTAGAAGCAAAATATAGCACCCAGCGCAAGAAGGATGGGGTATACATCCGCCCAGAAAACACTCTCCAATTTCCGCATTAGAAAAATAAAGAATTGGATTATTTTTTAGCTGAAAATTTTTCTAAAACCTGTATGTAATTCTCCAACCTCGTGACTAATTCATCATAAGTAAGAAAAATAATATTTCTTGAAGCAAGAGTAAGAAGCCTAAAATCATCTTTTTGTTTTTGGTCATTAAATCCTTGACTTTCTCCAGCCAATATAATACCTCTTGGCCTTACCACTTTAAGATCAATTTTATATTTATCCTTTAAATAGCCTCTCACAGATTCCGCATTTTTTGAAACATTTTCTATGTAATTTTCAACTTGGATAATTGCTTTCGATATTTCTGTATCCCAATAATAGTTATGTCTACTTGCATCTTCCTTAATTAAAACAGTATTTGGTTTTTTAATTTCAAGAATATCTAAAAATCCATCGAATGTTACCAATGAATAATCTGGAAATTTTGTATTTCCAACACTGATATTCATTTTTTCAATTGCTTGAATATACCCTTGTTGTATTATTAGTATATTTTTATGAATATAACTTTGCCACCAAGATTCAGAACGATTATTTTTAATTTCTGATCTAATCCCGCTTGCAATTTCTTTTAATGACTTTATCTGAGTAGTTGCTTTTAATACATTTATTGTGCTTAATGATTCTTTTGATACAAATTCTGGTATAAATTTATTTAATTCATCTTTATCGTCTGAACTTAGATCATTAATAATATTTTCTTTAAGAATACTTGCTAATTGGCCAGCTTTATATTTTTGAGCATGAAGATATTTAAAAAAAGCTGGATAAATATTTGAGAAGGTCTGCTGAATTATATCTTGTTTAATATCCCTAGTTCTATCAAAGGATAAGCTATACATTTTATTAATGGTAGTAATAGATGTTTTTACTTTATGAATTTTATAGTGATATTTGATTTCATTTGTGTTAGCAGTTATGATCCACTGAAATTTTTCATACTTCTTGCCTAGGAGTTCAAGAATATTCTTCCCAAAACTTATTGAACCATCTGCTTTTAATTGATTTGGTTTTTTGCCTTCATAATATATTTTTATTCCCTGTAAGTTTTTGCCATAACTTTTATTAGTAACAATAACGTATTTATTAACTCTTTTATTTGTAGTTGCCATAAGATGTTAAATATTTAAACTATTAATAATATTGTTATGAATATCTGAAAACAATATTCACCTTTCCACAATCTCCTCATTCATCGAATCATACCGAAACTTCACGATATCCCCACTAATAATTAATTGTATAGCCCGCTCGATTATCTCCAAAGGAGCAATAAACCATTCTCTCGGAGTATGCCGGTTACCAGCTTTATCAAATACATCAATATTGAGGCATGACTTTCCAAAAAAGTTGTGCATCAATTGCTCCAGCTTCTGTGGATTCATGTTGTAACACTTATAGTTCATTACGATTTTGACATCTGCCATCAAATATGTAGGTTCTACGGAAGCATTTTTAATTCGATCCTCAACGGCGATCTTGGAAAAGCCAATTTTGTAAAGATTTGCAATCTCTTTTATTTCCTGGTTATTACTTTTTGATTTGAGTATATAAATATATCCGGCTTCCTTGTCTTCATCTGTTATATTGCTGAACTTCTCTGCAAAATCTTCATGCATCTTGTCTACATTTTCTGAAACAGCCTTCCCGTTAGCTAATAGGGCTTTGTATAGTGAGCGATAGAGCATATTGGATTCAGTGCCATTTTCAAAAACTACTCTAGTCCTGCCATCTTTCCGCAATCTGCTCCCACTCTTATAGGGTTGAACACCTTCTTCAAAATCTACTTTTTCCAGAAGAAGCAATATGCCGTTGTGAACATAAAAATCACCCGCTCTTAAAATTTCCTCTTTAAACTGAATTAACTTGCGTTTGCCGGTAGTTAGGTCTTTCTGGACTTCTTTGAACAATGGTTCGTAGTCGGTAAAATTTTTACAAGGTTTACGTTTAGCCACAAAGTCGGCACTCGCTCTTTCTTCCTGTTTTTTAACATTCACTAAATCAAAAAGTCCTTCGGAATCGTCATCTAATATGCCAAATGAATCTTCATTTATTATATCATCAATGGTATTAATGAGCTTTTTCTTATAGGAGAGGAGGTTATGTTTGTCATGAATGATCAACGATTCAATTTTAGTTTCATTCTCCTGCAGTGACTTCAAACGGGAGTACAATTGATGTTCTTGTATGCTGCCGCCTGGCTCAGGCTCCCTATTATTTTTTTCATAAAAGTCATTTATTTCCTCAAAAGAAGCAACAAGCCTTTCATCTTCATTTCTGGCCGGGGAAGGTGATGGCTTCACAATTAGTAAACCAAAAGGGTCATTCGAAAATATTTCGTCAAGGATGTAAGTTTTATCCACGATCTCTTTTCCTTTTTTCTTCTTTCAAATAGATAATGCATTCTGCCATTCTTTTCTCCAATGGATCAGGTGACTGAAGGCTCGGTTCACGATCAAATGTACTTTTGAAATAGAGTATTTTAGGCCAGAGAATTTTTGCTTCTTCAAAATCCATTGTGATTCTTGTGGCTTCAATTACGTCCTGAATAATTTTTAATACCCTGGTGGTAACAGACTTTGACAGAATTTCAAATGCTTTTTGAAAAGGGTTGATACGATCAATAAGGTCAATATGCAAATCATCAATATTTACAAATTGGCCTGCCATTCTGATAAAACGTTTGTCACCAACTTCTTTTATTTCTCCGGTTTTGACCACTGAGTCGACCACTACATATTGTCGAATTTCTTCAATTTCCTCCTCTGTTAATTCAGGATATTTGATCTGAATTATTTTAGGGATCAAAACTTTATTGATGACTTCCGGATCAACGTTTCCGGGCATTGCTTTAAGCATTCTGTCGTCTTGAAGTATAGTTGCTTTTAGATCATTAAGATCAGATTCAATTATATCCTTTACCCGTTTTGAGCTCGGAATTTTAAAACCTCTGATTTTTATTTCTCCGGGCTCAGCTTTATCGCTATCCGAAAGCTTAGTCTTGAATTTAAAATTCGGGGCTAAGACTTGTTCCATCAGAAGAGAAGCGGTAATTGCTTTAAGCATATTGTTTACCGACAGCTTTACCAGGTCATCTGCTGCATCCGGTTGAGCAATCAGGTTAGTGAATTGCGCATGCGTTTTATTGCTACTGTCTCTGGTGGCTCTGCCGATGATCTGAATGATTTCTGTCAATGAACCTCTGTAACCAACCGTCAATGCATGTTCGCAAAAAGGCCAGTCAAATCCTTCTTTTGCCATACCTAAAGCAATGATCAGGTCCATATCATCCACGGTCTTTATATTACGAAGATAGCTTATAACTTTTTCCCTATTTCTGAGATTGTCATTAACCAAATCAGCGACTTTCAGCATTTTGCCATCAGTATGACGTTTCACATAAATGATACCGGTATCCGGGTCCACCTTTGTGACATCGCCAATTGCATCCAGAATGGTGTCTACTTCGTTGTGCTTGTCTTTGGTTGATTCACCTGAATTTACATTGGGTATATGCAGTATTGTTTTTTTGTCTGTATCTAATATTTCAAGGATAGCTGAAGTGTATCTGCCCTGATAAAAATGATAACCAATACCAAGGGATTTTAAATACGTATAGCCGTTGAGTTGTTCGTAATAGTTATAAGTGACCTTTGTAAACTTAGCTTCATCTGAAGGTAAAAGTATCGGAACAGTATCACCACGAAAATACGAACCTGTCATTGCAACAATGTGAGCAGTTGACCTGGCCATGATGGAGCGCAACAATTCACCCAAACGGCTGTCGACATCAGCAGAAACATGGTGAAATTCGTCAATGGCTATAAGGATGTTGTTAAATTGTGATTCTTCTAATTCTTCTGCAGCAAAGCGAAGCGTGGCATGAGTGCAAATCAATATTTTTTCGTCGTTGGCCAGGAAGTTTTTGAAAGCCTGAACTTTGCTTTTGCTTCCGTCCATGCCCGGAGTACATAGATTATATTCGTCATTGGGTTCCCAATTGGCAAAAAAGCCAAAATCTTTCAGATTAGTTTTGGCAAATGAGCCACCGATTGATTTTTCAGGGACGGCTACAATTACTTTTTTCAATCCCTGATGGACCAGTTTATCCAAAGCAATGAACATCAAGGCTCTTGACTTTCCTGAAGCTGGAGGAGCCTTCAGTAGAAGGTACTGCGCATCTCTGGCCTGATATGCTTTTTCCTGCATTTCACGCATACCCATGTTATTGGTACTGGAGCTTTGACCTGTTTGGGCATAGGTGACGTGTACGATATCAGGCATGATTATTTCTTCTTATTGGGTAGTAATTTTTTCCTTTCAGTAGCGAGGGGTAAAAAATTTTCACCTGTCACCACACTTTTCCCTGTTTTTGCTTCCAATGCCTTACGCGCATTTTTGGCTATTGCACCGCCTTTTTTACCGGCCTTTGCGTTTTCTACTAAGCCTTTCGATTCATCTGTTTCTGCTATCTGACGCGTAGATAACTCGGCTAATGCTGTAAAAATCAATTCCGCTTCTCCCATATGATCACGCAGGTTTTGAGATTTTAGCCCTTTTAGATCTTTATGCTTTTTTACGGTAAGACCTGTCCATTCCTGATGAATAATATTGGTGAGAAGTCCAAATTCATCCGGTTTTTCAACGCCATGTTCTTTCCAATAATCAGTGAGCTTATTCCGGGTTTCCTGTCCGGTCATGCGTTGTTGGATCCATTTTTCGCTCCTTCCCAGCTTTTGCCAATTCTCTCTGGCCCGATCTAAACTCTGCTCTGGATCGCCTATCTCCTGCATTCGTTCGTAACCTACTTTGGCTAACCATAGTTTAAACGGTTCTGCTTTTGGAGAGGGAATGGATTGAATGATACGAAGTAATGACTGTACACTAGCGACGTCTGTTTCACGCATTTTACCATCTGTGGCTTTCAATTTCAACTGTCGACAGATTGTCGACAGTTCAAGCCCATCCTCAGATTTGACTCTGATTTTCATTTTAAACCAATAATCACGGGAGTTGCTACTTGTGGTCAATACATCCACCACATCAATCACCGAAAAATACCTCTGTTGCTCTTTTTCATCCCAATGACTTCGTACTTGCCTGTTTTCAAAAAGCTTTATATCACTCATGTGCCGATATTCTAAGTTATCCATTTTTTTTCTTTCTGGATTTTGTTTCTACTTCAAACAAAGTGCCCTTTGTCCTTTCTTCGAGTATCATTTGTTCATAAAGTTTGAAAAGATACTCTAGGCGCTCTTCATCATTATCAAATGGTTTGCTCCGATAGCATCTTTCGACGGCAAGGTCTAATTGATGATGAGCTTCTCTCAGGCCTTTTGGCATTTTATCGGGATCGTAAAGTTGTGCAAGTGTTTTTTCTGAATGATGTTCTCTTTCTTCTAAAACGCGATAGACATGTTTTTGGAGTTCTTTTTTTTGTAATTCAGTTATTATTGGAAATGGAAAAGCATTATAACATAAAGATGCAGAATAATTTATCCGAGTTTCTAATCTCCCGGCAACGACTTTTACCCAATTCATATGAATTCTTGAAGTGACAACTGCAAATACCCATGGGTCAGAATCATATATTGCAAATCCTTTATTATTAATTACAGTGTTTTTATCTAAAAATCCAACTGGTATATATTCACGATGTTCGGATGAGATACATGGAATAATTATTGAATTTGAATTTTTATAACTTATTTGAACGAAACGATGTGGAAATTTTGCATAATTCCGTGTACTTTCAGCATCACTTGTGAGACGCCACTCTCTGACTTTATCTAATCTGTGCTTAATAAAAGGGATATTATATGCTGCCTTATTGTCATTATCTTCTATCCATATGCAATATCTTATTTCTCCTCGAATAAATTCCTTTGACCCTATTATCATTTTAATAAAAGGGAGTACTCTGTAATCACTTTGTATCGCTTTGTTACGTTCTTCTTCAGATAAAATTAGAAAGCCTCCATCTCGTGGCATACTTCCGAAATAAATGGGAGGTAAATTTGAAATTGATTTACTTTCTTTTCTAATGAAAATATTTTTTCCTGATGCTAAATAAGCATTTATGTTTTCTGTTTTTATTTTAATATTATCTGTATAAATAAATTTTTCGCAATTGATATTTGATGATAGTCCGATGATGACAACCGTAACACCAGCATTATGTTTTGCACTATTGCTCCACTTGAAAGGACTGTAACAAAATTCAATTATAACATTATTGCTAAAAATATATGGCCACAATAATTCAACATGTTCTCCTTGTACAATAGAACTCGTTGATACAAATGATACTTTACAAATTGAATTAGAAATGTAGTTTGATGATTTAATAAACCAACAAGATATATAATCCATATTTTTCGATAAGGATATAGGTCTAACCAAATGCTCTAAATCACTCTTCTGATTTTTATTTTGAACCTTTGCCCCCAAATAAGGTGGATTACCTAAAATATAAATTTCGTCTTCGTCTTTCTTAGGGCAAACTTTTTTCCAATCCAAATTTATTGCATTTCCATGTATTATGTTGCCAGTTTCTTTTAGTGGTAAGGCAGGTTTTGATCTTCCAAATTCTTTAAAGAATTCCTGGTTCATTTGGTGCTCTGCCAGCCAGAGGGAGAGGATGGCGATCTCGTGAGCAAAATCGTCTAATTCTATCCCATAAAAGTTGCCAAGACTTATATTAGATAAGGCAAAACTATTGAGTTGCTTCAAAATTTTCATTTCCAGCCTGCGTAATTCTTTATAGGCAATAATCAAAAAGTTTCCACTACCGCAGGCTGGGTCGAATATTTTGATCTTCCATATTCGGTGAAGTAAATCAGTAAGTTTTTTCTTATTCCCTTTGGCAGCTTCAAAATCTTCGTAAAGGGCATTCAAAAAAAGGGGCTCAATCACTTTCTTGATATTGGGCACACTAGTATAGTGCATACCCAGCCCTCCTCTGTGTTCTGGCGTGATCACTGCCTGAATCATAGAACCGAAGATATCCGGGTTAATGGCCCTCCAGTCAAGTTCCCCACTAGCTATAATGGCTTGCCGGCTTCGTCTTGTAAATAGGGGAGCATAATGTTTATTACGAAGCAAACCACCATTCACATAAGGAAACGCATCGAGATAGGCGGGCAGATTTTTACGCTTACCGTATTCTGTATTCATGACCTCAAATAGTTTGTCGAGGTATGTGTTTAAGTCACTGCCGTCTACTTGTGTGTGGCTTGTGATTCCATTTGTGAAC
This sequence comes from Chitinophagales bacterium, assembly GCA_038251405.1. Classification (GTDB taxonomy): domain Bacteria; phylum Bacteroidota; class Bacteroidia; order Chitinophagales; family Saprospiraceae; genus JADJLQ01. The sequence continues at coordinate 10,554 of JBBSBH010000073.1, forward strand.
TGATTTTTTTCAAAAATGCCGGTGTCTTCCGCAAAAGAACAAAACAGCAGACGCGAAAGAAAAACATTCAGGTTATGGACTTCTTCCGGTGTTTCAGTGGCGTTGTCTTTTTTAATCTCGTCATATAGCTTAGCCATTCGTTCCGCTGCTTTGACATCTGCAGGGTTTTCGATTTGATTTTGGGCCTTTTCCATACCCGCCCATGGCAAAAAGAAATCGAAATGTTTTGCAATATCTAAAATCGGAATATCAAGGGTATCGGAAGTCTTGCAGTCTATTGCTAAAAGGGTTTCATAGTCGGTGACCACAATAAAACGAGGCGAATGTCTGATGACTTTATCATCTGTTTTTATATCATCAATCAATTCGTGTACATCTTCGCTTTCTGTAGATTTGAAAAATAGTTTTTTCTTCCAGGAAATTTCTCCATTTACCTTAGAAAGGTTAAGTCCACCTTGTTGCAAGCGGGTGATAGTGGCTTTTGGTAGGCCGTAAGCCAAGAGTAAATCATAAATGAACGTGTCCTGGTGAAAGGATTTTATTACATGTTGTATTTTATTCTCTATTTGGGATATATTCATTGTTAGTTAATCTGATTTTTCCTCACTAGATTGTTTTTATATCTAACGAGGTGACATATAAATTTTTTTACTTCTAAATAGAATAATTCGCTCTAACCTGTTCGTAATGAAATTTTTATAATAAGAATTGAATCGCAACCACTCTTCACGGATCCAGTTAATTTCATTGTGTAGTCACCAGGTAAAGTAAATGGTTTTCCTCTAATAAATGCTGTGTCATTCTGATCATGTATACCAATCCAAATTTGATTTGTCCAGTTAAATATAATGATTATATTTAATGTGTGAATCTAAAACCTCAGGATCGTCGTGTGATAGAGGATTTGCGCTACGATACCAAGATAAAGAAAATCTACATTCGATACAGCAT
>JBBSBH010000074.1:0-10884 GCA_038251405.1 Chitinophagales bacterium
CTATTTGCTATTTGCTATTTGCTATTTGCTATTTGCTATTTGCTATTTGCTATTTGCTATTTGCTATTTGCTATTTGCTATTTGCTATTTGCTATTTGCTATTTGCTATTTGCTATTTGTTAATTGCTATTTGCTATTTGCTATTTGCTATTTGCTATTTGTTAATTGCTATTCTTACCGTCATTTAGAAAGTACAGGAAATGAGATATTCATATTGAATTTTTTAAAAGGCCTTGAGTCTATAACACTTTTAAGAACTTCATTATTATCTATTAAATCTGAAATGACGGGGCTGGAAAATTTCCCACTTTTTCTATTTAGCTTCCAACCATGCTTTTTTAAATCTTTTTCAAGACAATTATTTTTAATTCCGTATTGTATGTATTCATTGTAGACTATATGAAAGCTTTTATTGGCTTCTGATTCATCATGTCCATATCCAAATAAATCCAAAGCAGGCGCATAGATTACAATCAGGTTTTCATCGATATAACTGATTAATGACATATCAGAAAACAATTCTTCATTAATTACGTTTCGTTTTGAAATTTTCTTTTTCACTATTCTATTTTAATTAAATTTCAGTAAAATTAGGGAATTGGGATTTACAATTTACAATTTAGGAATTGGCAACATAGACACAGTCGGATACAATACATAGGGACCATAGGGGGTTTCACAATAGGACACATAGGAGTTAGTATTATCAATTATGACTGGCAGGTAAACACATAGTGAACATAGCGGGTTTCACAATAGGCACATAGCTAATTACGAATTAGGAATTGGTAAATTACACATGCAATTCAACCGGGTAAGCGAGCCCATATAGAACCAACGGATCCAAGTCGTAATTGGCAGGTACGGAAGATCCATCTTCCTTTATTAATCGAGCCAAGTCAGGCCAATATAGTGTCTCGCCATCACATTGAATAGTTTTAAATAAATTCAAATCCTCCTTTAAGCACTTATAAATATTATTATCTTTCGATCGCTCATGAATCCAATTATAAAAATCTATCTCAACAATTTCCAGATTATTGATCATGCATTTTACTTTATAATCCTGGATAGACAATATTGATGTAATGCTAGGAATCATATTTTATAATGGATTTATTCTTTTGTAATCACCAAAATCGGACTTCATACTTTCAAAGTTAGCGAATAATTCAGATTGATGTATTTCTGCCCAAACCTGAACAAGTTTCAACTGTTTTGGTGGCAAATAGCCAACAATCACCTCGCCGCCTTCAATGCTAATAGTTGCTTTGAATCCAGAATATTTAACATGAAAGTGAGGTGGGTTATGGTCATCAAAATACATTAAAATTATAATCCCGTAAAACCTAGATATCTCAGGCATTTTCTATATGTACTATGTGGTTCCACTTCTATTTGCTCTATGTGGGTTCTCTCTCATCCATTGCCCCCGACCCCTGAAGTGGAGTAAATCTGTTATTAAACTTTGCTAATGACTAATTGTCAATTATTAATTATCAATTATTAATTGTTAATTGTTAATTATATCACACATCCTCATCGCCCAATACCTGGCCCAGGTCAATCTCCCATTCTTAAAATCAATAAATGCCTTTTCTTCTTTTTTATTTACCGGTTTCGCCAATTCATTCTCTTTCATCCAATGACTGAATGGAAAAGTGAATCCCTGCTTAGGCCTATTCCATATCTCCACGGGTAATATATCTTTGAATGCTTCGGTGAGTGCGTATTTGGGTTTTACATCACTGAAACGAATATGGGGAGGAATACTATTGGCTAAGGATACTAGTTCTTTATCCAAAAAAGGTACCCTGATCTCGAGTGCGTGCCACATACTCATATAGTCGGCATCTTTGAGCAATTGATTTTGCATGTACAGGTGATACTCTATGGATGATGCTTTTTCTTTTGGGGTCTCGCCATTCCATGTGATGGGAGTGAGGTAATTGAGCTTAGCATTTACTTCTGCTTCGGTGATATCTAATATTTCGGCTATTGACCTGACATCATACAAGCCCCTATAAAAAAGGTAATCACCGGTACTAGAGGTATTGGACAAATAACTTATTTTTTTCAATCTATTTGTTGTGAAATTGGAAGACCAGGACAATACCGTAGCAGGCAATTTTGAAGCTACCGATTTAAATGCTGATTTCTTTATAGAAGGATATCCGCCAAATAATTCATCGGCTCCTATGCCTGAGATCACCGCAGTGAGCCCGTACTCATGTGCATATTTGGAAATGAAATATGAATTGATACCGTCGGTACTGGGCTGATCCATTGCTTTCAACGCATCGGGGAGATATTGATTGAAGATTTCTCTTGTGACTAAAAATGATTGATGGTGTGCTCCCGTTTTTCTAATGATGATATCCTGGTATTTTTTTTCGGAAAATTTTTCCTCCTCAAAATAGATAGATAGCGTCCTGAGATTATCCCCTATGTATTTTTTCGCTAATAAGGTAAGTAAACTGGAATCGATGCCTCCGCTTAAAAATAATCCTATGGGCGCATCTGAGATCAAATGCCGTTCGACCGCTTTATCCAATGTAATTCTTACTGCCTCCAAAATATCGGCTGGTGTATCTTTTGTATTTATAAAATGCTTTTCAATATGATACTTAGTGATACTGGCCTGGTGAGTCCTTACATTATAAGTCAAATAAGATCCTTTGGCCAGGGGCTGTACATTTTCAAGCGTAGTAATAGGCTCAGGTAAATGGCCAAAAGCTAAAAAATATATTTTCCAATCGCTGCGCTCTTTCCAATCCGGGTTTAAAGTTTTGAATGCTTTTATCTCGGAAGCGATGTAAAGATTGTCTTTGTCTATAGAATAATACAAAGGTTTGATGCCAGCATGGTCACGGGCTAATATTAACTGGTGTTCTTGTTTGTCGTATATGACGAGGGCAAACATGCCATTGAAGCGTGCAAAACAATCTGTACTCCATTGCAAATAGGATTGAAGTATTACCTCGGTATCTGAATGTGAATGAAATGATCTGCCCAATGAGATCAACTCTGCTTTGATGTCTTTAAAATTATAAATTTCTCCATTGTAGATGATTTGCAATCTTCCGGAGGGCTCCGTCATGGGTTGATGGCCTGCAGAGGAAAGATCTATCAATGCCAATCTGCGATGACCAAGCCATAAGCCTATCGATGGATCGTGGTAAATTCCTGCATCGTCCGGGCCACCGTGGGACATGGAGTCGCGGAAGCGGAGGATGTCCTGGTTAGTGGTGGAGGGAGATAGTATGGCGGCTATTCTACACATTTAATCAATTAGGAATTAGGAATTATCAATTATCAACACATAGAAAACATAGGGTTTTCACATAGGGACATAGTAGGGTTATTCTTCAGGGAGTTTTGCAAAATAATCGTTTACATATGTTTTTTGACCCTCTTTAAAAATATTGACAACATTAAAATTAATCATAATCCCTTTTGGGGCTTCTTTGAGTTTCATATAGGACAATAATTTAGCTTCGAATACTGGCGGAATAAGGTCAATTGCTTTTAATTCAACCATAAGACATTCCTCAATAAATAGGTCACATCTTAGGTCGGAGATCAATAATAGTTCTTTAAATTTTATTTCAACATTTAATTCGGATTTATAATTAATAGCTCTAAGGTCTAATTCATGCATCATACATTTATGATACACACTTTCTAACAATCCTGGCCCTAAATACTTGTGTACTTCAATCGCAGCACCTATCACTTGATAAGTTAATTCATCTAAATATTTCTTGCTAATCAAATCTATGTTCCTATGTGAAAAAATTCTATGTGTCCTATGTGGTTAAGATAGCGACCTAATTTTTTATGTAGTTTGTTGTTTGATTTCAATTCGTATCTCGTAATTCGTAATTCATAATTTCAACGATTCCAAAAATTAATCTATACCTCTCGCCGCTTTCCACACAAACCCCTATCCCTTCAGCATCAAACTTCAATTTATGTCCATAGCGACTCATCCAACCTGTTTGCCTGGCGGGATTGCCCATCACTAATGCATACGCAGGTACATTTTTGGTCACTACAGCACCCGCACCTATAAATGCATATTCGCCGATTTCAATACCGCAAACTATAGTGGCATTAGCGCCTATGGTAGCGCCTTTACGCACGTTGGTAGGCTTATACTCATGTTTGCGGGCGATGGCGCTGCGAGGATTGATCACATTTGTAAAAACCATTGAAGGGCCGAGGAACACATCATCTTCACAATGTACACCCGTGTATATGCTTACATTGTTTTGTACTTTGACATTATCCCCCAGCGATGCGCCTGGCATCATTACTACATTCTGCCCGAGAGAACAATTTTTACCAATAATTGCATCAGGCATGATATGTGAGAAGTGCCAGATCACCGTGTCTTCGCCTATAATAGCTCCTTGGTCTATGATAGATGAATAGTGTGCAGTATATGGCGGTAATTCATTCATACTTTTTCAGTTTAACCTGCCCATTTCCAAAAGGGAATTAAATGAATTATTTTATTTTGAATCTTAATAACATCTTCTTGATTTAGTGTAATGATATAACCAGTATCTAATTTAAAAAAATCCAATGCCCCTAATAACCCATTAACCTCTCTATCTCTATTTTCACCAGTTACCAGTATAGAGACTTGAAAACATTGAAGGCCTTGGTTTAATTGATTTGTGACGAAATCACACTCCGTATTTTGTTCAAAATAAAATACCTGCTTTGTTTTTTTTCTTAACTCTATAAACACCATGTTCTCGAGCACCCTACCAGCATCCTGACTAAATTGCAATGAATTAAATCTAGCGAAAGCATGATCTATTGCATATATTTTCTTAGGGTTATTCAATTGTTTTTTATAGCTGTAATCAAACTTTGAAACTACAAAAAATAAATACACATCTTCCAGATATGCTATGTAGTCTATCACAGCTTTTACTGAAATATCAAAAAAGTTGGCCAATTTTCTAAATGAGAAAGGTCTGGATATATTATTGATCAGATGTAATGCTAATTTTTGAATTTCTACATTGTTTCGTAACCCTTTTCTCACCACGATATCTTTTTCTATAATATCGACAAGGAGAGCAGCATGCAATGAAGGTTCCTTTGCAATTACAGCTTCTGGAAATCCACCATCAGAAATATATGCATTCAATGAATTTAAATTCTGTTCTAATTTAAAATATGTTGAATACTCTTTAAAGGAAAATGGAAACAATTCATAGGTAAGATGCCTTCCTGTAAGGTAAGTACCCATCTCGCTACTCATAAGATGTGCATTCGAGCCAGTAATTGAGATTTTTAATTTTCTTTCTACCCGTTGTCTCACATACAATTCCCAATTTGGAACTTTATGAATTTCATCAAACTGAAGTACTTCTTTATCTTTCCAGATTTCTTCTAACTTATAAAAATCATCTACTTGAAATGAAATTAACCTCGGATCATCGAAATGCAAATAGCCAGTCGGTATTTTTTTAGTCCTATATATTTTTCTGAGCAGGGTACTTTTACCTGATCTTCTAACTCCTGTGATAATTATAGCGGCATTAATATCCGTTCTAATAAGAGCAGTCAAATTTCTATCCAATATATTTACCTCGCGATCAAAGTAGGTCTCCTGGCTTTCTACAATCTTCACAAGCTCTTCCCTTAACATAAGTGTTTTTTACAAAAATACGATATTGTTACTTAGCAAAGAACACTATTTTATTCAAATACAGTCTGCCTTTGGGCTCTTGTATTGACCTAACAATTGAGGTAGCAGTCTCTATCCACTTATCTACGACTACTTTTGCATTTTTCAGAGCATCCTCGTAAGTAGAACTATCTGACATAGCTCCGCAATTCTGGAATATCTACTAAAAAGAGTTGATCTGCATTACTCCAATAAATAATTAATTCATATTTAGTATCCATCATTAATTAATTTGTATTTGGTTAATATATTTCTAATCTGCTTTACCTGATATGACTTTACATTTGAAGATTTTTGTTGAATAATATTTCACTCCTCACTCCTAATCCCTCACTCCCATTAGCCAGTTTGCCAATTGCCAATTGCTTATTCCCAATTGCTTATTCCCAGTTTCCCAGTTTGCCAGTTTCCCAGTTTGCCAATTGCCACTTTGCCAATTGCTAATTCCAAGTTTGCTTATTCCCAGTTTGCCAGTTTGCCAATTGTCAATTGTCAATTGTTAATTATTAATTCCTAATTCTATCTGCAATCGTTTTCCCTATACTCAAACTACTAGTCGCTGCCGGTGATGGCGCATTCACTACATGCAAAATATTATTTCCACTATGAAAGAGAAAATCATCTACCATATTCCCATTGCGATCAATAGCTTGTGCGCGTACTCCTGCACCTCCAGTTTCAAGGTCTTCCGATTTGATAGCTGGAATGAGTTTTTGTAATGCTTGTACGAAAGCTTGCTTGGATAAAGATCGCTTCATTTCATAGGCACCATCTTTCCAGTATTTATAAGCCAGCTTTCTGAATCCGGAATAAGCTAAGGATTCGAGCACATCCCCTGCATTGAAAGTTTTCCACGAATAGGATTCTCTGCCGAAAGCCAGGACAGCATTGGGGCCAGCTTCTACTCCCCCTCCTATCATAGATGTAAAGTGCACACCCAGAAATGGAAAGTTAGGATTAGGCACTGGATAAATCAACGTATTCACGAGGTGATGGGCCTGTGGCTTGAGGGTATAATATTCTCCCCGGAAGGGAATAATTTTTAAATCGAAGGCAGGGTCGGTCATTCGAGCTAACCTATCTGAATACAATCCAGCGCAGGTGATTACCGTATGGGCATTATATTCCTGATCACCGGTAGAAACCATCCAACCCGCTTCATCAGAAGTGATGGATTGTACTGGTGCATGGCATATAACCCGGCCACCGTTTTCCAGGATCAATGATTTTAGTTTTTCGGCTACTGCTTTGTAATTTATAATCCCTGCCTGGGGCACCCAAATAGCTTGAATGCCATTTACATGTGGCTCCTTTTCTTTTAATTCTTCTTTCGATAAAATTTTCAATCCCATTAACCCATTTTCTATACCCCGGTTGTATATTTTTTGAAGTCCTTCCAATTCTTCCTTTTCTGTAGCCACTATTACTTTACCGCAGATCTTATAGGGTATTTCATACCTGGTACAGAAGTCGATCATCATGTGGTAACCAGCAATACAATTCAAAGATTTGGATGATCCCGGCTTATAGTACACTCCTGAATGAATGACTCCACTATTGTGCCCAGTTTGATGCGCTGCAATATCCTTTTCTTTCTCCAAAACCAATACCTCCGCATCTTTTTGAGTTTGCATCAATTGATATGCTGTAGCCAGACCTACTATACCTCCTCCTATTATAAGATATTTATGCTGCTGCATAGATGCGTTCTATAAGGTCTACGGTCTTCATAGCCTCGAACAAACTTTGGGAGTCGTACTTATTGGTTTCAAGACAATGAATAAAATGATCATATACATAAGCATGATTGGAAACAGATCCACTATAAGCTTTGTATTGATTTATAGCTGCATTGGAGTTTGTATCAGTAAAATGATCTCCTTTTACTGACTGATAGTCTACCTGATTGCACGATAGCCCTCCAATACGAATACTTCCATTTTCAGCTAATACCGTAAGGGAAGATTCCAAATTATATTTATACCCATTAATACTATAGTGAATATTACCCAGCACTCCTGATGCAAAACGAATATTTACAATTCCCTGATCAGCAAATTCTAATTGATCTTGGTGATGAACATTACTATTCATACTTTGGATACTTTCTGCTTCGCCGAAAAGCCAATACACAAAATCTATATAGTGACTAAACTGCGTATATAATATACCTCCATCCCATTTTTTTGTCCCTCTCCAGGAAGCTTGTTTATAATAGTCTTCATTTCTATTCCACAAGCAAGTGAGTTGAAAAGAAAACACTTTACCAGATCGTCCTGAACTGATCCATTTTTTTAATTCTTGAATGGGGGCGTTGTACCTGTTTTGCTTTATAATCATGAGTTGCCTATTCATTTTACCAGCCGCATCCATCATTCGGTGGGCATCGGCAGCATGAATAGACATTGGTTTCTCGCAAAGTACATGAAGGCCTTTTTCCAGGGCAATAATAGCCTGCTGTGCATGAATCCCGTTAGGAGTAGCTATTACTAATATGTCTGCTTCTTCTGCATTTAACATAGCATCAAGGGCAGTATACGAATGGGCATTATTTGCATTTGCTATGGAATCCGCTTTCTCTTCATCAATATCACATACCGCTTTCAATATTCCTATCCTATTAATTTGGGCTATATGTTTAGGGGCTATATTCCCACAGCCTGCCAGAAGAAAATGGTTAGGCAATGATTCCGTTATTTTGGTCCATAAATTTTCAGCATTACAACCTCCAATATTGAAAATCATTTTTCAATGAAGAGAACAATCCTTTTAGATCGAAGAGTACCGGACTTTCAGGGTCTAAATACTTTTTGAAATATTCCTTATCCAGGTCTTTAAAATCAGAATGGCCAACTGCGACAATAATTGCCTGATATTTCCCGGATGGTTCATTGGATAATTTCAAATCATATTCATGCTCAAATTCACTTTTACTCACTTTAGAATCAAGGATATCTACTTGTATTGAATAAGCCACCAGTTCTCTTATAAGATCTACCACTTTCGAATTGCGTATGTCGGATACATTTTCTTTAAAGGTAACGCCCATCACCAGGACTCGGGATTCCCCGGGATTCATGCCATTGGCTATCAATCTCTGAACAATCTTTTTTGCAATATAATCGGGCATACCGTCATTGATACGACGACCACTTGCGATCACCTGAGGTTCAATACCCAGCTCCTTAGCTTTATGTAATAAATAATAAGGGTCTACTCCAATACAATGCCCGCCTACTAAACCGGGAAAAAGTTTTATAAAATTCCATTTGGTACCCGCTGCTTCGATTACTTCCCTGGTATCTATACCCATCTTATCGAAAATAATAGAGAGTTCATTCATCAGGGAGATATTGAGATCCCGTTGTGTATTTTCAATCACTTTAGCTGCTTCAGCAACTTTGATGCTTGGCGCTTGATGCAGGCCCGCGGTAATAATGCTTCCATAAAGTTTGGAAATATTATCCAGGGCTTCTTCATCTGATCCGGAAACTATTTTTAGTATAGAAGTCAGTGGCTTTGTTTTATCGCCCGGATTGATCCTTTCGGGAGAATAACCTGCTTTAAAATCTATACCCAATTTCAATCCCGATATTTGCTCAATCACCGGTATACAATCATCTTCTGTGCATCCCGGATATACAGTAGATTCATAAATTACATAGTCGCCCTTTTTTATGACTTTTCCGACGGTCACTGAAGCACCTTTCAAGGGCTTTAGATCAGGCACTTTGCTTTCATCTATATCAGTAGGCACTGCTACTATGAATACGGTACAGGACTTTAAATCCTCTATAGAATCTGTAAACGCAATGTCTTTATTAGTAAATGCTGTTGCATCTAATTCATTGGATGGATCGATGCTCCTTTTCATCAATGCTACTCTGGATGCATTGATATCAAAGCCTACTACACGAAATTTCGATGCAAACTCCAGGGCAAGTGGTAGACCCACATAGCCTAAACCGATGATGGCAATGGAGTTTTTTTTGGATTGAATGGAGCTAAACATATTTTATCTGCCACAACAGGCACATAGGACACATAAGAAAAATCAAAGTCCGATCAAATCTTTAATGATTTTTTTTGCCAGGAACTCATTTATTTCATTGTGCCTGGGAATAGGCTGACTTACACCAGTCTTTGGATTATGGTAGATGTCATGCTTTGATCCATGCCTCAGAAGTACGCAATTTTTCACAAATAATTTTTGATCAAGTCCTTTCTTTTCATGAAAGAATAAGCTCATCGACTCTCTTTATTCCAATAATAGTTTCTTTAGAAAAAATATTGTAGAGATCCTGCAAATGCTCTTTTAAGTCTTGCAGCGATTCGCCTTGTGTCCAATGATCTGGGAAATCATTAAGATATCCAAGATATATTCCATCTGATTCAAGCCAATAAGTAAAACTAACTTTAAATTCCATTTGAGAAATAAAATGAAGCTTTTAAATTAGGTGAATTTTGAATTAATTCTTGTTTAAAAATACTGTTATTTTAAGCCTCTCACCTTGGAATCCCCTACGCAATCTAATGTGGCTGCCTTTTTGCCTAACTACTACCCATCCCAATCTTTTCAAACAATTAATAATTTCAATATATGAAAGAGAAGGATACTTCATATGGTGATCTCTTCCACCATAGGTGCCTCAAAGATCTCATCATCTTCTACATCTTCAAGGTATAAAGCTATTGCTTCTTTAACCAAAATTTTGCATTAGAATTTCTATGCAAAATCTGAGGTATTGAAAATGAATTATTTATATTGAATTAAAATGGTAAGAAATAATTTCATTTTCAAGACTCCAGGTTTAACCTCGATAAATAGTTGGTTTTCAATTCAACTATTTCATCGACCATTCGGCAATTTTTGCTTCAACTGCAAAAATTGGGTTTAATGTTTTTAAGCGCTTCTTCTTTGGTATTTCCTTCGCTTATGCAACCCTTAAGTGATGGTGCATAAACAGTATAACTTCCATCTTCATTAGGCAAATAAGCAATTTTAATTTTCATTATTTAAAGATAACAAGTATTAGGTTCTTCGCCATTATTAGTGGGTAATTTTTAAAAATAATTTTACTTAATTATTCGCCTTACTTTTTTTTCCGCAAAAAAAGTAACAAAAAAACTCGTGCCAAAATAAACTCGCTCTTGGATAAGTTCCATGTCATTGC
>JBBSBH010000075.1:0-9868 GCA_038251405.1 Chitinophagales bacterium
GCAATGACATGGAACTTATCCAAGAGCGAGTTTATTTTGGCACGAGTTTTTTTGTTACTTTTTTTGCGGAAAAAAAAGTAAGGCGAATAATTAAGTAAAATTATTTTTAAAAATTACCCACTAATAATGGCGAAGAACCTATAAAATCTTATAGATACATTTAAGGAAGGTTGCCTACTAGCACTTAAATAAATGACCATACAGTAAATATGGATTGCTTAATTTAGTAAACAAATTTTTGCGAATGAATAAGCTGTTTTTTATTGCGGGACTATTTGCTGCGTTGTCATCATCAGCACAATCAGCGATTATATCTTCATGGATCCGGATTAATCAATTGGGCTATCAGCCAGGCGGAGTAAAAGTAGCCGTGTTATGCAGCAAATATGAATTGACAAATAATAAATGGCAACTTGTTGATGTTGTTTCTCAAAAAGCAATTATAAGCATTTCATTGGGAAAAAATTATGGAGTGTATGGTCCGTTTAGTCATACCTACCGGCTTAATTTTTCTTCCATAAAAAAGCCAGGCAGGTATTACTTAAAAGCAGGCAAGACCACATCTCCTGAATTTGAAATAGACGAAAATGTTTACCATGGGGCAGCCGATTTTTGCATGCGGTATATGCGTCAACAACGGAGCGGTTTCAATCCATTTTTAAAAGATAGTTGTCACACACATGATGGGTATGTTTTGTATGGAGTGCAAGGGGGAATAAAGGACAGCACTCATATTGATGTTACAGGTGGCTGGCATGATGCGTCAGATTATTTACAATACAGCACTACAAGTGCAAATGCTACTTATCATTTATTGGCAGCCTACCGTGATTTCCCACAGGTATTTGGCGATGAAAAATTGGGAAATGGACTAGATGGAAAAAATGGTATGCCCGATGTGCTTGATGAAGCAAAATGGGGATTGGACTGGTTGTTGAAAATGCACCCACGGCCAGACAGGTTGTTTAACCAACTGGGTGATGACCGCGACCACATGGGCATGCGCATACCTAAAGAGGATAGCAATTATTATGGCAAAGGATTAGAACGCCCGGTATATTTCATCAACGGAGAACCGCAACAGCGGGGGAAGTTTATGAATAATACAACTGGTACAAGTAGTACTGCGGGTAAGTTTGCAAGTGCTTTTGCATTAGGAGCGGAGCTGATGTATAAAAAAGATGCTGCCTATAGTGATTTACTTTCTCAAAAATCAATCGACGCTTTAACTTTTGCCAATAAAAAGCCGGGCGTGACGCAAACAGTTTCTGTAAAATCACCATACATCTACGCCGAAGATAATTGGGTGGATGATATGGAGCTGGCAGAATCAGCAATAGCGTCTATGCTGAATAATGAAGATGGTTCAAAAAAAGAGGAGGCACTTTCAAAGGCCGAATTATATGCCCGCCAGGAAACCGTTACACCGTGGCTTGGTAGGGATACAGCGAAACATTATCAATGGTATCCATTTATAAATATTGGACATTACGAATTAGCAAAACAATTGACGGGTAACAGAAGAGATACAATAACCGGTTATTACAAAAAAGGAATCGAACTGGTATGGAACAAAGCAAAACAAAACGCTTTCTACCGTGGTATTCCTTTTATATGGTGCAGCAATAATTTAACCACTTCATTTGCTACTCAATGTTATTGGTACAGACAATTAACAGGTGATAAAATGTATGATGAATTAGAACAGGCAAACTTCGATTGGTTATTTGGCTGCAATCCCTGGGGAACCAGTATGGTATATGGCTTACCCGCCTGGGGTGATACGCCGGTTGATCCGCACTCCGCATTTACACATTTAAAAAATTACCCGATTGATGGTGGCCTGGTGGATGGCCCTGTATATAGTACTATCTATAATAACCTGATTGGGATCACCCTTTATCAACCAGATGAATATGCAGCGTTTCAAAGTAAGCTGGCAGTTTATCATGATGACTACGGCGATTACAGCACCAATGAGCCAACAATGGATGGAACTGCGTCATTAATTTATTTACTGGCGGCGAAAGAATCCGGGAAGCCGAATGCCTCCTCTGCACACATGGATAACAGATCAGGAATGAAGTCCTTTTCTCTTGGTGCCATCATACGTGGCGATAGTACTAAAAAAAATATTGCATTGGTTTTTAGTGGACATGAATTTGCCGAAGGCGGAGAGCTGATTACAAAAATATTAAGGGACGAAGGCATAAAGGCGTCTTTCTTCTTTACCGGAGATTTTTATCGAAATAAAAAATTTAGCCGATTAATAAAAACGCTAAAAGCAGGTGGCCATTATCTTGGCGCACATTCTGATAAGCATTTGTTGTATTGCGACTGGTCAAAAAGAGATAGTTTGCTAGTGTCGAAAAAAAAATTCAACAATGATGTGAAAAAAAATTATGAAAGTATGCGTCCATTTGGAATATCAAAAAGTGATGCGTCCTTTTTTTTACCAGCGTATGAATGGTACAACGATAGCATTGCTGCCTGGACAAAAGAAATGAACCTGCAACTGGTAAATTATACACCCGGCACTTTGAGTAATGCAGATTATACAACCCCAGAAGATAAAAACTATCGCAGTAGTGAAAAGATTTACCACTCAATCATCAACTTTGAGAACTCCTCACCATCCGGTCTTAACGGATTCATGCTTTTAATGCACTGCGGTACCGATTCAAAACGAACGGATAAATTTTATGATCAATTACCAAAATTGATCTATGAATTAAAATTGAAAGGGTATCATTTTGAAACAGTGCAGGGCTTATTAAAAGCTGATTAAAATAATGAGCAGGCGACATTATTATTCGAAGTCTGGCCTTGTTCTCCCGACCTGTGTCTTGCGTTACTAAACTTGCAACTCCTGCAAGTCCCGCTTTTTCCATCTTGTCAATAAACCAAGTTCTTCCTTCTATGTCTCCTTTGGTATAGGCAACCCGGTATCCTTTACCGATTGAATCTTTACCAAATTTGGCCAATTCAAAAATTCTGTTCTCAATACGCTGTTGGTTTACTTTTATTGCTGTTTGGCTAAAAGTGGTAATTGACAAAATTGTCAAAAAGCTTACAAGGATCAGTGATAAGAATGAATACGTATAATTCATAAGTTCTGTATGATATTTAGTTCTCCATATTTTGTTCTAATATACTTAAACTTTCATTTCAATTCCCTTTGGCTCTTGCTAACCTTATAAATAATTTTCTGTCCGAGCCTTCCCTGTTCGTTTTATATAGATCCCAGTTGTTGACATCCACGGCTTCAAGGTGAAAAGATTGCGAAGCATCGGACAATACATTTTTTATCCATCGTGGAAAGGCATTGGCGGCCCTTGCATCTTCCCATGTTCTGATTGTTTTAAAAATGGCATCCTTCTGCGGACAGCTTTCCACATCCTTTTGATTAAGTATTAGACTATATGTAGTACCAACTCCAACTGAAATAGCTTGCACATGTTCATAATCCTCCACTTTTGACTTGGCTTTAATAGGAAAATTACCTCCCATTCCTACCGGGAAATAATTGGAATAAGTTACATCTCTAAGATCTTTCCCCTGGCTGGTAGTACTGCCCCATTCACGGGTATCAACATCGTATAAATTTTTGCCACCACCCACATTCCAGATGCTTTGATAATGCCATGATCCCTCTGACAAGGTAGAGCCGGTAAAACGGATAGACGAAACACCCAGGCTTGCTGCCTTTTCAAACATCTTCCGAAAGAAACGTTTGGTAGAATAATAACCGTGCCCGTTGTTGAATAAAAACTCCTGGCCATCAAAATCGTAATACCGTAAACCACAGTTGGCACATACTTCGGCAAAATGCTCTGCAATTTTATCTTGCAACTGCATGTTTGGAATTACCCCATCGTAACCATAATTCACCGTAACCTGAAGTTTATATATCGTATCACCAACTACATGCGTCGAAGGAGTTGATGTCCAATAGCCCCGTTTTATATTTAATAACCGGTATGGTTTTTCTTTTGACACTCCCATGTAATGAATGAGCTCTTTGCCAATTTTTATCATATTCAAACTGGCACAATGTCCTTCCCAACTTGCAATCTCGTCCAGATAGGTCGGATCGTTTACAAATATCATCGTATCACCTGGGCTTACATTTTTTGCTAATAAACGCTTTTGTTGATAACACAGACTATCACTGGGAACAGGACTTACATCCATGGTGCCGGGAGCCAACGAGTTGGTGATGGGAGTTCTACCAATGGTGAGTCCATATTTAGCAGCCATATCCGCAAACTCTTTATGCGAAACATTTCCACTGGTCAATTTCAATGGTTTCCGTTCAGCATTTTTTCCATCAATAAAACCATTATTACTGCGATCGGCTCTTAGAAAATCCTGGTCGTATAAACTGATTGTTTTAAAACCTAATCGTGAAGTATAGGCAATAATGCTATCGTATAATCCACCGGCGGTAATGGCATCCGGAACAAAGGCAGTGGGGTCTTTCACCCACTTTCCATTTATGGTTGGATAAGGAAGCTTTTCCGTTTTCACTATAGTTTGCACGACATCCATCAAAGCCGTACTATCTGGACTACCCCATAAAGCAATGGTAGAACCAATATAATCTACACCCGGCAAGGGTTGCACCTGCAAATGATTGGGTCTATTTACTTCCATATTGGGAATAAGCGAAAAATAGACTTCTCTTTCAAAGGATCGATCTCTCGATTGGTATGCAATGGATATTCTCCCCTTTTTGTCCACCATGGCAGCATTGCCGTACATAATCCGGTACCAGGGCTCTTTGTGAGCATAAAATGCCACATCGCTAATACCGTTGCCTCCCAGTGTATATACCTGCCCTTCATGCAAACTATCAGGCAATGGAAAACGCTTAGCGTCTGGCGTATGAATGATGTATTGAAACGGAGCAGCGTCACCAATAGTTTCCGCCAGGCCACCCAGGGTGTTATCGTTTAATGCAAGCATACCAATGGCGTAATTGACAGCTGTACTGGTATCGCGACTCACACCTATAATCTCTCCCAGTAAGTTGGTGATGTTCGTGTGAATGGATCCCCATTGAATAGCATCAATACCTTTTCGGCGAGAAAGGGATTGAAGCGTGAGTTTGAAATACTTTTTTTGAAAAGCTATAGAAATTGTAGCAACGGATCCATTGGGATATTGAAGCGTAATAGTTTTACGGATTTGATTGTAATAGGATTTAATAGGTTGATAGTAAACATTCCTCCTGGTGTCGTACAGGCTCATCAACGGTGAAGGTTTATCTGTCGGACTGAATTCGCGATTGGGCTGAACTGTTGTATTCTTCATACTGGTGATGAAGCCTTTATGGTTGATGTGCATCTTAAAGTAGTTAGTACTAAAATCGTACTGGGCAAAAAGACCAGATACAGAAAGTACTAGCGCAAAGAGTAATGCGACAATTTTAATCGACTTTAATTTCATGATGGTCTTCGCCTACTTTTCTAAATGTTGTACGCTGTTTATTGTTTTCTTTTGATAGCAGTATTCCAAACGGAGTTCTAACTATTGATTTTTCGTTAATCCAATTAAAAGACTTATAAAGCCACTGAACATAAAAAATCCTCTTAACCAACTCCAGTGCTGCCATGCTTGCCCACGCTGAAACCATTCTGAAACAGAAATGGAAGTGTTATTATTACTATTAGCAAATGCAGTAAGTCCAGGAACAAAATATAGTGCAGTTGCCATAAGCGCTGCAATATAAATGCTTAAACTAATAAGAATAAATCTGCGCCTGGGCTTTAGCTTCCAATTCAATATAAGAGTAAAAATGGTTGACAGAAAAGCTACTGGATGAATAAACATCCAAAAATTTCCTTCTGAAAGCCCATACTCGCCTGTAATTAATTTGTTTGATTCAGGTAAATGAGAAAGGTAAGGAGGAAAGTAAACAATGTGTGAATACACAACACCTCCAATAATTATTGCCCATAGTGAAATCGCTATAAATAGTGAAATTTGTCTTGCCATTTGATTTATCAATTTAGTTTTTGGTGATAAAAAAATTATGAAAAATTAGTTACCGTTTTAAAAATAATAATTTGTATCGAAAAACGATAATTTTAATGTTCCGTTTAGTGCCGCATAGCGTTTTGCAGCTACAATAAGGCGGGACTTTTACCACAACTTGTCCCACCTAAGCGGGAAAACATGATTTGCTAACCGAATAAGTCATTCAGGCGGTAAAAAACTAAACTTCCATTAACCACAAAACTGTCTTTGGAACACAGCCTCTAGAGATATGCCATCGGGAAACCCGCCTTTGGGGTAGGTGCTGTAAGCGGTTCGTTGTTTTTCTGTCATTTTATGTTTGTTTATTATTCATTCGTTCTTGAATGTCTTTTACAATTATAGGTTTCATTACAATAAAAATTTAACTCTTGAAGATCGTTCTTCTCTACTGTCTGAAAGTTTATTGAACTTGTAATAGGTCTTAGTTTTGTTTTTCGCCGATACAATAGCAAAGTTCATCAGGAGCAATTATAAAAAAAACTGTCCATGAAATTTCACCATGTTTTTGAGTTTTAAATTCAGATGACTTTTCGAGGCCATTCGATTTTAGTTCTTGTAAAGCATAATTAATATTATCAACTTCAAAGAAACATCCATCATTACCTGGATCATTTCCATTTTCAATAAGTCCGATTTCAATATTGTCTCTATATAATGTAGCCATTTTATTTGGTAGATCTTTTCTTTCTGAAACGGTAAACCCCATGACTTTTTGATAAAAAGGAATAGAATCTTCTAAATTCTTTACAGGCAAATTCATTTTATCCTTTTGGTAAGGCCATGCGTTTTTAAATATTGCTTTGATCGCTGTCATGATTAATCTTTTTATGTTAAGGCTGCCTAAAATAAATTACCGCTAACATTTATGAAAGTATCCGACAGCTCCGAAAAAAAGCAAGCCCATCGATTCACATAAATGACTGGCGGTATACTTTTGTGTTTACCGGCCAGTAGAGATGCCGCTCCATAGTAGAACGCATTCTTAGTGTCAGGATCTAATTGCTCCGTATTTCTCGATAACCGGGTCGTATAATTTATAAATGAGGTCATTATTAGTGTTTGACAGCTAAATATAAAGAAAATTTGAAGGAGAATAGTATGGGTAATAGATCTTTTTATAAAGTGTAAATTCCGGTGAAGCTGACCCCCTAGTTCCGGTGAAGCTGACCCCGCTTTTGGGATGGCCTAAGTAGTTTAAAGAACGTATTGATTGATTTAGTTTTCAAATTTAGTATTTAGTTCGATGAGTTTATTTTTTCTTTCTTAGCGATTCCCCTTTTAATTCTATCCGATGAGCTTTGCAGTGAGCCAGTCTATGGTCGCGTCAGCGATCGTGGGTTCATTGATAAACTCATACCATTTTGGTACAGGTAATTGAGATATGATAATTACAGATTTTTTAGCATATCTATCTTCCAGGATCTGTAGAAGCGCCAACTTGGAGTGTTGATCCAAAGCTTGAAGGCCAAAGTCATCGAATATGATTACACTCTTCTGAAGAAGTCAGAAAGGTGAGTGTCTTTTAAGTTGCCCATTGCATTGGCAGCATTTCGCAGCACGAGTCAACTATTAAAATCTCCAATAATAACATCTTGATTTTTTAATAGACTCTCATAGAGATTGAGTGCTTTATCTGCTGTAAGATACTAAAGGAAGCTCGCAAGAAAGGCAATGAGATCTATCTTTTTCTAAAGAATAGATTGAAGTTACCGATCAACTGAGAGAAAAGCGGAATACGTAAGCCTATACACTTCGAGATATTGGGCTACAAATATGTACCCACGTATATCAAAGGAGTCAAAGGCCCACAGGGCTCTGTGAGCAAATACCAACTTGTGGTAAGTGAAAAAGGCTGGATCAATCTGAAGAGGAAGCTGAAAGAGATTGCGAAGAAAAGCGCCCCTAAGTCATTTGATGTGCGTATCGCTCAGATCAAGAAAGCATCACAAAGCTGGCTACAATACATTCGACTCGGAAGTATATTTGGCAAAGGAGAAAGGAAATTATTTTGAGAAATAAATTAATGGTTAACTAGACATGTAATACAACAAAGGCTAAAAATTATCAGGTCGACGCTGGTCCATTCTGTAAAAAAGTGGGTCGGAATACTGTGGTCATTCCGATAGCTATCGGAATAAAACGGAATTGGGAGGTCAGTATGCTCCTGAATTTACACCCTTATCTTGCAAGCCACCCAGGTTCGCAGCAACAGCCAATTTTTTTCCACGCTTGGTACCCGGAACAATCCAAATGTAAGTACCGCTAGTGCCAGTATGTAAAACCAGGAATTGTCTTTAAAACCATCCCTGGCATTCACATAAATTGAGATTAGGCGAATCTGCTAGAGTCCAATTAGAATGACTCAAGTATTTCATTTCTCAATTCCGGTATAGAATCCTCAGTTTCTCTCTAATGGAAACTACACTATAAAATTCTTGTATCCGTATATAGGGTAGTGTATAAGTGTGGGAGGACGGAGTGATGGTTGGCTATGGCTATATCAGGAATTCCTCAAAATTATCCCTATGAATTAGCTTTTTTTCTTCGGGCTTATAGGTATCAACGAATGAATTGGGAAATTTAATTTTGGAATCTGGTTTCCATTTAAATTCATAAGCATAGATTTTACCGCCATATTCTTCCAAATAATCTATTTCCTGTTGAGCATGGGTTCTCCAAAAATAACGTTTACCTATTTTGTCTGTATAATGAATCATTTTCATACGCTCACTTATTAAGAAATTTTCCCAAAGTGCACCAGTGTCGTTTCTCAAACCCATGCCATTGAAATTGTCTATCAGCGCATTGCGAATACCATTATCATAAAAATAAATTTTTCTACTGCTGCTGATTTCGTTTCTGATATTCCGGCTAAAGGGATTCAATCTGAATACCACAAATGCTTTTTCTAACAGGTTGATATATTGTTCTTCAGTGGTACGGTCAATTCGCAAAGTATTGGCCAATTCATTGAAAGACACTTCAGAGCCCACTTGCAATGCCAGAGCAATCAGTAACTTAGAGAGAATTTCTGGCTTTCGAATGCCATGATAATTTAAAAGATCTTTATATAAATAGCTACTTGCTAATTGCCGAAGGATAGCCTCCTCATTTCCCAAATTGTTTATCACATCTGGGTACATACCATAGATCAGCCTAATTTCAAATTCTTGTTTAGTAGCAAGTAAACCAAATGATCTTGAAGTTCAGCCCAACTGATGGGAAACATTTGAAACTCCCATTTTCTGCCAGTAAGTGGCTCATTTACAGTACTACTTAGTTCTAAAGAAGATGACCCGCTCACTACTACTCTTGCCTTTTTTATTCGATCATGGATTATTTTAAGGAGCAAACCAATGTTTTTTATACGCTGCACTTCATCTATAAATATAGTTTTATGGTTTCCAATCAATTGCTTTTAGTTGCACTTCACCTATATTTTCTAAGGTATTTTGAGTGATTACATCATCTCCATTTAAAAATAAATAGTCGCCTTCTTTGCTGCAAATTCCTTCCAGTAAGGTGGTTTTTCCTACCTGCCTCGGGCCAATTACTATCAATATTTTTCCTGAGTCCCAATACTGTTCAATCTTGTTTTTAAGCTTTCGATCTATCAATTTATATTAAAATATAGAATGTAATCTACAAATTTATATAAATAAATAGATTAGTGATTAATTATATTAAAAATCATTGTTGTCCGACTAAAAGTAATGAAAGGGTGAACTAACAAGTCCACCCTTTTGAGTTA
This sequence comes from Chitinophagales bacterium, assembly GCA_038251405.1. Lineage (GTDB taxonomy): Bacteria > Bacteroidota > Bacteroidia > Chitinophagales > Saprospiraceae > JADJLQ01. The sequence continues at coordinate 9,794 of JBBSBH010000075.1, forward strand.
TATTCGAGTTACTACACAAACAATATAACATGGATAAAAATAAGACTTTTGTCGGACAGCCGGTATTATCACAGA
>JBBSBH010000076.1:0-9667 GCA_038251405.1 Chitinophagales bacterium
AATGTATATTTGAAAAGCGAATCAATTGCCCGTGAAAATGCAATGACATGGAACTTATCCAAGAGCGAGTTTATTTTGGTCCCGTGTGTAAACCACGGGATTACTTTTTTTGCGGAAAAAAAAGTAAGGCGAATAATTAAGTAAAATTATTTTTAAAAATTACCCACTAATAATGGCGAAGAACCATAACTCTTTAATTTTTTCTGATAGATTTCTAACTGTCTGAACATACTTATAATTGAAATCACCCCCTATAGTATTTAATAAATTATCCACTTACAGTCCATATATTATGTAAAACTATAAGATTGGATAAATTTCCAATTTTTTGACTTAATAAATTAAAATCATCTTCATCAAAGATAGAGGTGACTTTAATTTTACTAATTCTAGAGGGTTCTAAAGCCCCGACCACTAATAAAACCATGGTATTACTATCAATAAGAATCATTTATCGAAGATCAAAATTTTTTCTATCTCATTATTGGAGTTAAAATTTACCTGTTTGTATTGACGATCATAAGGCAAAGACAGTAAAGAAGTTACGCTATTCTCAATTAAACTTTTAGAATCTTTTTTCAATAAAAATGAAATTACGATCTCTGTCTTCTCGTTTTTTTCATCATATTGATATTGCTCAAAACGAAAATCAATTGCATCATCCAATATAGTCTGAAGCTGCGCCTTAGCATTTATAAATAGATTTTTAAGATTCTGCATTCCACAAAGATAGGGGTGATTTATTTCCTCATGCTTTTACAGAAACAAGATTTCTCTTACTTTCGCTCATTATCAAAAAACTAAATCTATATGACTCGCCAATTTTTCATTTATCTAATATTGACTGCTACCGTCACCCTCTCTGCTCAAACCAATATTTACAAAGATCCGTTTCGTCAGTTAGACCAGCAATTACCTACTGCTAATGACTATCGTACTGCCAGTGGAGCACCCGGCTCGAAATACTGGCAACAACAAGCCGATTATAATATCCAGCTCAATCTGAATGATGAAAAGCAGACTATTTCCGGGCAAGAAGTGATTACCTATAAAAATAATAGCCCAGATGTACTCACTTATCTGTGGCTGCAACTGGACCAGAACATGCGTGCCCAAACCAGTCAGACATATCAGCTGGGCTCAGAAAAACTGGATGATAAAATGTCGACTGCTCAAATGGGTAGAATGGAACATGATTTTGATGGGGGCTTCAAAATAGAGTCTGTCAAAGACAATCTTACTAATGGGGATCTCAAAACCACTACCAACTATACCATGATGCGGGTGGAATTGCCCAATCCGTTAAAGAGTGGTGAATCCTATGCATTCAAAATAAAATGGTGGTACAATGTAAATGATCGGATGAAAATCGGTGGCCGATCCGGGTATGAGTATTTTCCTGAGGATAAAAACTATATCTATACTATTGCCCAGTTTTACCCCCGGATGTGTGTGTACAATGATCTCATGGGCTGGCAAAATAAACAGTTCCTGGGGCAGGGTGAGTTTACCGTAGGCTTTGGAAATTTTGATGTAGCTATTACGGTGCCTTCTGATCATTTGGTAGCAGCTACAGGCGAGATTCAAAATGTAAAAGATGTACTCTCTAAAGACCAACAAACATTACTGGCTAAAGCTAAAAATGAACGGGTACAACCTGTCATCATTTCTAGTCAACAAGAGGCCGAAGCTCGTGAATTAAAACATGCCACTAGCACTAAAACCTGGAAATTCAAAGCGACCAACGTGCGTGACTTTGCCTTTGCCAGCTCCCGTAAATTTATCTGGGATGCTATGGGAGTGCCACAATCCGATGGCCGCGTAGTTTTAGCTGAAAGTATGTATCCCAAAGAAGGAAATCCGCTTTGGGAAAAATACAGTACGAAAGCGGTAGCCCATACATTGAAATGGTATTCGCATTATACATTTGATTTTCCATACCCCTGCGCCTGGAGCATCAATACAGATAAAATTGGCATGGAATATCCCATGATTTGCTTTAATGGAGGCCGATGCGAAAAAGATGGTACTTACTCCAAGCAAACCAAGTATGCTACTATCGGGGTCATCATCCACGAAGTGGGACACAATTATTTCCCTATGATCGTAAATAGCGACGAGCGTCAGTGGACCTGGATGGATGAAGGCCTCAATACCTTCCTTCAATACCTGGCCGAAGTGCAATGGGAGCCCAACTATCCTACCCGCCGTGGGCCAGCCAATCAGATAGTAGACTATATGAAAATGGACCAGAAATTTCTCGAACCCATTATGACCAATAGTGAATCGATACAACAACTGGGAGGTAATGCTTATGCAAAAACAGCAACCGGACTAAACATACTTCGTGAGACCGTCATGGGCAGAGAACTCTTCGATATGGCTTTCAAAGAATATGCACGACGCTGGGCTTTCAAGCAACCCTATCCGGCAGATTTTTTCCGTACCATGGAAGATGCATCCAGTGTAGATTTGGACTGGTTTTGGAACGGATGGTTTTACAGTACTGACTATTGCGATATAGCTATGACGGATGTGAAATGGATGAAAGTAGATCCCAAAGATCCTACCAAAGTAGCCGAAATGAAAAAAGAGCAAGCGGCCAATGCACCTCAAAATATTTCCAAGGCTCGCAATATGGATGAAATAAAGCAATACTATATCGATATAGATACTACCCTGCGTGATTTTTACACTACCTACGATCCGGTAGAACCCGATGCCATCGCCAAAGAAGATTTCAATAAATCATTGAAAGACATGAGCGATGAAGAAAAGAATCTACTCGCCAATGGGGACAATTTTTACGAAGTCACTTTCGAGCGCAAAGGCGGCCTCATCATGCCAGTAATAGTGCAGCTCGAATTTGCTGACGGTAGCAGAGAAGATTTCCGCTTCCCTGCCGAAGTGTGGAAAAAACTTCCTGAAAATAAAATCTCCAAAGTATTCCGCTCAGCGAAAGAAGTAAAGCGCATCATACTGGATCCCTATCTTGAGACAGCCGATATCAATACCGAAGACAATGTATACCCCAGGGAAAAGCAAGAGCCATCGAGATTCGAAGTGTTTAAGCAGCAGCCACCGGCGAGGGAGAATGAAATGCAACGGGCGGCGCGGGCGAAGGCTAAGAGTTAGGTTCTATTGCTTAGTAAACTTCTTTAATTGAGAATGAATGAATAAGTTCGATCAGGAAGATTCGATCAGTAATTTATTTATTGAAAAAGTCTTAGGTAAGAACATTAAATCCTATAGACCTGATAATAATGATTGGCCTGATAGAATAATAATCTACAATGATTTCAAGATTGCACTTGAACTTACTGAACTACTATTACCTAATGATCTTGTACATACAAACAGGAAAATACTAAATAGTCACGAACGACATTTGGAGTTTTTGATTACAAAATCTGTAATTGAAAATTTTCAATCATTTGGTTGTCAAATTAATGTTGATATTGATCTTGAGCGTTTGTGTCTTAAAACTAACAATGAAGTAAAAAAGCTTTCGATAGTAATACTATCCGAATTACTGCCATTTCTTGGTACAATTAAAAATTCAAGTGAAATCCGAAAATACAATTTATTCATGGAAGAATTGAAAATAAAATTCAAAATTTATTCTAGAAAAAATTGGTCAGGAGTAACTTGTTGTGTTGGATACAAAGGTTCAAGGTTAGAAAATTTAAATAGTGATTATATTCAAAGTATCATAGATAAAAAAGACAAAATGATGGTAAAAAATCATAATAAGGGTTTATATGATCAATGTTGGCTTCTTATCAATGAAGAAGAAGCAAGTATGAGAGATGAAATCGATTTTTTATTTAATTACATTTCTTTTTACAATAAAGTTTATCTACAAAGAATAGAAGGTAGCATTATTAAACTTAATATTTATTCTAATCCATAAAAATAATGGAGAAAATACTGAAATTGATTACTAGCTGTCTTCATTATAGATTAATTTGATTAAATGATTTCACTGATTAATAAAAGTACTTAAATCCGTGAACTCAATAAATCCAAGCGAATCAGATTCCGACAATTTATTTAGCATTTGATTTCTTTTACTAAATTAAAATACATTTGTACGTAATATTCTACATAAAATAGTATAAAATATGCTATCCACTAATATTTCCGATTTTAGAAAAGACATTAAAAACTATCTGAAAAAGGTCTCAGAAGAGTTTGAAACATTGATTATTAACCGTGGTAAGGATAATGGTGTAGTAGTAATATCGCTGGATGAATACAATTCTCTAATGGCTACCCACCATGAATTGTCATCCAGAATAAATGAAAAGCGCCTCGATGTTGCCATAGAAAAATTGAATACTGGCCAAAAATTTGAAAAGCAACTTCTGGAATCATGAAATTCATATTCGTGGATGAATCCTGGGAGGATTATTTGTATTGGCATATGAAATTAACACAGCTGATATAGAATTTAAAAAGTGAACGCAATCATCCAATGTCATGAATCGTCGAAAGATTGCATAAATGATATAGCCATAAATTAATTAAATACTACTATTTCAATTCTATCGCTGCAATTTCTGATTTTGCAGCATCCAGCATTTTAATAAACTTTTTGGAAGCAACCGGAATTGGAATCTCTCTGGTTTTATCCAATGCCTCTACATAATAAGTCTTCCAGGTATTGAAAATGGTTTGTTGCAGATTTTTATCATCACCAGATTTTATGGCAGCCTCGCTTAACTCGATCTCCTGTTGCAACCTTTGGATGGCGCTTTGTTTGAATTCATGTATCAAAGCGAGCTGAGTACGTTCGTCATTATGGCAAAGTGTGAAAGCCGTAGCTAACGCACTAACTCCTACATTTTCCAATTCCTCCGCAGACACCATATCTATTCTATCCCCATCGGTATGATAATATACATCCGTAAAATGCCACATGAGTAAGCCAGGAATATGGGCCTCTAAAAAAGGAGTGTGATCGCTGCCACCTTCGAATGGATTGGTATTTATTATCCAACTTGTATACGTGGCCTGTTGCATACACCTGTTGAATAATAGATCATTGAAATAATGCGGGAATAATTCTTCCTGTTTCAGGATATGGCCACCCCATTTGGTATGTTTATCGTCGCCCCGGGTCCAGATGGCAGAGGGATCGGGCATTTTTTCTATTAAAAAACTACCCCCCGTTTTGGAAACATCTTCTCCTACCATATCGAGGCTGAGTCCCCAACGAATCCCTTTCCTTCGCACAGAATCTTCCTGTATATATCTATTAGTGGATACTATCTCGTCACCCCATAGAAAACTAATGCTTCTATCTGGCGTATATTGTTTTCTCCTGATCAATTCGGCAGTCACCCTGGCCATTTCTGACAATGCACCAACGCCACTGGCATTATCATTAGCTCCGGGTTCTTGTACATGAGCGCTAAATACAAAACGCTCTGCCGGTTTTCTTTTTCCTTTGACATCAGCTATTAGGGTCAGTTCCTCATTATTATAAAATCGGGTATTTATGCGAACTGTGGCTTTTACTTTTCGTTTTTCCAGTTCAGAATTTATTCTTCCATATGCCTCAAGGGAAAGTAAAACGCACCATTTATTCTGCAAACTATCAAGATAAGGTATGCCTTGAAATGAAATGGATTTTACATGAGTCTCTGCCTGGTTGTATGCAGGTATCGAATAGATAAGTATACCCAATGCTTTATATTTCATGGCTATACCATGAAGGGAACGGGGAGATCCAGTGCCTAATAATATCTTCCCTGCGAGTTCTTTATCCTTTATTTCCGCATCCGTCCCTTTTCCTATATAGGCTATCTCTCCTGTCACTCCTTCTGCCGGAGTACTTGAAGAATTAATTGCTATCATATTTTTATTAGACTTATACTCCAGCAATGGGAGGCCGATCCCATCAATACTCAAACTTCCATCAACAGGCTGCCAGGCTGGTTTCTTTAATTTTCTTTTTTCTATTCTATAGGTGAGCATGTCATTTCCCGATGCTCTGGATTCATTTATATAGCCGGCCTTTTTTAAAATGTCTTCTACATAATAAATACATTCATCAAAGTCTGGATTCCCTGCAAGCCGCCATCGTTTCTCTACAAATGCAGTGGTGTTATATGCATTCGATGCATCAAATTGGGATTGCAACCGGGTATACAATTTATCAGAAACTGCAAATTTCACCTGGCTATTTGAATCAGATAGAATACTCAGCGATAGAATTAGAAGTACAAAGTATTTCATTTTGAATAAACCTTTCAATCAATATAAACAAAAAAGTCATACCCTGTTTCATAATTATAATGATAGAAGCAAGCCTGTAAGTATAGCTTAATTTGAGTATCAAAGAGAATACAATTGGGAGTCTGTTGTAAATAGCATGGATGAATTAAAATCAAATCATTAAATATATCCCACAGTTTTTCATAAGATATTTATTAACAGTTTACTATATATTTCCTTAATTTGTGATATTATCATGCCCTATTATATATTGAATGAAAAAAAGGAATCGACTTTATTATAAATTTGCCTCTTGAATAATGTTTAACTGAAATAAGGCTTGAAAATGATCATCACTATAGTAAAAGGAGATTGCATCCGAGCAATTCCTTTATTGGCTCTTATATTTATATGGTCTTGTAAAGGCAGTCAAGATAGACCTATTCCTGGTATCATTGGTAAAGTATATGCTCAACCAATAAACAAACCACTTCTGGCCTCTTCCAGCTTTCCGTTGATCATAAAAGAGGTGCCTAAGGACAGTATTAAATTCTCAAAGCCAGTACCATTTCAGCTTGAAAAGCTCCCTTCCAAGCCATTTGCATTGAATGAATGGGAGCCTTTTAAAAAGCCTTTATCTGAGTCTCCGATTGATATAGATAAATTATATTCCATTAATGTAAACATGGATAAATTGAAGGAGTATCCATTTGCATTAGATTCCTTTCCTTTGCCTCAGGCTGTTATAATAAAAGTAGGAAGCCCAAGAATATTTCCTAATACTACCACAGGCTTGTTACAGATTTCTGAAGAAGAAGGATTACCTGAGGTGCAAATCACAGCGACCCTGCAAACCAGAAATGCTGACATTTTTTTTGGTGGTACCAAAGGACTTTATATGTACTCTGGCGAGGAAGTTTACTTATACAAATTCTTGAACAAATCACCGCAAGGAAATAACTATCCCATTTCCTATTTGACAGAAGATGGGCTGGGTCGAATATGGGTTTCTACATTGGGTGATGGCATCTACATCATTGACCTTAAAAAATCATTAATTTATCATCACTTGACAGAAAAATGGCCTAGTGCCATCCAATGCGATACGCATGATAAGATATGGATATCAGACTTTACCAATCAGATAACTATTATCAACTTTGAAAATAAAACCGCTAAGCAATTTACAATAGATGGGCAAACTAATGCCTTTGAAAATGGAATATTGTCCATGGCTATGGATTCAAATAACATTATATGGTTCGGCCAAAGAAAGTCTATTTCTTTTATTGATGCTCAAAGAAAAGTAATTAAAAAGATAAATTATATATCGAACCCCACAAGTGATACCATTCGGGGTGTGGCGAAATTGATCGTTGATCATGATAATAATATTCTGGCAGGTTCATTTCTTCGAAAACTTTACATTATCTCTTTGTCAGATAGAGTGATTAAAAAGCTTAGTAAAGAAAATGGATTTTCGGGAGAGGCAGTCGAATTAATCGAAGACAGTAAAAATCAGTTATGGATATTCGGAAGAGATACATCTTATATAATAGATAGAGAAAAAAATGCAATTCGAAAAATACCAATTGATATAGACTTAGTAGATCAGATTAAAGGAACAAGCCTATTAGATAATTATGGAAATATTTGGTTGGGAACATTCAATAAAGGAATAATAATTATAGATACTAAGGCTCCATTAGTAGAGCATCTTACTACTGCAAATGGGATACTGGACAATAATATATGGGGGCTTTTAGAAGACCAGAAAGGCTCCATTTGGATGAGCACCTATGAAGGAATAAATATATTTCAGCCTTCAACAAAGAAGGTATATTCATTAACTAAAAAAGAAGGCTTACTTGAAACACGTTCTAATAGAATTATTGAGTTCGAAAATCAAATAATTATCAATTCCAATCCACAAATTTATATTATCGATTTAATAAAAAAACAATTAAAATTCTTTCTTCATGACAAAGTAATGAATGATATCAATTCAAGCTGTATTGTGCAAAAAAAAGAGGTATGGTTTTCTGGATATGGCGGCATTTTGATTTATAATTTAAAAGAAGGATTTTTTTCCAAAATAGATTCATTGGGAATACTATCAGGAAAAATAGTCTGGAATCTTGTTACTGATAAAAGTGGCAATGTCTGGTGTGGTACTGAAGCCGGAATTGCTATTATTAACCCAGTAGATAAATCATTTAAAATAATAACAGAAAAAGAAAATCTCTGTAATAATATTGTGCAAGATCTCCAGGAAAATGACGACGGTGAGATGTGGGTGGCCACTCAAGGTGGCCTTTCAGTAATTTCTGCCAATAGAGATTCCATTAAAAATTTTGGAGAAAAAGAAGGCTTAAGACCCAGCGTAATATATGATTTAATGTATCAGAACGGAGCATTCTATGCAGGCTCTCAAGATGGGTTAATTACCATCAGTAAAGACACACTAGGAAATTATTCTTTGCAAAATTTTGGCAAAAGGCAGGGCTTTCCATTTAATGACTATAATCAAAATGTAGGTATTCCACTTAAAAATGGACAAAGTTGGTGGGGAATTACTCCAGAGCTAGCAGTAATCACTCAGCCTATTATCGAGAATAAAACCATATCCGATGTCGGGATCACACAATTAAGAATCCTGGATGTAAACAAATCATACCTGTATCAAAATTCAAAGATGAATAGACTCGAAGATATTCATGATTCTCTCAAATTTCAAAACAAGGAAGATCCGACTCAAGAAATAAATCAATTTAAAGAAAAATGGGATAGTATTAGCTCCATTTACAATTTACCTATGGGGCTAATTTTAAAGCATTATCAAAACTCAGTAGGTTTTTCCTATTCCAATAAAAACATCATAGGCAGAGATAAAATGGGTTATAGCTATTTTTTAGAAGGTAAAGACACTTCCTGGAGTAAACCAAGCCTGGTCAATAATTCTCGAAATTATTACAACCTTACTCCTGGAAAATACACATTTAAGGTAATTTCTCATGGTGCCAATGGTACATGGAGTTTGCCTGCAGAGTATCAATTTTCAATACTACCTCCCTGGTGGCAAACATGGTGGGCATATCTTTCATATTTGATTCTGGCAGGATCATTTCTTCAGATATACTTTAAATACAGATCGAAACAATTGGTAAAATCCAATAAAGAATTAGAAAATAAAATAAATGTTAGAACAGCAGAATTAAATAAATCAATTGAATCATTAAAATCCACCCAGGCCCAACTCATCCAATCCGAAAAAATGGCCAGCCTCGGCGAGCTCACTGCAGGCATTGCCCATGAAATACAAAACCCGTTGAATTTCGTGAATAACTTTTCGGAGGTAAACACAGAGTTGATTGAAGAATTAAAAACAGAATTGGCAACAGGCAATACGCAACAGGCAATTGAAATTGCAGATGATATAAAAGCG
>JBBSBH010000077.1:0-9227 GCA_038251405.1 Chitinophagales bacterium
AATATTTATTTCACCCACGCTATACAATAATTCTTTATCCTCAATATCTACTGAATATATCCATTTCCTGTCAATTAAATCATAGCCTAGAATTGTACCTTTAGATCCGGATATTTCTAATTCTTTCATTTGTGGATTAGAAAGTATGATGATTTTTTCTAAGTAATTATATTTTCTTTTCATCGCTTAGTGATGGCTTTTACCTTCTTTTTTAACGTTAGGATGTATCTTTCTAGTATTGTATTTTCTTTGGGTTGCACTGCTAAGTGGCAATTAAAGCGCCTACGGAAACAGTTTTAATGGCTCGTGGCCTTTGCATATTTTGTATTTATCTGACACGGCATGACAATATTACGAAAATATTGCTGGTGTAATGTCGTGAAAAAAAAAAGAAATAATTACCAGCGCATGCGTTGCAAATACGCGCCCACCAGGGAAAAATATTCAATGGAATCCAAGGCTAAGATTTTACTGGAGGAAAATTCGGACAATAGTAATGCTAAGAGTACATTGAAAGGCATTTGCAAAAATATAAATGGAAAATTCCAACATATTTTTTGGATGAATTTTAATACAAACTGAATCGAAGAAAATTGGGTTAAAAGCTTTTCGAAAGGCTTACGATTGCAATTTCAAATAATTACTGATTTAATACCGGCAGATTATATCCTGATCATATCAAGACATTAGAAAGTTAAACTTAAAGATAAATGGTTTAAGAATTTCTATTTGAACAATTTTTCATAATAGAATATCACAAATAAAAGATTTGCATCGGGATTTTTTGCAATATATAACTTCGATTTCAGTGAATCTCTTAGTGATATCCATATTTTAGGTTGTTATTTTCATTTTTTTAGTTATTTGTGAAAAAACTATTGTTTTTAACGTAAATTTGATATTACGATTACCGGGATGACCCTAACTCCATTTCCAAATCTACAAGAGTAGCTTCTGATTAAAAGGAAATATACGCTCACAGCCCAAAAGATGCAAGATCATTTAAAAAACAACAATCCACAGCTTGTACACTCGCTTTCAGAAGGTAATTTGTTAGCGTTTAATGCTCTGTATAATGAATACAGTGGTAAGTTATACCGTTTTGCATATGGTTATTTGAAATCAGAAGAAGAGGCAGAAGAGCTGATTCAGGAGCTCTTTACAATAATATGGGAGAAGCGGGCAGAGCTTAAACAGGAATTTTCTTTTGAATCGTTCCTTTTTACAATTGCTTTTAATATTATCAAGAAACATTTCCGAACAAAATCTTATTTGTCTAACTATTTTAATGTAAACGCCGCAAATGATCAGGATATGTACACTTCTCAGAAAATTACATATAATTCATTATATCAATATATTATTGAGCTAGTAAATAAATTACCTGAGCGAAGGAGAGAAATATTTATGAAAAGCAGGTTCCAGGAGTTGAGTATAAAAGAAATTGCAGAAGAATTGAAAATCAGCCATAAAACTGTGGAGAATCAATTGACTGAAGCACTAAAATTCATAAGGACAAATCTTAACAGGGAGAATGTTCCAGCTTTATTATTTTTCATGCTATTTATCTCATAGTCATTAATATAATAAATATTTTTCATTTATTTCCTTTTCCTCATAGGTGTAAACTGCCATATGTGGATATTACTATATATAAAACTTAATGTGATTGATATCTTTAGCAGAAATAGTAGTTTATCCCTGGCATGTAAAGATACAACTTCAAGACTCGGACTATCGGGCTTAATAAGCCATAGCATTATTATAGGACAAAAGATGTCACTAATTCAATGTTTTTAAACAATTAATTGATGGTTTTGCTAAATAACACAATAAAAGAATTTTTGGGTAGCTTAATGCTGATTGGTTGGTAAGACAAAAGCGGTTCTCGGATTTCGAGAACTGCTTTTTCTGATTAGCTGATTTTGGCAAAATTTGAAAAGGTGTGATATAGCAAAGCAAAAATTAAAATAAGAAAATAATTTATGACTACCGCTCGCTTTGATAGAGAAAAAATAATCAATTATTATAAGGGTAATCGTCCTGGTAATGATACATCATATATTACAGAATTGTTTTGTAATGAACTTTTTGAAAAAGAAATTAAGGCTCTTTTATCAGGACAGTTTGATGAATTATTGAAAGAAGAGTATCTTGAAAATAGGAATCTTGATCACATCCTCCACAGAATTCATTATGAGATAAATAGTAAATCATCAGCTCAGAAAGCAAATAAATATTCCAGTGTTATGAAATGGGCATATAGAATTGCAGGTATACTTTTAATCCCCCTTGCATTTCTACTGGGACTGCAAATGAATAAAGAAAGCCATTTGAAAAAAGAAGCATGGGTAGAAATTAAAGCGCCTGCATGGACGCGTGCTCAGTTCAGCTTGCCTGATGGTACAACTGGGTGGCTAAACAGTAGTTCAAGTGTAAAATATAAGGAAGACTTTATTCATGATCGACAGATTACTCTAAAAGGGGAAGCTTTTTTTGATGTGTTTAAAGATAAACAAAGACCTTTTATTATTACAACAAATGACATTAGAGTTGAGGTATTAGGAACACGGTTTAATATAGCCTCCTATGATAATGAGAAGAATGTTGAAGTGATTCTTGAGGAAGGGAAGCTTTTATTCAACACCCAAAAAAGGAAAAAATCTTATATTATGCGTCCCAATGATCTTGTAATATTTAATAGAGCCAAAATGGATTTTACAACTGAAGTAGTAGATCCAAATAAATATTTGTCATGGACTGAAGGGATGCTCGTGTTCAGGAATGATCCGTTAGATGTAATTGCCAGAAGGCTGGAAAGATGGTATAATATTGATGTTGAAATTGATGCCGCATTAACAGAAGATTTAAGGTTACGGGCAACGTTCAAAGATGAAAGCCTTGAGGAGGTTTTAGAATTATTAAAGCGTAGTTTGCCGATAGATTATAGGATTGAAAAACCGGATTTAAAACCAAATGAAATTTACGCAAAAAAGAAAGTGATTATAATAAATAGAAAACACTAATTAAATTAAAAAATGGAAAAGGATGTATGCCTATGGAAAATGATCTACTAAAGAAACAGGAAAGTGTTAGAGGCACTTTCCTGTCGGTAAACTTAAGTTACTAATAAATAATAACCGAATTAAAATCTTTTCAAAGTTATGAAAAAAAAATTTAATTTATGGGTACATTCACACCCTGAAATAAAAGGATTAATTATGAGACTCAACATTTTATTCCTAATTATCATCGCTGGTTTTTCAAATGTTTTTGCTACATCAGGCTATTCTCAAATAGCAAAGGTGACACTGAACATGAAGCATAGTAGCCTGGAAAAAGTGTTGGATGAAATAGAAAAGCAGAGTGAATATTATTTTATCTTTAACCAGAAGCAGATAGATGTAAATAGAGTTGTTGATATACAGGCAAATAATGAATTGATTGTCAACATACTACCTTTATTGTTCAAGGGAACAGATGTTAATTTTGCAATATTAGATAGAAAAATATTGTTAACAACTGAGCCTATAAAAAACGATTTATCAGCTATCCGAAAAGAGATAAATGCTCCTATCACTGTAAGAGGTGTTGTAACCGATGCCAGAACAGGAACTACTTTGCCTGGTGTTAGCATTGTAATTAAAGGGACTACAATCGGGACTATTACTGACGCAAATGGCAAATATACGCTGGATGTGGCAGATAAAGCAGTAATTCTGGTATATACTTTTATCGGATATGTCGCTCAGGAAAAAGTAATTGGCGAGCAAACAATTATAAATATAGCAATGGTTGATGAGGCCGTTGGACTGGAGGGCGTTGTAGTAACAGCCTTTGGGATACAGCGTCAAAAAAATATTTTGCCCTACGCCGCCCAGCAGATAAGTGGAGATGAGGTTAATAAAACAAGATCAGGAAACGTAACCAGCGTACTATCAGGAAAGATTTCCGGACTCCAGATTACCCAAGGGAATGCTATAGGAGCATCTGTAAATATTGTGGTCAGGGGATCAAAATCATTAACTGGAAATAACCAGGCATTATTTGTAGTTGACGGGATACCAATAGACAATTCTAATACCAATTCCAGTACGCAAAAAACAGGTGCAGGTGGTTATGATTATGGTAATGCAGCCGCTGATATCAATCCTGACGACATATTATCCATAAATGTACTGAAAGGAGCCGCGGCATCAGCATTATATGGATCGAGGGCCGCAAACGGGGTAATTATGATTACAACCAAAAAGCCTAAAAGTGGACTTGGTGTAACTATAAATTCCGGCATAACTGTTGGTAAAATTGACAAATCAACTTTTGTCAAATATCAACAGGAATATGGTGCAGGTCGATCAGATCCATATGGCAAAGATGGATTTCTTTATTTTGACGCTAACGGCGATGGGATTAAAGATCTTGTAGTACCAACATTTGCACCCAGATCGTGGGGGCCAAGATATGATCCGAATCTTATGGTTTACGATTGGGAGGCTTTTGATCCAAGTTCCCCCTCATATTTAAAACCTAAACCATGGACGGCTCCTAAAAACGGACCAGAGACATTTTATGAAACAGCCCTTTCAACTAATAACAACATTATGGTTGATGGGATGGTAGAAAACAAAGTTTCATTTAAGTTAGGATATACCAGAATTGATGAAAAAGGTATATTGCCTAACAGCAAGCTGGTGAAAAATATCGTTAATTTTAGCACTAGTTATGAACTTACCAGTAAACTTACAGTAAGTGCCCTGGCTAATTACTCCCAAATTGATGGACGGGGAAGATATGGCACCGGATATGATGCAGGACGTAATATCAATAGTAACTTTCGTCATTTTAACGAGGTAAATGTTGACATCCAGGAACAAAAAGCTGCTTATTTCAGGAACCATAAAAATATCACCTGGAACTGGGCAGATCCGTCTACACCTTCAGGAATAAGACCTGCATTTTATAATAACCTTTATTGGGTGGTTTATGAAAACTATGAAGATGATACAAGAAACAGGGTATTTGGAAACATTTCATTAAACTACAAAGCCCTCGAATGGCTGAACATCCTGGGCCGTGTTTCGATTGATAGTTATAATGAGTTTCAGGAAGAACGTGTTGCAGTAGGAAGTATAGGAGTATCATCCTATTCCCGATTTAACAGGAGTTATAGCGAAACAAATTATGATTTACTTGCTACTGCAAATAAAGATTTGACTCAAAATATAAAACTCAATGCCCTTGCAGGAATTAATCTCAGAAGAAACACTATTTCATCTGTTTATTCAGCCACATCAGGGGGCTTGATCGTTCCTGAACTCTATTCCATTTCTAATTCTGTAGGGACCATTCCGGCACCTCTTGAAACCTTTCAGCCAAAAGCAGTTGATGGTTACTTTGGAGGTGTTACATTAAGCTACAAAGAGTTTTTATCATTGGATGGTACTTTGCGGAGGGATAAATCATCCACTTTGCCAGAAAATGCTAATGCATATAATTATTATGCTATATCAGGCAGCTACCTTTTCTCATATCATTTTCCTGATGCAAAATGGCTTTCATCGGGGAAAGTGAGGGCAAATTATGCAACTGTTGGTAATGATGCTCCCTGGGGAAGTATACAAGATGTTTACGATAAGCCAAATCCATTTGGAGGAACCTTATTGTTCTCACTGCCTCCAACCAAGAATAACAGCAATCTGAAGCCTGAACAGACTATAAGTAAGGAAGTTGGATTGGAAATGGCGTTTATTAACAATCGATTGGGATTTGAGGCATCCTATTACCATACTAATACTGTGGACCAGATCATTCCGGTTACAGTATCTGCGGGAACAGGATATATCAGTAAATTTATCAATGCCGGCAATATTGAGAACAAAGGGATAGAGTTATCATTGTATGGTGCACCAGTAAGAAAGGCTGATTTTACCTGGAATATGAATATAAACTATACCCGCAACAGGAATAAAGTGCTCTCTTTATACAATGACAGCAAGAATTTGCAACTTGGATCATTCCAGGGAGGTGTCAGTTTAAATGCATCTATAGGGAAGCCTTACGGTGAACTTCAAGCCATAACTTATCAAACCCTTGATGGACAAAGAATAGTAAAAGACAATGGTTTATACTTGTTGACCACCACAACATCAAATGTGATAGGAAACATAAACCCTGATTGGATTGGTGGATTGAATAACAGTTTCCGATACAAGAATATGACTTTAAGCTTTTTAATAGATGTTCGTAAAGGTGGAGATTTGTTTTCTTTAGACATGTATTATGGATATGCTTCGGGGATACTCCCTGAGTCGGTAGGATTAAATGATCTTGGAAATCCTGTTCGAGATGCTGTAGCAGACGGTGGTGGAATTATATTGCCAGGAGTTACCGCAGATGGTAAACCAAATACTAAAAGGGTAACCATTACTTCAAATAACAGTTTTGTATACCCTCAATCGCAGTTCAGCTATGATGCTAGTTATGTAAAGTTAAGAGAAGTTGCATTTTCTTATTCCCTACCCAAGAAATTGATATCAAAATTTGCTAAAGAAATTGAACTTTCATTGATCGGCCGAAATTTATGGCTCATTTATAAAAACGTTCCTTATGCAGATCCTGAAGAGAACCTTTCTTCCGGTAACATTCAGGGATATCAGAGTGGGTCCTATCCTACTACAAAAACAATTGGAGTAAATGTTAAATTGAAATTCTAAATTCAAGACCATGAAAAAACTATTTATAATTGCCATACCAGTAATTCTGATTCTAGCCTCCTGCACCAAGGATATTTCAAGCTTAAATGAAGAGACCAAAAAAGCTGCAAATATTCCACCGGGACCTCTATTTTCAAATGCAGTGAAAACTCTATGCGATGGCTTGGTTTCAACCAATGTGAACGTGAATATATACAGACACATTGTAAAGCATTGGGGGCAGGCAGTAATACAGGAAGAGGCACAATATGATTATATTACAAGAGCAAGTAACCAAAGCTGGTGGACCAGGATGTATGTTGATGTTTTAAATGATTTAAAGGGGAGTGCTTCTATAATATCCAATGATGCTACATTAAACCCGGATATAAAAGCCAACCAACTTGCAATGATTGATATTATGCAAGTTTATACATTTAGTGTACTGGTAAATACCTTTGGAGATATACCTTATACTGAGGCATTGGATCCGGAAAAATTGTTCCCGGTATATGATGATGCAAAAATAGTTTATAGCGATCTGCTGAGAAGGCTGGCTGAAGACATCACTAAATTGAAGTCTTCTGCAGCAGGATTTACTGCTTCAGAGGATATCTTTTTTCAAGGAAAAGTTTCTAAATGGGTAACATTTGCAAATTCATTACAAATGAGGATGGCTATGATCATTGCCGATGAGGATAATAATGCAGCAAAGACAGCTTTTGAACAAGCTGAACCTCATGGCATCAGCAATATAAGTGATAATGTCATATTAAAATACCTAAGTTCAGTACCCAATAATAACCCGTTGTACAATGACCTGGTATTAGCCGGTCGTACCGATTACATTGCTGCCAAAGATCTGATGGATGTGCTCATAGCATATGAAGATCCCCGTAAACCTGGATTTTTTGGAGTGAATATTAACGGGCTATATGTTGGTGGGGTAGTTGGCCAGGCCAGTAATTATACAGACATGTCAAAGCCGAGTGCCCGTATTGCGGCTCCAGATGCCCCTTTTGTGCTCATGGATTATATGGAAATGGAATTTCTGCGTGCCGAAGCGATAGAGCGAGACTTTAATGTAACGGGAACAGCGAAAGAACATTACAATAATGCTATTAAGGCATCTATTATATATTGGGGAGGATCGGCAGCAGAAGCAGATACTTATTTGCAGAGAACTGATGTAGATTACACCACAGCAGCCGGAGATTGGAAACAGAAAATTGGTCTTCAGAAATGGATTGCATTATATAACAGACCTTTTGATGGCTGGGTGGAACTGAGAAGATTGGATCATCCGGAAATGCCATTGCCTTTTGGAGCTATTTCGGGCTTTCCAAACAGGTACAGATATCCTGGCAATGAACAGCAATTGAACGGCACTAATTATACTAATGCAGCTACTAAAATCGGTGGGGATAAAACTGAAACAAAGCTATTCTGGGATAAGTACTAGATCAACCCTGTCAGATATTAACATAAAACTGCTTTTCTGCTTCACTCATGAAAGCGAGTCGGCTTATTTATTCATATTGCCCGATAATGTAGTAACGAAAGGTGGAAGATAGATCCACCCCAACCGCATATTTAGAGGGTCTCATTTACTTGTTTGAAATTGAAATCATATTGAATCTAGTCATAAGCAGAAAAGCAGTTTAAAATACTAAGATGAAGAAAATTATAATGATCATATTTACCCTCCTGGCTGCATCAGCTGTAGCTCAGTATAGGCTTACAAGCATAAACTTTGCATCACACTCTGAAGTAATAAGCAAATACGAAATGGTTCCATCAAGACAACCTCTAGATAATCAGATCGGAATTGATATTATTATAAAGATGGTGTAGCTAAAGATACTGCCATAGCGTTAATACTGCAGGATATTGATCTTGGAACACTGAAAGTAAATTTAATTAACCTTTTATTATGAAAAACATACCGATACTTATCCTCCTGATTACATTGTTTACACAAATTGCTAAGGGACAACTAAACTATTCAACTCCTGTAGAAGGAGATTACGTTGTAGAAAACTTTCAGTTTAAAAGTGGAGAAAGCCTGGCAAAACTAAATCTTCATTATACTACTATAGGAAGGATCACTCATGGCCCTGACGGTAAAGTAAATAATGCCATATTAATTATGCATGGGACAACTGGTTCCGGAACCGGGTTTTTAAGCCCCCTTTTCGCCGGTAATTTATTTGGCCCCGGCCAAATACTGGATGCCAATAAATATTTTATCATACTTACTGATGATATAGGCCATGGCAAGTCTAGCAAGCCCAGCAATGGATTGCATATGAAATTTCCAAAGTACAACTATGACGATATGGTGCTTGCCAATTATAAATTGCTGACTGAGCACTTAAAGGTGGATCATTTGCGATTGGTAATGGGAACTTCCATGGGAGGGATGCATACCTGGGTTTGGGGTTATACCTACCCTGATTTTATGGATGCTTTAATGCCTTTAGCAAGTCTGCCTGTTGAAATTGCCGGAAGAAACCGCATTCAAAGAAAAATGGC
>JBBSBH010000078.1:0-9114 GCA_038251405.1 Chitinophagales bacterium
AATATTAAAAGAAACCTCCCTGTCTGGTAGGGCAGTAAATGAAAGCGCTTCACAGGCGTCATAATACTTAATGGTATCGCTTGGATAATAAGTACCGCGAGCCACCAGAATAGTGTCTACACTGCACAACCTTGCCAATTCTAAAGCATCCTGAAGATTGGTAAAGGCGCTGTCCCAGTCAAACCCGTTATTACCACCTGTGGCTGACGAATCAACATATATCCGGGTAATCCCCAAATAAATACTACACTCCGTAGAACCACTTTCATATGCTCCAATATCTATAGTATTGACTATTCGCGGACGACTATCCAGATCGAAAGGGTAACTATTATAAGCATCATTACCCATATCAATAGCCATAGAACCTGCTTTTACATGAAAATCACCTGCTGTCGACAAACCTGCGAGAGGTGCAAATACAAATAAAGGATCAGTGCCTGCAGGTTTATTTCCATTAATTCCCATCCCTAATGTACCTGTAGTAAAGCCTCCTGCTTGAAGAATAGAATAATAAACTGAAGTACTCGCTCCAGGAAAAACATTCCCAAATGTATTCGTAGCGTTAGCATCAGATGTACTGATATTGTTCCAAACTATACTATTGTAAACAGTTAGTATACATGCACCTCCTCCTCCAACATTTCCTACGTTAAGAGCACCGCCTCCAAGAGTTGAGGAGTTACCAGAAATCACACAATTCGTCATCACAGGGAGACAAATACCTTGGGTTCCACTATTTACTAATCCGCCACCAACACTGGAAGCACTATTACCAGTAATTAAACAATTAATCAAATGTGGAGAAGCATTGCCACCGTTATTGCCAAAATTGACCATAGCACCTCCATTTCTAGCAGTATTGCCAGAAAATACACAATTAATAATAGTAGGTCTGGAGTCCCCTCCCATACCACTACCGTCATTTAACCAACCTCCACCTGACGTATTAGGTAATCCGTTTGCGTTACCTCCACGAATAAAGAATCCGTCAATAATCGTTGCACTGTCCACATTTTTTGTATAGACGACATGATATGAATTGTTTAGGGTATCTCCATTTAAATCAATATCACCACAAAGTATTGTTTTATTGCAAGCCCAGTTTCTTTCACCCATACCCCCAGAAGGGTATCCTCCAAACAATTTTACCGAATCCGGGATACAGAAAGAGATATCTCTACGAGGGACCCCTGCTCCTGCTGAAACCGGGTAATATGTACCTTGAGCCACACAAATTGTATCCACAAAACAAGCATTAAGGCCTTCCTGTAAGGTCTTAAACGCAGTGCCCCAACTCAAGCCGTCACCTGTAACTGCTACAGATGAATCAACGAAAACTTTGCTTATACGTTCCTGGAATTTATAGGTAACAGAAATAGAGATAGAATCTATGCGAGCCGTTGTAGCGCCGGCACCAGATTTTCTGACTCTTATCAACGCTCCAAATGAATTAGAATTTATAGAAGCAGGAGTCCATGTCGCTGGACCCCAAAGGTCATTAGCTCCACCATAGTTAAATACAGTGTCAGTTCTTGGCCAGGTGAGTGCTGATTTTTTATTAACAGGTATACCGGAGGCAGGATTCAAAATAGTGATGACCGTATCAAGGAGATTGCCATTGTTGTTTCCCTGCATTTTTTCAATAGTAAGCTTGATGCCCAGAATAGTTGCCCCGGAAGGAATATTAAAACCAAACTGGTTCAATGTCAAAGAATCGGTGATAAGATTGTTTACATTCAATTGGCTGAAAAGTCGCATATTATTGCTAGTGTTGAGGCTATCTAAACCTTTAGCGAGCAAAGTCACCAATGCCGGAGGTGTAGGTTCACCCATTACGGCAGCGCTATCTCTCCAATATGTATTAATGTTTCCTGGACCTGAAACACCAGCTCCAGCTCCTTTCGTTTCAGTGAAGACATCAACGCAAGGAAAATTATAGGAAACCGTGATAGAAACCAGATCTAATCGGGCAGTGGTTGCAGAAGGAGTGCTGATTGCTTCTGTCTTTCGAACTCTGATAAGCGCGCCGAAAGCATCAGCATTTATTTCACTGGGAGTCCAGGTTGCATTCCAAAGATCACTAGCACCACCATAGGCAATTAACGCATCAGCCGAAGGAAGTTGAGGCCATAGACCGGCCGATTTTTTATTTGCTGGAATCCCTAAATTTGGATTAGTCAAAGTGATAATAGTATCTATCAGATTGCCATTGGAATTACCTTGTACTTTTTCAAGGGTTAAAGTTATACCCAGAATATTGGCCCCGGGAGGTATGGTAAAACCAAACCTACTCAACTTCAAAGTGTCGGTTATTGGGTCTGAATTACTCATTTGGTGCAATAATCTAAAATCATTGCTAGTGGCAATACTATCTAATTCAGCCATATCCAGTGTGTCTAAAACGGTAGACGATACACCTCCTACAGCATTCCAAAGGACTTCACTACCGAGACCCGAAACTCCAAACCCTGCTGTCCTTGTTTCTGAAAATACGGTGGGTGGGTTGGTCTGAAAGAATAAATTAAACTGGGACTGAGTTTGTATAATATCCTCCTCTTGATTGGTTCCAAAAAAGAACCAGCTGGAAATTAATAAACTGATGAATGAAACGCTATATAATAGAGCCTTAGTGGCGAAGTTTTTGATATGGCTCATAATTGATGTCGTTGATTTTGAAAGAGAAAGGTAATTAATAATTTCGTATAAGTTAAATGGCGATTAACTTATTTTTAACTATTGATTGCAGTTTTTTTTTCTAACCTTCTACATTATTCCATAAAAAATAAGGAAAGCCAAATAATATATTTACTTATAGCATATTTATAGCATTAATTTAAAGTAATTGTAAAAATATCAGTATTAATTTTTTGTATAAAAGAAGAAAAAATAAAAATAAGGACTTGAAGATTTTGACGATTATCGTTTATTAAGGATGTACTCATTTATTCCCGCGGAGATACTCCTCTAACTGAAGTTGCTTAATCGCTTGATAACCGATTCATTCAGATCCCATTTCCTTTACATCTGTATGCTTTATGGTTTCAGAATCTAGTAAACGTGTTCTTTTTTTCTCTTTGATACTTTCTGGATTATCTATTCGCTATTCTTTCAACCATTGACCCCAATACTGTTCTACATGTTTATTAATTAGAACATGATTCAAAGAAATAAGGTGTTGTTTAGATTCCCTTACTTACAAAAATAAATCCAAAATAATCAGCCCTCCAAAAACTACACTTGCAATGCCATTAGTAGTAAAAAAAGCCAGATTGATCTTACTTAGATCGTTTGGTTTCACTAATAAATGCTGATACACCAGCATGCTGATAAAAGCTATAACAGCAATCCATATTACCCAACTTGACTGAGGGATTTGAGCATTTAATTCATAGGTTGTAAAAAGTACCAGGCAAGCACAGATGACATGTAGTATTCTACTGATGATGAGTGCTTTCTTTTTTCCATATTTAGCTGGGATAGAATACAAATGATTTGATTTATCAAATTCTTCATCCTGCAAGGCATAGATAATGTCAAAGCCAGCTACCCAATAAAATACTATTCCTGAAAATAAGAGCGGAAGCAATGAAAATTTTCCAGCCACAGCCAGGTATGCCCCAATAGGCGCCAATGCTAATCCACAGCCTAGAATCAAATGGCATAGGAATGTCCACCGCTTGGTAAGGCTATAACCCAGTATGGTGACTAACGCAATGGGCGACAACCAGAAGCATAGCCAGTTGATAAAAAAAGTAGTCGCCACAAAAGCAATACAATTGATGATTACGAATCTCAATGCATTAGTTTTGGTAATGATGCCTGCCGGAATTTCCCGATTAGAGGTGCGCGGATTTGCTTTATCAAATCGCTCGTCAGCCCATCGATTAAAGGCCATAGCAGCATTGCGGGCAAAGACCATACACAATAATACTTTTACTAAAAGTATCCATTCTATATTACCTACTGCTTTGTATCCTAAGGCAAGCCCTATCATAGCAAACGGCAGAGCAAATACCGTATGAGAAAACCGGACTAATGAAAGATAAGATCGCACGGCTGAAAGATAATTGATTTTAGGCTTTTAAATTATCTACTTAGTTATATAAAACACAAAAGCCAACCCTGAGAGAGCCGGCCTTGGTTTTCGAATCCAGACCTTCCAATAGAAAGACCAGGAGTTTCAATATTTTGAGTACGGATTAGTGGCCACCTGATGGAGCACCTACAGCAGCATCTTTAGTTTTTACATCTGAAGTAATACGGATAAATGACTGGGGAGGGTTGGTGTTAGCGGTAACAGTTACTTGCTTTGTTTGAGCACCTGATTTGCCAGCTGAGTTAAATTCAACTACCAGTTCTCCAGTCTCGCCAGGAGCAACAGGCTCATTTGGTTTTTTAGGTACTGTACATCCACAAGATGCTTTAGCATCAGTGATGATTAAAGGCTCAGAGCCGGTATTTTTAAATTTAAAGGTATGAGACACAACTTCACCTTGATTGATAGTTCCGAAGTTATATTCTTCTTCCATGAATTGCATGGTTGTAGTAGGTCCGGAAGGCACTGTAGCAGCCACTGCGTTTGGATCTGCGGCAGCAGCGGGATCAGTAGTAGCAGGAGTAGTACCTTCTATGGCAGCTCTGGCTTCGTCACGAACTGCTTTGTTTTCATTTTTGCAGGCTGCGAGTAAACCGAAGCCAACCATGAATAAGAAAATTAATTTTTTCATGTAATTATTTTTAAGATTATTTGAATTAATTTGATTTGTACGATACAAAATTAATCAGTTGACTAAATTGAAAGCTTATTTATATGCCAACGATTTGTTAATATACACTAATAATATGTGAGCCAGTTTTAGGCATTTATTGCCTCTTTGAAAAAATTCGACCAGGGAAGCCCAGTTTCATAATGCTTCATTATAAAAGTTACTAAATCATCACCCAGTAAAGCCTTATTGTCCGTGTATTTGACCATGAAATAAAATTGTTTATGGGCAATCAACGGTTCTGATTTGGCAGCTTCTTTAAATTCCAGAGGAAGTATTTTGTTTATATCTCCTCTTATTTCCCCATACATAGACTTGAATTTTTTATCGGCCTTTAATTTTTTTACCCGATTTGGATCACTATTAATGGCAGTGCGGATAGCTGATAATTGCTCTTTATCAGGCATATATACTCCCCCGTAGATAGACAGATTTCCAGCTGACAATTCTATGTATAAGCCGGGATCAGACATATTTTTCCTTCCCCCTTGCACTATGGCTGCAGATACAGCGGTCTTATAGGGGGTCTTGTCGGCACTAAATCTAATATCCCTGTTAATTCTAAAAATAGCGTCCTTTACTTCAGAATGAAACCCAGGATGTATTTTTTGCATCTTCAAAATAAGATCGGCCACCAATAGTTCAAATGGTTTTTTTACAGAAGTCTCATACTTTAATTTGTTTTTATCAAACCATATTTTATTATTATTCCTTTGCAGACCATTGAAGAATTTTAAAAATCCCTCGTCGAAATATTTCATATCATGTACTTTTAGACTTCGAAAATAATCATTCAACGCGAAAATATTTATGTATAAACCAAATTTGCTTCTACTTGCATTCATATGCCTGTTGATTTCTTTCTGTAAACACAATTCAGACATGTCGGAAAATCCAGCTATTCCTGTTACTTATCCTAAGACCGAAAAAGACTCCACCAAAGACAATTATTTTGGAAATAGCATAGCTGACCCATATCGATGGCTGGAAGATGATACAGCATCTATTACAGAAGCATGGGTAAAAGAACAAAACAAAGTCACCACTGATTATTTATCTAAAATTCCCTATAGAGAAGAGATTAAAAAAAGATATACGGAGCTTTTCAATTATACCAAAGTATCCTCTCCGCGGAAGGTGGGAGATTATTATTTCTTTTATAAAAATGATGGCTTGCAAAACCAGGCAGTGATTTATTTTCAAAAAGGAATCCAGGGAAAGCCTGAAGTTTTCATAGATCCCAATAAACTTTCAGAAAAAGGAACCGCTGCTATAAATCTGCTCGGAGCATCAAGGGATGATAAATTCATTAGCTATGCCAGGCAAGATGCCGGGTCTGACTGGCAGGAGATTCATACCAGGGAAATAGCTTCTAATAGGGAATTAGACGAAGTAATCAAATGGGTAAAATTTAGTGGAGCAAGCTGGGATGATAATGGATTTTACTACAGTCGATACCCCACTCCAACTCAAGGCACCGAACTCTCTAAAGCAAATAAATACCACGCTGTTTATTATCACCAATTAGGGACAGTGCAAGACAAAGACCCGAAAATCTATGAAAACATTACAGAGCCACTCATGAACCATAATGCAGGAGTCACTGAGGATGGAAAATACCTGATCCTGTATGCCTCCAAAGGAACATCTGGATTTGAGACTTCCTATAGAAAAGTAACCGATTCTAAATCTCCGTTTAAAGTCCTGTTTAAAGGATTTGACAACGAAAGCAGTGTAATCACCAATAAAGGTGAGCAATTCATCGCCATGACCAATGTGCATGCGCCAAAAAACAAAGTGATCATCATAGATCCGACCCGCACGGAAGAAGCTAATTGGCGAACTATTATTCCTGAATCAGAACATTTACTCAGCAATGTAAATACGGGAGGAAAAAAATTGTTTGCAGAGTATCTTGAAAATGCTTCCTCCAAAGTATATCAGTTTGACTATGATGGCTCACATAAAAAAGAAATTACACTGAATGGATTGGGAAGCGTGAGTGGTTTCAATGGTAAAGAAAAGGATGAATCAGTGTTTTACTTTTTTACTTCCTTCACTGACCCGGGTAGCATATATGAATATAGTTTAAAAGATGGAATCTCCAAATCATTTTTCAAGCCAGAGTTAAAATTTAATCCTGAAGACTACGAGCAAAAGCAAGTATGGTTTAAGAGTAAAGATGGCACTTCAGTACCCATGTTCATTGTTCATAAAAAAGGAATCGTACTGGATGGCAAAAATCCTACCTACCTATACGCTTATGGCGGCTTTAATATTTCATTGACGCCATCTTTCAGTGCTTCCAGGTTAATACTTCTTGAAAATGGTGGTGTTTTTGCAATGCCTAACCTTAGAGGCGGTGGAGAATTTGGAGAAGCCTGGCACAAAGCTGGAATGCTTGAAAAGAAGCAAAATGTATTCGATGATTTTATAGCAGCTGCTGAATATTTGATAAAAGAAAAGTATACTTCAAAAGCAAAACTAGCTATAGCCGGAGGCTCTAATGGTGGCTTATTGGTAGGAGCTGTAATGACACAAAGGCCTGATCTTTTTGCAGTGGCATTTTCTGCAGTAGGAGTAATGGATATGTTGCGCTACCACAAATTTACGATAGGTCACGCCTGGGCTGTAGAGTATGGCTCCAGTGACAATAAAGAGCAATTCGATTATTTGATACATTATTCTCCATTACATAATTTAAAGGCGGGAGTCCAATATCCCTCTACCATGGTGACTACAGCTGACCATGACGATCGAGTAGTACCTGCTCATTCTTTCAAATTTGCATCTACTCTGCAAGCAGATCAAAAAGGGAAAAATCCGGTGTTGATCAGAATTGAGACCGATGCTGGTCATGGTGCTGGCAAACCAACTTCAAAAACAATAGATGAACAAACAGATATCTGGTCTTTTTTCTTTTACAATACCAATAGTGCCGTGAAATATATGAAGGGTTAAAGTTGACAAATCATTTAGTTTAATTTCACCACCTGTCCGGTTCGAACAGATTCATCACAGGCGAAGGCTATTCTGAGGCTATTTACCGCATCCTGTAAATGATCTGTAAGGTCCAGATTGTTCACAATAGCATTAAGAAAATACTGCTGCTCACGATTACAAAGTTCCTGGTGATCCGGCTCATCGTGTAAATCTATCCATTCATCTTTCTTAGTAAACTCATCTTCTGAATTTAAATCTGCATGATGAAATTTTAATGCCTCCGTTTTAGTATGGGATGCTATGGAGTCAGATTGGCCTGAAGCTCCGGCACCTTTGGCAACTATTGATACACTGCCTTTTGGACCAATCACATCCTTGACGAAAAAAGCAGTCTCGCTGATCATAGGCCCCCAGCCTGCCTCATACCAGCCTACTGAGCCGTCCTCAAATTTTATCTGTAATTGACCATAATTATAATTCCCTACGGGTATTTCCTCTGTTAACCTTGCTCCAATGGCGGATACTTGTATAGGTTTGCTTCTTGTCATTTGACACATGACATCGATATAATGTACACCACAATCCACTATAGGGCTTAGTGATTTCATCAAATTTCGATGAACTGTCCACATATGACCATGACTTTGCTGGTTGAGATTCATTCGCATTACCAAAGGCTTTCCAATCTGATGGGATAGTTCCACAAATTTTTTCCAGGAAGGATGATGTCTCAATATATAACCTACAACTACTTTTTTATTTGCACGCTTAGCTGCATCGACGACTTTCATAGCCCCTGCTACGGTATCAGCCAAAGGTTTTTCTATAAACACATGACAGCCATGGTCCAGTGATTTAATTGCAAATTCCTCATGAGTATCAGGATAAGTTGATATACAAACTGCATCTGGATGTGTTTCCCTGATAGCTTGGTCAAAATTATCGAACAGCGAAAATCCACCACCCAGACTCTCATTCAATTTTTCTTTGCTTTTTCCCTGAGAAACTAATCCGCAGATTTCAAAACCTTCTAACAGCTGGTAAGCTTTAGCATGTGAAGCACCCATATTCCCACATCCAACTACTAATACTTTCAAAGATTTATTGATATCCATTTAATAGATTTTTATGCAAATTTAGGAAAAACAAAGGTCTTTGTTTTAATCTCTAAAAGCAATGTATATTGGAAAGCTCAACTTTTAGTAATTCAGCAGGAGCTACTGCAGCGCAGATAGGGAAGGTAATTTTACAAACTGCTAAATTAAACCCAATTTTTGCAGCTGAAGCAAAAATTGCCAACGGTCGATGAAATAGTTGAATTGAAAACCAACTATTTATCGAGGTTAACCTCCTATGAGTCTGATACGACTATTGGAGTCATCAGACATGAGTTTTGAAAATG
>JBBSBH010000079.1:0-8301 GCA_038251405.1 Chitinophagales bacterium
AATAGTGAAATCATTTACTAATGCACCTGGAAACAAAGGTTACAATCAATTGAAAGTAAACAGAAGTGATATTAGTGGAGCTGGTGTAATGTATTACACGATCGAAACTAAAGACTTTACGGCTACTAAGAAGATGATCATTGTGGAATAATCTCATAAAACTAAAAGTTGAATATGTAACTTTTTTTATATGTAAAGTTCAAAAGGGCTGCCGCGAGGCAGCCCTTTTTTTGTGAATGAAAGAATATCTAATAAACTTGGTAGATCATCAATAACAATTTTACTATTTTTATTAGAGTGAAAAAAATAGTTGTCCTAACAGGAGCCGGTATTAGCGCAGAGAGTGGGCTCAAAACTTTTCGCGATGCAGATGGACTTTGGGAGGGTCATCGGGTGGAAGATGTAGCTACCCCAGAGGCTTGGGATAGAGACCCCGAGATGGTATTAGACTTCTATAATCAGAGAAGAAAACAAGCAAGGTTAGCAAAGCCAAATCAAGCCCATATCTCACTTGCTCAGTTAGATCAATTCTTTACAACTGTCGTAATTACTCAAAATGTAGATGACCTTCATGAAAGAGCAGGCAGTAAAAAAATTATCCATTTACATGGAGAGCTATTCAAAGTGAGAAGCACCATTAATGCTAAATTGATATATGATTGGCAGTCAGATCTTAAAATAGGCGATTTCTGTGAATCAGGAAGTCAACTAAGACCTCATATTGTATGGTTTGGAGAGGAAGTGCCTATGCTAATAGTAGCGGCTAGTGAATGCAGGGATGCCCGATATTGTATTATTGTAGGCACCTCCATGCAAGTCTATCCAGCTGCGGGATTAGTTGGTTTTTTACCAAAAGATTGCGAAGTAATCTATATCGATCCCAAGCCTACTATTTCTTATGAATTGAATAATATTAAAAATTTAAGTTTAATAAAATCAAAAGCTTCACTTGGTGTCTCGAATTTAATTGAGCAATTAATAGGAAAACTGGAGACCGGTTAAGCATAAATTCCATCTACAAAATACATATCTATCTCGCCTTTATTCTTAGCATCTATCTTTCCTCTGTAATTACAATGAAAATCGTTGCGTATTAAATTAAAAGTGGATCCGCTGATATTAATTTTATTTGAAATACCATTTTGCTCCATCCTGGCTGCTGTATTCACGGTATCTCCCCAAATATCGAAAGCAAATTTTTTGATGCCCACGATTCCGGCAATTACCGGACCACTATTTATACCTATTCTTATATCAAAAAGCCCTCCTTTATTTTTTCTTGCCTTCACTAATTCCAAAATTTCCAAAGCAGCCAATATACTCTTTTGAGCATGATCGGGCCTTTGTATTGGAAGGCCAGATACGGCTAGATAGGCATCTCCAATAGTCTTAATTTTTTCAAGACCATATTTTTCAATGATCAAATCTATATTCTTGAAGTAAATGTGGAGTTCATCTACCAGTTCTTTAGGTGAAAGCTCTTCACTAATTCCAGTAAAGTTGACAAAATCAGTAAATAATACAGTTACATTCGCATAATTTTTTGCTTCATAGGAGCCGCTTTCGATCAATTCAGCAGCTACTTCAGCGGGTAAAATATTCAAGAGGAGATCATCGGATTTCTTCTTTTCTACTTTTAGTTCATGTGTTCGCTCATCGACTTTTGTTTCTAACAGGACTTTTTGCTGATTAACCAATTGTTCTTTCTCACTTAAAGCCAGAATTGCGGATTCCTGAGCTAATTGCTTGTCCCTATTTAAAGAACTGATTTTTGCACCTAGACCAAATGAAAATAATATCATCTCTATTACACTACCTACTACAATGGCATTATTGGTGAATTTATTAAAGCCAAATACATTTTGAAATATCATGATATAGATAAACATAGAGATAAGGGTGATTACGAACCCATAAAAATAAAATTTTGCAAATGTGTGGCCTTTTTTACGATACATGTAATACCCGGCAATCATTCCTAATACAACTGTAATAAGTAAAGCAATTTGCGACAGATTAGAAGCTAGCTGTAAATTATTAAGTAATGAACTTGCAATAATTATAATATAAACGCCAATGAGAATCAGGAATAATTTATAAAATAGGGGCAAGTACTTTTTTAATCTTAATGTTGTAATTACAAAAAGAATTATACTAATGCCACCAAATGAGGAAACGATATTAGTATGTTTCAAAATTCCATTAAACTGAATCGGTAGAAGCATACTTGAATATCCTTTAGCTATCATAAAAAACAGAGTAGCGAAAAATACCCAGGTAGAATAATATAAATATTCTCTCTCTCTCGAGGTGAAGTAAATACTCAGATTATAAAGAAATAGCATAGAAACAAAACCCAGGTAAAAAAGATAATACAATGAATTTTTATGTTGATCGGCTTGAACAACATTTGCTTTCCCTATCGATAAAGGTAATATCACGATCCTTCCTTTAGATTTTAGGAAGTAAGTAAGTGGGGTGTCTTTTTGCATGGTAGGTACTGTAAAAATCAAATCAGGAGCCACGACATCTCTTTCTGACTCGGGAAAGCTCCAGCCGGATACTTTTTGCTGGTAACCTGAGTGCGTAGGATAATACAAAACTGCGGTGTCAATATTGGGATAACCCATTACTATCTGAAAGTCAACATTGGACTTATTATTCAAAATTATTCTTGTCCATATAGTTGATTTTGTAACTCCGAAACTCGGAACCATTTGGCTGCTTTTTTCAAATAGACCTTCGTGTAATTCAGCATCTTCAACGGTCCATGATTTTGTTTTATCTTCATACAGAAAGACTTCACTACCTATTGCTTTCATAGTAAGCAAAGAATCGTGCAATACAATAGCTTGCTGACTTACCAAATCATTTTTGAAGAGAAAAAGAAAGCAAGCAAAAAAGAATAATATTTTTTTGAACAAAATATTTAGATCAAACATGCTGGGTTAAAGGTAAATTGGAAATTTATAAATATGCTAAATTTAGTTATTACAAAAGTCGAAATTCATGTTGGTTTCATTTTTAAATAGATTATACCCTTGATAAAGCTATATGACCTGATTTATCTTTCATAAAAAGTATTTGATATAACGCCGAATCCGATGCATTTGACGCGGCAATACAACAAGCCAGATAGTATTCAAACATTTTTTTGAATTTTCCATTAAAAGATTTTAATTCCTTTTCATTTTCTCTAAATTTGGCAAGCCACTGCCTTGCAGTGAAACCATAATGTCTGATCATATTCTCAATATCTAAAATGAATAACTCATTATTCTCCAGCTCAGTTATCACCTCAGAAAGCTTAGGTTGATTCGACATGGGGAAAACGTATTTTTGTATAAAGTAATCATGATCATTCTTATATGTATTTGCTCCCACAAAATGTACCAATCCACGACCACTTTTATTTAAAATTTTACTAATCATTTTAAAATACTGACTGTACTCTGATCTCGCCACATGTTCCAGCATGCCTACACTCACTACTTTGTCAAAAACTCCACTGATTTCTTTAAAATCGATAAGTTCTATTTTGATAAGATGTTGCAATCCTTGTTTAACAATCATTTCATTACCTACTTCACAATGGTTCTTACTATTCGTAATTCCGAGACCCTTAATTTTGAAATTTTTTGCTGCATAAATTAACATGCCGCCAAACCCACAACCAATATCTAAAAGGGTTTCACCATCCCGGAGCTCTAATTTTTTAGAAATTCTATTAAATTTATTTATTTGAAGCCTATCAATATCATCAGATTCTTGTACGGCATATCCGCAGGAATAAGTAAGGGAGGCATCAAGAAATGTTTTAAATACATCAAAGTCAATATCATAATGACTACTTACATTCTTTTTATTTGAGCTGAAAAATCCTTTTATCCTGAATGGTGCAATTTTAAATAGCAGTTTCCAATCTTTACCCAATTTTTCGTCTAAATGACACTTTAAAAGGGCTTCAATAAAATCTTCAATATGACCATGTGACAGCTCAAATTTTTCTTCCATATAGGCTTCTCCTAACCCTAAATTTCCGAGCATAAGGACATCTGAATAAAATTTTGAATTTTTTACATTAATCTCAAATTCGCTTTTAGGATCCTTCAAATTGCCAATCGTTTGGGTGTTTTGTCCATCGACAAACTTAATTTTGAAGTCAATGGAATCTTGTAATAGTTTTAACAAGACTGCTTTTGCATGAAAGTGCATTAAATTAGTTGGTTGTTAGATAAGTAAAATACGACACATCAATAACCTGATCGAATATTTCTGCCTAAATTATATAAAAAACCGAAATTGTAGCCCACCTCATTTCGACGGATTTTTTTTAGTTTCCTGATCATTTTCAGGGACATTATTACCCACCAAATTTCAATGGTCATTTAATTACCTTTGCGCCATGGAATATAATTTTTCGGAAATAGAAACAAAGTGGAAAAAATACTGGGAAGAAAACCAGGTATATAAAGTCTCCAATAACTCCAATAAACCAAAATATTACGTACTTGATATGTTTCCATACCCTTCAGGAGCAGGGCTACATGTAGGGCATCCTTTGGGATATATCGCTTCCGATATTTTTACAAGATATAAAAGAATGCAGGGCCATGAAGTTTTGCATCCCATGGGATTTGATTCATTTGGTTTGCCCGCTGAACAGTACGCTATTCAGACTGGAATTCACCCCGAAAAGACTACAGCTGAAAATATAAAACGTTATCGGGCACAATTGGATAATATAGGATTCAGCTTTGACTGGAGCAGACAAGTAAGTACATGTGAACCTGAATTTTACAAATGGACACAGTGGATTTTCATCGAACTATTTAATCATTGGTATGATCAAAATAGAAATACTGCCCTACCAATATCAGAACTGGAAATCATATTTTCCCGGGAAGGAAATAGGCATGTAAATGCGGCTCAATCTCCTTGTCCATCATTTGCAGCCAGTCAATGGAATTCCTTTTCACGAAAAGAGAAATCAGATCTATTAATGAACTACCGGTTGGCTTATCGCAAGGAGGCTTTTGTGAACTGGTGCGAAGCTTTGGGTACAGTACTTGCAAATGACGAAGTAAAAGATGGTGTATCAGAGCGAGGTGGCCATCCGGTAGAAAGAAGGCCAATGACCCAATGGTTTTTGCGAATTACTGCATATGCTCAACGACTTTTGGATGATTTGAAGGATGTTGATTTTAGTGATTCCATGAAGATCATGCAAAGTAATTGGATAGGAAGATCTACTGGTGCGCAAGTATTTTTTGATATAGATAGTTCGATCGAAAAATTGGAGATTTATACTACCCGGGCAGATACCATTTTTGGGGCTACTTTTATGGTATTGGCACCTGAACATGAATTGGTTGATATAATTACCACTACTGATCAAAGAAAAGCCATTGATCAATACCTTGAATTCGTAAAATCAAGATCTGAGCGGGATCGTATGGCCGAAGTAAAAGAGGTAAGTGGTGCGTTTACAGGAGCCTTCGCTATTAATCCCTTTAACCAGGAAAAAATTCCAATTTGGATAGGTGAATATGTCTTGAAAGACTATGGCACTGGTGCGATAATGGCAGTCCCAGCAGATGACGCCAGAGACAATGCTTTTGCAAAGAAATATCATTTACCAATTGTGGAGATCATTGATAAATCAATGTACCCCGGAGCCACAATAGAAGACAAGCTGGGCAAAATGATCAATTCAGATTTTATTAATGGGATGGAAGTGTTACCAGCAATTGATTTGATCTGTAATCGATTAGAATCCATGGGTATTGGAAAAAAGCAAATCAATTTTAAAATGCGAGATGCTAATTTTTCAAGACAACGATATTGGGGCGAGCCATTTCCTATAATCTATGATAATGAAGGTATTCCTTACACCTTAGATAAAAATGAGCTTCCTCTTGAATTGCCTGCATTAGATGATTTCAAACCGACTACCAATGGCAAAGCACCATTATCTAAATTAGAATCATGGGTAAAACTTCCGAATGGGCATACCCGAGAAACGGATACCATGCCTGGCTTTGCCGGGTCATCCTGGTATTTTCTTCGATACATGGATCCCAATAATCAAAAAGAGTTTGCGTCTAAAGAAGCCATAACATATTGGCAAGATGTTGATCTTTATGTAGGGGGTACGGAACATGCAGTAGGTCATTTATTGTACTCCAGATTTTGGCATAAATTTTTGTTTGACCTCGGTCTTACAGTTACCAAAGAGCCCTATAAGCGATTATTAAATCAAGGAATGATCCAAGGTATTTCTGAAAGTATTTATTTACTCAAAGAAAAACATGAAGGAAAGAACCTATTTGTCTCTAAAGAATTAATAAAAAAATATGATGAGAAAGAATATATTAGAATTGCGGTACCTATAAGTTATGTTAAAGACTATGGAACAGAAAATCCTTTTTTAGATCATCTAGGGTTGATGGACCTTTTATTATTTTATAAAGAGTACTCAGATAATTCTTTATTTGAAATCGAACAAGGAATAAAGAACTTCACAGAAATACTTCCCAATAGTCAATATAAATTTTATACTCATAGCGAGGTTGCTAAGATGTCTAAATCTCAATATAATGTTATAAATCCTGATGATGTCATTGAGAAATATGGATCTGACTGTTTTCGACTTTTCGAAATGTTTTTGGGTCCACTGGAACAATCGAAACCCTGGGATACCCGAAGCATTGATGGTGTGGGGAAATTTGTGAGAAGATTGTGGGCTAGCTTTTATTCTGATGATGTACTTACTATTTCTGACGAGCTTGCAACAGATGAAGAGTTAAAAATATTGCACAAAGGGATAAAGAAAATTTCTGATGACATTGAGCGCTTTTCATTTAATACCTGTGTGTCTCAGTTTATGATAATTCTCAATGAATTGAAAAGTATCAATTGCAATAAGCGCGAAATATTAGATCCTTTGGTTCGATTGATAGCACCTTTCGCACCTTTTTTGTCCGAGGAATTATGGTCATCATTAGGACATTCAGAATCTGTGCATAAATCAAGGTTCCCCCAAGCCAATGAAAAATATCTTGTAGAAAGCATTTTTACATATCCCATCTGTATTAATGGTAAAAAACGAGGCACCTATGATTTCCCGGCGGATGCAAGTCAGGATACGTTGATTGATATGACTTTGAAACTTGATTTTGTAAATAAATGGCTAGATGGAACTGCTCCAAAAAAAGTGATCGTGGTGCCTGGCAAAATGGTAAACATTGTTATTTAAAATTTGAAAAAATAAAATTAATCAATACTCTGAAAACTATACTCTTCGCTTCTCAAAATGAAAGCAAAGTAAAAGAAGTAAAGCACGTACTTCTAGATAGCTATGAAATAAAATCTTTGAATGATATTGGCTTTACTGGTGAGTTGGATGAGCCATTTGATAATTTCATTGACAATGCAAAAACTAAGGCTAAGCAAGGTTATGATATTTTTGGTATGCCCTGTTTCTCAGAGGATGCAGGCCTGGTTGTAGAAGCATTAGGTGGAAGGCCAGGTGTCCTCAGTGCACGATATGCAGGTTTACAAAAAAATCCAATTGATAATTTAAATAAAGTTTTGGATGAAATGAAAGGCATCAATCACCGTCATGCCTTTTTCATCGCATTAATTGCTTTTTACGATGGCAATGAGTATAAACTATTTGAAGGAAGAGTTTATGGTACTTTGCAAGATCGATCAACAGGTAATGAAGGATTTGGCTACGATCCTATTTTTGTTCCTTTAGGCTATAATCAGACTTTTGGTGAATTAAACCCTGATATAAAAAAATTGATAAGTCATCGGACAAAAGCCACTGAACTGTTTATAGATTGGATAGTCAATTATAAATGAGCACTATTTTTTCCAAAAAAAAGTGCACGATATTTATTTAACCTATCCCATGATTTTTAAGCTTAAAATCCTCCATGCACGCTCCTACCCAGAAAAGGCTTCCCTTACTATGCTCCTATTGGGCGATATCAAACTGACGCTTGCGGTCAGCATGGTTATTTTGGAATCCTATTCCAAAATAACCATCTTCTTCACCGCATTGAATCCCCTACTCTCAAAACTATAGTACAATACGCCTGTAGCTCCGATCTCTTGCCTATCCAGCCATACTTCGTTGTAGCCTTTGTTCCAGTCGCGATCGATAGATTTAATAGTTCTTCCGGTCACATCAGTTATCTTCAATTGGCCCGTAGTGGACTGTGCTAAATTAATACCGATGACTGTTCTTTGATCGAATGGATTGGGATAGTTTTGGTACAAGGTATTGGTACC
>JBBSBH010000080.1:0-7541 GCA_038251405.1 Chitinophagales bacterium
AAAACAAGATTGTATACTATATATTTTGTTGCAACCCAACGTACCTCCCGATAACAATGGTTCTGAACGAGCAATTAGAAACGTCAAGGTCAAACAAAAAATATCAGGGCAGTTTAAATCTACCGATAGTGAAAACGTCTTTGCTATTCTAAGGTCCATTATTGATACTACGATAAAGTCAGGGCAGAACGTTTTAAACACCTTATTTTTAATCGCTACTTTCGGGACTGAATAGTTACCTTAATTTGAAATAAAAACCCATGTTTATAATCGATGCCCACCTTGATCTTGCTATGAATGCGATGGAATGGAATCGCGACCTCACGCAGACTGTTGATGAAATTAATGAAAGAGAAAAAGATTCACATGATAAGCCGGATAGGAGCAACGCAACTGTTTCATTGCCGGAACTAAGAAAAGGCAACATAGGTTTGGTAGTTGCCACCCAGATAGCCCGCTATGTAGCACCAGACAATAGTTTACCGGGATGGCATTCCCCCGGTCAGGCATGGGCGCAAACACAGGCACAGCTTGCATGGTATAATGCAATGGAAGAAGCTGGTGAAATGGTCCAGGTAAACGATTTGAATTCTTTGGAGAACCATACTAGTTTATGGGATGATGAAAATGATAACCGGCAAAAGCCAATAGGATATATTTTAAGCCTTGAAGGTGCAGATTCTTTGATAACTATAAAACACCTTGAAAGAGCGTATCAGTATGGATTGAGAGCTCTTGGGCCTGCTCATTACGGACCGGGCCGGTATGCTAATGGAACAGATGCCGCAGGCGAGATGGGTATAAATGGGATTGCATTATTAAAAGAAATGGAGCGCCTTAATATTATTCTTGACGCTACTCATTTATGTGATGATGCTTTCTGGCAGGCATTTGATAATTTTAATGGACATGTGTGGGCTAGTCATAATAATGCACGCTCTTTAGTAAATCATAATCGCCAGTTCAGTGATGAACAAATAAAGTTGTTGATTGAAAGAGGCGCTGTTATTGGCGGCGCATTGGATGCGTGGATGATGGTTCCAAATTGGATCAGGGGACAATCGAAGCCCCTGCAAATGAATTGTAATCTTGAAAAGATCATCGACCACTTTGATCATATATGCCAGATAGCGGGTAACGCTTTACACATAGGAATAGGTACCGATCTTGACGGAGGCTACGGAAGGGAGCAATGCCCTTATGACCTGGAAAAAATATCTGATCTGCAAAACCTCCCTTCTCTATTTTACAAGCGCGGTTATAAAAGAGAGGATGTTGAAAATATAATGCATGGTAACTGGTTAAGATTTTTGAGACAGGCATGGGGCGGGACATAATTCTTAATTCCTGGTATCTCCGTATGAGCTTACGTTTGGAAAAATACCTTTCGAAACTTCTTGTTTTGATATTTTATATAAATAGTTAAACAGTATTTAAACTTTTTTTTACTTTAGCCTTTTTTTTATTATTATCATTATCAATCGTTTATTGCTTGTTTTTGAGAGTTATTTAAATTATTTTTAATGTATGCAAAAGCCAGGTTTTACAGATTTTGAAAGGCTGTCCGCGATTGTTCAAGCCTCCGATGATGCGATTATAAGCAGGGACTTAAACGGTACCATTACCAGTTGGAATTCATCCGCCGAAAAAATATTTGGTTATACCACAAAGGAAGCAAATGGCAAACATATTTCTATAATAATACCCGAAGAATTCATAGCTGAAGAAGAACGTATCGTTAAAAAAATAAAAAACAACGGTGGGATGAAAAAATATGAAGCTATCCGAAAGAGGAAAGATGGGAGCAGGATTTTTACTTCTCATATAATTACCCCGATTAAAGATGCTAATAGAAAAGTAATTGGGACATCAAAAATAATTAGTGACATTTCTGATCAAAAAGCGCTTTATGCAGCAATCGTCAATGCTTCAGATGATGCGATATGCAGTAAGACGCTCGATGGCATTATTACAAGTTGGAATTTCGGCGCCGAAAAAATGTTTGGCTACAAAAAGGAAGCAGTAATAGGTAAACATATTAATGTTATTGTACCCCAGTCGAGAATTAAAGAAGAGATATCCGTACGGAATAAAATAAAAAACGGTAAGCGGGTAGATCCATTCGAAACGATCAGGCTCAGAAAGGATGGAGGAGAAGTGAATGTTTCATTAACGGTTTCTCCTATCTACAACCAATCGGAAAAAATTACCGGCGCTTCGATAATAGCTAAAGACATAAGTAAAAGAAAAGAAATTGAAGAACAGCATCAACTATACACTGAAAAGCTCGAGGAACTTAATAGATACAGGGATGATTTTATCGCTATGGCAAGCCATGAATTAAATACTCCATTAACAGTAATAAAAGTAAATCTCCAGATATTAGAAGAAATAATGCAGGGTGATGAGAATGTTAGTTTTATATTCAACTCGACCAGGCAGGTGAATAAATTAACCGATCTTATCTCTCATCTTCTCGATGTTTCTAAAATTCAGGCAGGTATCCTCAGGCTAAATTATGAAAGCTTTGATCTGAAAATATTATTGAAGGAAATTTGCAGGAATATTCATTCATCAAATCCTTCTTATAAGATCCGCATAGAGAGAACGACAAAACCACTGATAATCCACGCAGATAAGGAGCGGATTGAACATGTGATAAGTAATTTATTGTTAAATGCCATAAAGTATTCGCCTGATCTAAAAGAAATTGTTGTGAAGCCTTCGATAAAAAATAGACACTTGCAGGTAAGCGTAACAGACAATGGTATTGGGATTCCCAAGAAAGATTTGGAAAAAATATTTGAGCGTTTCTATCGTGTTCAAGGCATCCCTTCCACCTACTCGGGATCCGGCATCGGTTTATTCATTTGCTCAGAAATTATCGCAGGGCATGGAGGTGAAATATGGGCAGAAAGTAAATTAGGCGTTGGATCAACTCTTACGTTTAGTATTCCTGTAAGAAAGGTCTATTAATTCATCGGTGTTTCTGCTTCATCAATTTGGGGCATCCTTTCTTACTCAAGAAAGATTATTAGTTTTGATTCTTCAATATCTTCTCCTTAATCAATATGATTACTGATCAAATACGATTGCTGGCGCAAACCGTTTCTTCGGCTAACTTTGTTATATTTTCAAAAAGACAGTTATGATAAAAATGGGTGAATACAATGTGTTAAAAGTCAGTAAGGAAAAATCTATGGGGGTTTTTCTTGACGACGGGGATATCGGCATCTTGTTGCCAAAACGATTTGTGCCGCCAGGCATTAAGATTGGCGATGACGTAAAAGTATTTCTGTATCATGATGGAGAAGACAGGCCGATTGCAACAACCCAAAAACCTTACGGCGTGTTAGGTGATATTGTAAGATTGAAAGCGGTGAATGTAACTCACCAGGGAGCTTTTTTAGATTGGGGATTAATGAAAGATCTCTTTATCCCAAAATCAAAGATGATAACCTTTATGCGCATAAATGGAGAATATCTTGTAAAGATTGTGATGGACGAGCAAACAGGACGTTTGGCCGCAACTGAGAAAATAGAGCCTTTTTTATCGAATGAAAATCTTACGGTAAAAGTAAAAGTCCAAGTGGAATTGATCGTGTACCGCAAGACAGATATTGGCTATGAAGTAATCATAAATAATATACACAAAGGCATTTTGCATTTTAATGAAGTGTATCGTGATATTCAAACAGGAGACCGGTTTAAAGGATTTATAAAAAATATTTTGCCTGAAAACAAAATAGATGTTGCGGCCGGAAAACCGGGCTACCAAAGGGTAGAAGATGAAGCAGAAAAAGTATTGCGATTGCTAAAAGAAAATGATGGCTACCTTCCCTACCACGATAAATCTTCGCCTGAAGAAATTTATTCATTCTTTGGAATGAGTAAAAAGACTTTTAAAATGACAACAGGAAATTTGTATAAGCAACATAAAATAGAATTTACAAAAACTGGTATACGGTCATTGGAATAGTTGAATCTTGATATAAACTTTTGACTTGTTTATTGAAAATTTTATGTTTTAAAATTGTCCGCAGTCAAATGTCCTTATAAGTAAAAAAACCGTCTCTAACATTTGAGACGGTTTTTGTTTAAAGTTGCTAATAAAATAGTTACATCATTCGTCTTATTTCTGGATAATTAATTGATGATTTTCTCTATAATTGCCATTCGTAATTTCGACTATGTAGGTTCCACCGATCAAGTTTGAAATATTTATTGTTGCCTGACTTAAGTTGCTGTATTGCTGTTGCTTCTTTAAGGTGCCTTGAAGATCAAATATTCGGATTGCGTCAAATGAAGTATTTGCATTTGTGGCGCTGTTATTTGGAGAAGTTGCTACAATTATTGAGCTTGATGCAGGATTAGGCGAAACTGTATAGCTATCATCGCAGGGGGGTACATAAACACCTTTATAGGTCGGGGCAGATACGCCACAGGCATTAGTAGCAGTCACAGTTATTCCATATCCTACTGCACAAACCCCTCTGGCAATTGGTATTTGTACAAAATTTCCATGATAACTTGACCAGGGCAAAGCATAAACACCGTCTTTATACCATTTGTAGCCTAATGCTGCTCCGGGTAAAACGGGCTCTGACTCTAATTGAATTCTACCTATCACGGGGTCAATTAATAAAATAGAATCAGGAGAAGGAGCCGGTACTCCTAATGAGATGTCATGTGTTGGTGCATAGGTAAAAACACAATGTGTTACTGTAGCAGTTAAAGTTATTACTGTATTAGCAGTCCCCGTTCGCGATATCGTAACTGTTGATGAAGTGCCACCCGCAGTGACAGCCGCCTGAGATGTATTTGATACTGACCATTGTACAGTGGAACCGCTGGGCATACCGCTAATTGTAAATTGGGCTGTGCCTGAGCAAATTACATCCTGATTAACCGGAGCTATTGTAAACGTTGGAGCCGGCCTTGAAACTGAAATTGTGCCAATAGGACCTTTTATCAAACTTGAGCCGCACGAATTAACAGGGCGCACTTGTATAGACAGCAGATCTCCATGAGAGAGATCGGAAGTTACTGTAACGTTATTTGTGCCCACAATCCAATTACTACCGGTGGATGTTGTTCCATTTAATATCCAGCCTTGTGGCAGTAAGTATTCATAGGTTGTAACTGTTCCATAAACTAACTTAGGAGTTACCCAAGGATTCGCGTATTGAACGTTGCTAAAACTAATATTAAAATTTTGAGATTGACATCTTGGTGCTGTAATCAAGGCAGGGCTTGGAATCGGCTGCGATACGGGATCAGACGTTTGAAAAGATCTTATTTTTTTATAAGTAAAATTTACATTTTGTGTTCCCGATGAAGTATTATATTGAACTGTATAGGTTTGGGAATTGTTAAAATCAACAAATTTGCCTTTAAAATTGAAAACTGTATTTCCCGTTGAGGTATTAATATTGTATGGCCCTAATGTAACAATTGGGACGACTGGTGTAGTTCCAAAAACATTAATTCCAGAGTAACCAGTTCCTGGTATCGTAACAGTAAATATAATTTCAGTTTGTGGGCAATAATCACTATTCAGGTCAGGACTTATTGATTGGGCTTTTGAACTAAGGCATAGTGTTATTGCAAAAACAAGCGTGAGAAGTTTGCATTTCATGATGTTAAGTTTAAAATAATTTCTGTATCCCGAAACCAATTCCGCCAACGCTGCTGTTCAAATTAAAATTACTTGAGATTGTTTTTCCATCATTAAGGCTAGGTTGATAGAAAGATTTTGTTCTGTCGTAATTAAGAGAAACATTGCCCAGCACAAGCAAAAAATTAGTTTTTGGACTTTTTGAAAATGTAAGAGAGAATGGATTGATCATCAAAGACCCGGCTATACCTTTTTGAATAAATGCTGAAGAAGTCGCAGTTGCATCTTGCTTTGAATATTGATAATTAGTATTAAACCTGAAAAAAGGAGAGAAATAGAATTTATCAGTTATACGATAAAAATATTCATAACTTATAACAGGTCCCGCACCGATTGAATGAAAGTTACTTCCACCATTTGATTGTGTGTTTAATCGCCAAGAAAAATCTAAACCATAAGACCACAAACTGCTTTTTCTAACTTTTCCATAAGTACCTTCTAATGTGAATCCGAAACCTTGCGACTTTGTTAAAAAGTCGGGACTTCCATTAGCAATTGATTTGCTTTTAGAGATTCCGATTCCTATGCTACTAAGCGTACTTGTGAAAACTTTGCTTCCATCTTTTATCTGACTAAATGAATTTGTTGCATAAAAGACAATCAATAAATAAATAAATAGTTGTTTCATTGTTTTAAATTTTTTGCAAATAAAGGTATAGCTGCTTAATAAAAGCCTTGGGAGGGCTATGTACCATTGGTAATATGAAATTTCCGGGTTTCACAGGAGTTCTGCTTTTTGCGTTAAATTATTCGCATGGTTGGCGGGGAAAGTGATTTGCCAGCTTTTCTATGAAGATAATAACAGGTAAAGCAGCACATTGACAATAGGAAGATTGTCAAAATAACAATTAGATACGCGGGGGGGGGTGAGTTGTAGTTTCATGGTTTATTAGTTTTAGGCAAGCGCCGTAACAAATCTATTTAAGATATCTGAACTGGAGTACCGTGATTTCACCCTTTTTTTGAAAAAAGCAAAAAAGTTTTACCCAGATTATGGGAGTGACATTATTGAAACCCATGGTTCCTCACCGGAGCAATAATTAATCTAAAATTGCAACGTAAACGCGGTTCCTTCGCCCTCTATTGATTGTACGTGAATATTTCCCTTATGAAGCATCATAATTTGTTTGCAGAGGCTTAGGCCAATACCACTTCCATTTTTCTTCGTACTAAAAAACGGAATGAATATTTTATCCATCACTTCTTCCGACATACCTACGCCATTATCAGAAACTTTCAAAATAACTTTTTTATTATTTAAAGAAGTTGCAGAAAGAACAATGGTTGGTTCCGGGCGATCTTTCACTACTTCCATCGCATTCACAACCAGGTTTATCAATACCTGTTCTATTAAGTTGGTATCAGCATGTAATACAAGGTCAGTATCTTTCAGCACGATATCCATCTCTATATTTTTCTGCTCAAGTGTTGGTTGCATCAATTGATACAAGCTTTCAAAAAGATCTCTTACATAGGTCTTTTTTATATTAAGTGTTGTTATCTTATTCAGGTTGCGGTAAGTCTCCGCAAATTTTAGCAAACCTTCACTTCTTCTTTTGATGGTGTCAATGCCCAACTCAAGATCGTGAACTGCTGCAGATTTGTTGGTCATGTGCATCACTGATTTCTCAAGCCTGTTTTTTAAGGTATCGGCAAGTGATGAAATAGGCGCCACTGAATTCATTATTTCATGCGTCATTACACCCAGCAATCTTTGCCAGGCCTGCGACTCGCTTTCATCCAGCGCTTCGCTGATATTTTGAAATGCTATGAGCTTAAATTTTTTTCCTTCTGTAGCAAAAGCAGTCGCGGATAACAATACCTTAAACGATCCTTTTTCCAGGTGGGCTTTTGTAACTTTCCC
>JBBSBH010000081.1:0-7180 GCA_038251405.1 Chitinophagales bacterium
GCAACTGATGTGCCCCGTCTCCGGTATATCTTACGAAGAACCATCTCCAAATTCATTTTCATTTAACTCGCCATACGGGGCATGTCCGACCTGCAATGGCCTCGGCGAAGTGACCCAGGTGGATATGGACAAAGTCATCCCCGATCCGTCGAAGTCGATCAATGACCAGGGCATAGCACCTTTCGGGGAGGTCAGAGACAATTATACCTTCAAGCAACTTCGTCAGATCTCCAAAAAATTCAAATTCACCTTCGCGACACCTGTCAATGAGATCCCGAAAGAGGCCATGTACATGATCCTCAATGGCGGAAGCCCGGGTACGACATCAGCACCGGAT
Organism: Chitinophagales bacterium; assembly: GCA_038251405.1. Lineage (GTDB taxonomy): Bacteria > Bacteroidota > Bacteroidia > Chitinophagales > Saprospiraceae > JADJLQ01. Next base: position 338 of record JBBSBH010000081.1, read on the forward strand.
TATCTGCCGCATGACCTGGTGTTCGATCTGGGGGCGGAAGGAATCGTCAGCATGCTTAAGCGTTGGTATGAGTCCACGACAAGCGAGAAGATAAGGCAATGGGCTGAAGGCTTTATGACGGTTGATGTGTGCCCTGATTGTGAAGGATACAGGATCAAAAAAGAATCAAGATATTTTAAGATCGATGGCCTCCATATCGGCCAGCTTGCCAATCTTGATCTGGGGGACCTGCTTGTCTGGTTTGATCGCCTCGAGCCTCATCTGAGTGAAAAACAAAAGATGATCGGCCGGGATGTGATCAAGGAGATCCATAACAGACTGGGCTTCCTGGTGAGTGTGGGGCTTCATTATCTGCAGCTCAACAGAACTTCCCGCACGCTGTCGGGTGGCGAGACACAACGTACACGTCTGGCTACACAGATAGGGTCACAATTGACAGGTATCACGTATATCCTTGATGAGCCTTCGATAGGCTTACATCAGCGGGACAATCAATTGCTGATTCATTCCCTGAGGGAGTTGGCGGCTATTGGCAATTCGGTGCTGGTCGTGGAGCACGATAAAGACATCATGCTGGCTGCGGATTATCTGATCGATCTGGGCCCTGGCGCCGGGATACATGGGGGAGAGGTCGTGGCGGAGGGTACGCCGGAGGAAGTATTGAAGGGTGATGGGCTGACAGCAGGCTACTTAAATGGAACGATGGCCATCGAAATACCTTCGAAACGCCGGACCGGCAATGGTAAAAAGATCGTGCTGACGGGTGCTACAGGCCATAATCTGAAGAATGTCAAGCTTGAAATTCCGCTTGGAACCTTCATCTGTGTGACTGGCGTATCGGGTAGCGGGAAGTCGTCGCTGATCAATGAGACCCTGTATCCGATCCTGCGCAGGGAGTTTTACAATAGCCTGGAGAGGCCTTTGCCTTATGACAAGATCGAGGGGATGAACTACGTGGACAAGGTGATCGAGGTGGATCAGTCACCGATAGGCCGTACGCCGAGGTCTAATCCGGCTACGTATACGGGAGTGTTTACGGATATCCGGGGGCTTTTTGCCGGAGTACCGGAGGCGAAGATCAGGGGATATAAGCCCGGACGGTTCTCCTTCAATGTCAAAGGTGGACGCTGTGAGACCTGCCAGGGATCGGGGATGCGGGTGATCGAGATGAATTTTCTGCCCGATGTGATGGTGGAGTGTGAGACTTGTATGGGTAAGCGGTATAACCGGGAGACGCTGGAGATCCATTACAAGACGAAGTCGATCAGTGATGTGCTGGAGATGACGGTGGAGCAGGCGGTGGAGTTTTTCGAACCGGTGCCTTCTATCTACCGGAAGCTGAAGACACTGGAGGAAGTTGGACTTGGCTATATCACATTGGGACAGCAGGCGACAACGCTTTCGGGTGGGGAGGCGCAGCGGGTGAAGCTATCGGAAGAGTTGGCTAAGCGGGATACGGGGCAGACGGTATATATCCTGGATGAGCCGACGACAGGGCTTCATTTTGAGGACATTAAGCATTTGCTGCGCGTGATCCAGAGCCTGGTGGACCGGGGGAATACGGCGATCGTGATCGAGCACCATATGGATGTAATCAAAGTGGCGGATTACATCATTGATATCGGCTTGAATGGTGGAAAAGAGGGTGGCCGCATAGTGTTTGCGGGGACTCCGGAAGATCTGGTTTCCCAGTCAGCCGGACATACAGGCAGCTTTCTCAAGGCTGAACTGTCTTAATCGGCGTTCACTTCAGGGCAAAAAAAAACCACCTACCGCTTAAGCAAGAAGGGATCGATGCTTAATCAGAAGCAGGTGGTCATTGCATAACACCCAAAAAAGAACTAATGAATCTTTATAATGATCATCCTAACTAGCTCAGGATGAGATTAATGCGTTTTTACTTTTATTAGCAACCTTCGATGTCATCACCGATAATTCCTAGAAGTCTGAGTATAAGTTGTATTGAGTTCATGATTGTTTCAGTTGATTGTGAACACAAATTTAGAACTGTGGACACCTGGAATCATTAACAAAACTCTACTTTATTCTACATAGTAAAATCGGAAGTTGCGAGATAAAATATTAGTCAAAACTTTGATTATCAACATTTTGATATCAATGAATCAAGGAAAACAAGTATTTATCTTCCGCTGATGTAAAAATGGCACCTTTAGGAGTGGATTATCAAATTAAAAATACAGCAATTTTTACATTATGAATTAATCGTTAATTGTTTATTTATATATATAAAACTTTGATAATAAGCGTCATAACTCTACAAGACATTTGAAAATAATAATAAGTTATTATGATAATTTTGCTTAATTCATTTGAAAACTTTGTGATTAATATGGTTCAAGATAGTAGAATGAAGCTGTATCCTTAAGGTAAAATTAGGTTTTTTCCACTTGTTTCAGGCCAAAAAAAGTACGATTTTTACAATCGATTTAATCGAAATAATATGATCAATATTTAATAATAAATTCATTATCAATTAGTTGATTGCATATATGATATGAAGACTTTATATGAACTTTCTAAAATTAATCAGAAGAATCCTAGAATTGTGGAGTCAATGATTTCTTTAGAGAAGGAAAGCCCATTGAAGAAGTTGAATTCTTTGATATCATCCGGAGATGTCTTAGATGAAACCTCAGCCATGATGGAGATTTATGGTAAAAAAAATATTTCCGCTTTCTCTAGGTTAAAAACTAGATTAAAAGACATTTTGATAAGATCCACTCTACTTCAAAATGTAAATATTGAAGCTGCTGATTCCAGGTTAACAGAAGCTCACAATCAATTAAGATATGCTTTGGCAACAAAACTGATGGTAGATTTAAGATCTAGAAGTTTGTCAATTGAAATAGCAGAAAAGGCAATTGTAAAAGCAATTAAATATAGTCTTACTGAAAGCATAATATTATTAGCACGGCTACTGGTTACACACTTTGCTAGCGCGGAATATAATAAATACAAATTGAACAAATATTTATTGATTCAGAAAAAATATTTAAGGGTATATGAATGTGAAATCAAAGCTGAGAATTATTACTTTGACCTCCAGCGTACGCAACTACAAACATTAGCAGCCCCAAGTGATTCCACAAAAGAGAAAGCAAAAAATTATGTAGATGAGTTAGATAAAATTACTAACGTAAATTCCTATTTTTTTATTATGCAGAGATATAGAGTAAAAGCTGCTTATTACGAATATCAAAAGGACTTCGAAGCACTTCTAAAACTTTCTGATAATATTTTGAATGAATTTGGATCCGAATATAAGTCAGCATCTTTCATACAATCAATAAATGTTAGAAGAGCGTGGGCTCTAATTCAAGCAGGAAGAAATGACGAAGCTATTTCTACAGGGTTAAAGGATATGGCAAGAATTCAGTCTGGTTCTCTTGGTTGGTATTTTATTGCACATTATACATTGAAAGCTGAACTGTATAAGGGCGACTACATCGAGTCTATTCAATTAATTTCTCAAATGATTGATCATCCGAAATTTCAAAAGATAGGAGATAATTTTAAAGAGCTATTTAGTACTACTTTGGGTTACATACATCTTATAATTGAATCTGGATTAATTGGACCGCCTAAGGGTTACTTAGACAAACTTCCTGAATTCAAAATCTATAAATTTTTGAATGCAATGCCAGTATTCAGTAAAGACAAAAGAGGGATAAATGTTTCTATACTTCTAATGCATATTTCATTTCTACTACTTCGAAAAGATTATGATGCGATCATAGATCGAATAGATTCCTTGAATCAGTATGCTTATAGATATTTACGAAAAGATGATTCGTTCCGAAGTAATTGTATGATAAAAATGGTGATCCAGATGACTAAAGCCGATTTCAATCCAATTCGTGTTGAAAGATATACCAAAGAGCTACTTGACCAGTTGGAAGAAGTAAAGATTGCTGGTTCAGGAGAGAATATAGAAACGGAAATTATACCATACGAGGTTTTGTGGCGTATCATGACAAAATCCCTTTAATCTCATTTTTACCTAGTAATTGCCAAAAGCGCATAATTTTGCGCTACAGAACTCCATAATTTTTACTGTAATCTCTTGATAGTCTTGGACATGAGGTCTAGGCCTGTAATTATCTTCTATCCATTTACTTAATCATCTAACCTTTTTACCATGAAAAATGCTTTCAAATTCAGTCAACTTCTATTTGTAGTTTTATTAGTATTCCTATTCCTGTCTGTATCTTCTTGCTATGAGGAGCAGGTAGTACCTTCATCAGAAGTCACATCAACTGATTTAGAAATAACCATTCGAACAGATGGTCCTATAAGTCCAGCTTTGGTTAAGCAAAAAGTTGCAACTCGTGACAATATTCCATTAATTCAAATTCTGACATGTTCTTATTTCGGGCAAACGACTCAGGGATATTGGGAATATCATATAACTACACTTTATAATGGACCTAAAATATATATCGTTACGAAAATAATTGGTGATGATATTGAAGGCTGCTAATTCATTGAAATATTTCTCTGGAAGGATTACCTTCCAGAGAAATTATTAAAGAGCTGCTAACTATTTTGAACCCTTGGGAATTAACACCTTACTATGGACCTTAGGTAGAAACTAAATGGCTGGTGAAATTGATGGAATATTATTTTTCAGTTATTGATTTTACCGGACAATCAATAAATATTTCCTCTATTGATGCTTTATATAATGAATTGTGAAAGTTGTGTAACTCATTTATTATTTCAATTTCCTTTTTATCTTGTTTTTCAAGTTGTATTTTTTTTGGGGATGCATGGCTTGATACATTTAGCACCATGGCGAGCAGGACATAAATGGCCGGTAGCAATATTGCTGTAGCAAATATTAATTTCATGACAATTTATTTTTAGGGTGATTTTATTTCATACTTTGATTCGATTTAGTTGCGCATGTATTTTTTTCTGAATATTATCTATATTTCATTCGAATCTATACAAGCTTAAATTTGTTCTGTGAAAATCCATCTTTTACACCATTGCTCCCATTTGACATTGTAAAGATGATACCACAGATTATGTGAACCAAACAAGAATTGAGACGTATTTTACACATATTTTGCGCTATATTTTACAGTATTATGATATAAATATTTGAAAATCAGCTATATAAGTAAATTAAGATGAAGAAGCTTTTCCAATTAGCCAAATACAATGAAGCAAATCGTAAAATCATTGAATTGCTGATGCCACAGGAAATGGATAGCCCACTTAAAAAGCTTTTTTCCATTGTATTTTCTGGACAAATCATAAGTGACAGTCAGGCAATGATGACCATCTACGGTGCTAAAAAATTATCAACCTTTTCAAGATTAAAAACCAGGTTAAAGGATGTTTTAATTAAAGCGACTCTACTTCAAGCCGCAAATTTGGAAAATGAATATTCAAGAACAAATGAATCTTTGAATCAATATCGATATGCTATTGTTGCTAAAATTTTGATGCAACGAAGAACTATTCAATTATCTATTGAAATTGCCGAAAGAGCTTTGGTTAAATCAATTAAATATGATTCTACTGAAAATATTATTCTTATTACCAGAATACTTGTCCCTCACTATGGGGCACAGGAATACAACAAGGATAAATTTAAAAAATATTTGTCGCTTCAAGAACAATATTTATATGTGCATTCATGTGAAATTAAAGCTCAAAACTACTATCTGGAACTTCAGCAAAATAGGCTCTATTCTCTTGCAACTTCCAATGTAGAAACAATTGAGAAGTCAAAAAAATATGCAAATGAATTGGATAATGTAGAAAACATTAAAACATATTTATTTTTAACTTTTAAATATAGAGTAAAGGCAATTAATCTCGAATATCAACGTGACTATGAAGCCTTATTAGCTTTGTCAGATCAAACAATCAAAGAATTAAGTACGCCTAAATATAAAAGTAATGATTTTCTACACAGCCTAAACCTAAGAAAAGCCTCAGCTTTAATTCAGCTCGGGCGTAATGACGAAGCAATATTATTAGGAACTAAAGACATGAAAAATTTACCATCCGGATCATTGGGCTGGTACTTCATAGCTCATTACAAACTTAAAGCTCAACTTTATAAAGGTGACTATAAAAACGCTGTTGATTTAATTAAGCTTATGATAGAGAATCCTCTATTTCCCAAGATAGGAGGTAATTTCCGTGAGCTCTTTACAGCTACCCTTGGTTATATCCATCTCATAGTCGACTCAGGCCTGGCAGGTGATCCCAAAAAGCTAAAAAATCTCCTCCCTGAATTCAAAATCGGGAAGTTCTTAAACGCCATACCTGTCTTCAGCAAGGATAAACAAGGCATAAATGTCAGCATCCTGCTGATGCACGTAGCTATACTCCTTCAAAGAAAGAATCATGACGCCATCATAGACCGCGCCGACTCTCTTAAGCAATACGCTTACAAGTACCTCCGAAAGGACGACTCATTCCGGAGCAATTGCATGATCAAAATGGTCATCGAAATGACAAAAGCCGGTTTTAATCTCATCCGGACTGAACGCTATACCCATGATCTATTGAAACAATTGGAAGCTGTGAAACTTGCCGGTTCAGGAGAAAACATCGAAACTGAGATCATACCTTATGAGGTGCTGTGGACAGTAATGAAGAAGGCGTTGTAAAAAACAAAATAGTCTTTAACTGTGATTTTTGTGATTTTTGTGAGATATGTGATTATTATCTTCATGTCCTTCGTATTTAGCACATTAACCACATATAAGATAAAAGCGGGCTAAAAACCTCTTCATTATCTAAAGTCTTCATTTTATTTAAAATCCATCAAGTATTTTTTTTATAATCATACTCGTCACA
>JBBSBH010000082.1:0-6272 GCA_038251405.1 Chitinophagales bacterium
CAAATACTGATATCTATAAAAGGCTGCTTTTTTATTCCAACCAACAAGATACAGTCAGGGTCTTCGCCATGGCTAAGATCTCTAATTTGTATTCCACGATAAATTCAGATTCCGCCCTGTTTTACGGACAAAAAGCACTTGATATTTCTAGGGAAATAAAATATCCGAAGGGCGAGGCAAATGCTTTGATAGAATTGGCCTTTGCGATTGAGATTATAGGCGATTTCCCAAGATCTTTGGAACTGTGTTTAAAAGGGTTGCAGATTTCAGAAAAATACAATTTCACCTTTCTCAAAGCCAATGCCTTCGACCATATAGGAAACATTTACCAGGATATGAAAGATTATTCAAAATCCATTCCGTATTACCACCAGTCAATGGAATTTTGCAGAGAGCTAAATAATAACTACCTCTATAATATCGGACAATCAAATCTTCTTACATCTTATTTAGGATTGAATCAACTGGATTCCGCTCTTTATTATGGCCACATGGCCGAGGAATTTGGAAGAAAATATAATTCTGATATCATCCCCTGGACTTTGCATGCCCTGGGTAAAGTGTATTTGAAAAAGGGAAACAAGCAATTGGCATTTAAATATTTGAAAGAAGGATTGATAAATAGTAATAAGGAAAACAACACGAAGGTTTCAGCTGAAGTAAATCTTAGTTTAGCAAAACTATACAAACAGAACAGCCAGCCTGATTCGTCAATATTTTACGCCAAACAGAGCCTGTTTGATGCATTGCAGGGTAACTACTATACAGACATTATCGGGGCCGGTAATTTCTTGTCAGAATTGTACGAATCAACAAATACTAAAAAGGCTCTTGAATATAGCAGAATGGTAATATCCGCTAAGGACGACTTATACAATCTGGGTAAAAATTATGCATTAAAAAGTATAACCGATTTTGATAAAAAAGAACGTGACTATGAAATTGAAGCAGAAACAACAGCATACAAAAATAAGGTGAAACAGTATGCTTTGCTAACAGGTTTAGCTGTGTTCCTGTTGGTTGCTTTTATTCTTTTTCGCAACAACCGGCAAAAAAATAAAGCAAATAAAGTTTTAGAAAAAACCCTTTCTAATTTAAAATCTACCCAATCCCAGCTCATACAATCCGAAAAAATGGCAAGCCTTGGCGAACTCACCGCCGGCATTGCGCACGAAATTCAAAACCCGTTGAATTTTGTAAATAACTTCTCAGGATTAAATACAGAACTAATAGACGAAGTATTAGAAGTAAGTAGTAAGAAGGAAAGAAGTGATGATGACGATGCATTACAAAAAGAATTATTGAACGACCTAAAAGAAAACTCGATAAAAATAAACCACCACGGTCAGAGAGCCAGCAGCATAGTAAAAGGGATGCTCGAGCACAGTCGCGCCAGTACAGGACAAAAAGTATTGACCGATATCAATAGCCTGGCAGATGAATATTTGAGACTTTCATATCATGGCCTAAGAGCAAAAGAAAAATCATTCAATGCTAATTTCAGAACTGATTTTGACCCGGACTTTCCCAAGATCGAGGTAATTCCACAAGATATTGGACGGGTATTTTTAAATCTGATCAATAATGCATTTCAAGCGGTAGATGAAAAAGCAAAGAACGCGGGATCTGACTATAAACCAACGGTGACCGTTTCGACAGAGTCAGCTACAGACCATATAGAAATACAGGTAAGTGATAATGGCGGAGGAATTCCCGAATCTATAAAAGACAAAATATTTCAACCGTTTTTTACTACGAAAGACACGGGCAAAGGGACTGGACTGGGCCTGAGCCTGGCTTATGATATTGTAAAAGCGCATGGGGGGCAGATAAAGGTGGAGACCGGGGTGGGTGAAGGATCACTGTTTATAATTACTTTGCCTGTTGTCTGAATCAATGCTGCCTGACGGCAAGGCAGAAATTAAAAGGATTAATTAATGATTGCACGGATTAAAATAAAAAATTGTAATCTGTGTAATCTGTGATTATGACATTTTATGATATTATAAATGCACATGGGTGGGAAATATCCGCAGGATCCAGTGGAAAAGTGGAGCCGAAATAGGAGAATGGAACTGAGTGTATAATACAAATACAAGCGCAGGCAAATTGATAAATTTTGTAAATCTGAATAAATATGAAGTCAATTTTTTTATTTATACTGACATTTTTTGTAATGCAGTTTTTACTGGCGCAAAAAAATACGTTTATACTTTCCGAGCAATCAGAAAACAACAATATGCTGTCAAAAGAACTTGAGGTATTTGTTGATAGCACAGGGAAAATGTCTTTTGAACAAATCCTGCATGACTCTTCCCTTCATTTTAGTAACGCCAATTCGGTCGGTAAGCCAAAGAAATCCACTTATTGGGTGCGGATAAATTTAAAAAGCAATTATAGCCAAGATGTTACCTGCCGTATTGCATCATTTTGGTGGGATTATGTAACCGGGTATTTAATGTCCCCTGATTCAACAGTACAAATATTGCAAACAGGCCTGTTATGTAAAAAGAGTGACATGAAGGGAAAAGATTTCGCCACTTTTCAATTACCTGCGGGTAAGGAAATAAAATTGTACGCAAGACTTTCTGCTTCAGGATATTTTATGCGTATGGACAACGTTAATATCATGCTTTCAAAATATGTACCGGCTTTGGAAAATGAAAGGTACTTTTTGTTCATGACTGCCCTGCTTTTTGGCATCATGATTGGCTTTGCGATTTATAACCTCTCCATTTCAGTTTCGATCCGGGATGGAAGCTATATCTGGTATTTTCTTTACGTTGCTTGCCTGGCAATTTCATTAATCGGTCAATTAGGAAGCCGTACTTCTTATCTTACCCAGTTCATTTTACCAGAACATCCTTTGGTGGGCTTATTTCTGAAAAGGATGGTTGACCCGATAGCTTTCATTAGCCTTATACTATTTTCAAGGAGCTTTCTTCATACCCGTAAAAAACATCCGCGGTGGGATAATTTTTTATTATGTATGATTTTTGCTTTGACAGTGCATAGCATCCTCTGGCTTATAGGTGCATTTAACAGGGCCAATAGCGCATACATAGCTATTATATTTTATTTAGCATCTGTTATTGGCGTTATTATTACGGCAGTAATCGCTTACCGGGAGGGATTTAAAGCTGCACGATTTTTTATTGCCGGACTGATAGTGGTAGCAATTGGTATTTTAATTTCTTTATTTACTGTTACCAGCTGGGCTGACCTTTTATGGTTTTTACCCGATACCAGGTTTTTTAGTTTTGTAAAATCATCGGCTGTATTTTTCTTTGGAGGTATCGACGCATTTATTTTTTCATTGGCACTTGCAGACAGGCAAAAGATAAGGTTAGAAAAATTGGTTGCCGAAAGAACAGAAGAACTGAAACATTCATTAGATACTTTACAACAAACCCAAAAACAGTTGATCCAATCCGAAAAGATGGCTTCGTTAGGAGAACTCACTGCTGGTATCGCCCACGAGATCCAAAATCCGTTAAATTTTGTAAATAACTTCTCAGGATTAAATACAGAACTAATAGATGAAGTATTAGAAGTAAGTAGTAAGAAGGAAAGAAGTGAGGATGACGATGCATTACAAAAAGAATTATTGAACGACCTAAAAGAAAACTCGATAAAAATTAATCACCATGGGCAAAGAGCCAGCAGCATCGTAAAAGGTATGCTCGAACATAGCCGCTCCAGCACAGGCCAAAAAATACCAACCGATATCAATGCCCTTGCTGACGAATATTTGAAGCTTTCCTATCATGGTTTAAAAGCAAGAGATCCACGGGATTCTGCGAACAAAGACTTTAATGTAGACTACAAATCTGATTTTGATATTAATTTACCAAAGATCGAAGTTGTTCCTCAAGACATTGGCCGCGTACTTTTGAATCTGATCAATAATGCATTCCAAGCGGTGGATGAAAAAGCAAAGAAAGGGGGCGTAGACTATAAACCGACAGTGACAGTTTCAACAAAGTCAAATGCCGATCAGATAGAAATACGAGTATCTGATAACGGAGACGGGATTCCGGAAACAATAAAAGACAAGATTTTTCAACCGTTTTTTACTACGAAAGACACGGGCAAAGGGACGGGACTGGGACTGAGCCTGGCTTATGATATTGTGAAGGCGTATGGGGGTGAGATACGGGTGGAGACCGAGGTGGGGAAAGGAAGTAAGTTTACTATTATTTTGCCTGCATGAATTATGGTCTGAATCACTGCTGCCTGATGGCAAGGCAGGGACTAAATGGATTAAAGGATTGCAAGGATTAAATACAAAAGTGAAATCTGTGGAAATCCCTGTCTGCCCGACAGCCAGAATGATTCAGACAAAAGAGATAAAAATTATCTACTAAAAATCAAAAATTTATAACACAAAGGCCTCACAGAAAAAATTATCGGAGCTTTTTTTAAAGTACATTTATAATACATTTATATATATGAGAGCAATAATAATTATTCTGTTTTTTCTCTGTAGCAAATCATTTGCTCAAAAGGAACTATTTATTAATATAGATACTATTCCTTCTTCTGGATTACTACTGGATAAAGGCTGGCTATATGCATCTGAAATAAATGGTCAGAAGCCGGATAGATCCAATACATCCTGGCTGCCTATAGACCCAACCCACGACATACACGATTCAATACCTAAATATGCAACACAAGGGATTGGATGGATGAGATTAGATTTTAAATTGGATCGCAAATTGCATGACAAAAATTTTGCTGTTCAAATCCAGCAATCTGTAGCAGCTGAATACTATCTCAATGGAAAACTACTAGAGGTAATCGGTATACTTAATCAAAATCCTAAATTGGTAAAGGCAGTTGATCCCTATTGGCGACCTATTTCATTTTTGATTAAAGAAGACACTATCAATTCATTAGAGGTAAGGTTTGCAGTACAGTCAGGGATATTATATACTAAAATATTTGAATCGTTTAATCCCTTATCTGCCATTACCCTGGTAGAACACAGTAATGCTATTAAGCAGTATGCTCGACTCATAAGCAATTATAACATTTTTATTTTTCTGATCATTGGCATCAGCTTGATGATATGTATACTACATCTGACATTTTACTTTGTATATCCATCGATCAAAGCAAATTTTTGGTTTGGCATTTCCCGATTGGGTTTTATCATTGGCTGTGTAGCGCAAGTCATTTTTTGGCTTTATACAAAAGAAGTAGGTGACAAGATATGGTATGGCAGCGGAGCTATGCTATTTTTTATGTTAATGAATATATTTGCCTTAATATCCATTTTATTATTTCTTGGTCGCAAACCCGATAAAATAGATAAATCCCTAATACTGCTTTTCTTTCCGATTGCTTACTTAGTTATTTTTCTTTACGGAAATGGTTGGAGGCTTGCCCCTTTGTTTGCTTCACTAGTGATGTTCAATGTAATTCGCATTTCTATTTTATCATGGAAGGTAAATAAATTAAATGCTCAGGTACTTGGGTTTGGCGCAATAGCGACTATTGTATTTTTTGCATTCTTTATTATAAAAGGCAACTTCACCAATAATTCTTTTATTGCTCCGTTTGACACTGAAAGAATGATACTATATTTCTTATATACTCTTAGTTTTCCTATTGCTGTTTCATTTCTATTAGCTAGCGATTTTGCACGACTAAATATTTCACTAAAGAAACAATTGACAGAGGTAAAGAAATTATCGGCCATTAATATGGCCTCTGAAAAGGAAAAACAAGAAATATTAGCTAATCAAAATCTGACTCTTGAACAACAAGTGGCCACGCGTACAAATGAACTAAACCAATCTTTGAATGATCTCCTCTCCGCACAAGCCCAACTCATCCAATCCGAAAAAATGGCATCTCTTGGAGAGCTTACCGCTGGCATTGCGCATGAGATACAAAACCCGCTAAACTTCGTCAATAACTTTAGTGAACTAAACGCAGAGCTAATTAAAGAATTATCAGATATTAGAAGTATGGAGTCAGAAGTGAGGGGTGAGGTAGGAGAAGTCAGAAGTGAGGAGTCAGAAGATAGAAAGAAAAGGAGAGAGGAGGAGGATGTGATTATAAATGATCTCAAAGAAAATAGTCAAAAAATAAATGTTCATGGTCAGCGCGCTAGCAATATCGTCAAAGGCATGCTTGAGCACGCCCGCAAATCATCAGGTGAAAAATCACCTACCGATATCAATGCATTGTGCGAAGAATTTGCAAAACTTTCCTATCAATCTATGCGAGCAAAAGATCCGAAGTTTAGTGCAGAATATACC
>JBBSBH010000083.1:0-5000 GCA_038251405.1 Chitinophagales bacterium
CAACAAGTTGGCTATTTTAAAGCTGATAAGTGTTACACATTTATTTAATTAAGTTACACAATTCACATGTTTTAGAAGTCTTCCTTACGATTCTGATGAGCTACATGTAAATAGGAAGTAAAGCCTTTGTAGGCTATTTATTTGTCTATACTTTTTTTTAATTTTTAATTGCTATCTAATAAAGTTTTATATATTGCAATATAAGAAACTGAGTTTTATTTATTGTTTGTTTAAACATCTGTATTGTTTGATTTTTCATTCACCAAAATATTATCCCTGAGTATACGATGAGGCAAAGGTGCATGTTGGTATTAAGAAGGGGGGGGCCTGTTTCTTTTTCAAATATTGTACTGAAACTTTGAGAAGAATTATATTCTAATAGCCAGGCAATATCAATAATAGATAAATTACCGGTTATTAATAATTCTTTTGCCTTTTCCACTTTTAAATTGATAAAATGTCTTTCAATCGTTATCCCTACAGAAGTTTTAAATATTTTGCTGATTTTATTATAATTCATATTCCTGGCTAAGTAAGTAAACAGATATATTTTCAGGATTTATTTAAACTCATATCCAGATATTGAAGCACCAATCTTTGTATAGCAATTGCATATTGATCATTTTTTTGAACTATTAATTCAAATCCCTTTTCTACTAAAAGTCTTTTTAAAAGAGCTAAATTCTATTCAGATAGTTTTCTTGAAAGAACTACTTCGCCTAATTGAACATCTACCGGATTCAATTTTATAGCTTTAAATATTTTATTCACTTCCGCGACACAACGGCTACAACACATGTTGCTAATGAATATTCTACTGACATTGTCAACATTCATAATTGAATCCTTAACTTATGGAATGGCTCATTTCCGGGTGATGCCTTTCATCAATTTTCTACTTTTTGAATTAAAATTATGTTCCATAATTTTCAATTTCAGGATTAAATGCTATTTGCTATAATTCTCCTACTAGCTGCTATGACCCCGGTATTTATCATGCCTATTTTTACTACATAGCAAAAAAGAGATTAATAAGTAATTGTCAACCCTGCACCAAAACCCATATCACTGTCCCAATGTGTTGATATAGAAATATATTTTGTGGCTATATAGCGTAAGCCTGTCATGTATTCCTTATCCGTGTTTATCATCCATGCAAACCGAAGCCGTGGAGTTAACGGAATATCTTCTCTTGATAATTGAAAGCGAAGTTTTCCATTTCCATCAATTCTAAAATCAGCAACGGTCAAGGTTGGTAATGTATATGCAAAACCTGCAATAATTGTATGGCGATTATTTTTATTGCTTGCCTGTCCAAACCAATTTTTTGTCTCGCTGCCAAATATATTTTTTTGAGTGCCGTGTAGATCAAAAATATTTTTAGCAAACGTTCCTTCTGTTTTATAATGTAAATCAAAACCAATATATGGATAAAGCCATTGCATTTTACCTATGTACCTCCCTATCATGGTTTCACTTTCATAACCATGCTCATCATGATAGCCCAAATGCCAAAGGGTGCTTAGTTTCCATCTCGAATTTGTAAACATTGCCATGCCATCACTACCGTTACTCTCTATACCCACTTTTGTCATAAAATGAAACATCTTGTCATCTTTTTTTAATTGTTGCCATGCAAATTGGGGATTTGGTAATTCAGGGTTTGATGGTGAATTTTCATAACTAAAAACCCGGCCCATGCCACTCATCATGTGGTATAAAATATGGCAATGAAAAAACCAGTCGCCGCTTGCATTGGCTGCAAATTCTATAGTATCTGTTTCCATTGGCATAATGTCCAGCACATTTTTTAAAGGTGCGTATTCTCCTTGACCATTCAATACCCGGAAGTCGTGTCCGTGCAGGTGCATAGGATGCCGCATCATGGAATTATTGTACAACACTATTCTTACATTTTCACCTTTCTTAATCAAGATTTTATCGGTTTCAGAAATTACCTTATTGTCCAGACTCCAAACATAGCGGCTCATATTTCCAGTTAAGTTAAAATGTAATTCTTTTACGTGGGCATATGGTAAGGTTGTTTTTTCTGTAGCTTTTAACATGGTATAGTTGAGTGTAATAATATCTGTTTCCTCTGTAGCCATGTTCATTCCTGCCATGCTGTTGTTGTTGGGCATTTGCATATCATGCTTTTGCATGGTATCTGTTTTCATTTCCTTCTTTGGTTTTTCCTCGCCGGTTATTTCAGGGTACATTACGGTGTTCATATCCATCACCTGGTTGCTCATTTCCATTCCCATCGGTTTCATATCGCCATTCATCGCCATCATGTCGTTCATCATTTTCATACCGGCAAAATATTTGAGTTTAGGTAATTTTTTTGCAGGCATTTTCATACCACTGCCCAGCCATAGCGAGGCTGATTTTGTTCTATCCTCTGGTGTAACTAAAAATTCGTAACTCATATTTTCAGGAACGGTTACAATAACATCGTACGTTTCCGACACAGCAATGATCAGCCTGTCAACTTCAACCGGATCTACATCATTGCCATCGCTTGCCACAACTGTTATTTTGCCGCCCGAATAAGTAAGCCAGAAATAATCTGATGCGCCACCGTTAGCTATCCGTAATCTTACTTTGTCTCCTGCTTTAAATTGTGGCTGTTGGCTGCTGGTCTTTCCATTTATTAAAAATTTATCGTAGTACACATCACTCACATCCATCGCATTCATTCGTTTCCATTCATTGGTCAGTTTTGTTTTAAGGTGTCCGCTTTTTATGGCTTCGCCGTAACTCTGTGTTGTTCCTTTTTTGATGGCAAACCAATCAGAAGCATTGTGCAGGCTGCGGTCAATTTCTTTCGGGTTCATGTCTGCCCATTCACTTAATACAATAGGAATAGTTGGAATATCCAATTCTTTTCTTTTGTTTAAAATCATTGCTCCATACATGCCTATTTGTTCCTGCAAACCAAAATGACTATGATACCAATGTGTACCATTCTGTATAATTGGGAATTTATACAAATGAATTGTGTGAGGTTTTATAGGCATTTGAGTAAGGTAAGGAACACCGTCATACTGATTGGGTAAGAACAATCCGTGCCAATGCAAAGTTGTTTCTTCATCCAGCATGTTATGCACATATATTTCTGCTGTATCTCCTTCGGTAAATGTTAATGTGGGCATAGGTATTTGCCCATTTACTGCGATAGCATGTTTTGATTTGCCAGTAAAGTTTACAATAGTATCTGCTACATATAAGTCGTAGCGGACAGTTTTTGGGGGTTCGGTATTTTCTATCGTTTTTACCGGTTCTGCTTTTATTGAAGGCATATCCTTGTTGCTCATGTCATGAATATGATGTGTACTATCATTGCTTTGCTGCACGGTCTCTTTTACAGTCATCCGCATAGTATCTTTTTTTCCCATCTGCATTTGTGGATTTGCAACCTTTACTGTTTTTTTATAGAGTGCCATTCCACACTTAGGGCAGTTGCCTGGTTTGGAGGCATGAATTTCGGGGTGCATTACACAAGTGTAGTAGCTGGTAGTCCCTGGTTTTACTGTGTCTTTTTTATTCATATCCATGCCTTTCATGTCCTCCCGTTTTTGCGGGGCAAGTTGTGCCTGTGCTAAGGAATAAATGGAAAACATGAATATGACTGCAATTGATTTTTTCATCATTCAATATTTTTATTTGCAGCAATCTTTTTTACGAATGAAGATTGCTTTAAATACCTTTATCAATATTTGTTTTATTTTTTTCACTTTTGCCTTAATTCTTTGCTGTAATACTGTCTTTTACTAATGCTGCCCAATTGATTAGAATTGCTTTTTGAGCAGGCTTCAAAACTGCATTTCTGTGAATAAGCGTATAGGATAATATTGGCATTTCACCATCTTTTACCTGGTTAATTATTCCCTGTAATTTGCTTAGTTGCTTACGATTAGATAATTCACCAAACTGGCTGAAGTTTAACATCGCTTTACCATTTTTTATATGCGAGGCCATTAACCATGCTCCCGGTTGAATGAAAGAATGCCAGGGGTAATGTGTGTTATTGCTGTGGCAATCGTAACAGGAAATTTGCAGCACCTTCAATACTTTGTCGGGCACTGCATAGATCATCTGAATATCAGTTGGCATAACTTTATCACTTTCATTACGGGCAGGCTGAATAAACTGCATGAGAACAAAGCATGTAATCAATCCTAATAGTATTTTCTTTTTTAGATTCATACTCTTTACTTTAATTCTTCTTTCACCGTACCACAATTGGGCATTGCTTTACCTAAATACGGGTTGGCAATTTCTTTTGTTTCACTTAGCCAGTTTGCACCTTTGCCATCGTTATACATCGGGCAATGGTCATAGTACAGCTTCTGTCCGCCGCCGAATGTTTTTACCAATTGGTAGATATCTTTGCTCAGCATATCAAAATGCTCCCGTTGATGTTTAATATTACCTGCATTGGATCCGATATGTTCTGCATGTTCCCTGGCATCATCTTCCACATCATTGTAAATTTTTGCCTGGTCAGGGGTTAACGCTGCTTTATTGAAACCGGTAAATGCTTTTACCATTTCTTCACCTGAGGCACCAGCCTCTTTACTATCGTCTTTGGCAAAGGCATTTTTCATATGCAGGTAATTGGTAACTATACTACTAATATTTACTGATTCCGAAGATGTCTTTGCAGGGGTTACACCCATGGAGTCATGCATATTCATATCCTTCATTTCCTGCTGCGACATTTTGTGAGCTTCTTCTGTTTTTTTATCAGAATTGCTGTTACAGGCTGTAAAGCCCAATGCTAAAATGGCCAGGCCAAAAATTAAATATTTCATTTGTTTTTAGTTAAAAATAAATAATATTAACAGGTAAAGCCTCAAGCTGAAGGCAACTTTTGGCTATCCTGTCAATTGAGCAATTATTCTATGGTGTCGGTTACTTTACCGCAGGTAAGCATCGCATTTCCATAATACGGATTTTTGATAGCCGCTTCGCTGCTTAACCAATACATCTTTTTC
>JBBSBH010000084.1:0-4204 GCA_038251405.1 Chitinophagales bacterium
AATTTGGAAAAATAGGTAGTTGATAATTTACGCCCGCTATATAAAATATTGGTTCACTAATGTTTCATTGGTTGCATGCGGTACCAACTATCTTTTTCTCCCATAATCGAAAGGAATGGAACCTTTATAGTATTTAAATCATCTTCAGGGTCATATTTGTTAGTTCGCCTCCCATGCACATCATTATTTAGTTTTCCTATAGGAATAGAAACGTAAGCTTTAAATTCATTGTTTGGATACTTCCTGCACAAGGGTTGAAAATTTTCCCATGGATTTTTTGAATGCTGGTATAGCCGGCTTAAAATCATTTTGAGAATACTGTGCAATAGCTATCCCGTACCCATCTTGATAGTCCACGGGGCATTGTTTTTTAATACTTCATTCCAAAGTGTTGAAAAATTAGCACGGCGCATATCGCCTTCTGCTGCCACAAACAAAACCGGTAAATCTCTTCGGTATGGCCAAGGCAGGGGAGTACCAAATCCATAATAAAGTACGGCTGCCTTAATTCCTTTATAAGCCTCTTGGCTCATCAGGTAACTTGCCGATTGGCCCACGTTAGCTGAAGCTGCATAAACACCCAGTTGTTCTGTATTTATTCTGTAGATATTTCCATTTTCACTCAAAAATTTAAAAAGTGCTTTGAAACAGTCCTGAACTCTGCCGCCATCTGATTCCATTGATATTCCAATAAAATCGTTTGCGGCTACAAGCTTGGGCCAGGTACTGTATATACCCCAATCTTTTAATTTTATATCTTTTGGGTTAAGGCTTTCTCCAATACCATTTAGAAAAATAATGGCAGGCAGTTTAACACCTGGTTTAAGATTAGGAGGAGAATAAATGTCTGTTTCAAATTACCTTTTTCATCTTTCAGATAGGTAACATCACGTTTAACAACTACATCCTTCATTTTAGGGTTGTCCAATACTACACCCCAATATCTTGAATCAAAGTGAGACAGGCTTGTTGAATTTTGAGCAAACAGCCCTGTATGGATAAGTAGTAACAGGGATAGTATTTTAAAGAGGGATAATGAAATTGACATTTTTAATTTTCTATTGAATACTTTATCAACAATCATTTCATCCAGTAAACGATTTGATAGTTTAGTGTTTGGCATATAATTTAGGTAAAAGATTTTCTGGTTTTTAATTTTCCCATTACGGTTTTCAACTCAAAAAATTGTACCTGATAATCAGGAGTCACTTATTTTGCACAATTAATTATCGATTTAATTAAAATTTCACTTCTTCCCATTTTGTTCCATCCCATTCCCAGGTATCAGCAACATCATTTGGCCAGCCAAGACGACCACCAAAGAGTACAGTTCTATCCCGTTCTTTATCATACGCCATATATCCCATCAACCGGGACGAAGGGCCAGTTTCGGATAATAACTTCCATTCTATTCCATTCCACCCCCAAGTATCTCCTTTTACACCATTTGCACCAATTCCTCCAAAAATTAATAACATTCCTCTCTTTGAATCAAATGTATAACCGGGAGCTATCCTTTGTCCCGGGCCATTGGGTAGTTTATAATTTTTCCATTCCTTTCCATCAAACTCCCATACTCCATCGTCTATCACACTTTCACTTGCACCTCCAAATAATACTGTTTTATTTCTCTTTGAATCATAAACCATAGCAAACGAATTGCGACCTTCCGGTTGTGGCCCTGTAGATTTTGTCCACGAATTACCATCCCATTCCCAGGTAGTATTATTTACACTTCTTCCTACAGACCCTCCAAATACAACAAATTTGTCCCGGTTAATGTCATATACAAAACCTGCTTCGGTGGCTTTCATATCGGGCATGTCAGTTATAATTTTCCAGTCCCCGTTTTCAAAAAGCCTTAACTGCCCACTGGGTTGGTTAGCTTTGGCAAAGCCGCCGAATGAATACAATTTATTTCGCTTTGAATCAAAGGCTAATTTATTGCCATTACGTGGTTCAGCTATTGTACCTAGTTTACTCCATCCTGAATTATTGTATCGCCAGATATCATTAAAAGTTTTGGCTGATTGCCCACCATTAAGCGGGGTGCTGCCTCCCATTAGTATTATTGATTTAGTTCCATCATCATAAATCATTTCGTGGTGAGCCCGTTTAAACGGCCTATGCGGATCTTCCGCCGGCATTGCAGAAACAAGCCGTTTCAATAATTCTTTAAAGCGGTCATCAGTTTTTAATAATTCCAGGTCAGAATCATTTTCATATTGTTCCAGGTTATTAAATCCCAAATCAGCAGCTCTATTCAGGGATTCGATAGCTTTATCCTTATTTCCGCTCAATGAATACACACAACCCATATTGTAATAATCTGACGGCATCTTCATCGCAATTTCATACAGTTTGGCACTTTCAGTGTACTTCTTCATTGTATTCAGCGATGAAGCAAGTGACAGGCGCCTGCTGCGCTGCCCGGCTTTTTCTACGGGAAGCGTAGCGATAATTTTTTCGGCATCTTCGTTTTTATTCAAACTATAGTTAATCAAAATCAACTCAGTTTTTAAATCTGCATTATCTAAAATATTTGCTGGAATAATTTTCATTTGCTTTTCCGATTCTTCAAATTGCTGGCTTTTTCTTAATGCGAAGAAATAATCGATATATCCGCCAACAT
The DNA here is from genome assembly GCA_038251405.1 of Chitinophagales bacterium. Classification (GTDB taxonomy): domain Bacteria; phylum Bacteroidota; class Bacteroidia; order Chitinophagales; family Saprospiraceae; genus JADJLQ01. The sequence goes on from JBBSBH010000084.1 coordinate 2,633, forward strand.
CAGCAGGGTGAGTCGTAATCCATTCCCTTAGCAGCAGTGTTGTTTTTTTATAATCATTTTGATATATAGCTGGCATCACTTCTTTACCTCCTTTGTCAATTGAGCTTTCATGCTCATGCAATTCCTGTTTTTTCATCACATCAATTACTTTAGCATCCACCCAATAGATATCGGCTCCATCTGAACCTGGCTTAAGATCTCTGTCGCTACCAAAAAATAGATACTTCCCATCGGGTGATACTCTGGCAAACCTTTCTGTAAATACGGAATTTATGTTTGGCCCCATGTTTTTAGCAATACTCCATGAGCCATCTTTTCTTCTGAAGCTAATGTACAGATCTGTACTTCCTTCCAATCCACCTGGTCTATCGGATTCAAAAATCAAATAGCTCTCATCCGGCGCAATGAATACTCCATCTTCAGTCCATTTTGAATTTATATTATATGGAAGTGTTTCGGGTTTTATATAGTGGGCATTTTTTCTGCGATAAACCTCAATATCAAATACGCTGCCACCATTACTTCTTCGTGAGGTATATATAACCCCTGCATTGGTAATGGAATGATAATAATTTTCAGGTTTAAATACAGCCGTATCGAGTGGAATCGGGCTGCCCCAACCGGTTGTTTTTTTCTCTACTTCCCAAATTCTCAAACCATTATTTTCGGGGTAACCAATAGGTAGTTTTCTTCTTGAGCTGAAATACAGTTTTTTTCCATCTGCAGAAAATGAAGGATAAAAATCATCCGAAGTGGTATCAGCAAAAGCAGCAAGACAGGGTTTTGTCCAAATACCATTTTCTATTCTCATCTCCATTATTCTGGAAGGCTTACCTCTTGCGTAAATAACCGTCCAAAAAACTGTTTTACCATCTGGTGAAAACGCAGGTGCACTAAGTTCATAATACTTTGTACTGATAACGCCTGGGGCAAAAATTTTTGGCTTCATCCCGGGAGGTTTTTGGCCAAGGTAACTACCTTTTAATTCTCTTATATGCTGGGTATTACCTTGATACCAAAATAAAAGGCTAATGAGTGACAGGAATAATTTAAATTTCATTTCGTATAGTATCATTATTATTGATTAGTTCGTCTTTTTGTATTTTTTAAATTATCGTATGATAAATAGGAAAGTTCTAAAGTACAGCTTCAAATCAATTTTTTATTTACTCATTTCACTTACCCCTTTAGCAAGATTTTTTGCAACTCGGGACTTAGGATTTAAAGGTGTAGCTATCTTTAACAAAGCATTTCCTGTTTCAAAATCTTTTGTTTCAACCAGGTAATAAAAAGCCAAAGAAAGTAAAGTCTCCTATCTTGGGAGTAGGTAAAGAGACATTAAAAGAAAGATACTGAAATTTTGTGTTATCTTCTCCTAAATCAAAGCCAATTTCGTTAAGAAGCCCCAGGGTAGAATACCTATAATTTACGAGATAAGAGCTTCCTTTTGCCTTATTTATAGGACCTTCCGTGGAGATATCAGCACCTAGAATACCCAATTGAAAAGTGTATTCTTTTCTTTCATCATTTCCTTTCCGCAGTTTCATATCAAATATTCCGGATGTGGCATTA
>JBBSBH010000085.1:0-4005 GCA_038251405.1 Chitinophagales bacterium
AATATCTGTGATAATACCGGCTGTCCGACAAAAGTCTTATTTTTATCCATGTTATATTGTTTGTGTAGTAACTCGAATATAACTCAAAAGGGTGGACTTGTTAGTTCACCCTTTCATTACTTTTAGTCGGACAACAATGAAAAAGAATATAAATCCAAACCCAAAATCTTTCGCTTTTAAGTGCTCAATCTTTCGCTTTTAAGTGCTCAATCTTGCATTCCCAAAATATATAAAAAGCATATTATATTTACTTATATTTACTTATATTTACTTATATTTACTTATATTAGGATCCAATAAATGCGGCTTTACATCAAATATATGGTCAGCCTGCGGTGTAAACTTGTAGTAAAAGAAGTGCTTACTAATTTGGGCTTACACTACTTAGAGGTTGATCTAGGTACTGTAGAGATATCGGAGGGATATATTACTACAGCTCAAAGGGAAGATTTGAAACGCACGTTGCTGTTATCCGGCCTGGAATTAATGGATGATCAGAAAGCGATACTTATAGAAAAAGTAAAAAATGTCATCATCGAAATGGTACATTATTCTCATGAATTACCTAAGGTAAATTTCTCCCACTATATCAGCGAAAAGCTTAATTATGACTATACGTATCTGGCCAATATATTTTCTGAAGTAAAAGGAATCACCATTGAACATTTCATTATTACCCACAAAATCGAACGAGTAAAAGAATTATTAATCTATGATGAACTCACCCTTACAGAGATTTCCTATAAATTAAATTATAGCTCTGTTGCTCATTTGTCAAACCAATTTAAAAAAGTTACTGGCTTGACACCTACTTTCTTTAAAAATTTAAAAAATAAAAGAAAAGTGAACCTGGAAGATGTGGGAATGATGTAACATTTCTCCAATGTTATGTAATAGATTAAAGTATATTCCCGTTCACCTTGTGCTCCTAATTATTAATCAAATAAAATGTAGCATGCATGGTATCCTCCGAAATAGAGAAAGCAAAGCCATACGTATTGGTAGAAATAGTAGAATATATTGCTAACTCAGTGGTAACTAAGACTATCCTCAAGAAAATGACCGGGACGATCTGTCTTATGTCAGTTGATATGGGTGAAGGAATTTCAGAGAAAACTACCCCATTTGACACATTTGTGCAAATCATAGAAGGGGAAGCAGAAATATTGATTTCAGATAATGTTACACATCTCCATAATGGTGAATCCATCATCATACCTGCACATGCTAAAAACTCTATAAAACCCAATGGTCGGTTTAAAATGATACAGACAGTCATAAAGAGTGGATATGAATAGTCTCATCCTGACTTCACACACGCAATGCCTCTAACTATCTTTTAAATGTGTGAATAGTGTAAATCTTAATTTAAATTGTATAAAGCCCTGATTAAAGTTACAATTATCTTTACTGATGAAAAGCAAAATGAGAGTACCCGATTTTTCGTATTGCTATTTTTCAATAACAAGTAGTGGATACCAAGCTTGATTCTTTAATTAATCAATTTATCTAAAAAATAATTTATCATGGGAAATTTATTATACACTATCGCAGTAGTACTAGTTATACTATGGGCTATTGGATTTCTTGGGTTTCATGTTGGCGGATCCATTATTCATGTACTTTTAGTATTAGCCATTGTCTCGGTATTGATAAGGGTCATACGAGGTGACAGGCCACTATAGTAGTTGCTTAATCCAGATGCTTTAGTATTTATCCTGGTTGAGCTATTTAAATCAGAATGCGCATAAAACTATAGAGAGCATATCAAGTGGTATCTAAGACTATGCTTAGATACCAATGGAACCATTAATCTTATGTCAATTTACTTTGGTGAAGGATTGTCAGAAAAAACTACTCCGTTCAGTACAATTGTACTTATCATCATGGTGGAGCAGAAATTCTTATTGTAGATAGTATTTCATATTCTGCACGATGAAGAATCCAAGGTGATACCTACACATTTTGAAAATCTATAAAACCAATGGGAATAATCTTTTCTTGACTTCCTTGCAATTGTTCTCACCAGTATTCAAATGTATGAATTATGTAAATCTTAATTTAAATTTTGTAACAATCCTGCTCAAAATTTCAATTAACTTTACTTTGTTAAACAATATGAGAGTACCCGAATTTTATTGCGCTATTTTTAACAAGTATGGAATAGCAACCTTAGTTCTTTAATTAATTAATTTAATTTAAAAAATAATATATTATGGGGAATTTATTATACACCATTGCAGTGATACTGGTAATTCTTTGGGCTATTGGGTTTCTTGGGTTTCATGCTGGCGGATCTATTATTCATGTACTTTTAGTATTAGCTATTGTCGCGGTATTAATAAGAGTAATTAGTGGTAAAAAGGTACTATAATAGATTCTGAATTATTATTTGAGGTTATTTCTTTGTTTTAAAGCAATTTAAACTGCCTTACATGGTTTTTTATCTTCTGTAACAATGAGCGCTCCAATATTTTTATTATAGGGATTCCTGGTACTTAAATTGTTTATGATTATTCAGATAATTACAGACATTTTTGAGTGGATGGACTCTTTTAATATTTTGATTTTTAGTGCTATAAAGAAAGGCAGCTTTGTATCTACTATGTGATTATAAATATTTAAATTATATCACTTAACATTAATTTATATGAGAACATATATTAAGCCTATTAAAAAATCAGAGGTAATGCCTTATATGAATATTTTCCTATCTGAGGAAGAAGTTGAAAATAATAATAAGTTTAAGCTGATTTTATGTAAAGTAATTGAATTTTTAATTATTATTTCGCTAATTGTATTTTTTTTATAATTAGTTACAATCCCAAAAAGGGAGCAATATTTAATTTAAACAAAATAAAATAAAATGAAAAAAATATTATTCTATGCTATAGTAGCATTTTTTATGTTATCGTCGACAAAACAAAATGCTCAATCTTTTACTACTGGTATTTCACTGGGTGTTTCGACTGGCACCGTCAAGGTATCTGAACTAAACAGTGCCATCACAAATACCATTAATGGAAAAAATATTTATGGCTTTGAGGGAGGCATATTTTCCAGATTGAATTTGGATCCATTATTTATTAAAGGTATGGCATTGGTGGCTTATAGAGGGGGCTTATCAGATTATATATCCGATGATGGCACTATCATACGATCAAAATTGAACGTAGGCAAAATTGAAATTCCACTATTATTGGGTTTAAGAATATTAGGACCCCTTCGAATAGAAGCAGGTCCTGTATTTAATTACATTTTCAATGAAACGCATTCTGCTGACAATTCATTTAACCTGAAAAAATCAGGCCTTGGGTATAGAGCAGGTGTCAATCTGGAATTTGGATTCTTGAATATTGGCCTCGCATACCAGGGCATAAAAAACAAAGGTTCGATTACTTCTAGTTCCTCTTATGAGACACCGGATGAATTAATATTCACGCTAGGTATAGGTTTTGGAGGTAAGCAATAATTTCTAATAGGGAAATGCTTTGGTGTGATTATATTAGAAATGATCATTTGCTACTGACACCGACTGTAGTATGTTGTGTTTTTGAATATTCACACATACGGATAAATATTCAGAAAGCAACTTGATATATTGAAGGAGAATTTTGGAAGATATAACAAATGATATTTGGACAACGTGTAAACATAATCCCATGTTTAATGCCGCAATACTTTACAAGTAAGCGGCATTTTATTTTATATAGTATCCTAATAGCACATACCTATTAAAATTAAAGACTTAGATGAGCTGGCCGGAATTGAAAGCAATATCTTCACACACGAGGGAAAGCATATTTAACTATAACTTTATGGTTCTTCGCCATTATTAGTGGGTAATTTTTAAAAATAATCTTGCTTAATTATTCGCCTTACTTTTTTTTCCGCAAAAAAAGTAATCCCGTGGTTTACACACGGGACCAAAATAAACTCGCTCTTGGATAAGTTCCATGTCATTGCATTTTCACGGGCAATTGATTCGCTTTTCAAATATACATT
>JBBSBH010000086.1:0-3886 GCA_038251405.1 Chitinophagales bacterium
CCGTTCGCACTAAATGGCAGGTGAATTATGGAACAGGCTTTCGAAATCCAACCTTTTTATTTGTTACGTTTATATGAAGAAATGAATATTTAATGGAATTATAATACATAAATTATATATTCGTAGTGAAGTAGCGTTAAGTAGAAACAGAAAGTAATTATTTCCAAATTCATTCCTATACCAAAACTAAACGCCTCAATATTCAATGAAAGGTTTTATAGAACCCCTCAATTACCAAATTGACCAGCCGGTTAATGACCACAAGATTTCGCGGAGTGAGCAACTAAAAGATGCTATACTTAATTCCTTATCTGCTCAAATTGCCGTTTTAAATTCCGATGGTGTTATTCAAACCGTAAATGAATCCTGGATAAATTTTGCAAAAGAAAATGCATGGAAGGGAGATTTCGATCACGCATTTATTGGAGTAAATTATCTTGACGTGTGCCGCAAAGCTAATGGCCCTTTTTCTGATGAGGCTCCGCAGGCATTAAGAGGCATTAAGGGAGTGCTTGACGGTACCCTTCCTTCTTTTGTGTTAGAATATCCATGTCACTCACCTCGCAAATCCAGATGGTTTCTCATGAAAGTAAACTCACTGCCCGATTCGCATGGAGCAGTTGTGTCCCATACTGATATTACTGAACGGAAAGCGATTGAAAAGGTGAAAGATGAATTTGTAAGCGTGGCATCGCACGAATTGAAAACTCCTATTACAAGCCTCAAAGGTATTGTACATATTTTGCAGCTAAGTTTTGAAAAGAAGATGAAGGGCGAAGTGGGCAAGCTTTTAAGCACAATGGATATACAATTGAATAAGCTTACTAAGATTGTAGGAGATCTTTTAGTGGTGAATACTACGCCCGGTAAAAAAATGTACCTCAGTAATGAGAGGTTTAATTTCAAAAGCCTTGTGAAAGAAACCGTGCAAAATGTAAAAAACATATCCCCGCTTCATTTTTTATCAATACAGGAAAATGAAAGTGTTTACGTTTATGCTGACCGGTTTCGTATAGAACAGGTAATTACCAATCTGCTCACAAATGCAGTAAAATATTCTCCTCAATCTAACCAGGTATTAATTAACTCGGTGGTTAAGGACGACACTATTTTATTTTCTGTTCAGGATTTCGGAATAGGAATAGCCAAAGAAAATACCGATGTGATCTTTGACAAATTTTATAGGGCAGAAGCGAATTTTCCTTTGGGTGGTCTTGGCCTTGGATTATTTATTTCATCCGAAATAATAAAAGCGCACAAAGGAAAGTTATGGGTTGAAAGTGAAGCAGGGAAGGGCTCTACTTTTTATGTCTCCCTTCCTCAAAATCCCGGATCCTAAAAAAAATCACTATAAAAGCTTATCCTATTCAAACTTTTCATATTCTATGTTCTAACTTTATTTCTTCAGACTTTAAACACCAAAAAATTTATGATTAAGATTAACCCGTACCTCGGTCTATTGATTATAGCAATGTTAGCTTTCGCCTCTTGTAAAAAGAAAGACAAATTAAATAATTGTGATCTTACTGAAGCCAACTTTGTGGGGAGCTATAAACTTGTGTCTATAAAGTATAAACCTTCGGCTTCTTCAGCGGAGATAGATGGGACATTTCTTCTTGATCCTTGTGAACTCGATGATATAACGACCTTCAGTGCTAATCATACTTTTGCTTATGTCGATGCGGGAACTCAATGTTCTACGCCCGGCGATTATAGCGGCACCTGGAGCTTGAGTGGAAGCACTCTTGATTTTGACGGGAGATCGCCAACTATAGTTGCTTTTGATTGCACAGGCTTCACAACTACCGATACATCCTACAATACCGACGGTGATAAACTTACCCTCACTTTAAGAAAACAATAATATCCCGTTAGGGAAATATTAATTTTCAATCGCATCCAAAACTTTTGTGTAAGCGTTGTAGATAAGTTTCAATCTCGGTATGTCCGTGATAGCCTCTTCAATGTTTAATTCCAGAAAATCTGCTTTTGCATCGGTCTCATCAATATGATGTTGGGCGATATGAAAAGTAAAATCTGTAAGATTTTCAAAGGGAATGCGCGTTTGCTTTCCAGAAAATAAAGATTTTATCCTGGCAGCATCATTCGTTTTTACAATCACTTTTTTATCAAATTCAGGGTAGCCGGTTTCAATATCTTCCATTCCAAAAAATTTTCCGATTTCATCGAGCAGTCCCTGGTGATGCAAGGCAAATTTAAATATACCGGCCTTTTCCAGCCGGCTCTTAAATGTCGTTGTTTGATAGCCGCCTTCAAAACCTCCGCCCGGATCCACATCAATATCAAAATAGATTTTCCTGTTTTGTATTAAGATAATTGCTGAGTAGGCAAATTCATTGTCCTTTAAGTCGGCAGCTATCTGTTGCCAAATTTCATCATCCCTATTTGCGGTAATTAATTTTTCGTTATCCATGGTTTTTTTTTATTACGTTTCAACAATTGTTCCATTCTGGTATTGTTAAAATGGAATACAGATTTAAAAGGATTAGGTAAAATTTAAAAGCGCCTGTCCCACCCAAACCTCAGAGGGAAACCATTCATTATCTCTTAATCATATTCAGCATCATCAGGGTTTCAGAGATCATTTTTGCATTGTATTCAACGGCCAGGTCCTTATGATTTATTGCGTCAACTATTGTCCCAATCAGGCAGAGGCCACCTGTAAAGAAATAAAGAATACCCATGCCGGTATGCCCGATCACAAAGCGATGAATTCCTGCAACGCCTACCAGCCCCAGAAGGCACAGTAGTAATATTGTTTGCGGGTCTTTTCTTTTCGACCTGTATATCATACAAAAATTTGAAAGTTCATCATCACCAAAGCCCTTGGTATGGGAGTTTATGGTTATAAGTTCTTCCGGCGTAACGTCGTAGAGAAATTTTAAAAGGACAGGATTTACTGATGCGGAGTTATCGTATTGCATGGTGTATATTTTATAGTTCTGGAAAATAGATTAATTCGAAGTAGTTGATATATTCTGTAAAAAATGATAGGTAAGGCAAAAATCCCCAGCGGGTGTGCTGAAAATGATTGCCTGAGATCACCATGAAATAAATAATTGATTGAATGGCCAAGTCCGCATCCCGGACAAAAATCAATGCCCAACATTTTAAAAACACAAATAGAATAATGAATATCTGCTCCCGGTTTCATAAATGCTAACAGGAGAAGCCCTCCAATCCAAAAGACAAGTTCGAATCCTATGGTGATTTTGTATCGGTGGAGAAATATCTTCAATTATTTATTTTTCTAAACAAGATATAAAAAATGTTACGAAAACCTGGCAGGTAAATGTTAGCGAATGTGATATGCTTTTGCAAAAGCAAAATAAACAAAAGGATGGCTAATGTTTAAATGCCGGTTGTAAATAGGGGCCAAGCGCTGTGAAAGGAACAAGCAAATTAATTTCTCCATCAGCGAAAGATTTTATTACATACGGGGCATACAAAAATCCTATCCCTTTGCTGGTTACATAAAAGTTCTCACTTGGGGGAATTTTATTCACAAGAAAATAATTTTGCTCTAAAGGATTATTATTTTTTATTTCAAATTGTACACGGGCTACCTTATCCAGAATAAGAGGCAATGCCTTAATGCCGGCTGGATTCAACACATCGTTCAAAAGAACTTTTTTGCCGGTTGATTTTTGGATGGTTTCAAGTGTTGTGGCAAAGTTACCGTGAGCTCCGCCTGAAAAACCATAACTGTAATGTGCTACGGAAATCATTTGTTCATTTTCATACATAACCATCACCCTGTCTTCCTGCTCCACGGATAATGAGAGTCCCATTTCAGAAGCTTCCTTTGGAGACATCTTGCTATTTTCTTTTTTCCAATTGGTAAGGAACTTGTTTTTTTCGTCAG
>JBBSBH010000087.1:0-3885 GCA_038251405.1 Chitinophagales bacterium
CTGTAATAGCAAGGATTTTTGTATTTATCGCATTTATTCTTATGGTTATTTTTGGAAAAGCTCCAGTATTATTAATACTCACCGGCTTTGTAGATTTTGCAGGAGCTATTTGGACGCATATGTCTTTGAAGAAAAAATGAGTTGAGTGCAGACATACGATGGCTATATTTGTCAAGCCTGAATGAATAAGCTCACAGGAATGTTCAATCCCTTACTCCGTTTTTGAATCATAGATAGCGTCAATTCCTGATGGTAATTAAGTACTCTTGATACTTTGGTTTTATCTCCAATAAAGGGGATTGAATCCTTTTGCTTTAAATTTTCTTTTTCCATTTTATATTATAAAAATGCAATAGGGTCTTTGGGCTGCATTGGGATATGAATAGCTTCATAAGACTCGACTAACGTAACCAACATATCAAGTTCATTGCCTTCTGTAGATGATTTGTCAGGCTTCAATTTCAATTACGAATTGATCCTAGAAAGAGCATTTTGGTAATGTAGGTTATTTACAATATTATTTTCCATTATAACTTATAGTCGATGCATTAATTTTATCATACTCTTGATGTGTTCCAACCCAAATAATAAATACCATCGACCTTTTCTATTTATCAGTTTTAACACCTTCACCTTTTCAAGCAGGCAGTGAGTTGTATATCGAAGCTGATAAATCATAGATTCGACTTAGTCAGCACCATCCATTCTGGCTTTACTCACCGTATATTGTGCTACCAGCTTCCCTTGTTCTGTGCCAAGGATAGCATCAAAAGTCCAATGAATACCCCCATACACTCTCGAAATAGCAGCTTCTTCTGCCCAGCCTCGTACGGTAGACGCTTCAGATGGAAAGATATATGCCAACACTTCAGCACCGGCGGCGGAAAAAACGCTATGACCTGACAAATAGGATGGAAAGTTTGGAGTACCTGCTATAGTTTTAAAACCATCTATTAATTGTATCGGCCTGGGATAATGATAGTAATATTTAGTGTCCCAGCAACTAATACCACCATCCATCATTGCCATATTAAGGTAAGCAAAAGTGCGGGCAGTTCGCAATGGATTTAAATGATGTTTAACAATGAAGTCTTTTGCAAATTGATTCCAATGTCCGGGAGGTGTATAAGTGCCTAAACCATCTTGCCAGAAATTAGCGATGCGCCTTCTTTCTACTGAAGGATGATCTATATAATCTTGCAGAATTTTAATATCGGCATTTAGTTGGGGACTACCAATAGCTGGAGGAGGTATTGGCCTTGTATCTTCTACTTTTGTCACATTCCACATCTTTACTCTTCCAAATAACGGTGTTAAGCCGACAGGTCGTTGAGGTATTTCCAGATTGACCCAATGCCAACCAAATCGGGCTTGTGCGGCGGCTGCCAAAGAATCAGCTACAGCTTTAGGGGATTGGGCATTTTTCATCCCATCATTTGCGGCTCTGGAAAGAGCTATTGCAGCCACACTTTCCCCTATGAATTTACCTGCTTCAATATCACTTTCTACATTTCCGCCAGATAAATATAGACTTCTTAAATGTTCAGCTTCTTTTTTTTCAAGGTAGGCTGCTTCTAAGGGAAACATTTGGGTCAATACTTTTTTTGATGTAGTAGCGATAACAGCTCCATCAGAAGGATAGGAAGGGATATCAGAATCCAGGTATGCATATTTTATGGCAGCATCTTGCTTGAAAGGAGCTGGTCGGTTATATATAAATTTGTAATGGCAAGCTGTAATAAGACCATCAAATTGTGCTACAGAAAGATAAGCTAGTGCTCTGCATGCATAAGGTGGATGTGCAAATGGAAACGCTGGTGGCCCGGTAGGATTGCTAGCGTTGGGTAATGTATATGAGCCATCAGCATTAGGGCCTGGGATCAAATTGTACTTGGCTATCAACTCGAGCGCTATTTCATTCCATCTGATTACAGGATTAGAAGTCCAGTAAATTATGGCCTGTCGCTCAGCATTCGTAATCTTACCAAGATCTGTTTTGAGCTTAGCCAATTCTTGTAAATATTCTGAGGAGTTGACCGCCAAAGGGGCTTGAATCTTTATTTCGTCTCCACTTTTGAGTAAAATAGGAATCCATGTACCACCAGTTTTATCTGCAGATGAAAATTCATACTCCGTAAAATCTAAATATTGAGGTAACTCTTTTTCGCACGAGACCAATACAAGTATGCATATGGCAGCAAAAATTTTATATATATTAGTTTTCATTTACTTGGCTGCTTTTGAGGTAATTGAAATAATAAGTGATGCCCATACCAGTAGTATTTGCCTGAGCCGTATTACGACCAGAAATTACTCCTTGGTGGTAGGCTATAAGACCTAATCCTTTTAACTTTGGAAAAAAATAATGTGCGAATATTCCTATTCTGTTCATATTCACTTTGTTAGTGGGAACAGGAGCATTATAAGCTCTGATATCATCACCGCTCAAAGACTGTGAGCTTAACAAATTTGCTTCAATCTGCAAGGAATTGTTCCAAAGCCATTTTCCAACTATACCTTCTACATTGATAGCATTCGGCACATCCATCCAGGGGGTATAATAGCTCCCATTATTGTAGTAATATTCGCGTTCAATTTTGGTATATCCCCGCCATAGATATGATCCCGCTCCTCTTACATAAAGTCCATTTTTCAATTTGTATTGCATAATAACTCTATAGGTCAGTTCAGGAGCGCCCAGTCCCAAACTATATGGCATATAATCTGATAAATAATTACTTGCGGGTGTAGCGAATCCAAATGTTGCTAAACCTAAAAGTTCGCTGCTTCCAATGGTTTTATTCAACCAGTTGTACTTTAAAGAAAGGGATAAATCCTGAAAGCCACTCACTTCTTTAAATTTACCACCATTAGGATTGCTGGAAGAAGTGCTTATATGAGGTAAGCCTATAAAAAAATTTAAACGATCTGATATACCTATAGCCGCCATAGGCAAAACTGTGCTTCTCATCACCCTGGCGATCGTTTGATTCTCTCTATTTAAACTACCCTCCCAGTAGCGATTAAAACTGGTATAATTATAATCAGCCAAAATGCATGCTTGTTTGGCCTTCATCATTAATGCATCATTTGGCGATTGACATTGGCCTTCACTAGCTAGCATCGAGTACAAAAGAAATAATGCTGTTTTAAGTATGTTTATTTTCATTTTTAAGATGTGGATTGCCTTTTATTTGAAAATGAATTGGCGAATATATATAAAATACAGCAAAGATGGTATAGGCTTGAACAGACCATAAAAATTTAGATGAATGATTAGCAAGTCTATCAAAATTTATAAGATTTTACATAGCTGATTGCATGATAATCAAGGACTTAAAGGAACAAGAATAGAAAATATTGTTGTTACACCTTGTTAAAATAGAACGTATAAAGTGAAGTTAAATAAAATGAGATATCTATTGATCAACCGCTTTTAAAAAATTTAATTAATTAAAGTCTATAGCATATTGATATTCAGATTTCATTTCAGTCGGGGGTTTTGTATATTCAACTTACTAAAAAAACTAAAATTATGACCGCTGCTGCCAAAACCATTCTTTACTTTTCTTATTATTTATTTTTTATGGGACTTAGCTTAGCGATTGTCCCTAATCTGATATTGCCTTTACTTGGATTTCAAGAGACTCAGGAAGTTTGGGTGCGTGTATTGGGTATAGTAACCCTGGTGGTGGGATATTATTATTTCCAAACAGCTAATGCAGAAATAACTTTATTTTTTGGATTTACTGTAATAGCAAGGATTTTTGTATTTATCGCATTTATTCTTATGGTTATTTTTGGAAAAGCTCCAGTATTATTAATACTCACCGGCTTTGTAGATTTTGCAGGAGCTATTTGGACGCATATGTCTTTGAAGAAAAA
>JBBSBH010000088.1:0-3536 GCA_038251405.1 Chitinophagales bacterium
GGAACCAAACAATCCTATGCGGATAACTCCGAATTTATACAATTCGGGTTTACTGATCCTGAGTTTGTTTAATATTTCATTTTTTTTAACCATGTTCAATTTTTAAATCAAAGATAAGCATTTTAATTTTCTCTAAGAATGTCCGGCGAAATAATTAGCTGAGCTGAACTGAGAAAGTATCTGGTACGATAACCAGTTCTGGCCGTTTTAACCAATCACTATAAGTCAAGGCTTCACTTGGAGTAAAACCCTGACTATTAGGCAAATAAAAGCGCATGATGCGAAAGCAGACTGCGCTTTTTTTTGTCCGGGCGCGAATCAAATTAAAAACCGGACTTTTAAGCCCGGGCTTTCCTATTTGTAGCCGCAAACCTCAGCGACAGCAAATTGTCGTAAACACGTATTGGGTTATAAATTTGAGTTCAGGTAAGTCAAGGGTATAGTCTAAAATCCTGAATGTCTTGAATCTTTGGATATTGATTCCGGCTAAATGTTAATCATAACTGACAAGAAAGCTGACCGGCCATACCCATTTACACCGGAGCCATGATATCTGTAATCCTCATTAGTAAGATTCAGCAGGCTGAGATTAATTTTCATGAATCGAAAGGTATAACCGGAATTTATATTGAAAATATTCCAACCTGGAGTGCCTCCAGCAGGGATACGATTATCGTCTTTATCTCCTGCTGCCAGACGATCCTGTTTTCCTGCTACCTGCCACTCAAGATTAACCCACCAGGCTTTAAGTGTATACTCAACAGCCAAACGACCGAAAATCGGGGGTATTCGTCTTACAGGCTCATCTTTAGTAATATTCTGTCCGAATGTATAGGTCATGCTGCCAGATACCATCCATGATTTAGTAAGGTCGAGGTCCCAGGCTGTTTCAGCCCCCTGGATATAAGCGCGTTCAACATTCTCTTTCATATATACCGGATACCCTTCAACCGAATCTCCGGGTATCTTATTTCGTACAATTAAGTCATATAACTCGTTACGATAAAGATAAATTTCACCTCTAAGAGAGGATCCCTGGTATTTGTAGCCAAGCTGATACTGTAATGAATGCTCCGGTTTAAGATCATAATTGGGAGTTTCGTACCTGAAATCCACAATACCCAATGTGCCAAGATCATCAATATTAGGAGCCCGGAAACCGGTATTCGCAGAAACGAACAGATTGGATGTTTTATTCAATTTTCGGAGTATGGCTAAATTGCCAACAAGTGCTGAAGGAGTCAGCTTTACCTGGCCAGCATTTTCGTCTGCTACCTTGTTAATAAAAGTATTAAATCTTGCCCCGGCATTGATGATCCAGTGATCAAAATCAAATGTATGGATACTGAAAACTGCCATACTGGTCATACTTGCTCCATTGGGATATAATCCGCGTTTTGAAGCAACATCGCTGGTAGAGATATCACTATCGGTGCGACTGCTTCTAACAATGTCGTTGTATATTTCAAGACCACTATTAGCCGACCAGCCGTTTCTGTTTGAAGTAATTGCTTCTGCTGATAATCCCAATGAATTCACTCTGTCATTCTCTGTGCGTAAGGAGGAAGATCCATTTTTAAGAAGCTGCCGGCCTTCCTCGCTATGTTGGAAAGAAGCAGTAACAGTTGTAGATTTCAGTATTCCGGCATCAAGTTTCTGATTTAGCTTTATATAGGCCAATTCTCGTTTTTGGGGATCCATTTTATTTATAGCATAGTTTTCGAGGGCTACTTTATGGTAGACCGGGACGTCGCTTTGATGCACACTCTGGTAAGCTATGGTAAGATCAGAGGATGACGATAGCAATATCTTCCCTTTTAGGTCGAAATCAAGTTCCCTATAGCCTGTTGGCGTTTGTCTGCCTGTAGTGTCGCCCCCAACAAGGTCTCCGAAATTCCGCAATGTGGCTCCAGCCTTGAAGGCAGTTCTTTTATCAGAGTAGTTTACAGAGCTATGCAGGCTTTGCTCCATGCCCTGTGTAGCAATTCTTGTAAGTATTGTAGTTCCCCATTTAGATTTTTCACTGGTTTCCAGTCCAGGACTGAATGCCTGGATGGTACCACCTATTGCATCAGAACCATATTGAACTGAGCCACTTCCACGTAAGACTTCGATTTTTTCGATGCTAAAAACATCTATGGTATTAAAATACTGATTTGGTCCATAACGCATGGTTGCATTACTAAGCCTGATACCATCAATAAGCATCAGGGTCTGGTTACCGGTTAATCCTCGTAGAAACGGAGATCCTCCACCATGATTTGTTTTTTGCACAAATACTCCCGGTGTAAGCTGAAGTGCTTCGGAAGCTGTACGCAACTGAAACTTTTGAATTAACTTACTGTCCAATAACCTGATTGCTTCAGGTGTTTTTACCTGTATTGTTCCATATCTGTTGGCTGTGACCACTACTTCTACCAGTTCATGCACAGGTAGTGAATCCTGATCCGGAAGTGAGTCTGTTACCTGGGCGGTTAATGATTCAGAAAAACATACTATGAAAGCTAAAGCAAGTATTATAAGGGAAAATTCTTTCATTTTCTTTAAAAAATTTGAAGCCAAATTTAAACAGAATATTCAATAATTTTATGTGTGTTTCCTGGCAATATGATTAAAATTTCTTTTATGAGTATCGGGAAAGATACAGAAAAGTCTTGTTTTTGGGGTTACCCACACCGCCCCTCCCTGAAAACAGGGAGAAAGTTGACTTATACTAACTTAACAGATTGCAATTCTGTTGGTTAATATCTGCCTCCCCTAAAATTAGGGGAGGTGCCGACAGGCGGAGGGGTACTATCATACCGAAAATTATTCTTGTTAATCTTTCCCGATACTCAATATTTCTTTTTTATTGGTCGTTCAAAATAGTCTGCGAACCTATTCAGTGTAAGTATGATTGTTAAATTTTCCGAAAGCGAAAAAACCTGGTTAAAAATTCATACAATAATATCGAGGTTTATTTTGGCAAGCAACCGAACATAGCTTTGCCATCCAAATTCTTTAATAACTTAAAAGCCAGTAAGTCACCATCATAAAATTGGTTACTATAAGCACATTGCCACCAAAAACAGCAAGCATTTTATGCACAATTCCTCAGTCAGAAGGTCTGATAATAATGGCTGATAGTGCTTCCCCATATACAATTATGGTAACCACAGAAAGAATAAACAACAGCAGAGTGCTGAGTTTATTTGCATTTTTTAGTCCGTACGAATCAAAGTAGCACCCGGACTATCCACGGAGTACGGATTTTTCACTATTAACTATTTCCCGTTAACCTTTAACCTCTGGCTGGGGAATTCTTAAAAGTTTGCTCCAGCAAAGGGCTCTACGCGGGATGAATGGAGGCGAAAAAGTCTTCGTGCTTTCCTGACTTAAACAATTCAATCATCTCGCCTGCAATACTAATGTTTCCAGGTGTTTCAGGAAGATTATCACGGCTGAACCATTGTGCATCATGGAGTTCTTTTGTATCAACAATAATTGGTTGCTGATCATCCGCCTCAGCAAAATAGCCAATCATCATGGAACTTGAA
>JBBSBH010000089.1:0-3502 GCA_038251405.1 Chitinophagales bacterium
GTGTGCTGCGAAGATAATTTGAAAGAAGTTTGCTCCCCCACCACTCCTGAAGAAACTCCGGAAAACATACCGAAGGGTGTGCACCGATAAGACATTCGCAAAAAATATTTGTATAGCGAAAGCCTGGTGGCTTCATTTAAGAATGGACCCGCTTTTGCAAATTCTTCATAGAGATTTGGCGACCCCAGGAATAATGCTTCTTTAAATACAGCCGATTGCAGCTGACGTTCAAACTCTTCCCTTACACCATTTTTAATGAATGGAAAAAAAGGAGTGCGAACAATTAGGGTATCGGCTTTTAGCATTTACTTGATGTGAGATTTAAGCGAAGGACATTTAATCTCGACCCGGCCGATCGAGCAGAAGAAGTTTATCCCAATCTGAAAGTTTAGGATCAATAAATGAAATAAGTGCAAGTCCTACACCTGATAGCCCATTTAGAAAACCGAGGGATGTGTCAATCAAAGGATTGGTTTTTTCCTTTTCAGCTATACTATTGATCTGTGGGAGATAAATATCTAAACTTTCAATGGTGTGCCCCAACCATTTATGGGCTAAGTCTTGGAGTTGTTGATCTTTTGTAATTAAAAACATTTTTTTATACATGTATGCTATGCTAGTCGTTCCATGGCAAATACCCATATCATGATATCCGTATTGCGAATAATATAATACCCCAGCCTGTTCCATAGATTTTAATGAAGACTTTTCAATCAATTCATATGCCATTGCTTTACTCTCATAGTCACCCAATTCTTCATAGTGACGAAGCAAGGTATAAGCTATTGCAAGATCACCATAGCACCACCCTAATTTTCCACCACCTATTGGAACTACTGAATAAAAGTGCTTAAGCTGATTTTTATTTTTCTTAAGCATTCCTATTAGCCATTTAATGTGCTTTGTAATAATAACTTCCAATTCAATGTCTCGTCCGTAAATAGAACATACTTTTAATAGAAAGAGTATAATCCCTAAGGAACCATGAGGAATTCCTAAGTTGATGGTATCCTCATACTGATGCGATTTATAAAATGGATATGGTGTATTCCAGTATAAACCAAGATTATCCATTTTTGCATTCTGCTTTAAGGCAGAAATGAAGGGATCAATATTTACTTTGCTTAATTCAATATCATTTTCTAGGATAATTAGAGCTTTTCCTATATATCCATAAAAAAGATCATGTCTGTTTAAATTCAAATCATCTGGCAAAGTTGATTTAATTAAATGATTTACTATTATCCGCGAATTTGTTAGTTCCGATTCATCTAAAATATTTTTTTTTATAAATTGATCAATAAGCCAACAGGCAGATACAGCGGGAAAAGCAATGCTAAAATCATTTGGAAAAAGGACTTTACTTGTACTACTGATATTTCTTTCGAGCAATTCGAGTGACTTATCAAGATATTTTTCATCTTTAGTTAAAAAATAATTTGATGCTAAAAATAACGTAGATCCACCTGAACCCTGTAAAAGACCATATGTAGCATCTATCGTACTTTCGAATACAATTTGTGCAATTTTTTTAATACTTTTTTCGATTTTGTCTATTGAATTCATATGTATAAATTATTGAAGGCCAGCTTTTCTGACCTTCAATAATCAATTGAAATTATTGACAAGTGCAATCCGAAATTGTACGAACAGTTACAGCACACCAACAGGAATCTCCTGTAGTATTTCCGCAGGTTTGAACAGTATAACTTCCTCCTTTTAAGATGTTCATCTCTTGACTCGTCAAAGAATTCAGTGTTTCCTTTTTCAGGCTGAGCTTGTTAGTTAATTTCTTTTTCATAAAATTTAATATTAAAAATTCATTGCCTACACATTTACGCTTTTCGGCATTCTCGACAAAAACAAAGTCATCTCTAAATTTTTGTAAAATAAAAGTAGGTATCAGCAGTCCAGTAATACTGGACTCTAATTTTTTTATCGGCTCTCAACGTCAATAAAGTAAACTATTTGTAAAAATTCACCCTCCGAAGTACTACCATCTGCAACAACGCGATATGTACCTGAAAGATCAGTTGCAAAAAATGATATTGTAATTTTATTTTCCTTTCCTTCCAAAGACACCCATGGATTCCAATAAATGATTGAACGATAATCAGGATTTATCTGGTTTTTTTGAAGGCTTTCATAATCTGGAAAAGAAGGTTTATTTAGAACGGCATATCCTTTAACAGGAAATGACTGAAAATTAGGAGCAACTTTCTCGATGATATCTAAAGCACCGATTTTAGTAAAAATTGAAACAACACCAAACCCACTTGACGAACCATACAACACATTAATTCTTGAGGTAAATTCGATAGACTCGACTGTCTCCGGATTAATCGTTGATATTATTTGTGCAGGACTTCCACCTAGTGCCACATTGTCGACCATTACAAGCACTTCTTTCGCATTAAATCTTGAACTTGCTTCACCTCTTTTAGTGTATACTACCCAGCCACTATCCGTTTCCCTAACAATTAATCCCGGAAACCTGCCTTGCAATGCATATAATAAATTTCCATACGCTGTATTAATGTCCTTAGCTTTAAGAACAAAATCAGGTTTGCCATAAGGTCTATTAACCCGGTAGTTCTTTTGGTATTGCTCTTCTATCTTGCTCGCCTTTACTTCAACTTCTTTCAACATAATTACATCTTTTGGCTTTTTATATTCAGAAATTATCCGTTGCACTGAACCCGCATTGGTAACTTCAATCTTATACGGAGACTCATTTGATATCACCGGTGGCACCTCGCGCTTCATAAGATTCACTTTTCCATACGGCAGGTCTTTCGCTTTATCGGCCTTGTAATAAAAAGTAGTGGTATCATAAAAATTCAATCCGCTTTGGTGAAACAATCCTTTTCCATCGGTTTCACTCATCATGGCATTGCGTGGTTTCATCTGCATGAAAGTCAACAACGCTTTCTCTGGCTTACCATTGTCGTTAAGAAACTGTCCAGAAAAACCCACGCCATATTCTAGCGGGTATTTGAGGTTATCAATCTTGCCTATATCTTCTTTGTGTATGGCAAGCTTTTCTTTTATGTTTCCCCACTCTGGTACTTTCATTACTTGTGCAGCATCGGTAACAGAGATGGAAAAATTTCCAGCCATCGGGTTTCTATTTTTATCTTTTAGTTTAAGAGTGAGCGTAATTTTTTCCCGTGTCTTGTATTCAGGCTTATCTGTGGTAATTGTTAACTGATCGTTTAGCTGCTCTTCTTCTTCTTCATTGTTGTACACCACCTTATCGGTGAGATTTAGTATTGGAATTGGTTTTATAAATAACTTATCATCACCAAAGTTTCGCTGCAGATTTGTGTAAGCACGCAGATAATATGTACCCGCTTTAAGCGAGTCGGGCAAAATAAAATCGTTATGCGCAAAGCCACTGTCGATCCGTAATGTTTTTTCCATCACTATTTCTTTTTCAGGATTGATGATTTCCACATACAATGTTTTGCTTAACGAATCCCGCCAAGGCTGATAATAATAA
>JBBSBH010000090.1:0-3256 GCA_038251405.1 Chitinophagales bacterium
CACAAAGGAAAGGCTGTGCTACAAGTACTAAAAGATGAACCTTCCTTTTACGATTGGATGTTGAAAGGCGACTTCCCACTTGATACAAAACGAAGGCTTACGGAGATTAAGTTGAGTTTGTTGACTAAGAAGTAAAATTCTGCCTCCAAATAAAATTAATCTTTACTTATATTAGCAAGGTTGTTCTCTCACCAACCGGTAAGTAACTATGCCATTAAGCCTTAATGAAATCCGTAAGCGCGCAACCGAATTTTCAAAAGATTGGGAAAATGTTGCTAACGAACGCGCAGAGGCTCAAACTTTTTGGAATAACTTTTTTAATGTCTTCGGAGTTAGTCGCAAAAGGGTTGCATCTTTTGAAAAACCCGTAAAAAAAGCAGACGGGCATCAAGGTTTTATTGACTTGCTATGGAAAGGCATTGTTCTTGTTGAACATAAAAGCAAGGGTAAAGATTTAAATACAGCTTACAAGCAAGCCAAAGATTATTTTCCGGGACTGAAAGATGAGGAACTACCAAGTTACGTTGTTGTATCCAATTTTCAGGATGTTAAGCTATACGATTTAGAAACTGGGGCTGAATCTGAGTTCAGATTAAAAGATTTATATAAAAACATAAATCTCTTTGGTTTCATAAGTGGGTATCAACAGCGTGTATATAAAGATCAGGAGCCTGTAAATATTAAAGCTGCAGAGCTAATGGGTGGCTTGCATGATACCTTGCTAACAAATGGGTATGAGGGTCATGAGTTAGAAGTTATTTTGGTGCGCTTACTTTTCTGCTTGTTTGCGGAGGACACAACCATTTTTGATAAACAACAATTTACAGAGTATATAGAGCTACGCACAAAAGAGGATGGTAGCGACTTGGGAATTCATTTGGGTCAACTTTTCCAAACTCTCAACACTGCAGAAGACAAGCGTCAAAAGAATTTAGACGAACAAGTTACAGCATTTCCGTATGTTAATGGGTCATTATTTGCCGAGCCACTTAATATCGCATCATTCAATAGTGAGATGCGAAAAAGTCTTCTAAAGAGCTGCTATTTTGATTGGAGCCTGATCTCACCCGCTATTTTCGGATCAATGTTTCAGAGTGTAATGAATCCCAAAGAAAGAAGAAATCTTGGTGCGCATTATACTAGTGAAAAAAATATCTTAAAGCTTATTCAGGGTTTATTTTTGGATGAGCTTTGGCAAGAGTTTAAAAACATCAATACAAATAAAAATAAGCTCCTGAAATTTCAGGAGAAGATAGCAAAGCTTAAGTTCCTTGATCCAGCTTGTGGTAGTGGAAATTTTTTGATCATAACGTATCGCGAACTGCGCTTAATTGAACTTGAGATTCTTAAAATTCTTTTTAAAGGACAATTTGTAACCGATGTAAGTGTACTCAGTAAAATAGATGTAGACGCATTCTATGGGATAGAGTATGAGGAGTTTGCGGCTCAAATTGCTACCGTTGCCATGTGGTTGATTGATCATCAAATGAACATGCGCTTGTCATCAGAGTTTGGTGAATATTATAAAAGGCTACCCTTAAAGAAAAGCGCAACAATTGTTCATGGCAATGCATTACGTATTGATTGGCAAAGCTTAGTAAACCCTTTAAATGTAATTGATATTGAAGCCGAGCACGCAAATATTTATTTAGTAAACGAACCCACCACGGGATACAAGGAAGTTAATATAAACGCAAAAACATTTCAGGTTCATTCCGGTGCGAAGCCCGATTCAAATGCTAAAATCACGTTCGATTACATTCTTGGAAATCCTCCATTTATTGGAACGGCCTATCAAAGTAAAGAACAAAAAGAGGATATGGCTTTTGTCTTTGGAGGAGTAAAATCTTTTGGGATGTTAGACTACGTTTGTGCCTGGTATTTTAAAGCCTCTAAGTTTATTCGGAAAACAAACATTGAAGTTGCATTTGTTTCCACCAATTCAATCACTCAAGGTGAACAGCCGGCTGTGCTTTGGAATGAATTATTTCGATTAGGAATAAAAATTAAATTTGGACATAGAACATTTAAATGGAATAATGAAGCTAAGGGTAAAGCAGCGGTACATGTTGTAATAATCGGGTTTGGTGCTAATGAGTCATCGAACAAGACTCTTTATGAATATTCAGATTTGAATAGCGAACCTCTTTCAAGAAAAGTTAAAAACATTAATCCCTATCTTGTAGCGGGGGATGACATAACATTACCTTCAATCAGTAAGCCAATTTGTCCTGCACCCCCAATGCAATCAGGAAGTGCATTAAATGATGGCGGTTTTTTAATTCTCTCTAAAGAAGAAGCCGAAGAACTGCTCAACATCTATCCTGAATCAAAAAAGTTTATCAAAAAGTTTTATAGTGGCTATGATTTTTTAAATAAAGCCAACCGATGGTGCTTATGGCTCAAGGATGCTGGTTCTTCCGAATTGAAAAAATATCCAGAAATACTACTTCGTTTGGAAGGAGTAAAGAAATTTAGAGAAGCAAGTACGAGATCAAATACGAAAAGAATGGCTTCTTTTCCGTATCTATTTGCAGAAGAAAGGCAGCCAACTGGGGATTTCCTACTTATTCCAAAAGTTAGTTCTGAGAATCGAAAGTACATTCCCATTGGCTATATGGGAAAAGACGATATTATTACAGATAAAAATTTCTTTGTTCCTAAAGCCACAAATTATCATTTTGGCATTATTACCTCCTCCATGCACATGGCGTGGATGCGTTACGTTTGCGGTAGGTTGAAGAGTGATTACAGTTATTCTAACACAATAGTTTACAATAATTTCCCTTGGCCACAAGATTTGCCAAAGCAAAAAATCCAGGGCGTTGAAAAACTTGCACAACAAGTTTTAAAAGTCCGCGAACGATACACGGAAAATTCATTGGCAGATTTGTATAATCCACTAACCATGCCCGCTGATCTTGTTCACGCACATCAAGACTTAAATAAGTTTGTAGATGCCTGCTATCGGCCTCAGCCATTCGACACCGAAATGCAGCGAATTGAATTCTTGTTTGATCTCTATAAGAAATACACGCAACCGTTATTCGGAACTGAGAAAAAAGAAAGAAATCGAAATAGCATGCAGGAGTTGTAACTAACAAAATGAATTACTTATGCATACCTTCAACATCAATCGCAGACGATTTATAAAAGGAGCCACAGCAACCTTAGCGCTCGGTGCCATCGGTGCGCAGGCTATGGAAATTCTAAATCCTCAAAAGGCTTTACGTGTTGGCTTGATCGGCACAGGATG
>JBBSBH010000091.1:0-3218 GCA_038251405.1 Chitinophagales bacterium
CTTGAAGTGTCCATCTAAAGTAAACATTTTTTGAATCTTATGTACTCACTCACAATTCAATGATTTACAATTGAAAATTGAAAATTGAAATCATCCTTTGCATTTCTTCTCCTTCGTCTTCTTTGCCTTATCTACTTTACCATTTACTCCTACCTGATCAGGAAAAAAACAATTAGAATTGACCTTTAAATCATCAGCCTCGGTGCTGCATTCCAGGCTACATGCGCGACCGTAAACGAGTTTAGTTTCTCCTTGTTTATTTACCATTTTCAAAGAATATTTTATAGCTCCATAGTAAGGCTCTTTGTAGCCATCACGCAGTCCATTCCATCCATAGTTGGAAAGATCTTTATACACTACAGTAGGCCTGTAAAAAAGTACCGTATCTCCTTCATCGGTATATATGGTAAAATCGATCACCTCTACCACATTGCCATTAAGATGTGGAAAAAATAAATCGTTCAGGCCATCCTTGTCGGGGGTAAACACATTGGGTACGAAAATAGACATGTCACTGTGCACTATATCTACCGCCTCAGCTCCACAGCAAGCTGCATATTTTTTAGTCGCTTGCCCAAATGACATCTGCATCATTAATGCCAGCGCCAAAACAAAAAGTATCTTTTTCATTTTCATTTTCATTTTTTTAATTTGTTTATAATTTACAAATTGCATCTGTCTTTCATTTTTTTTCGTATCTCAAATCTTCATTATTCTTTCACTACTATCACTACCCTAGACCGTTCTTTATCGCTTACCCAGATAAAATATCTTCCCGATTGCAGTGCTGAGATATCCCAGCTACCCTCTTGCAGATAGCCCTTTCTGAATATCCTTCCTAAAACATCAGTGATGAGTACTTTACTCTCTGGAGGAAAAGATGCCGTCTTAAGGTGGACAGAGCCAGTCGTTGGATTTGGAAATATTTCAAGATCAATGATGCCGCTGGTATTGTGCACACCATTTTCTAAAGTGACTAGGTGCTGAATATTAGGCGATGCCACTGCAGCAGGGCAGATATTGCGTGCTGTGCGGTCTCCAGCAGCATCGTATGTGTATTGGATGCACTGAGCGTTTGTTTTTAAAACGATTAGTAATAGCATAAAAAAAAAGAAAAGCTTTTTCATGTTTATATGTTTTGTTTATTAAAAACTAAATCAATTTTTTTTATTAGAGCATCTAAAAAATATTCTATTTCTTATTAATATAATTCATTGTTAGTCGTTCTGAAATTGCTCTGGATTTTAAGTGTATCTGCCTCTATAAATTCCAGATCACTAAAACCACAATTTCTTTCATCAAAATTTATAGCAAATAGACCATTCTCTTAGGCAAAAGTACTTTTCACAAATCTTCGCCATCAATACACCAACTTTACATTTAACTATGATTCCTGTATGACCAAGGAAATCTATATATTTTAACATTTATCTTATTATCTACTAGTCAATATTATTCGTCAATTATTATAAATTCATTTTTAACTTTTAGCTCCTGAAAATCAAATGAAATTACTTTCGAATATTTTTGATTCTTCCATATTTCATCCCAGGTATTCGATTTCAATTCTTCTTCTTTAATTACAAATAATTTGTACCTGCCATCAGGGCATTTTTCGATTTGAGATTGCCATTGCCACGCAAAAAGTTGTTTAGTTTCATAAGGCGGTATTCTATAAGGAGGTGAGTTAATGCTAGCCACTCCATTAATTTTTTGATATATATATAGATACAATACTGGTGTGCTATCCAATCTATTTAAGCACGTGCCATACAAATAAATAGCTTTTGCAGAATTATTTTTTACCCAAATCGCTTCCTTAGGAGGATCATACACGCAACTAGAGTAGAAAAAGGTTATTAATAATAATGATTTAAAAAATAAAGCCATTTTAAATTTAAGGTTTGAGAATTGAAAATCGACCTGCCATTTGTATCATATAGTATCCTAACCCTGAAATGTTTTGAATTGGGTAAAGGCTTGGGTTGCTAAATGAGACTCCAAAATGATTAACAGATAGATAATTAGCCCAAGTTTCAGTCCAAAAGCTCATATGAGAAGAAGGAGATAAAGATGCGGATGCCAAACTCGGAATTCCTACAAAACTATAAAATCTAGCAAGCCCTATTAATCTAGACTGTAAGATATGACCATATTCATGCATTAATAAATCTGGGTCTAGATTGGAACTGAATGCGCCTTTACCTACTATAATTCCTCTGCCCGGTAATGTAATACCTCCGCTTCCATACCCTTCACCAAGATTTTTAGTTTCGTAAATCGAGATCGAATTATCATATGTATATTGGCCTTTATATGTTCCAGTGATATATCTTGTATCAACCATTCCAATACATGAAGCTCCACAACCATTTGAAAGATCAAAATTTGCTTTTCCACTAAAGAAATTAAGGTCTCTATTTGTTGCTTTGATTCCTTCGGTTACCCCGCCTATTACCCCACCAATAATACCTCCTATTACACCACTTTTAATGCCTGAATCAAACATCTCACTAATTGAGGAAGAACCACCAACAGCACTATTTCCAAAACCATTCACAAATCCTGATGAAAATCCTGCCCCTATCCCAGAAACTGCTCCAGCCCAAAATCCCGTACTTGCAACAGAAGTACTTCCAATGAATCCAGCACCAAATGAGCCTCCTGCTAAAGCTGTATTTATTCCATTGCCTACTCCTGCTCCTACGGCTCCAGCTAAAGCCCCTGTTGCAAAATATCCTAGTCCCTTAGTGTTAAATTGAAATCCGTGAAAAGCCCAGTTTAATACACCTCCAATTGCTGCACCTACTATTAAATTAACAAATTCTCCATCAGGATCATTATACTTCAAAGGATTATTTAAAGCATAGCTGTACCTATTAAAGTTTTGGGTAAAACCTGGTGCCTGTACATAATTATCTACAGCAAGCATCCTCCCCACTACTGGATCGTACAGCCTACCATTCATATTGATGATACCAAAGAGATCATGATGCTCATGTCCTGTGTATCCACGGTTTATAAAAGGGATAATAGAAGATCCTGTGCTAGAATAATCCCAAAGACTAGGGTTTCGGTAGCGACCCCAGGCATCGTAGTTAGGTGTATTTGCTACTGAACTATATGCATTCAGTACACTAAATAGTATAATTAAAAGGAAAGAAATTTTTCGTTTATATAGTATATGTTCCAATCTGTCTTGAAGTGTCCATCTAAAG
>JBBSBH010000092.1:0-3099 GCA_038251405.1 Chitinophagales bacterium
AAAACCCTTAAAAAAATAATTTAGTTATGAAACTTGATTTACCATTTGTACGCGCACAATTTCCTGCTTTTTCGGAACCAACGCTGGAGGGTTGGGCTTTTTTCGAAAATGCCGGAGGATCCTATCCTTGCAAACAATTCATTAACCGGTTAACCGACTTTTATATGAAAAACAAGGTGCAGGTTAACTATCCTTATCCTGCTTCGATGCTGGCCGGGGAATTGATGGAGGCATCATATAAAAGAATGGCCGGTTACCTGAATGTGGACGATTCGGAAATCCATTTCGGTCCATCCACCACACAGAATATTTATGTGCTGGCAAATGCCATGCGCCCCATGTGGAAGGATGGCGACGAAATAATTGTTTCGTGCCAGGACCACGAAGCCAATGCAGGCGCATGGAGAAGATTGGCTGAGCGGGGAATTAAAATTACAGAGTGGCATGTAAATTCAGTAACGGGATTGCTTAGCGTTGATGAACTGGAAGCCTTATTTACAGACCGCACCAAAATGGTGGCTTTCCCGCATTGTTCGAATGTAATCGGCTATATTAACCCTGCTAAGGAAATCTGCCTGAGAACTCATAAACATGGGGCACTCTCGGTGGTGGACGGAGTTGGCTACGCACCACATGGTTTCCCTGATTTAAAAGACCTGGGCGCAGATATTTATCTTTTTTCGTTGTACAAAACATATGGTCCTCATCTGGGGCTGATGTATGTAAATAAAGAGTTGATTGGTAAAATGCAGAACCAATCACATTTTTTCAAGGAAGGTATTACCAGGAGCATGTTGACTCCGGCAGGTCCTGATCATGCACAAATTGCATCAGCCAGCGGAATATTGGATTATTTTGATGCAGTTTATAAACAGCATTTTGATAACGAGGCAGAACCGGCACAAAGGAGCAAAGCTTTAAACAGCTTATTTCATGAACATGAAAAAGAGCTGTTGGAACACTTGCTGGATTTTTTAAAATCCCGTGATGATGTACAGATAGTAGGACCCGACAGCACAGAAGGAAGGGCGCCGATTGTTTCTATTATTCCCGGCAATAAAGACCTTAAAAAGGTTTATGCAACTTTAACCAAACACAAACTGATGCTGGGCATGGGCCATTTTTACGCGGTTCGCCCCCTGATGGATATGGCTATCCCAATACAACCAGGTGTGTTGAGAATTTCATTTGTGCATTACACCAGCATGGAGGAAATCAACCAACTGATTGAAGGATTAAAAGCTGCATTGTAAGATTTGTAGCCATAAAAACATTTAAGGATTAATGCGAATCAAGGGTTGGATCCAATTATTATGGTTGAGGCAGTTAAGCCCTTCAATGGTTTTAAACCCTTGAAGGGTTCGCCTGGCAACCAACAAATTATAATTTTAACCCTTGATTCGCATGATTAATAAAATACCATCATGCTTTGGACGAAATACCAACAGCAGCTCAAAAACCAAGAGATACATGCCCTTATAAACCGGGAAAGTGTAATAAAACCAGTTGCCCTATGTAGATTAATAAAATAAAAACTTACATTCGTTGGAGAATAAATATTATTCGCTTTCGAGAATTTCAATATAGGTGTACTTATTCAAGAAGCCCTGAAACAACAAAACCTAACACAAGAAGAACATGCCCTGAAATGTGGAACAACAAAAAACATGAAGGCATAACAGCACCTAGCCAAAATGCGGGGTTTGGTGGTCACTGAAGCATTGGAAATCTTTATATAAATTTGTACTTGCAGATAGTTGAGCCGCAATTTATTCCGGCACTTATCATATCCTCAACTGTTATGTGGCATTACAAAACACCGTACAGCCGTAAAAATAGTATCGAAATGGAAATTATAAATACTGCTAAAATGCCTGGGAGTAATGGACATTACTCACAATGTATTGAGCATAATGGAATTTTGTATCTGTCCGGACAACTACCTATTGATCAGGTTACCAAAACGATTCCAACGACAGTAGAAGAACAAACTGATTTAGCGCTAAAAAATGTAGAGTTAATATTAACAGAAGCTGGCAGTTCAAAAAATAACGTGTTGCAAGTGCGGGTTTATATATCAAATATTGATTTGTGGGATAAAGTTAACGAGAGATATAGCCGTTTCTTTGAAAAACATAAACCTGTTAGATGCATTATTCCTACACGAAACTTACATTTTGGGTGTATGGTAGAGATTGAAGTAACAGCTATTTTATAAATTTTACCTTTACCAAATCAATTATTTAGAGAATAAAAAAAACATCATTATTTTAGGTGGGAATTTTAATTTAAATTAGTTGTCTTTTCAGATTATTACCCACATTATGATTAAAATATGGGAATAAACTATCGCTACAGCGGCTCATAGTGATTGCTGCTGGTAGCGCATAATAAGAACAATAATAGTAAATTTTTAATGGTGCAAATCAAAAAAAGCAGAAGTAAAAATGCGTCATGCGCCATAGAGGCCAAACATTTGACAACCACATTAAACCATAGAAAATGAAACAAAATATCACTACAAAGAAAAAGATAACAGTTTCTCTCGTTCTTGGCAGTGGGGGGGCGAGAGGTCTTGCTCACATAGGCGTTATCAGGTGGCTTGAAGAACATAATTTCGAAATTAAATCTATTACAGGTTGTTCCATTGGGTCACTCATTGGTGGGGTATATGCTGCAGGCAAACTCGATCAACTGGAGAAATGGATGCTTTCCATTAATAAACTGGATATTGCAACTTTACTAGATCTTTCATGGGGTAGTGGCGGTGTTTTCAAAGGTGATAAAATCATAAATACATTAATAGATCTTTTGGAAGATATTCAAATTGAAAACCTCCCAATTCCCTTTACAGCTGTTGCGGCAGACCTGCAAACGGAAAAGGAGGTATGGATTAATTCAGGTTCTCTTTTTGACGCAATAAGAGCTTCCACCTCGCTTCCTCTATTTTTCACACCGGTAAAATATAAAGGCAGTATATTAATAGATGGAGGTGTCCTGAACCCCGTCCCTATTGCCCCAACATTTAATGATGATACCGATTTAACAATTGCTGTAAACCTGGGAGGAGCTCCTCTTAAGGACAATAATGAAGCAAAG
>JBBSBH010000093.1:0-3082 GCA_038251405.1 Chitinophagales bacterium
GGATTGAATTTTTATGACACCACTACTTTTTATTATAAAGCCGATAAGGCGAAAGACCTGCCTTATGGAAAAGTGAAGTTGGTAAAGCGCAATATGCCAACTGCGTATGTTGACGATTCAATTTATAAGATTGAAGTTACCGATGCTGGTTCAGTGCAAAGGATAATCTCTGAATATGAAAAACCAAAAGATGCTATAATGTTGAAAGAGGTTGAAGTGAAAGCAAGCAAAATTGAAGAGCAGTATGAAAAGGGCTACCGTGAAAAAAGACCTTATGGGAAGCCTGACTATGTGCTTAAAGCGAAGGATATTAATACAGCGTACGGAAATTTATTGTTTGCCTTGCAAGGCAAGTTTCCGGGATTAATTGTTCGGGAAACGGATAGTGGCTGGGTGGTATATACTATAAGAGGTGAAGTGAGTTCAAGATTTAATGCGAAAGAAGTGCTTGTAATGGTCGACAATGTGGCACTAGGTGGAAGTCCTGCACAAATTTTATCAACTATTAATCCTCAGACAGTTGAGTCTATTGAGTTTACCTCAAGGATTAATGTATTGTATGGTTCATCAAGTGGGTTTGGTGTTGTTTCAATCTTTACCAAGTATGGCACTTTAGATGTCAATGAAAAAATTCCTCCTAATTTTCATTCATTTACCGTGCGGGGTTATGTCTTGCCAACCAATCCTCTTTTTCCAGATTATGAAAGATTTAAAACAGATAAAGAAAATCCTGACTATCGTTCGACCATTTATTGGAGTCCAGTGATTGTAACTGATACCATGACGGGAGTAGCAACTGTATCATTTTTTGCTGCCGACCTACCTGGCAAATATCGGATAGTGGCAGAAGGTATAACACAAAGCGGTGAACAAGTGAGGTGTTCCTTCTTAATGGATGTAGGGAGTGATTGAAAACGCGCTATCGATAGTTAATTTTGTAATCATTTGATTATCAGCTAAAAATGCCTTCATTTTTTTTTAAGAGTCCAATATGGCTGGAGTGGCAATCCTTACTTTAGCAGCGCAAAGATGTTGATCGCGACAATATCAATGCCGCAATGCCAGGGTGGCTTTGTGAATGTTAACCAAAAAAAATTATAACCATGAAAAAGAAATTAACGAACAAGCTTAACCTGAAAAAAGAAACATTGAATTCTTTGACAAATCAAGAAATGAATGTTTTAAAAGGAGGGAGTTATACTGTTCAAACCTGCGGAAATACTACAGGGGATTCCTGTTGGTGTACTGTAACTGTTGTTACACTTACTGATTGCACTTGTAAATAACGATTACAATTGATAGTTGAGGGTCAGAAAAGACTGACCTTCAATTATTTCTACAAAATGAATTCAACAGACAAAATAGAGAAAAGTATTAAAGAGATTGCACAAATTGTATTTGAAAGTGCGATGGATGATACATATGGTTTATTACAGGGTTCAGGGGGATCTATTCTATTTTTAGCGGCAAACTATTCTTTAACTGGAGATGAAAAGTTTCTTGAGAAGTCGATCGAATTGCTTGAAAAAAATATCAGCAGCACAACTGAAATTCTATTTCCAAATGATTTCAGTATAGCTTTTCCCGCAGTATCAGCATGTTGGATTATTGATCAGTTTATAAGAAAGGATATTTTAGATGAAACAGAATTAGTAAACTCAAGAATAGTAGTAAATCATTTAATTGATTCAATTTCATTGGATGATTTGAATTTAAATAGACATGATCTTTTTTATGGATATCTTGGAAAAGCTCTAATTATATTGGAGAATGATATTGAATTGAGCAAAGTAAATATTGACCCATTCATTTCAGCAATAAAGCGGAATGCAAAAATGGATACAATTGGTCTATATTGGAATACTCCATACCCATTTTATAAATCTCATCAGTATGAGAATACAATCAACTTAGGCATTCCTCATGGCTCATTAGGGATTGTGCTGTTTTTATTGAAAATATGTTCTGTTTATGGAAGAGATTCTGAATTAGAGACTATCATTGCAAACCATATTAAATGGCTAATAGAAATGCTTAAGAAAAATAAAAACGAGCTTAAGCATTTCTATTCAATAATTCCAATAGGTAGCGGAAAATTGGGTTGGTGCTATGGTGATCTTGCAATAGCCTACACTCTACTTAGGTATTATGAAGAGTTTGGTGATCATGAGAGCAAAGCAGTGGCATATGAGTTAATTGAAAAATCCTCATTCAAATCTATGGAGCAAGCAGGAGTAATCTATTATCAACAATACGGATATCATGATATGTGCATTTGTCACGGAACGACTAGCATAGCATACATGTATAAAAAAATGTTTTTAATTACAAAAGATCAGCAACTTATAGAGATGGCAAATAAGTGGTTAAATAGCACCATTGAAAATTTAAATATTTATCTTCCACAAATCAAAAGCATAGCTGAAAAAGAAAAAAATAACCCTTTAATAGACACTTCACTTGGTTTTCTAAATGGTCTGTCAGGTATTGGGCTTGCACTGATTTCATTTGTAGACCCAAAACTATCAGATTGGGATAAACTGCTCCTGCTCGATAGGCCGGGTCGTGAATAAATTTCCCTGCCCTTTCACATCAATGCCGTACAAATAACACGATAGTTTATGCGACATAAAAAAATATAAGTCACGCAAAATTGCAGATTTATTACAACTAATTTACAAAGTACAAATGACGATTTATGAATATTTGCACCTCGTCATTTGTAATTCGTCATTTCTCTTTCATGTCGCCCAAGCAATCAAATAGTTAGTAACCCGATGCTAAAAGCCGATACCATCATTGTCCGCACGCCCTTTTACCCATTCATTCAACATGGTGTAAGAGAAGAGTTTGAACTCCAACTGCAATCGGCTGTGTTTAAAGAAGCGTTGTTCCTTGGCTCGCCAAATCTCTATGAAGAATTTGCTAAAGCGGGCGCATCCTTAAATGAAGCCACCAGGCTTTCGCTATACAAATATTTTTTGCGAATGTCTTATCGGTGCACACCCTTCGGTATGTTTTCCGGAGTTTCTTCAGGAGTGGTGGGGGAGCAAACTTCTTTCAAATTATCTTCGCAGCACAC
>JBBSBH010000094.1:0-3030 GCA_038251405.1 Chitinophagales bacterium
ATCATTAAAGGACTTACGGATTCAGTTAACAGCTATGAAACATGGTTTCAAAGTCTGAGCCTGGATAGTGAAGGTAACCTGGTTACCCACGGCTATAATTATGCGCAAGATACGAATGTGTTGTTTTTTATAAAGTATGACACTAAAGGGAGCATCTTAACACTATCGGATTTCCGTGCACATGTGGGTTCTTTCTATGAAATACCCTACGATATGGTGAGATATGGTAATGATCAAAATATGGTTTGTGTCTCGGTGTCGCCCAAGGACGGTTATTCGGAACTTTGGGTTGTTAAACTGGAC
Organism: Chitinophagales bacterium; assembly: GCA_038251405.1. Taxonomy (GTDB): domain Bacteria; phylum Bacteroidota; class Bacteroidia; order Chitinophagales; family Saprospiraceae; genus JADJLQ01. The sequence continues at coordinate 304 of JBBSBH010000094.1, forward strand.
CAAAATGGTATACCCCAATTTAGCAAGCGAGCTGCCAGTAATGTGAATACTAGCGCTCTGAACCGGATTACCTCTACCCCAGATGGAGGCTTTATTGTTGGTGGACTTGGAAGTGATCAAAATGTAAAAGCGAAGAATATCATTATGCAAATAGTGCTTACCAAACTTGACAGCCTCGGCAACAAGGAGTGGGACTATTTGAGTCCGGTAAATGAAGATTGGTTTGGGACTTTAGGAGGAGTAGTCGTAAATGAAAACCAGGAAATCGTTTTTGGAACAGCGAAAGGGAAGGCAATTCCAATTAATTCTTCCAGTGAATATTTTGTCTGGGACTGGTGTATTGTTAAAATGGATTCGAATAAAAATATCCTTTGGAAAACATTTTTCAGGACGTCTGATGCGTTTCAGGATGTTGAACAACATCTTTGGAATATGATTTCACTACGCGACCACAAAGGATATGTTGCAGTGGGTCAGAATTTTACCCTTGGCCCACTTTGGCAGGGTTGGATTGTAAAAGTGGCTGAAAACGGAGATAGCCTTTGGATGCGTGGTTATAATTTTGATGGGTTGAATATTATATATGAACTAAAAGACATAAAAGAGGATATGGAAGGGAACCTGGTAATGGTAGGTGAATATCGCGACATCAGTGGCGGCGACGTGGGACAAAGGGCCTGGTTGCTTAAAGTAGATCAATATGGATGTCTTGTTCCTGGTTGCCAGTTGGTAAACACCGAAGACGTTGGATCTGAAGAAATTAATTTATTACTATATCCAAACCCTGCCGGTGATTTTTTGAGTTTTTACTGTTCATTTTCACATTTATTGAAGGAAATGACTTATTCCATTACAGATAACCAGGGCCGAGTTCTCTTTCATTCTGGCAGCCTATCGAACAATACGACAAATATATACTCCGTACAGAACTTGCCACCAGGTACTTACTTCCTTCAACTTACCAGTGGCAACCGAATTGTCAAGACTGCAAAATTCATCGTAGCGCATTAATTGTTCTTATCCTAATCAGCTTCTTATGAGAATATCACTTTTTATTCTGATCGTTTTTTTTCTGTCGTGCTGTTCAAAATTATTTGCACAGCCTTATTACCAGCTTTTAAAAGAAAATCGGAATTGGGTTTACACAAAAATGGCACCGGGCGAAGATCCTCCAATTCATATCTTCCTTGCTTTTGCTCTATCTGTCCAGGGGGACACAATAGTACAAGGCGATACATATAAGAAAATTTATCAACGTATCTTAAAGAAAAATGCGGGCTCAACAGCTATTCAAAATCCAAAAGAAATCCTGAACACTTATCTATATGCATTGATGAGAGAAGATACTATTGCACGAAAAGTTTACATGCTGCCATATCGTGACACTATTTCTATGTGCCAACTAACTGAGCATTTATTATATGATTTTTCTCTGCAGGAAGGAGATACTTTAAATGAATGCGTGTTGGAAAATATATATTTACCATTTATGTCTGATATTTCACGTATTGATTCTATTCGACATCTTGTTTATTCAGGCCTAGAGACGAGAGCATTTTATATGCGAGGCGTATTCGACAATTATGGCGATTTATTTGAAGACACAGGACTTATACTTGAAGGCTATGGGTATGAACGACACGGATTGATTAAATATGGAAGGAATGGACCCTTAGTTCTGTTTCAGTATTTTTGTGAAGGTGATTCACTCGATTGTGAGTTACTTTCAGCCGTTCAAGAGCCGCCAATAATTCCACAACAGTTTATCGATCTTTCCCCCAATCCAACAAGTGATTTTGTAGTTATTCAAATTGATCCTGCCTTCCTGAAAGAAAATGAATTGCAAGTATCTATATTCAACTCAGTGGGCGATGTTATCCTTCATGTAAACTGGAATCCTTGGAAAGAACTTGAAGTTGATGTTAGGAACTTATACGATGGAATATATTTTTTGAACGTCTATGATGAGAGAGTGATGGCTGTTAAGAAATTTGTAATCATCCACTAATAATGGAGATAAAAGAAAATCTGAACCAAAGACCGTTATGCTTAATTTTTGATCCTATCCTATGCCCTCTCCTGCGAAATAATATCATATAAATTGGTTTGCGTCGGAAATGCGTCGGGGAAGCCTGTTGAAGAAAAATAAAAATTGGCGACATAAGTGATATCAATCGCCAATTTTTACAATGGAGTGACCTCGCAGGGACTCGAACCCTGGACCCGATGATTAAGAGTCATCTGCTCTACCAACTGAGCTACGAAGTCAATTTTTAATCAGTCGGCAAAGATAAGTGCATCTTTGGTATGTACACTGTGGATTCCAGATCACAATGAAAATTATTTTCCGACGTCCGAAATATAAATAAAGTACATTACGCAGAGAAATCAATTACCGGTATATTCTATTCCATTGATTATGCGCCTCTCCAAACCAACACTCAGCTTTTGGCAGATCATCAATATGAATGTCGGTTTCTTTGGGATACAGTATAGTTTCGGATTACAACAGACTGCTATCAATCCGCTGTATACGTTTCTCCATGCCAGACCGGAGGATTTACCCTTGCTTAATCTCGCCGGACCGATGACAGGCCTTCTGATTCAGCCGCTTATCGGCGCCCTGAGTGACCGGACATGGCATCCGCGATGGGGTCGTCGAAAACCATTTTTCCTGGTCGGCGCCATCTTTTGCAGCCTATGTCTATTTGCCTTTCCGTTCAGCAG
>JBBSBH010000095.1:0-2783 GCA_038251405.1 Chitinophagales bacterium
AGTTATCGGCTATATTCATTATTTGAACTAACAGGAAGGCCTAGGGCAGATCAAAGCCTTGAAGATGTGAAAGATCTTTTGCTAAAGGAAATGACCAAGGTGAAAGCCGGAGATTTTGATGAAAAGCTTATAAAAGCGGCAGCAGTCAATTACAGGCTGAATGAACTGCAGGGATTGGAGGATAACCAATATCGGGCTTATAATTTATTTGGCAACTTTATTTTGGATCGAAATAAATCATGGGCACAAAAAGTTTCGATCAGTGAATTATTGGGAAATCTTACTAAGAAAGAGTTGGTGGAATTTGCGAAAGAAAATTTCGACAATAATTTCGCCTGCATTTATAAAAGGAAAGGTGAAGATAAAGATGTAATAAAAGTAAGTAAGCCGCCAATTACGCCGGTAGAAATGAACCGTGAGGCACAATCTGATTTCCTGAAAATGGTTGCAGCAATGCCCGCTACGAAAGTTGAGCCCCAGTGGCTTGATTATGATAAGGACATTCAGAAATCTAAAATCGGAAACACGCAATTGTTGTATGTTCAAAATAAAGACAACGATATTTTTCGCCAGAGTTATCGGTTTGAAATGGGAAATTTTAATTCCAAGATGTTGTCTATTGCATCACAATATCTGCAGTTTTTAGGTACTGATAAAAAAGATGCCGAAGAGATAAGTAAGGAGTTTTATTACCTGGGTTGCAGTTATAATCTAAATGTTGGCGATGAGTTTACTACTATATTTCTTACAGGCCTTCAGGGAAATATGGTAAAGGCTGATGATTTATTGGAAGATCTTTTAGCAAATTGCCGGGTAGATGAAGATGCCCTTGCTGCATTAAAAGCAAGGATATTAAAGGCGAGGTCAGACAATAAGCTTAATAAAAGGGCCATCCTTTCTGGTATGAGATCGTATGCAATGTATGGCGAAAAAAATCCATTCAATAACCAATTTACCAATGATGAATTGAATACATTAAAAGCTTCGGACCTTATAGATTTTTTACACAATCTTACAAAATATAAACATCTTATTATTTATTTTGGCCCGCTTAGTTTGGATGCTGCAACTGCAGCAATATCTAAGATTCACACGTTGCCTTCTGATTTTATTCCTTACCCCGCTTCAAATGAATTTAAGAAAATTGAGCAAACAAAGAATACGGTTTTATTTGCCGATTACGATATGGTTCAGGCAGAAATTGCGTGGGTTCGAAATACCGTAAATTTTAATCCTGAAAACGCATCCACCGTGGAAGTATTTAACGAATATTATGGTGGAGGGATGGGTTCAATAGTTTTTCAAACCCTTAGAGAATCAAAAGCTTTGGCATATAGTACCTATGCATTTTATTCTGTGCCATCAAAGGCAGATGATAAATATGCAGTAATTGGATATATAGGTACGCAAGCCGATAAACTTGATGAAGCAATAGCAGGCATGAATGACCTTTTTACTAATGTGCCTGAATCGCAGAAGGTCCTTGAAGTATCGAAATTGAGTATTAAAAACCGGTACCAGACAGAAAGATACACTGAGGATGCGGTGATATATCAATACCTTGCAGACCAGAGATTAGGATTGAAAAGGGATTTAAGGAAAGATGTTTATGATAATTTTGAAAAAATAAGCTTTGGTGATTTGCAAAATTTCGCCAATGATAATATTTCTAATAAACCATACACCTATTGCATTTTGGCTTCAGAAAAAAGGGTTACCCCGGAAGCGCTCTCTAAATATGGCGAAGTAAAAAAATTGAGCCTTGAAGAGGTTTTTGGTTACTAAGTTGGAACATACTAAATAAAAAAACCGGCAGTCTTATTCTGCCGGCTTTTATTTAGATTTATTAGAATCTGTGTTATAACTATTTAAACGCTACCCGTTAAATAAAATTGTTCCATTCGTAAAAGTGCCCGAAGCCTTAAGAAAATACCTGCAAAGGCATAAATGAGTATGGATCTATTGAAAACTGTTTTTCTAATTCCAGATGTATCTCACCCAACTCAAGTTCTATGAACGAAGATCCTTCTCGTATTTCCCAGAGATATAGTTTTTTATTTACAGAATGTTGCTTAAATATCTCAGGAAGCATGGCGGGAAGTTGCCCATTCCAGCATGCAACTTCAAGCTTTTCTTTTTCACTCAAATGATTATAATTGATGCCATCGGTAGTTTGGGAAAATTCCTGAAGGGAAAAGCTCGTACCTGTGCAGAGTAATATTTCCTGCTGTGTAAAATTTGTTTTCATAATTTCTAATTTTAAAAACATCTGGTAATAAGACACCAAACTTTCGTTGTTGTAATAGTCTTATCTCAAAATATTCTGTTAAATACTTTGATTAATCTGTATAAAGAAATATAGGATTAATGATGCTGAAAATTACATTTTTGGGGATCCGGTAATACTCCGAACAACGTAATTATGTAAGCTTAAAATTTCAAAAGATGATTGGTAGGTGTGGAGAGTTCAATGTGTGAGCGTAAAAGTATATAACATTTTTTTATTTTGCAACGTATCCGGAAAAAAATATTTATGGTTGAAAAAGAATGATGATGGCAGTTGAATTCATAAACTATATAATATCAAATTTGCCTTAATTCTTTGGTTCAATCAGGTCCCAAAGATTTCCATAAAGATCTGAAAATACAGCGACCGTCCCATAGCTCTCATTAATAGGCTCTCTTGTAAATAGAACACCTTTTGCCAACATATTTTCATAGTCTCTTTGGAAATCATCTGTATAAAGAAATAAGAAAACCCGTCCGCCCGTTTGATTTCCTAT
>JBBSBH010000096.1:0-2679 GCA_038251405.1 Chitinophagales bacterium
AAAGCAGGAACCAATCCGTTGGGTTTCTCACCGTAAATATAAAATATACCACCTACCCTCATTCTATAGTAGATGTTTTGAATGTGTTTTCTCCAATGACATATTGGAAATTTGTCATAATTTTAGTCGGACAACAATGATAATTAATAATGGATAATGGATAATGAATAGTGAATAGTGAAATTTGTTAATTGTTTTTGAAGACCTTATCTAATAGTTTGTATCTATTTTCAGTGGTAGCATTGAAGTATTTAGATTCTACATTGATATTCATAACCGGAGTGATAGGATCTGAGGATTTTATCGCTGGCCACTCTGGTAGATTATCTCCATTTGGATTTCCGGTTTTAATAAAATTGGCAAAATAATTAAACATGGTTGCTGAAACCTGATGGTCATCTTTGGTCCATACAAATGCATCTACCAAATCTAAATTGCCCATGCAATATTCAATATCAGCAGCATGTGGAGCGCCATTAGAAGGTTTCCACGTTTCGGGATTTTTGTAGTCAGATGGAATAGGTCTAGGCTTACTGTAATAATATCGGTACACAGGTTGACTACTATTATTTCTATGCAGATCAGCCCATTTCCAGGTACTATATGCGATAAACCTGTCTGAAGCTAATGCAGTGGCACTCGCTTCTACTTCCTCTGGTGTTGCATGTGGAAATACTTTTAACAGTTCATCAGCATATTGAGAGGTGAATGCCTTTGTTTTTTCGACAAAATTCTCCGAAGTAAATGGGAGGCCTTGCATAAAACTATTTGCTCCATTTTCTGCACTATTCCACCCGACCAATAATGGTACCTGGGCTTGTTCTTTTGAGTTGAAAATATCAGTGACGGATTTTGGATAAAAATATCCATCTATTACTGTGGAAAATCCAAATCTTCTGGAGTCTCTATAAACCTCAAATAAATCTTTTGTACTCAGAGCTCTAAGGCTTGCGAGACTTGAGAATCCCACTTTAGTGGCAAAATCCAATCCATCTTTTTCAGCTTGAGCCAAAGGAACTGGAAACAAAGTAGGGGGTATGGCCGCTCCGCTCTCTCCAATTGCTCCGGCAATTAATTTTCTGGATAGCGGTGATACCATTTGAGCACTTACCGATATAGATCCGGCGGATTCTCCTGCAATAGTGACTTTTTTGGGATCCCCTCCGAATGAGGCAATGTTTTGTGATACCCATCTTAAAGCAGCAGCCTGATCTAATAATCCATAGTTTCCACAGCCTTTATACGGAGATTCTTTACTTAATTCAGGATGTGCAAAAAATCCAAAAATATTTAACCGATAATTTACCGTCACCGTTACAATGCCTTTTTTGGCCATATTAGCCCCATCATATCTGGGCTCGGAACCATCACCAGCCACAAAGCCGCCCCCATAGAAATATACCAGGACGGGAAGATTTTTATCCATTCTCTTAGCAGGAGACCAAACATTCAGATACAGACAATCTTCGCTGACACCATCTGATCTAAATACCATATCACTAAAAATAAATGTCTGCACTGCTCGGGGTCCAAACTTCTTTGTTTGTTTTACTCCAGTCCAATTCGAAATTAGTTGTGGTGCTTTCCATCTCAATTGTCCCACAGGTGGTTTGGCATAAGGTATGCCAAAATACATAGACAGGCCCGTTCGCGTATCATAGTTGCCTTCTATAGTTCCATTCAAAATTTTGGCTCGTACAGGGATATTAAAATCACTTTGACCATTCATTTCCAGGAAGGAGAAGAGCACTAATAAAGTAAGAGAAAATGTAATTGATTTCATTGCTACAAATTACAGAAGAATAATGAAACAGGCAATCTGATTATAAACTTTTATTGAAGATCTGAATGGACTAATGAAAAAGTATATAACATTTCAGTTAGGATGAGCTTGAAACAATCTGTGTATGCCTGATCTTGATTTTCACTACCATCAAATTTCTTAGGATCTTCATAGGGTATGGCTACTCTTAGCTCTGCTCCCGGGATGGTAGGACAAAGCTCATCTGCGTCAGAACAAGTAAGCACTGCTGCAAAGTCTTTTGAGGGATTAAATGGGTGATCGTATTTTTTTGAATAACAAATCACACGACTTTCAATGCCAAAGGAAACAGTAAAAGTAGGGTTAGGTTCATTTTCATCTGAGTGAATATCAAAGCCAAGTTTTGACAATGAATTGATTGCATTTTCATTCATTCTTGTTGCTTCGGTACCCCCTGAAAAAGTAAAAACTCTATCTATTCCATAATATGTAGCAGCCAATGCTGCAGCAATCTGGCCAAAATGACTTCGTCTGGAATTATGTGTACAGATAAAGGTAAGATTAATTTCTTCGCCAGAAAGTGTCTTTCCTTTCACAAATTGGCTTACAATTCTCAGTACGTTCCTTCTGGTTTCATTTATTGTAAAAAAGTCGATGGAGGCATCCTTTACCAATTTTCTAATTGATGGATACATAAGCAGGCTTGTCTTAGCAGGAAGCGTTTTTATCACTTTAAAATTTGAAATTGAAACGTGTTCTATTATTAAATTATTTTCTTAAACCGAAATTTTGCATTAGAATTTCTATGCAAAATCTGAGGTGTTGAAAATGAATTATTTATATTGATTTAAAATGGTAAGAAATAATTACATTTTCAAAACTCAGGGTTAACCTCGATAAATAGTTGGTTTTCAATT
>JBBSBH010000097.1:0-2517 GCA_038251405.1 Chitinophagales bacterium
GTCGATGAAATAGTTGAATTGAAAACCAACTATTTATCGAGGTTAACCCTGAGTTTTGAAAATGTAATTATTTCTTACCATTTTAAATCAATATAAATAATTCATTTTCAATACCTCAGATTTTGCATAGAAATTCTAATGCAAAATTTAGGTTAAAAGATTGGTACCCCGTTGACTTTATGGAAGAAAGATTATTATCTTTATCAACTATTTGCTTAACCTTTAAAACATTTTTCGAATGAAATATTTAATGATGATAGTATGCCTGGTTTCTATATCGGGCTTTGCGGTGTCCCAATCATGCCATTCAAAAGCTACGGCAGGAGGAATGGGTTGTTGCGCCATGAAAGCTTCTATGGCTATGACCGCAGCTGATAAAGAAGGAATACAAGTTAGAAAAGATGTTTCTACCGGTGAGTTGGCTTTTTACAAGACTTCTTCTTGCCATTATAGCGGCACCACTTCTTATGTACAGGTTGATTTTAATGCTCAGGAAGGAATGTTTGTAAATAAGGCTCCTCAAACTAATGAGATGGAAATGGTACCTGTGTCCATGCATTCTACAGAAATGAAAAAAATGGATTGCAGCAAAATGTCTAAGGCAGAATGTGCAGAAAAAATGGCTAAAGGTGAATGCCATATGAAGGCAAAAACCTAGTAGTACAAAAAATAAAACCACATAGAATGGGCCGTTGTAAATACATGTTTGCAGCGGCTTATTTGTTTAATGTATCCAGGTATTCTTTGAGAAATTTTAATGCTGTCTTGGGTAAATCGTGGCCTCCTGGATGTATATAGTGTCCAAGATTTAATGATTTAGCTTTATCAGAATAGATAGTCAATTCATCATTTATTAAATTCTTTTCATGTAGATTTAATGTGGACTTAATAATGTCCACAGATTTCATTTGATTTGCATTATTTACCACTCTATCCTGTTTACCGGTGATGATAAATGCATTTTTCGGGATTACGGTTTGTTCTAAGAGGTCTACCCCTTGGTGTGCATTGACGATAAAACCAGCAAAAAGATCCGGCCGTTGATTCCAAAGTAAATAAGTAAGCCTGCCCCCATTACTATGGCCCATGGCATAAATTTTATTTTCTAAAAATGGAAATTCAATACTTATTTTATGCACCAAAGCATCCAAGGCATATAAGTCCCTGTCATCACCATCGCCCTTTTTCCTCTGCCACCCATTTTTGAGGCCTTTAGGATCAAATCCACCACCAATACCTGGGATACCTTGCAAATAGATAACCAAAGCATTATCCAGGGTTTTTTCAATACCATATTTTTTGGCGAATCCTTCTGCAGTGCCTCCATTGCCATGAAATACAATCACTGCATATTTTGGATGGGGAGTATCAGATTGCAGATATATCCTTTCTACTCCATTTACCAGAATTGACTTTTGAATCAGTGAAGGAGCATCGGCTTTTTTCATCTATTTACCTTTTTTTCAAATTTTTTACCACTTTGGATAATGGAATTATTTCTTCACTTTTTCGCCTTTCAGCAATGATTCCATCCAATAAATCTTCTATTTCTTCATGATATTGATCCATTGTTTTAAGATCTATTTGCACAGCAATCTTTTCATTTTTTTCATTTATTAAAAAATGAATGCCTTTCATATTAAATTTTTTATTCAAAGTTACTCTTTTCATTTAGAAAAAATCGGGATCGACTGGATCTAAAATATCTTGCCATAGAATCGTTTTCTATACCTGCTGTACTCCAAAGACTGGTAGGATAGGGAAAGATCAAAACAGCTATGACTATTTTAATTTTATTAAATTTAGGATGATTTAAAATCTAAACTCATGCGCACCATTCACTATGCCATTCCAATTGTACTATTCATTATTATATGTACGGTGCTAATGTTCCTAGTAGATCGGGATTGGGCCATTGGTCTTGGTATTGGTATCATAGCATTGGTGGGCTTATATTTTTTAAAAAACGCGATAGACTGGAATTATTATTTAAAACACCCGCCATCATTAGAAATTCCGGTATTGAAATTACTGCTGGACATCCCTTTTTACAGGCAACTAAATGAACCTGACAAGTCGAAATTTGAAAGCCGGCTGGCCATGTTTATGATTGCTCATGAATATAAAATGCAACCCATTCGCAACTCAGAAGATGATGAACCTATGGATGCTCCTGAAGATTTAAAAGCTATTTGTTCTGTACCTGCTATTATGCTCACCCTGGATAAAGAAGAGTACCTGATGCGAGAAATAGAGCAAATAGTTTTGTACAATCATCCATTCCCGTCACCTAATTACCATCAATTACACAATAGTGAATCCAATAAAGAAGATAAAGTATTAATCTTTTCATTACCCAACCTGGAAAAAGGAGTAAAAGAGCCATTTACCTATTTTGACATTGGGATGTACGAATGGTCGCGTATCTCGGGAAATATAGATTTTACGTGCCAAAACTGGATTAATTTTAAAGCCATCTATGGCATAGATGAAGAAGCATTAAAACTTGCAATTGGA
>JBBSBH010000098.1:0-2390 GCA_038251405.1 Chitinophagales bacterium
CGTCCTTCGTAGTAAAAAACGGCTGAAAAATTTTGTCTTTTATAGATTCGGGAATTCCTCCGCCATTATCACTTACACGTATTTCTACATAGTCTGCCATTGACGCAGTCGATACAGTTACGGCTGGTTTGAAGTCTTCGCCCTCCTTCTTGGCTTTTTCGTCAACTGCTTGAAATGCATTGTTGATGAGATTCAAAAGTACCCGGCCTATGTCTTGAGGCACGACTTCGATCTTTGGTAGATTCATATCAAAATCAGATTTGAAATCTGCGTTGAAGTTCTTATCCCTGGCTCTTAGTCCATGATAAGACAATCTTAGATATTCATCAGCCAAAGCATTGATATCAGTTAATACTTTTTTGCCCGTGTTGGCGCGGCTATGTTCGAGCATGCCTATTACAATGCTGCTGGCTCTTTGCCCGTGGTGGTGTATTTTATTTGAGTTTTCTTTAATATCATTAGCTAGTTCAATTGCCTGTTGCGTATTGCCTGTTGCCAATTCTGTTTTTAATTCTTCTATTAATTCTTCATTTACTTCAGAAAAATTATTTACGAAATTTAATGGGTTTTGTATTTCATGTGCAATACCCGCGGTGAGTTCACCAAGACTGGCCATTTTTTCAGATTGGATTAGTTGCGATTGGGTTGCTTTTAATTCAGTAAGCGTGCTTTCTGCTTTATCCTTTTGTTCCTGCAATAAAATATTTGCTTTTTTCCTGTGTTTATTATTGCGCCATTGAATACCTGCAATTATGAAGAAAAATAATAAAGCAGTAATAAAAACATATAATGTAATCCTGTTCCTGTTTTTCTGTTCCATTAATATCCGGGTTGCCTCTTTTTCCTTCTGTCCCAATTGCTGATCAAAACGGATTTGCTGAATTTCATTTGCATTTGAATTTCTTGATATGGCTGCCCTCAGACTATCTGAAATTTTAAGATAGTGATAGGCACTATCGCGTTTACCTGACTGTTCAAAGCAATAAGTTAATAAAGAAGCCGATATCCGGGCGCCGGCAGGGTTATTCAATGGTAAAGACAGATTGAATGCACTACGGGCATTATCAATTGCTTTTTCAATCTTACCTTGTCCAATATTAGATTGTGCCGAAAAAATCAAGAAAAAGTTAAGCAGGAAATCACCATTTTTCTGGCAGTTTATAATTCCCACCGAAAGAATAGAGTCGGCAATTTTATAACTTTTTCTTTTCAAATAATACATACTCCAGTACCAATCAGCAATATCTTTTGCAGCTTTTTCTCTGGAAACAGATGCCATTGAATCTACTATCGTAAAATAAAAGAATGCAGAATCGGGTTTACCAGTATCTAATAAAATATTTCCAATAATTCCATTAATATGTAATGCCTGATCGTAAAAACTATCTCTATTGTCCTTTAAAAAACCAATTCCCTTTTTTGCATTAACCATCGCCTCCTTTATATCATTCAAATTATAATAAACCCAGGCTGTGTTATAATATAAAGCCGACAGATAATCAGGAATATGGTACTCTTCTGAAAGACTGATACCTTTCAAGGAAATATCCAGTGCTGCTTTAAATTGGGTAGTATTAATATAATAAAAACCCATACGGGCATAAGCCAAAATGAGAAACTTTTTATCACTAAATTTATATGCCAAATTAATAGACTCATTGGCGTAATGATATGTACTGTCCGGTTGATTTGAAAAAAATAAATAATACATCGACAAACTATCCAGTGTACTGGATTTTGATGAATCCGTCGTGCTGGTAATTAATTTCTGTTTTAGCCGTTCAATTGTTCCATCCTGGGCAAAGGCAATGGATCTGCCTAGAAAAATAGTAATAATTAATACAAAAAGTTTCATATTTACTTTTTCAAATATCTGAATTTATTGGTAGCAAAATAATAAATTGGCTTCCTGTACCAACTTTTGATTCCACCTTTATTTCACCGCCAAGTGCTTTTACTATATCATAGCTTAAACTCAAACCTAATCCTGTTCCTTTACCCGCATCTTTCGTAGTAAAAAAAGGTTGGAAAATTTTGTCTTTGATAGATTCTGGTATACCGCTTCCATTATCACTAATACGTATTTCTATATAGTCTGCCATTGACGATGTTGATACAGTTACTGCTGGTTTGAAGTCCTCGCCCACCTTCTTCGCCTTCTCCCCTAAGGCCTGAAATGCATTGTTTATCAGATTGAGAATTACCCGACCAAGGTCTTGTGCAACCACTTCTATTTTGGGTAGATGGGCATCGAAATCAAAGGTATATTCTGCACTAAACTTCGGATCTTTTGCTCGCATAGATTGATAGGAAAGTTTTGCAAATTCTTCGCACAATGCATTGATATCGGTAGGTGATTTTTCACCTGATGATTTGCGGGCGTGCTCAAG
>JBBSBH010000099.1:0-2332 GCA_038251405.1 Chitinophagales bacterium
AATTCTGAAGAAGATATTGTAAGAAGGGACTATGCTATTCTGAAATTGAAGTATAGAGTTATACTAAGTATAATTTCAGATCATAATATAATGATTAGAAATAAAATGAAAAGCTGGTAAAATTCGTGTCAAGAATTTTACTGTCCTCACGAACCACAGATTAGTTAAAATGAATTTGAAAAATGGAAACAAGTATATTCGAGTATAAGCGGAAGTCATACATTGAGAAAGGTGAGATATACTTTTGGACAGCCACCATAAATAAGTGGCAGCGCCTGCTTGCAAAAGTGGTGTATAAAGATTTGGTTATTGGTTCATTGGCATATTTGACCAAACAAGGTAAAATTGAAGTATTTGCATTTGTTATTATGCCCAACCACATTCATTTGATTTGGAGGGTGCTTGAAAGTAACGGCAACGAATCGTCACAGGCCTCGTTTTTAAAATACACGGCACATGAATTTAAAAAGCTGTTAACCGCTGAAAGTCCTCATGCATTGGGAGATTTTCGTGTTGATGCCAGCAATAAAAAGTATGAATTCTGGCAACGCGATTCACTTGCCGAACCCTTATTTACCAGATCAGTAGCTTATCAGAAGTTAGATTACATACATGCGAACCCATTGGCCGGGCATTGGCAATTGGCAAAAGATAGTTGTGGTTATAAATATTCCATGGCAAGGTTTTACGAATTAGGAATCAAGGATTTTGATTTTATAAAAGATTTGAGGGCTGAGTTTTGAATAAGAATTCGGTTTGGTTCGTGGGCGGCACCGGCATAGGGCTGGCGATCGTAAAAAAAATCGTCAATAACCTTGATGGAAAAATATGTGTAGAGTCTGCAGAAGGAAAGGGCACCTTCTTTTATTTTACACTCCCTCGATAATAAAGAAAAGAATATCTGCAACAGCTCCAGTTGATTTAGCGTGACTGCGCCAACAGGCCAGATGCAAAAAAAGACCCTTCGTATTAGCCTACCAATTTTTTTAGAATCAGAAAAGGGCCGACTCGCCAGTTGCATATTACCGATAATCGTTAGGCAATAATTTTCTTAATACGCGGAGTTTCGCACGATGACCTTCAGCCCTGTGCAGGGCTTTTTTTACGTGCTTATCAATTCTTGACGACAACCAATCAGAATTTCTCTGATGCTCTCAGTGATTCCCTGATTTTCTCAAAATCCGGATTCCGCTGATTTAAAGCCTTCGATTAAGCTGTTGCTTTGAGAAAAATAATAAGTCCTATTTATGAGTTCAAAAAGCCTTAAAACAATGAAACGTACCTTAATGATCCTCCTGTTCTTTGGATTTGCTATCCAGGGCATGGCGCAATCGTCAGACGCTCGAGCGCAGGTGTTGCAGAAATGCATTGACCTTCAGCAGTTGCAACTCTATTATCCACGCGATGCCCGTGGAGCCATTAAGCAACTCAAGATTATGCAACACGGCATTTCTTTTCCAGAAAACATCAATGTCTCCAAAAACGGGGTTCGTCCTGCATTTCTTTCAAAGAAAGAGGTTAGTGAAACCGGTATGAACGCCTATTTTTTATTTCACGAGTTTACTATAAGTGAAACGGTGGCTTCAGTGGCATTTATTTATCACTACAGTGAAGCCGATCAACTGGTGGTAACCCTCGAACTCGAAAAGACAGGAAGTAACTGGTCTGTAAAAAAATCTAACGCATCAATTGATCATGAAACTAAATAAATATTCTCTTCTATTTATATACGTAGCCTCGATAGGACTATTCCTTTCTGATTCGGTACGAGCGCAAACCACCATCCTGAACAACAATAAGCTTCGGATGGGGAATGGGAGTCAAAGCTCCGTCAATGCATCGGGTAATCTTCAGCAACCGTTTTATTATAATAGTGTGCAGGCTACCTGGCGCAAACTAACCTATTCGGTATATCCGTTGGATAATGCCTTCGGGATAGGAGGCGACAAAACAAATGTGTGGAACCTAAATGGGTCAATCGTACAAAATCCAACCCTTTCCAATCAAGTGGTAGATCGTACCGGGTTTGTTGCTACGACCGGAGACAACGGCTACGGCATTGTAGTTTCAAAAGGAACCATTCAGGTAGGCGGCAATGATCTGGAGATTCAGAATACATACCGGCTGCCAGCAAGCATCGGATATGTGGAGGTGAAGGTGAAAGTGAAGAACGTGAGTGCCGCACCACTTGAGAATGTGCGTATTTGGATTGGAACCCGCGATGACTGGGTTGGTAATACCGATTCCCCATTAAAAGAGAAAGGTAATCTGGTAGATGGAGCATTTGAAAAAATAACCAATGCCGCCACGCGGTCTGCTGCACTAAAAATCT
>JBBSBH010000100.1:0-2222 GCA_038251405.1 Chitinophagales bacterium
GTGGAAATAAAAATACTGCAACATCTTTTTACTGATTTTGAGGCAAAAGTGGCACTTTGTCTGAGCCTGGGAAATGCTTCGGTGTTAACCATACAAAAAAGGTTAAAATCTAAGTTTAATGATGCGGTTGAACAGGATAATTTAAGCGCTGTACTGGATAAAATGTATTTAAGTGGTTCAATTAACCGCTCAAAAAATGAGCCTTTTAAATACAGTAATGCCATGCTGGCAATCGGAATGTTTGAGAATCAGTTGGGTCATCTCACTAAAGAGTTCATGCAATGGATGCATGAATATTTTGATGAAGGTTTTAATGATGAATTTTTCAGAAGTTCGTTGCCTCAGTTGCGAACCTCTCCTCATATGAAAGCAATTGTTCCGGAGTACACTATTGCTACTTACGACAATATGCGCAAAATTGTAAAAGATACCAACCAGTCCATTGCCGTTGCCAATTGCGTTTGTAAAGAGGGTGAAGCCCTCCTGGGTAAGCCCTGTAAGCAAACCAAAAATATTGAAGTGTGCATTACGTTTGGTGCATCTGCATATTTAGACAGGGGGCAGGCACGAACTATTTCGAAAGAGGAATGCCTTGATATTATGGACAGGGCCGAACGCGAAGGCCTGGTTTTGCAACCGGGTAACTCATTGCAGCCTTTTTGTATATGCCTGTGTTGCGGGTGTTGCTGTGGCGTGCTTACTTCGGCAAAAAAATATGATAAGCCGGCAGAACTTATCGCACATAATTTTTATGCTGATGTTAACATTGAGGCATGTAACGGATGTTCGGTATGTGTTAAACGATGCCAGATGGAAGCCATAGCTATCGAAGATAAAAAGGCAGTGATAAACCTTGACAGATGCATTGGCTGTGGCTTGTGTGTTACTACCTGTGAAAATGAAGCCATGCACCTGGTTGAAAAAACTAAGAAAACCGTACCTCCAAGGAATGCAGTGATGTTGTACCTGCGAATTCTTAACGAAAAGGTTGGTAAACAAAAAATGATGGGAAATATGCTGAAATTGCTTGCGGGAAAACAATTGTAAATCCCCTGTTGGCGTGCGCACATTGCGCGTGCCGTTACAATCCATGTAATTATTCTCACTTGTTTGCCTGATAATAATATCCCCAGGCATATAAAACCAATTATTTTCTGCAAACTATACCGGTTGTGCCCGAAATCTTAAACAGGATAAGAAAGGTATTGTCAGTAAGTAAATTAAATTAAATACAGATTTATCTTTAGTAAATATTGAAAATGATTAAATTATAAAGAATATTTACAAACGCAATAGCCCGCCGTCCCTGTGCCGGAATGTTAGAAAGGGCATTGCATATGACATTGAATAAAAATAATTTCAAACAGATGAAAGATTTATTTGGACAAGCTTTATTAGATTATCAAAACGGAAAGTATACCGAAGACATTATTACGTCTACAAATATTTCTGATGACGATAAGTTGCCTCTTCCCTATTTATTCAGAGATTTTAAAGACATGCCAAAGCTCGAACGAAAAGCATTAAAATTAGCGAAAGGTTCTATTCTCGATGTTGGTTGTGGCGCCGGGAATCATAGTTTGTATTTACAAAGTAAAAATCTTGAAGTTAAAGGGATTGATATTTCTAAAGGTGCTGTTGAAGTATCAAAAATCCGTGGTGTTAAAAAAGCTGAAGTTAAAAATTTACTTGATGAAACAGATCCTTTTGATACCATTCTGTTATTGATGAATGGCACGGGTATTTTTCAGGAATTATCACAAGTTTCTAAATATCTGAAACATTTAAAAAGTCTGTTGAAACCTAACGGACAGATTTTAATTGATTCTTCTGATATTAAATATATGTACGAAGATGAAGATGGTGGTTTTTGGTTGGATGCACATTCCAATTATTATGGCGAACTGGATTATTATTTATCCTATAAAGGAAAGAAAGAAACTCCTATGAAATGGTTGTATTTAGATTTTGACACCTTAAAATTGGCTTGCGAAACAGTAGGACTAAAATGTGAAATGATTTTAGAAGGTGCCCATTTTGATTATTTGGCACAACTTTCGTTGTAAAATTCAACCAATTCCCTTGCCTACTCGACTTTCTAACGCGTGACGGTACAATACCCTGGTTTGCGAATTAATTTCAGATGCAAGCCAATACGAATAAACCATAATTTGAACTACCGGGCAAACGTATCACCAGCCGCGCCCGAACCAAAATGAAAA
>JBBSBH010000101.1:0-2129 GCA_038251405.1 Chitinophagales bacterium
AACCTCCTATGAGTCTGATACGACTATTGGAGTCATCAGACATGAGTTTTGAAAATGTAATTATTTCTAACCTTTTTAAATCACTATAAATAATTCATTTTCAACACCTCAGATTTTGCATAGAAATTCTAATGCAAAATTTAGGTTAAATATTTCCGCTTTTCGTGATTACCCACAAATGCAGGTGATAAGATTCCTCCCTGCTGGTGATATATGTGGTTATAATTCAGATAGTAACTTCTCTTTCATTTTAATAAATTCTGCATCTGTAATCAGGCCTTTTTCTTTGAGCTGGCCGAGTTCAGCAATTTTAGAAATAATGTCAGCGCTGGATTGGGTTTTGACTTCCTGGATATGATCTACTTGCTTTTTCTCCTCTTCCCGAATGGTCTCGGCTACTTCTTTCCCTTTTTCAAACATCTCGTCGTAAACCTTTTTTAATCTTGATAGATCAAAATCCAGAAATGTGCCTCCAGTCTCAAAATGCTTTTTAAAGGCTTGACCCAATGCATAAGTAGAGGCGCCTGACAAAACGGATACGGCCATACCTCCAATAAAACTGCCCGCCCCCGGAATGAATTTTACTACCGTTCGTGCAGCAAACCTGGCTAATCCCGCAGAGGTGAGCGAAGTGATAATGGCCTTGCCCTCAGACTCTTTAAATTCCAATTCATACACTCTGCACAATTGTCTTACCATATCTAATTGAATAGCACCTACGGCAAAAAAATCAGCCACTGGTACAGGGATAAATCCAGCTCCCATAGCCCAAACAAGGTGATTTCGAATTACAGAATTAGCTTCCTGGTCATGCACATTATTCCCTAAGTCATTAGTTTCAATCATGATATGTTGTTTTCACAAATATCTAATTTTGTCTTAGGAATGACAAGTGAATTCGACCAGATAGAAAGTGAGATCGATTAAAACGTACCCGATTACTGATCCTTCAGTTTCAACCCAATTTTTGCAGCTGAAGCAAAAATTGCCAACGGTCGATGAAATAGTTGAATTGAAAACCAACTATTTATCGAAGTTAACCTCCTATGAGTGCAGATGATGAATATCAGCATCTGAGTTTTGAAAATGTAATTATTTCTTACCATTTTAAATCAATATAAATCATTCATTTTCAACATCTCAGATTTTGAATAGAAAGTCTAATGCAAAATTCCATCTAACTCATTATAACTCCCTCATTATCAATTATAATGAACCCGCTTTTTTTTAGTAGTACTTTTGCTGCATCCATTTTTTTTGCCTTTATTTTCATTTTAATAGCTTCGTGAAGGTGTGGATTATAAGGTTCTTTTTTTTGAATCATATTAAATATGATAGTGGCTAGTTTTCTTGCTGTTGCAGTAATAGCGGCACCTCGCCCCTTTTTAAAAGCAATTTTCTTGAAAAAGGACACCAGATTTAATTCATTTGTTTTTTGGTTACCAATGACATTGGCAGCATCTCGTAGGGCTATAGCAAGTGGATTGCTGCCTTTGGGTGTTCTTGAGCTTAATTTTTTTCCTCCTGATATTTTATTATTCGGTGCTAGCCTAAGCCACGATACAAATGATTTACTGTTTCGAAATTTATTAATTGAACTCCCCACTTCGGACACCAGCGTGAGTAAAGTATTTACACTTACCCCTTTTATGGCAGATAGATCTGTGCCATATAGCTGATAACTTATTCGTTGTATGGGTATTTGGGGTTGATTCTTTCCTCTAATTTGTTTCTTGGTCAGAATCACTTCTTCTGACTTGATATCATTGATAATGGGCACTTCCTCACCCAGTTTTGCGATCTTTTTATCTACTCCATTAATCTTTGATTGTAAAAATTCATACGCTTCCAAATTATCTTTCAATTGGTACAATAGCTGATCTTGAAAATTACCTTGTAATGCATCTGCTATAGTTTCTTTAGATTTTTTTACTCTGGAGTCGGCTAGTGTGGCTAGCATGCTACCGTCTCTTTGCCCCTCGAGTATGGCTTTAATAATCTTCATTCCTGAAACGCCAGTGATATCTGCTAGTACTACATCTAATCTTAAATTCATCATTCGTAAACATTTCTGCATTCTATTGGTGAATCGGGCTGCATCACTGACCAGCGTTTTGCGGTGTCGACAT
>JBBSBH010000102.1:0-2128 GCA_038251405.1 Chitinophagales bacterium
GAACTCTTACCTCACCATTGGAAACATGCTAACAGCCGGGGAGTGTTACCCGAATAAATCTTTTCTATACATTAAATAAATCAGTTTTGATGTGCGTGGGTATCTCGGGGGTTAACCCATTGATTACTAACTATAATTTAATTCAACTAATCCCATCATCCCGCAGAAATCTCTTGCACTGCTATACTTGCAATCCTCATCTCTTGTATAAAATACAGTTTATCGTTGTCGTGAAATTTATACTTTCTGCTCATAAATTAAAAGTACAAATCTCTTTACTACAACGCATCACCTGTCCCGTCTTTACGGGAAGTATGGATTACGCACAATGCCAAGGCTACCAAACTTGCGCTAACGGAGTCAACTTTTTTCAGGATGTGACAAGTGACAGCACTTGCTTCAAAAATGTTATGCTTTGACAAATAAAAAATCAATTCACTGTCCAATTTTGCAAGACTTATTTGTTATTGATATGTAATGCAATTATTCAAATAATTAATTTTCATAAAAGAACACATAAAAATTATAAGTATGCAAAAAGAATTTCTTCAAAACATTTTAGCGCAAAACCAAATGACATGTTCTTTTGCGTTTGATAAAATTTCAAATGAAAATGCCGGTTTTAGATTAAACAAACAGGCAGCTTCAACAGGGTTTATTTATCGTCATATTGTAGAAACGATTAATTTATTTCCAACATTTTTTGGAGTTTCTTCAGATGTACAAAATACCACTATTGGCAAAACAGATGAAGGACAAGGAAACAACATAGACGAAAGCAGGCAGCTGATAAATAAAGGATACAGCATCCTTGAGGAACTTATACAAACCACTGCTGATGAAGAATGGTTGGGGATGATTGATACGCCATTTTTTGGAACAATCTCCCGGTTAAGACTTTTGTCTCATATTCTTTTTCACAATTCACATCATGCTGGTCAAATTTCAATGACGCTATCAAAAGGCACCAATGCTGATGACAAATAAATAACTGTTCTATTATCAAATAAAAAAAATTATGAAAAATAGTATAATAACAATATCACTGATTTTAGCATTTACAATATCAAATGCACAGGATGTAGTTCGCTTGTATAAAACTAAAGCACCTGGTTCAGAAAACTGGACACAGAAAGAATCTGAGTTTACCTACCCTATGCTAAATGGTCTATTGGTGCGAAATGTTACTGACCCTTCACTCACCATATTTAAACCGGCAAAGCCAAATGGTACTGCTATTGTTGTATGCCCGGGTGGTGGCTTTCAATGGTTATCATGGCAATCAGAAGGTACAGATGTTGCAAAATGGCTGATTGCAAAAGGAGTTACAGTTTTTGTATTGAAGTATCGTATAATGAATACAGGGGAGACAATAGCGAATTTTGAAAAATCCTATACAATGATTACGAATATGATGGGCGCTTCTCCGAAAAAATCTCCGGACAGCAGTCAATCTCCTGACCCAAAATTGATGAATGAATTTATGAACATTACCGCTTTAGCAATAGCTGATGGTATTCAGGCAATGAAATATATAAAACAACATGCGGCTGAATATTCAATAAATACAAATAAAATTGGAGTGATTGGATTTTCTGCCGGTACAGCAATTGCGCAAGGTGTTTCAATGAACAGCGATAAAACAGTTGTGCCAAACTTTGCAGGAATTATATATGGTGGTCAACCAATGCAACAAAAAATACCAGACAATTCACCATCGCTTTTTATTTTAAGTGCTGCCGACGACATGATTTCTGCATCTAATACTGATTTATATAAGCAATGGATTACTGCTGGCAAACAAGCGGAGCTTCATATATATTCAAAAGGTGGACACGGCTTCGGCATGAAAAAACAAGGTTTGCCAGTTGATGGTTGGATTGAAAGATTTGGGGATTGGTTGAAGGTTCAGGGCTTTTTAAAATGACTAATGAAAAAGGGTATGCTGCTAACAGGCGGTTTGGCAATTATGGCGGGGCGAATCTATAAAATTAATTGGAAGATATCTTGTGAAGGTTAGGTTGGATTCATTATGATAGTTTCGCCGTTGGTCGGAGACCAGACGGCGGCTCTCACGAGTAGTAGGGTTTGGCTGTCTGAAAGGAGCGGTCACCTACGAAGGCTGAAA
>JBBSBH010000103.1:0-2068 GCA_038251405.1 Chitinophagales bacterium
ACGGGTGATGCAAATGAGTTTTGCAATCCCGGCCTCTTCCAGCATGCTGCCCAACTGCCGCGCACGGAAGCCTGTTCCCCTACTTTCGAGGTTATCCGTGTCGTCAATGCCGATGTAATATTCCATATTTCGCCGATATGACACCTGATTCATATCCTATGCAAAAGTAGAATACTTATTCGATAAAAAAAGAGGAATAATGAATTTGATTTCTCGCAAACAAAAGTGTTAAATAGTACTTTCAGAATCAAATAGTTACAATCCATTTATTGGATGCTTGGATACTCTATTATTTCTTCGCTACATTTAAAATTGATAAATCGCAAATTTACCGGGGTGGTAAACCCGGTCATGTATAAGCGAATAAATTTCGGGTTTAAAGATAGATTTGGATTTCCATATTTAGCAGAATATTCTGTTAAGGGGATACGGAAATGGTAAAACCTGGTATCTGCCATACGACCATTATACAAATGGACTATCATGCTACTAAAGATATTCTCGATAAAATTTGAGCCAAACACAAATGATTCTTTTTTGATGCTGATTTTATATTCATAATAATTATTAAGAGTATCCAGTTTGCCGTTACTATTGATATCTTCTGAATTAGGGCTATGTTGATATATAATTGTATTTTCATTTGATCCTTGAAATGAATTTTGTTCTCCTCCATTAAAATTCTTATACCTTTCACGGACTTTATAATTCATTTCAGTGTAATCAGTACCCAGGAATGAATGATAATTATCATTTGCAGGATCTTTAAGTATAGTTGCATAAACTGTAGGATCACATAAAGAGTTTATATCATTTAAGTATCCTGAAAAGTAATTAGTTTCATCCGTATTCAGAAGTTCATCCAGGCCAGTATCATACTGAGTTGTGTTAGTACCCGGAAATGAACCAACATTAGAAACAGGCTTTACTAATCCCCATTCTGTTGATGTTGAAGACCCATCATTAATATTCTCTGCTGATAAAAGCCCATCTTTCAATACGTCCTCGCTTATTTCACCTATATCGAAGTATAATTCTCCGCTTGCATCAGGGTATGTTGAAAAGGGATCAATTAGCCAGAAATCCAGGTAGTTGATTTTGTAATCTATATCTGACAAATCTTTGGTAATCCCACTCCATCGGGTGCCTGGTTCATTAAGTTTTCCATCCTTACCAATACCTGCCGAAAAGGATGAAGCTTGAGTATCATAATTCCAAGGCCCTCTTTCTGATGGATAATAATCGATGTTAAACACATTAAAGATTGCAGGGTAGTACTGGTTCTGATTAGTGGGAAATAATTCTGTTTCAAAAATAACCCTGCAATCATCAGCCGACATATCATCTAATGAAAGATTTGGTGGTCTCAGGTTTGAACTTTTATCATAGAATATTTTTGGATCAATATTATACCAACTCATTTTTGCCCGGTTAAATCCATATGCAACATTATTCGTTAGACTTGATTCGGGAAACCTCAGTGGAACAGAAGCAAAATTCCAGGATAACATGTTTTCAAGAATACCAGGATCTGTCACGGGCTTAACTTCTTCAGGATCCTTTTTGCAAGCGCTTAAAACCAGAAGAGTTAAACTAACTATTGTAATAAGTTTTTGTGATATCCTCATAATTGAAATATATTAAGACTCCGAAGATATAAAATATTGCTGCTGAAATTCAATGCACTTGTTTAAAGTTCAAAACAATTTTCTATAATCCTGTTTTTTTTGAGGCGAAATCAGGTTTGAACAGATGTGTTTATAAAATTCCTCCTGTATTACTCGCCAGGATGTATCGATTTATTACTGTTAAAATTATTTTTTCAAATAATTCAATTGGAGCAGAAAAAAACCGGCGGGATATTTTCTCCGCCGGTTTTTGATTAATAATAAATTTAAGTATTATGCTGATCTACAAACTCTTGATCTCAGCCACCAGTTTCTGCAAAGTAACTTTCGCATCACCAAAAAGCATTCGGTTTTTAGCATGGTAGAAAAGGTTATTCGGGATGGCTGCATAACCGGCGGCCATGCTGCGTTTCATTACAATAACGTTCTTTGCATCCAAA
>JBBSBH010000104.1:0-2053 GCA_038251405.1 Chitinophagales bacterium
AGATGCGCTGCATTATTATTTGATTCATACATATTCATAGTCTCGTTGCAATGGCGGTGTCAAGAAAAAGCCTCAGATCTAAAAGACCCATTCATGAACTAATAAAGCAATACCAGTTCACATGATTCGGCATAGTGTTTTTCCACCATTGTTTATTTAAGCATTACCATGCAGTTGAACAATCCGCCCACTGTTGATTAGTCCTAAGAGGGGCTGCGTTAATATTTCTGAATCAACAAAAAATATCATTACCGGTCTTAACAAATTGCCAATTTAATAGTTAGACAAAGGAATTCCGAAAAAAGATGATCACCCTGGCTTATTTTTCACGAAACACAGATAGAGAGGAGACAACGAGATTTAAGAGGTAGGATAACTTTGCAGGATTTTGTGATAGCGTGATAGCCGTTACAGCCACTTTTTAAGTGAATACTAAATGATCAGTCAGCGGGGTGTCCATAACGCCGTTTGGGAGGCGCTAAGTCGGACTTCTTAAACAGCCAATAAATCAGGCCCTGTTTTCGTAAAATTCGGCCGCCTTCTCAATATCATCCGATCTGTAAATTATTTTGCCTTTATCCAGGACAATGGCTTTTTTGCACAAGCTCTTAAGGGCGCCCATCTCGTGACTAACAAATAAAACTGTTCGCCCAGAAGTAGCTATGTCGGATATTTTATTCAGACTTTTCTCCTGAAATTTGGAATCACCCACAGCCAACACCTCATCAAAAATGACAATTTCGGATTCAACGTGAGCGGCTATCGAGAAGGCCAATCGCACATACATACCGCTGGAATACTTCTTCACGGGAGTATCTATGAATTCCTCAATGCCTGAAAAGTCCACGATTTCATCAAATTTGCGTAAGACTTCTTTGTGAGGCATTCCGAGAATCGCGCCATTCAAAAAGATGTTTTCCCGTCCGGTCAAGTCAGGATGAAAACCCGTGCCCACTTCAAGCAAGCTCACCATTTTTCCGTAGATGATTGCTTCTCCAGAAGTAGGGGATGTTATTCTTGATAAAATTTTCAGCAGAGTGCTCTTGCCGGACCCATTGCGACCTATTATTCCGAGGGTTTCACCTTGCTTTACTTCAAATGAAATGTCCTTCAGCGCCCAAAAATCGGACTCACTGAGCCTACGGGTGATGAATTTTGACGGGTGCTTAATTGAATCAACCAAAGCCTCTGCAAAAGTCAGAGTTTTATCAATGTGGGAGCCGATAACATATTTCTTAGAGATGCCATTGCAAACTATTGAATTATTATTCATTTTCTAAATCCAATCGGCAAACGAGCAACTTGCCTTTTGGAAGTACTTGAACCCTATGAACAGCGCCACTAAACCCACAAAAATGCCCGGAGTCAAATACAATAAATTTTTTGCGACACCGCCGAAAAGCATGTACCTAAATGCTTCCACTGCGAAAGCCATGGGGTTTAAACCATACAAAGGCAGCCATTTTTGGGGGATCATGGAAACCGGGTAAAAGATGGGACTTGCGAACATCAAACTTTGCGTAAACGCAGGCAATACATTTTGAAGATCTCTGTAACGAACGATTGAAGCTGAAAAAATCAGGGCGATACCCAGTGAACTAATTGCGACATGCAGTAAAATAATTGGAAGGAAGATGATTTTCCATGAAGGATAAATGCCATAGTAGATCATAAACACAATGAGCACAGGGAATGCCATTAGCAGATCAAAAAAGCTGGATGAAACAGCGGTGGTGGGAATGATAATCCTGGGAAAATATATTTTGTTTACAAGGCTGGAAGCGCCGATAATACTCAGGCTGCCCATATTCATTGACTGAGCAAAAAAAGTCCAGAGCAAAAGCGCAGAATAATAAAAAATTGGATACGGCACACCATCAGATGGAACCCGTATAATATACCCCATGAAAACGGTAAAGATAATCATGGTGGACAGCGGTTTAAATATTTCCCAAAGTCCACCCAAAATCGTTTGTTTATATCGGATGAGCACATCCCGCCAAACCAGGAAATATAGAAGCTCCCGATAGTGCAGAATGTCTTTAAGATTAAA
>JBBSBH010000105.1:0-2015 GCA_038251405.1 Chitinophagales bacterium
GTACGGACAGCAGTGGTTTTAATTTGTGAGGTTAAAAAGAGCCCTTTTATCTAGCTTTATTTTTTTTGTTTTAAATTAGATGTTTTAAGATACATTCATTTACCTATAGTATGGAGATTCCTGTAAAGATTACACCTGACCGGATCAGGGATTCTATCGTTCAGGTATATTTTCAGGCCGGAATTCCTTTTGAACCATTAATTGGCATTTTTTACGCAGCTCTTACTAATGCAGGCTGGAAATATGCCAACCGGGCGCAATCACAGGTTCCGCAAAAAGGAATGATCATTGAGCTTTCGACGGGCAGGCAGTATTTTTTTATTAAAGACCAGGTTCGGCTACAATTATTTCCAAACCAATCACTGGCATTTAATTGTATAAATAGCTATATTGGGTGGCAGAGATACAGAAGTTATATAGATTCAGTGTTTACAGAGCTTTCAAAAACCGGGTATTTTACAAATTATTTCCAAGCAGGAATCAGGTATATTAGCGAATTTGCAAATATTGATATCCTCGAAAAAATTAATTTTAAAGCCGAAACATCTTTTAGTGATGAGACCATTTCAAATAGCTCATATAGGTTAACATTTGAGAAAGATAATATTTTTAAGACAATTAATATTGCCAGTAAATTGCCTGTAAACGCAGTTTTGGCTAATCAAAAAGAACCTTTAAGTTTTACATCGCTTCTCGATGTTGATATTGTTCAAAAAAAATTGAGTTGTAAAAATGTGGATGAATTATTAGTCAATCTTGATCAACTTCATACAATTGAAAAAAAGACCTTTTTTCGCTTGCTTACTGATGAATTTTTACAAACCCTTAACCCTGAATATGCTTAAATTGTAATTATGACTAATACGCTTCCTTTTAATGAATATTATTGGAATTATTCTCATTTAGATCATAGTCACAGGTGGGAAGATGTAACATTGGATAACTTCCAAGAAGGATTTTTTAATGAAGACTTATCAAAAAGCCGGATGGCAGTTGTAGATTCAATTAACGATCAGATTAGAAAAAATCCGGAACTTTTAAAAAATATAAATCCACAGGATTTCGCGGTTGCTTTCTCAGGTATTTGGGATACATTTTTATATCTTAATTCGACTTCTGTTTATGCTCAAATTACTTCATTAAATAGCCTGGTAATTAAAGCTGAAACAAAAGAAGGGAATATTTATACAGAAGTATTTTTTGACGAGATAACAGGATGGCAAAGTGAGACGGCGGTTAATATCTTCAAGAATCAACACCTGGAGTTTAATAATTCTGGTTCATTAGAAGATATGATATTAGCAATAAAGCAGTATTTCGACAATCCCGTAATTGATTATTCAACCTATTTGAATCAAACTGCTGAATATGCATTATCCGGAAGAGCTTTTGCCACAGCCGAATTTTAAAGAAATTACGGAAAATTTAGGTTATTTTATATGCAGAAAAAGTTTTAGAAAAGGCTCTCCTGGACGATTTTTCACCTATTATTAAAGAAGAATTACTTGGCCTTGAAACTGCTTCTGATTGTTTTGACTATTCTACCAATCTGCCGGGAGTCTTTAAGTTACATCATAATGAAATAGATTTAATTGGAGACAATAAAAAATATTTCAGATCATACTGGGATTGGAATTCCAGAGTAGACGTGCCATTGTACCAGGAGGATTTCGAAATCAACAAAAATGTCGGCTGGTTTTTTTTACAAATAGATAAAATAAACGGCATATCTATACCATTCAATAAAAAGGCAGACAAACCATCAGATGAAGCGGCCCGGGCGATCGTTCGGCATACGCCCACCAACTGTAATTTCTGGCACTTTTCGATTAGATGGAAAGATTCAAAAGGATTTATAAGTCCGAATGATTCCAAATGGAAAATGAATATAATCGCAACAATAAGAGCGCTAATGTCGGAGATGATTATTATAGATGAAATACGTCAGGAGATCAAGGAAGAATGGTATATAAAAAATTGATTGCTTGGGATTGCCTTCTTGTACTTCGCAAGAA
>JBBSBH010000106.1:0-1949 GCA_038251405.1 Chitinophagales bacterium
CAAACCATAGCCAGGCTCGGGTGGGAACTTGCCTGATCTCTTTGAATCCATTATTAATCACTGCGGCTAAAAGCACTATCATAAATAATACTCCTGTTCGAATCACTAAAGCCAGGCTTTCATTGGCATCCCGCATGCCCACCTGTTTTGTGCAACCGGACACCCATCTATTCAGGTAATTTTAGATCAAAAAGCTTAACTAGATCAGCTTGTTCTTTATTTTAATTAATAACCTTTTGTAGGTATTGCTTGAATAGGGTGTTTGGAAGGTAATTTGATAGATTGTTTTCATTACATCAATAGCTTTTTCAGGGCTCAAAGCACTTTCTTTAATCTTTAATTGGCGGTCGAGTTCCTTGTATAACTTACAAGCAACAAATGCAATACAAATGTGAGCCTCAATTCGCTCTTTAAGTCTATGATAAATTGGTCTTATTTGCAAATCAGATTTGGATATTCTAAATGCTTTTTCGATTTGCCAGAGTTGATTGTATTTTTCGATTACAGCATCATTCTCCAGATCAGTATTGGTGATATACCCCTTTAATCCGTCCCATTTTTTATCCTTCTCACATTTAGTTTCATCTATTTTTATTGTAGCCTCACCCTCTATAACCAGATATTTATTGTATCCTTTGTTGTTAATATGCAGCTTTGTCAGTTTTCCAGCAACCACCTTTTTCTTCAATTTTTCGAGACCTCTTTTTCTATTATGAGCATCCTTATGAGCTCTCTTTTCCTTATAACTTATGATCAATCTCGTTTGACCATCTAATTCAAACCTGATGCTTTGATTGTCCTTTAAGTCCAATTTTAATATCTGTTCCTTTAAGTCAGATGCCTCATTTTTTATTCGTGCACCTAATATATATCTATACTTATCGCTATTTAAAAATTTCCGATTTTCTTTCGACAGCATGCCTGCATCTGCAACTACTACAAGTTGACTTGGAGCGTATTGCTTTTCAAATTGTTTTATTACTGTTTGTAGAGTACTCCCTTCATATTGGCTACCTTCGAAGATGCAATAATCTAATGGATATCCATTTTCACTTACCAATAAGCCTAAGATAATTTGTGGGTTTTGATGTTTGCCGTCTTTACTAAACCCCGTTTTGCGAAAATCATCCTCGTCCCTGGCTTCAAAATATAAAGTAGTGACATCATAAAATACAATTGATATCCTTTTTCCTAGAATTTCTAACGTATGATCTATGCTTATTTTCTTGATTCGTTCTATTTGCTGGCTATCCAGGGTATCCAAATATCTATAAATACTCCACACACTTATTTCTATCCCTTTATATTTAAATAGATAATCTGCTGTTTTCAATTTACTTACTGGATAAACAAGCCTCGTAATTACTAGATGTCTAAAAAGTTGTTCGGGTATTTGATTAAAACCTATTTCATTAAAAATAACCCCTAAAAGTAATTCTGGACCAACTAAGGATAGCCCTTCTATACTATTGATAAAGGTATCGATAAACTCCAGTTCTGCCGTCGCTTCAAATGGTAAAAGGGGTTGTTCGGATATGATATCTATTTCCCGTATAGCTTTTTTATAAAGAAATTCAATCTCGTTTTTATCCTCTGAACTACCTATAGTTTTTATGACTTTGTATTTCCCTGTCGATTTATCTATGATTTGTATGCTGATACTACCACTCTCATTTTTCTTTTTCCTGATAAACATCATTACAATGTAGTACCATCTTACCCCATTCTTAACCAGACACCCAAAATCAAAAAATAGCCATTGATTGTCAGTTAGTTAAGTGAAAAATAGAAAAGTGCGCACAAAACAGGAAAAAGGAACTGGAATCAAAAGTCACCAGCCTGAAATCATGGATAGCTGAGATAAAATATAAGGAGCAGGATCAGCAAATAAAAAAAATGCTATCCCAATTCAACTAAAATAAAAACACTTATCATTTCCAGATTAACAA
>JBBSBH010000107.1:0-1900 GCA_038251405.1 Chitinophagales bacterium
ATCCAGAACATGGTGAAGAAATAGTTTGAGTCGGACTTCATGAATACGGCCTTGAATTGAACAGTAATTCACCGGCTTTAATCCAGTCTTTCTCTGTCTTAAGTTGAGAGGCATCAAAGACAATTTGTGCATCTTGTTCGTGTAACCATTCCCAATAACCTTGCGGCTCATAGTCGGGGTGGTAAACTGGATACGTCTTATAAATTATTCGCTCGGGTAATGCATAATAAAACTCTTCGCGTACAGGTTCAACAGAATAATCGGGATTTGCATTGGGCAACTCCCAGTTTTTAAGTGCTTCTTTAGTCCAAATGCGTGGAATATCTGACCAGTATTGTTCTAAATTCTCTATAAATGAAAAGCTGAGTATTACCAGACCCAGCAATGTGATCACAAGAAAATTGACAGATGGCTTCATATCCTTTGTAGAGTTATCTTGTTGCTAAAGTTATTTTTATTTATAAAACTGCATAGGCTTTTTAGACAAATTGTTCGGGATTTGCAATCCCGAGTTTTGATAGCTTATATTTAAATTCTTTTTATCTATCGTTGATATTACAAATGTCGAACAGCCCATGTGCATGCAAGGTTAATCAGTCACCCAATGAAAACCATTTTTTATCAGTCTGAAGTCTTTTATTTCAACTGGTCGTCTTTTTGCGGTGATGAATATGGAATCATGGTTAATTTTTCCTTTTAACATGAGCACAGTGGAATCGGTTAACATGAATTGAAACCTGCTCATTACTTGCCGTGCTATCAATATCGAATCCACGTTCATGGCTATACTTTGACTAAAACCATACTCATTAAATATCTCTTGTTCATTAGTAGATAAATATTTTTGGTCTTTATACACTAAGAGGTCTTTATTATCCACAGATACAAACATATATGCAATACTATCACCCTGAAGGCGGATTCGCCCCCTTGAACCTCCAATTACTATTTGGTTCCACCATTGTGGGTTTCCATCTAATAAGGTATCCTTATTAACAACAAATTTCTTAACATCAAAAACTCCTACTATTTCGGATTGAGTTCTGCTCATTTCCTTTTTTTGAGTGTACCCAAAATAGTCCTTGACTGGAAAAATTGTGAAACATCCAATTAATAAAACTTTGAAAACATTTTTTGAAATATTCATCCACCGTTTTTTAAATACAGGTGCTTGAATTTGAGGAAGTGAAGTAGCCTGATTAGTAAAGAAAAATTTGATCAATTTGTTTATATAAGGGAGCAATAGGAAAAGGGTCATTACGAATAAGGCAGTTGGATACATCTTAGCATGAACATCATAATTGAAATTTACCGCCATCACATTGAGCAGAGTGCCCATTGTGAGGATTGCACCAAAGATCATTGTTCTGCGAAAAAGTAGTAATAATGCAGCGCTTTCGGCTATACCTATAAAAATATTATAGCCATAAGAATATCCAAAAAAAGCCCAAGCCAAATTCATTGGCGTCAAATTTCCAACGGGCTCGGTCAATGTATAAAGCCCAAGATCTGCAAATTGCATTTTAAAAAATTTCTCCAATGCAAATAGGAATAATGTGAATGCTAAATAATAACGCACAATAGTAGTAATCCAATAATACAACGTTTGATAGTTTGTGCGTTTCCTGTCTAATACACTCCAGAGAATTGTTCCAATTAAAGCGATTGCCGCCATTATGAAATAAAGCAAATAGATATATATTCTGTCATTATGCTGTCCATCATAGGGTGATATAATAGTATAATGAATGCGAAACATGTGTTTTCCGACCCAAGAAATGACTCCATCTGAAAGTTCTGCGAGGCCTCCGCTATAGTAAAAATAAGTGAAAACAGGATTGATAGACCAGTCGAGAAATACTATAAACAGGATAAAAAATATAAAGGCAAACCGGAATGC
>JBBSBH010000108.1:0-1838 GCA_038251405.1 Chitinophagales bacterium
ATTAGATTGCAATATTCTGGCATCTAAATTTTTAACATCTATTCTTTCTACAGCTAAACTCACAGTTGCATTGGCGAGCTCCATATTTCTATTTGATATTTCTACATTTCTATCAGGACTAAATTTAATGGCTTTATTGATATCAAAATTGCTTTTTTTAGATATCAAGTGAATTCTAGCAATGGATCCATTTTCAAGAGCTAAGGAATTTTGATTCCATTGTAGGAGCACTAGTCTTTTGAGTTTTTTATTGAAATGCCAGAATGGCGAAAAGCCATTTTCAAAATCTATTGATTTTATTTCTAAAAAATCAGGATCTAAAAAGATAGGCAACTCAATGCTCAATATGTCTTCGTATTTTTGCAATTGTAATGAAACCACAATTTCATTTCCAATGCCAATCAAATCAGTCCTCTTAGTATCTATAGTAGACCGCGATTCCACTACTTGGGGGGATTTAATATAGCTACCTGAGCCACATACCCAAGAGTTGGCACTAGTGCCGGAAGTAGCATATACATCTCCTATTTTGGTGCACCTAATTCCTGTATTTACACCATTTTCTATTTGAGTCCTTGTCAGACCTGTTATCTCAATTACATTACCCAAGTTACTTGAACAATAATTCCAGGGATCATTCAGAAAGCCAGTTGGAACCGCACCAATAGCTTGCGCACCCATCCATTCCCAACTATTTCTATCCAAATCACTACGAGTTCCTAAAATCAAATCTCGAATTTGATTCAAATCAAGAGTATCAATGTCTAGGTCATTTTCTGCATCAGCAGAAAGTTTTTGAAACCCATTTGTAAATACTGAAGTACCTGTTATATGCTGGTCTAATCTAAGCAGGTCAAGTGTCGATACCCCATCAGTATAATTAGTATAATTATTTACAGAAGAAGGTGTTATTTTAATCTTATTGTCTGCTGTGCTTGCATTTGAATTAAGATTAGAGAATAATCCTTCATGAATCCCACAAGATGTACTATATATATCTGTAGAACTACTATATGATAAATTCGAATAAGTAGTTTCTACACCGAAAGTGTGGTTATTTACTGTGTAACCAAATGACCAAAAATCATTTTCGCTTAAAAGAGTATAAGGTTGTGCGAAAGAAATATTAGCTGCGCAGATGGCTATTATGAGCACCGCAGAAATATCTCTATAATTTATTAATATATTTTTCATGATATGTATTTTAAAAATTAAATAATGTTAAATACATTCTGATAAATAGGTAGGTCTAGAAGATAGTGGAGGAGTCGAATTGCCATTCACCTCCACAGTCCGGAGAGTAGTGGCTACTCAAAGTAATATTGGTTATTAATTTGGACGGTGATCTGCCTGTTAATTGGAATGATCATATCTTATTGGATCAGGCATAATGAAGAGAACTGCATACCCATGCAGAAATGGGTTAGTTTATAATGTTTTTATTGTTCTCCTTAGTTACAAATAGTATTTGGCAATTCGATATAACTATAACTTAAAATTAAGAGATTAAAATTTTATTAATATGATATTTAACTATACTTTTTAAAACTTTAACTTTGACCATAAAAATCACAATCTAAGATGAATGATTTTTATTTTTAAGACCTCAACTCTTTCCAAAGCGAACTTCATTTGTCATTCCCTTACCGCACCACCGTTACATCCCCAGCCTTCAATACGTTTCCAGCGGTAGTATAAATGACGAATTTGTACACGTACACCGCAGGTGGGGTATTGGTATCAGTGGGATTCCATGAGCCTGATGGGTTATTCATTTGTAGATTAAAATTTGAAAAAACGATATGCCCCCATCGATCGAAGATTTCCATATCATAAAT
>JBBSBH010000109.1:0-1672 GCA_038251405.1 Chitinophagales bacterium
CATAGGCGTCAACTTAAGGAAATTATAATCAAGTAGGATTTTATTTTTTAGGTATTTTTTGGTCAGGATTTTTCTTCCCTTCTAGTTTATTTTGTCTCGTTGGAATCACTTTTACTCGTTGCAGAAAAAAGGTATTCTTGTCTTCAATGATCCATTCCATTTCCTCACCCTTTTCTATAAGACATGCTTCTGCAACAGCTGCAGGGAAATTAATATAGAATGACTTTGTAGCACCTCTGTCTACTCTTTGAATCTTTGCTTTATATCCCATTTGAAAATTTATTGATGTAAAGATACGGCAAATTAAATAATAGTATATATACTATTATTTAATGTTTTTGTCGTACCTTTTTACCTATGCGAAAAAATACGAATATCCTACACGGACTTGGGTTTACAGAAAAATATCTTAACAGTGTTGCACGTGATACGGGCTTCATTAAGCGGTTCAGAAAACTCAATGGTCTTGACTATTTAACCATACTGCTTTTAAATGTATCCAAGCAGATTGTGAGTTATAATACTATGGCTAGTACATTTTTAGAAACAATGGATAAATCCGTTTTTAAACAAGCAATACATAAGGCGATGAGCAAAAAAGAATTTCTGCTTTACATTAACCGGATTTTCAACGAAATATTGCAAATCAAAGTTGGGCTTTCAAATAACTCTCTTAAATCTAAATTCAAACGAATTATTATTCAGGACAGTACTATTATTAAACTTCCACAAAGGCTGTTCGAATATTTTTCGGGAGTAAAAAATCAGATTACACAAGTATCAAATGCCCGAATACAATTTGGTTTTGATCTTAAGGCAAATGCATTTACGCTTTTTTCCATAGACCCATATTTTATAAATGATTTATTGGCCGGATGTAAACTAATCATCAAAAAAGGGGATCTCATTATTAGAGACAGAGGTTATTGCTGCTTAGCAGAAATACGAAGAATTATAGAATACAAGGCTGATTTTATCTACCGCTATTACCATGGGTTTAAATATTATGATGCGAACACAGGTCAGGGGGTTAATATCTACGAACTGGTAAAAAATACAAGCAGGCTCAAAATAAAACTCAGAATAGGCAGTGCTGATGGTCCAATTGTTACGCTATTTGCAGTTAGGGTAAAGGATGCAGTTGCAAACAAAAGAAGATATCAATTAAAAAAATCAACAAAAGGAGTTGCAAGTAAAGAGTTGTTACAACTCCTTTCCTGGTCTATATTCTTTACCTCTATAGAAGAAGAAATTACATTCGAAGAAATTTTTTCTTTATATGCTTTGAGATGGCGCATTGAGATTATTTTTAAAGCAATGAAAAGTCATCTGAATGCAGATAAAATACATAATGTTCCAAAGCATCAACTCACCTTCATTCTGTTAGGCAAAATGATATTAATGATAATAATTACGCAGTTCATATATGCGAATATTTACATCAGGATTTATAAAAAAATGGGAAATATAATTAGCCTTCTTAAATTGGTCAGATATATAAAAGATAATATTATTTTGATCACCGAATTACTAAAAGCCGTAAAGAAGAAAAATTATATTAGCAGCGAATCGATGCAGATGGTAATCAAATACTGCTGTTATGAGCGTCGAAAGGATAGAAAGAACTATGAACAAGAGCTAAGACTCATTTGCTTAAGTTGACGCCTATGCC
>JBBSBH010000110.1:0-1535 GCA_038251405.1 Chitinophagales bacterium
AAGTAGATAACGGATTGGTTCGTTAAATCGAGTACGGGATAATAAATCTGATTTTATAAATTGAACCATCGCCCGTATGACCTATCAAGAGGTTTAGCAAAAAAATAATTCTCTGTTCCCGGTATATTTACCTCCAAAGAAATGTGAACACCGGTGGGGTAGATCGCGAACTGACCATCACGGATATTGTAGATGGCTATTAATTGGAATAAGCTGAGAATTTGTTGGATTGTGCTGTTGATGTTATTATTCCATAGGCTTTCCGCTCAGCCAACATTTCATGCCGAGCTTTTTGGCGGACCATCAATATCTTATTTGAGTATGATGGTAAACCCGGAAAATTTCTATTTTAAG
This sequence comes from Chitinophagales bacterium, assembly GCA_038251405.1. GTDB lineage: Bacteria > Bacteroidota > Bacteroidia > Chitinophagales > Saprospiraceae > JADJLQ01. The sequence continues at coordinate 355 of JBBSBH010000110.1, forward strand.
CCTCTTAACAAAGTTAGCTATACCTTAGGCCTAAATCTTTCTGATAATGAAAATCTGGGGCTGTGTTCCACCTCACCAATTGAAATTTAAAGTTTTGAAAGTGTTATCTTTGTCCACTTTGAAGAATAATTGATGGAAGAAAATAATTCGAATATTGACTTTGATAGAATTATTAAACACTGGATCGAAACATCAAATGATGATTTTGAAACGATGTTGACTTTATATAATTCAAAATCATATCAATGGGCATTATTTCTGGGTCATATCTCGACTGAAAAATTGCTAAAGGCTTTATATGTAAAGCGCTTAAAAAAGCATGCACCGTTTACCCATAATTTGTATCGATTAGGGAATTGATTGAAGTAGGAATGACCGGTGAATATGCAGATTGGTTGGATGAAATTACTTCCTTTAATTTGAATGTACGATACGATGATTATAAAAAGGAATTTTTCAAGTTATGTACTCCTGATTATGCCAAAAGCTGGATTAATAAAATAAAAATCATTCACATATGGATAAAAGAGATGCTATAGCTGTTGCTTTTAAATATGCCAACGAAGTAAAATTGAAATATGATTTTGTAAAAATTATACTTTTTGGTTCCTACGCAAAAGGCAACCACCATGATGATAGTGATATTGACATTGCAGTAATTTTAAAAGATTATACCAACCTGATAGATACACAAGTAGATTTGATGCGTTTACGAAGAAACATTGATAGTCGAATTGAACCGCATCCTTTTCGGGAAAAAGACTTTGATACCAGCAATCCAATTGTAAATGAAATAGTTAAATATGGACAAGAGATTAGTACCAAGCTGGCCTAAACACACGAAAAAATAATTTTGCATGGCAGAGCAAATTCTCATCCTCGACTTTGGTTCCCAATACACACAATTGATCGCCCGCAGGGTGCGCGAGTTAAATGTTTACTGCGAAATACATCCGTACAACCACATTCCTGAAATTCTTTCTTCCTATAAAGGAATAATTCTTTCCGGAAGCCCTTGCTCGGTTCGGGATGCGGGTGCTCCCGATGTAGACTTAGCTCTTTTTAAAGATGTTCCGGTGTTGGGTGTTTGCTACGGAGCACAATTGATAGCTTATAAAAGTGGTGGTACTGTACTGCCATCCCAAATCAGAGAGTATGGTCGGGCGCGCCTTACCAAAGTA